>NZ_QKVM01000017.1 GCF_003231305.1 Pseudomonas sichuanensis | reverse complement strand
TTTGCCAGCGTGCTTGTAGGCGCTGAAGGCACCGGCGAGGTAGTTGTCGAGCGTGGCCAGC
Source organism: Pseudomonas sichuanensis (assembly GCF_003231305.1). Lineage (GTDB taxonomy): Bacteria > Pseudomonadota > Gammaproteobacteria > Pseudomonadales > Pseudomonadaceae > Aquipseudomonas > Aquipseudomonas sichuanensis. Next base: position 103,909 of record NZ_QKVM01000017.1, on the reverse strand, counting down.
GGGTTGTGCATCAGCGCGCTGCTCGTGGCGGATGCCGGGCGGGCGTTTCTTGGGCCGGCGCCTTCGGCCAGGGCGGACAGGCCACTGGCAATATCGAGAATGATCCGCTCACCGAGCGTGGCGGCCTCGGCCAGGATGCCCTTGAGCTTGCCTGCGGCCTGGCTGACGAAATTATCAAGGCTGCCGACGATATCGGCATTGAGGTGGCCGGCCAACAGTTCGACCGAGGCATCGTCGAGCACCTGCTTACCCTCCTGGCGCACGAACAACAGCATCGGCCGCAAGCTCATGCGCGCCGGCGCTTCACCGGCGGGCGAGGTGACCAGGCCGATCAGGTTGAGGGCAAAGGTGGCGCAGTCGAGCGGGTCGGGCACCTTGCTACGGGCCAGGGTAGCGATAGCGCCCAGCGCTTCGATCAGGGCGATGCTGTTGCCCGCCACCGGCACATTGCCGGCGACGGCCTTGAGGCGCTCGAGGGTGGCATGGCCGGCACTGACTTCCCGCAGCCAGGCGTCGAACACGGCGGCGCCATGGCCGACGTCCTGGGCCTGGATCTCGGCGAGTGGTGTGATCGCTACCTGCGAGGTGCCCTTGCCTGAAGGGCTGGCCTTGTCGGGGATGGTTGCCATTTGGTTCGGCGCTCCTTGCTGGAAAGGAGGTCGCCTGATGGCTACGCATCGCGGGGCAAGCCCGCTCCCACAAGGGGGCGGTGCAGTGCAATGGCCTCGGTCGGGCGACCTGAAAATGCAGGAGGGAAACCATACCGAGGCGGTATTCAGGAAGAAGTCAGAAGGTGTCTCGCGCGCAGGAGGGAGAATTCTTGAAAGGGTGTGGCAAAACGGCTACACGCCTCTGGCGAGCATAAACGCTCTGTGATCACTGAATGATCGGCGCGCCGAGCAATTCTTCACAACGTCGTCGGCAGTCCACGCTGATCCAGCTCGAACACCTTGCTGCGCCGGCTGGGCAGCGCCAGACGCTGTTTATGGAGGGCAAATACCTGCAAAAGGCGGCCCATGGCCATCATTCACCAATCGCTGTAGGATTGGCCGCCTTTGAACAGCCGCCCAGCGTAAGGATTCGCCAGCGATGAGCAAGAACAACGCCGTAGCGGTCAGGGTCATCCCTTTCGAGGCATTGCTTGCCTCGCAACGGATGCCACTGGCCCTGGATACCTACCAGCGCCCCTATGTCTGGGACAAGGACAAGGTTCAGCAGTTGCTCAAGGACCTTCGCGAGTTCCAGTTGGAGCGGGACAGCGGGCTCGACTACTACATGGGCGCGTTGCTGATCCACAAGGACAGCGCACAGCACAGGCAATTCGTCATTGACGGCCAGCAGCGGCTCACCACGCTGTGCGTTCTCTACCACGTGCTTCATGGCAAGCTGCCCGACGGAGCCGACTTTGCCTACCGGTCGCCAGCGTCGGTCAACAACATCCAGCAGGCCCAGCGGATCATCGAAGCCGAAGGCTTGCCGGATGGCTTCAAAGACCTGTTCCAGCACATCGTTTTCACCGTGATCACGGTGCCCAACGAAGACTTGGCGTTCACCTTCTTCGATAACCAGAACAGCCGCGGCGTGCCGCTGGGTGCCGCCGACCTGCTCAAGGCCTTCCACCTGCGCGCCATCGAGGGCGAGCACCGGGACAATCTGCGTGCCCGGTTCGCCAGGCGCTGGGAAAATTGGCAGGAACATAACCAGTGCCAGGGCATCGCAGGTGATTTCGACGCGCTGCTGTTCGGCAAACTGCTCTGGCGCGGCCGGCGCTGGCGTGGCCAGAAGACGCTTGGCGAGGAGTGCAGGGACGGCATCATCGACGAATTCCAGGCACGCACCCTGCGCCCCGAGCAGGGGCATCGGTTGGGCATATCCCCCGCGCCGGTCGCCTATGCCTCGGCACAATTGCTGGTTTCCCAGGCAGGCAACGTCAAGTTGAGCCGCGGGGCCTTGCCCGAACCGGACGACATCGCAACCCTGCCCTTCTCGCTGCGCCAACCCATCCAGCGCGGGCTGGGCTTTTTCCTGTATGTCGAAAAGTACGCAGCGCTGGTCAACCAGCTGTTCGGCCCAAATACGCAGGAGCGGGCCTTCCGGCAGTTCTACACCGAGGTGACCCTGCGCCTCTCACCTTACCTGCGCGAGCTGTTCTGCCTGGCGGTACTGATGTTCGTCGACCGTTTCGGCACCCGCGACCTGCTGCGTTTTGCGCTCTGCCTGGATTACGTCATCGGCGCGATCCGCATTGAAAAGAGCTACATCTTTGCCGCCGCGATCACTGTCTACCTGCGCGACGCATCGTTGAACTTGCTGGATGTCATCGCCCAGGCCTACACCCCGGACGAAGTGATGGCGTTCCTGTTGTCCGACTCACGCTCTGCGGCCATCTACGCAGCGGAAGACATCGAGCCCGACTCGACCGTGCGAGGGCGCTACAAAGCCGCTGTGCTGGCGTTCTATGGCAAGGAAGGCACGCTGGACGGGCGTGAAGCCTGGATCGAGGAGCAATGCGCATGACCATTCAATCGCACGACATCACCCTGCAGCAGATCGTCAAGCAAGGCATGTTCTTCCAGATTCCGGTCTATCAGCGCCTGTATGTGTGGAGCGATGAGCAGGTGCGCACCCTGCTGGACGACCTGTGGGCCGCATTCGAAGACAAACGCCCCATCGCCTACCTGGGCGGCATCCTGGTGGTGACCCGGCAACAGGATCGCTCGACGGTCGAATACGACTTGATCGACGGCCAACAGCGCTTCACCACCTTATGGCTGCTGGCACTGTCCCTGGGGCAGAAACTCAAGCCATTCCTCGCTGGCGAACACGACGATGGGCTTCGTCCGCGCCTGGGCTTCCCCATCCGACCGGATATCGAGAAGGCGTTCAAGGCCAGCTGTGCCTCCGGCAAGGCGCCGGCCGTCGAGCATGACAAGATCGACACCGCGCTCGGGATCATCCAGCGCTTCAAGCACGAGCGCGAGCAAGCCGAACTGACCGCTTTCGCCGAGTACGTGCTGAACAAAGTAACCGTGGTCATGACCCACTTCCCGGCAACCATGGACCTCAACAAGATCTTCGAGGTGATCAACAACCGGGGCGTGCAGCTCCAGCAGCATGAGATTCTCAAGGCCAGGCTGCTCCAGCACATCGACAATACCGCCGAGCGAGAGCGCTATGCAGCGCTGTGGGAGTCCTGCGCCTACATGGACGACTATGTAGAACGCAATCTGCGCAGCATCGCCAGGTTCGATGTGCACCCGCTGTTCTCCAATCAAGCGGCGCTGCGCGATGACGAGCAACTGGCCTGGTCAGACTGTGTTCTGCAAGCGCTGAGTGACAAATATTCGACCAACCGCAATCCACGCTTGCTGTCCCTGGCCGATATCCTCGCGGGCAGGACGAGTGCACTCTCCGAGCAGGGCAGCGTACCGCCAGAAGTATTCCAGGGCACGCGCAAGGTGCGCAGCATCATCACTTTCTCGATGCTGCTGCAGCATGCGTTGCGCATCTGGTTGAACGAGCACGGTGAGCCGGACATTCCCAGGATCAATGACAAGGACCTGCTGTCGCTGTTCGACACGCATTTCCTGAAAGCGTCCCGCAGTGGCGCCAAGTCGAAGAAGTTCATCGCCTTGCTGTGGGAAGTGCGCTACTGCTTCGACAAGCATGTCATCAAGTGGGTGGAAGTCGATGGCGAGGAACACCACCTCATCCACGACCTGCGAAAGCGTCCAAGCGAGGCTGCCTCCGGCAAGACGTACACCACGCTGGTCCGCGAAGAAGCCAGCGATCACGCATTCGCGCTGCTGCAGAGCATGCTTTACCACTCACAGCAGATCACCACCCAGTACTGGCTTACTCCATTGCTGGCATACATACGCGCCAATCGAACCGGCCGGGCCAGCTACCTTCGACAACTCAAACACCTCGATAACCACCTGCTGTGCAGCACCGACCCCAGGCCGCTGATCGAGCGCAGCCATGTGTTCCTGGAAGATGCCTCGGCCACCATGCCTTTGATAGACCCCGCCAAGGAGTTGAACAAGGCTTCGGGCTTGAGTTTCGCGCATTACTGGTTCTACAAGCTGGAGTACGTGCTCTGGAGCACCAACGCCGCTCAGTTGAATGCCCAGCAACGCACCCAGTTCCGGATGACCGCGAAAAACTCGATCGAGCATATTTCGCCGCAGACGGCACAGGGCGTCGACCTTGATACCGTTTCCGGCGAGGTGCTGGATACTTTCGGCAACCTGGCACTGGTATCGCGGGGCATCAATTCAGAGTATGGCAACAAGCCGTTCAACGAGAAGCGCAAGCATTTCGAAAACCGCAACAGGGAACGCATCGACTCGTTGAAAATGAAACTGATCTACGCGCACAAGCGATGGGGCGACGCACAGGCGACGCAACATCAGCAGGACATGATCGATGTGCTCAGCGGTTATCTGAACCAACGCGATTAAAAGCGCCAATGTGCGGTTGGCTGAGCAGCCGTTGCGCCCCACAAGGCGCGCAACGGCCCCTCACGTCACTCGCCGCTGACCAGTTGCCGCGCCAGCTGGTTGTGACGCTCCAGCACCAGGGGCAGATCAACAGTGGTGATATGCCCGTCCTTCACCACCACCCGGCCATTGATCACGCTGGTATCGACGTGGGTCGGGGTGCAGAACACCAGCGCTGCCAGCGGGTCGTGCAAGGCGCCTGCGTAGGCCACGTGGCCCAGGCTGAAGGCGACGAAGTCGGCGACCATGCCGGGGGCCAGGGCGCCGATGTCGTTACGGTTAAGCACCTTGGCACCGCCCAGGGTGGCGATTTCCAGGGCCTCGCGCGCGGTCATGGCATCGGGGCCGAAACCGACCCGCTGCAACAGCAGCGCCTGGCGCACTTCGCCGATCATGCTCGCGCCATCGTTGGAGGCCGAGCCGTCCACCCCCAGACCCACCGGCACGCCGTGGTCGCGCATCTTGCGGATCGGCGCGATGCCCGAGGCCAGGCGCATGTTCGAGCAGGGGCAGTGGGCCACGCCAGTGCCGGTGCGGGCGAACAGTTCGATGCCGTGCTGGTCGAGCTGCACACAGTGGGCGTGCCAGACATCGTGGCCGACCCAGCCGAGGTCTTCGGCGTACTCAGCCGGGGTCATGCCGAACTTCTCGCGGCTGTAGGCGATGTCGTTGACGTTCTCGGCCAGGTGGGTGTGCAGCGACACACCGTACTCGCGCGCCAGCACCGCGGCTTCACGCATCAGGTCGCGGCTCACCGAGAACGGCGAGCACGGCGCCACCACCACGCGGCGCATCGAACCATGGCTGGCGTCGTGGTAGTCCTCGATCAGGCGCTGGGACTCCTTGAGGATGTCGCTTTCCTTCTCCACCACCGAATCCGGCGGCAGGCCGCCCTGGCTGCGGCCTACGCTCATGCTGCCGCGCGCGGCGTGGAAACGCATGCCGATTTCCTCGGCGGCGTGGATGCTGTCGTCGAGCTTGCAGCCGTTGGGGTAGATATAGAGGTGGTCGCTGGAGGTGGTGCAGCCCGACAGGATCAACTCGGCCATGGCGGTCTGGGTCGATACCGCGATCATTTCCGGCGTCAGCCGCGCCCAGATCGGGTACAGGTTGGTCAGCCAGTTGAACAGCTCACCGTCCTGGGCGGCCGGCACCACGCGGGTGAGGCTCTGGTACATGTGGTGGTGGGTGTTGACCAGGCCGGGGATGACCACCTTGCCGGCCATGTCCAGCACCACATCGGCGGTTTGCGGCAGGCTGTCGCTGGGGCCGACCTGCTTGATGATGTTGTCTTCGATGTACAGGCCGCCGCGCTTGATTTCCCGGCGTTCGCCGTCCATCGTCACCAGCAGTTCGGCGTTCTTGACCAGCATTGTCTTAGGCATGGGTGTTCCTCTCCCGCAAGGGGTCGCATTCAACATGATGTTTGCACAGGCCGCCGTCGAACGACCTGGTTGGAGCGTTCAGTGCAGCTGCGCAGGCAGTGTCGAGATGAACGCCAAGCGATACCGTGCCGCGGCTGAATCCGGGCGTGCCAAAGCATGGGCCAAGGGCCCTGACAGGCATGGACGGGTTTCAGGCGTGAAGGGTATGGCAGCGAGTCCGTCGCTCGTGGGAGCGCTGAAGCTTGCATCAGCGGTGAACGGGATTCGCGCAAGAGGCTCGTAGGGTTCGAGCAGCGTTGGGTGTTGCATGATGGGTAACCGTCGCAATACGCAGCGGCGATTGCCGCTGTCGTAGGCGCCGGCCAATGTAAGCAGAACTGACGGTTTCTGTATACAAAAAGCTCTCACTGCCGTCGCTATGCTGGAAACTACATAACGAAATCCTGACACTGCAGTCAGATTTTTTCATTACCAAGGAGAATGTCATGAAAGTCAGTGCTCGCAACGTGTTCAAAGGCAAGGTCCGTGACGTGCGCCCCGGCGCCGTCAACAGCGAGGTCAGCCTCGAACTGGCCGGCGGTGAAACGCTGGTGGCGGTGGTCACCGTCGAGAGCGTCAACAGCCTGGGGCTCAAGCCAGGCGCCGAGGCCATCGCCCTGATCAAGGCACCCTGGGTGATGCTGATGACCGAGGCCAGCGACATTCGCCTGTCGGCCCGCAACTGCCTGAATGGCAAGGTGGTGAAAGTCACCGACGGTTCGGTCAACGCCGAAGTGACCCTCGAACTCGCCGGCGGCACCCAGGTGCACGCCATCGTCACCCGCGATGCCGTGCAGGAACTGGGCCTGGCCCCAGGCGTCAATGCGACCGCCATCATCAAGGCCTCGCACATCATCCTCGGCGTACCGGCCTGATGATCCCGGCCGGGGCACCGCTCGGCGCCCTGGCCTGCCCCGCACATCACCTGCCCATCAACGACAGGTGCTGCTGCACGCCCGTCCATTTCGTCCGCCACTACTGGTGACAGCCACCCGCCACTGTGTATGCTGGCCGGCGCCGCGAACCGTTGCCTGGCCCTGCCCCGCTGCCGACCGGGCCACTCGCCGCCGCCCTTCGCGATCAGGCCACGATCGAGCCCACCGTAGCGGACTCCCAGCCCCATGCCCGTTGACCTGCAAGCGCTCTACCCCAAGCTGATCCACCTGATGCTGGACACCGTGTTCGTGGTCGACAGGGACAACACCATCGTGTTCGTCAGCAATGCCTGCGAAGCCTTGCTGGGCTACCGCGCCGACGAACTCACCGGCACCCCAATCACCCGCTACATGCACCCGGACGACCTGGAGGCGACCCGCGCCTCGATCATCCGCATCATGAACGGCCACGCCCATTTCGATTTCCGTAACCGTTACATCCGCAAGGATGGTGCAGTCGTGCACATCTTGTGGGCGGCGTTCTGGTCCGACGAAGTGGGTGCGCGGATCGGCGTGGCGCGCAACGTGACCGCCCTGACCCAGGCCGAGCAGGAGCTGCGCTTCCTTGCCCATCACGACCCGCTGACCCGGCTGTGCAACCGCTCGCTGTTCAACGACCGCCTGGTAGCAGCGCTGCACAGCGCAAGGCACCAGCAGCGGCCACTGGCGTTGCTGTTCCTGGACATCAACGACTTCAAGGGCATCAACGATGTACACGGGCATGCGGCGGGCGACCGCGTGCTATGCACCATTGCCCGGCGCCTGGAAGCCTGCGTGGCGGCCACCGACACGGTGGCGCGCATGGGCGGCGACGAGTTCACCGTATTGCTGCCGGAAATCTCGTCGCCCGCTGCGGTTGCCGAGCAGATCGCCCAGATCCTCGCCGTCATGGCCGAGCCACTGGGCCCAGAGTTCGGCGATATCGGCATGCCTACCTGCAGCATCGGCGTAGCCTGCTACCCCGATGACGGTGAGGACGCCGACACCCTGCTCAGCCGCGCCGACGACGACATGTACCAGCAGAAGCGGCGGCGCCGGGCGGCGGGTTGAGGGTCAGAAGTCGTAGCGCAGGTTCATCATCACGTTGCGCGGCGCGCCGTAGTGCCCCCAACTGCCGGAGAAGCCGGTGTAGTACTTCTCGTCGAACAGGTTGTTGAGGTTCAGCGTGCTGCTCAGGTGCTCGTTGAAGCGGTAGCGTGCCATCAGGTTGACCACGGCGTAGTCGTCCTGGGTGATGCGGGTACGGTAACGGGAGAAATACACCGAGTTGCTGGAGTTCCAATTGACCCCGCCGCCCAAGGTCAGGCGCTGCCAGTCGCCCTGTAGCTGATAGGTGTTCCACAGCCGGAAGGTGTCCATCGGCAACTGGGTGGTCAGCCGCTGGCTATCGGCGTCTTCGGTGCGCGAATGGCTGTAGCCGGCCTGCACGTTCCAGCCGGCGGCCAACTCGCCGGCCAGCTCCATGTCGATGCCCTTGGTCTTGGCGCCGCTGACGGCGCGGTAGGCGTCTTCCTGGTCGCGAGTGCCCGGCACCTTGGCGCCGCCATCGAGCTCGGCGACGTTGTCGCGCTCGACCAGGTAAAGCGACACGCTGCTGTTCAGGCGCCCGTCGTAGAACTCGCCCTTCCAACCCGTCTCGTAGTTTTTCCCCACCACCGGCTCCAGGTACTTGCCATCGCGGTCACGGGCGGACTGCGGCTTGAAGATATCGGTGTAGCTGACGTACACCGACTGCTCGGGGGTGAGGTCGTAGACCAGCCCGGCGTAGGGCGTGACCACGCCGCGCTCGGTCATGCTGTAGGCACTGGGGGTGCCGTTGGGCAGGCTGCGCAGGTAGTAGTGATAGCGGTAGTTGCTGACCCGGGAGCCGAGGATCAGGTGCAGGCTGTCGCTCAGGTTGAAACGCGCGGCAGTGAAGTAGCCGCTCTGGCGGGTGTCGACATCGTAGTCCAGCACCGGCGTGAACATGTCGGTGTTCGGCTTGGGCAGTTCGTTGCCCCAGTTGTTGAAGTCGACGATCGCGTCATCGGTGCCCTCGGAGTGATGGCGATTGACGTAGTCGAAGTAGTTGGCGCCGAAGATCAGTTCGTGGGTCTGCCCGAACAGTTCGAGCGGCCCTTGCAAGGTGGCATCGATCGCGCGCTGGCGCTGGGTGGCGGTGGCGTCGCTCTGGTCGATCTTGGCGGTGCCGTCAGGGCGGATGTTGGAGTTGTTCGATGCGCTGTAATAGGCACCCGACAATGCGTAGCGGTCGACATCCATGTAGGTGGTGCCGACTTTCAGCTGCCAGTCGCCGGCCAGTTGCTGCTCGAGGCCGACGGTGTAGTTGGTGGTCTCGAAGCGGTCCAGGTTCCACCGCGCCCCGGAGCTGGTGGAGCGGGAGAAGTCGGTTGGTGTGCCGTTGTTGTAGATCAGCGGCACACCCTGGCCGCCGGTGGGCCGATAGCGCTGGTGGTCGATGCTGACCCGCAGCAGGGTGGTGTCGGTGAGGTCGGCTTCCAGCGCGCCGTAGGCGATGTCCTTGTCCTGCTTATACCAGTCCATGAAGGTGTGGTTGGTCTGTTTGGCCGCTACCAGGCGCCCGCGCAGGTTGCCCTCGGGGGTCAGCGGGCCGGACACATCGGCCTCCAGGCGCCGATAGTTCCACGAGCCCAGGCCACCCTGCACATACGCCTGGAAGTCCCGGGTCGGGCGCTTGCGCACCACGTTGACCACACCGCTGGGGTCGCCCGCGCCGGTCATCAGGCCGGTGGCGCCGCGCACCACCTCGACCCGGTCGTAGATCGCCATATCCAGCAGGGTACTGGGCATGGTGCGGGTCTGGTTTTCCTGGTAGGTGGTGATGCCGTCGAACTGGTAGGTGTTCAGGCCACTGCCGCGCGAATAGATATTGAAACGCTCGCCGCCATCCTGGGACATGGTGATGCCCGGGGTTTGCTTGAGCACGTCGGACATGCTGGTGAGCTGCTGGTCGTCCATGAACTGGCGGGTGATCACGCTGATGCTCTGCGGGGTCTCGCGTATCGACAGGTTCATCTTGGTGGCGGTACTGGTCACCCCGGTGGTGTAGGAACCGCTGCCCTCGGTGGTCGCACCGAGCCCGGTGGCGTTGACGCTGGTGGCGCCCAGTTCCATGACACCGTTCTCGGCTGCCCGGGGGATCAGCCGATAACGGTCGCTGCTGACCTGCACCGGCTGCAGCCCGGTGCCGACCAGCAGCATGGCCAGGCCCTGCTCGACCGCGAACTGGCCGCGCAGGCCGGGGCTCTGCACGCCCCGGGAGGCCTGGGAGTCGACGGCGACCATCACCCCGGCCTGCTGGCCGAACTGCCCGAGCACCCTGTCGAGGCTGCCGGGGGCGATATCGAAACGGCGCACTTCGGCCTGGGCGGGAAGGTGCCACGCGGCCACGGCCAGGCCGAGCAACAGCGGGCTTGCGAGAGGGGTAAGGCGACACAGCATCGAGACAATCCTTGGCAGACAGGCGTGGGCGAAGCGCTGCAGATTCAGCGCGTTTGCCTGTACTGATGCGCGAGAAATGAAAACCTGCCGGGTATGGGCGAAATTTTTTGCGCGGTGAAATTCAGGCCGGCACTACCGTGGCCCAATAGCCCAGCACCCGCTGCACCCGCACCGGCAACACCTCGGCCAGCAAGTCCAGGCTGGCCTCCGGCTGGTCCAGCGAGAACGTGCCGCTGACCTGCAGCCCGGCCACCTGCGGATCGCAGCGCAATACCCCTTTGCGATAGCGGTCCAGGTCGGCCAACACACTGCCCAGCGCCATGCGCTCGGCCACCAGTTGCCCCTGCGTCCAGGCCGCTGCGCCCACCGGCAACGGCGTCACGCTGCCTGCGCCCGTGGCCGCGAACAGCTGCTGCCAGCCGCCTTCCAGCCCAACTCGTACACCCTGCCCGTCTTCCACCAGCGCCCTGCCGTCGAGCACCTGCACCAGGGTGGCGGCCACTTGCTGCTGAACCACCAGCCGTGCCCCCACACCCGCCAGGATCCGCGCCTGCCCCGCACGCACGCTGAGGCCTGCACCCTGCCCTGTTTCCAGCAGCACCCGCCCACGGTTGAGCGTCAGCACGTGCTGGCCGTCCACCTGATCGCCATCCAGTGCACTGCCCGTATCAAGCTGTACCGTCAGCCCCGTGGCCAGGCGCCAGCTGCGCCGCTCGCCGGTGGCAGTGCCGTAGTCGCTGAGCAGCGTCGGCAGCACACTGCGCTGATGCACGCCATAGCCGCTGGCAAGCAGCACCCCGGCCCCGGCCAGCCCGCCGAGCAAGGCCCGCCGCGACACACGGGTGCGCGCCAGCAGCAGGCTGCGCGCCGCCGGCACGCCATGCGTACCCTTACGCAGGCCCTGGCCCAGACCATCCAGGCGCTGCCAGGCCAGTTCGTGGGCCGCGCTCGCCTGGCGCCAGCGCTGGCAGGCCAGGCGCTCGGCCTCGCTGCTGGCCCCCGACTGCAGGCGCACCATCCACAGCATGGCCTGCTCGACCACGGCCGGGTCCAGCCGCTGCGCATCTGCCTGTTGCGGCCTCATTCGCCGTAGACCGATGCGTAGCAGTGTCGATAGGCCTTGAGCATGGCTTTCTGCACCACATTTACGGTCAACCCTTGGCGCTCGGCGATCTGCGCGTAGGTCAGGCCGTCGAGTTGCGACAGCAGGAACACCTCGCGCACGCGGCTGCCCAGGCCATCGAGCACCTGCCCCACCGCATCCAGCGCTTCGAGCACCAGCAGGCGGGTTTCCTCCGAGGGCTGATGCTGCGGCTCCAGCAGCGCCAGGCTGTCCAGGTAGGCGCGCTCCAGCGCCTGGCGGCGAAAGTGCTGCAGGCACAGGCGCCCGGCGATGGTCGCCAGGTAGGCGCGTGGCTCACGCAACGGCGTCGGCAGCTCGCTGCGCAACAGCCTGACGAAGGTGTCCTGGGCCAGGTCCAGCGCCTGCTCGCGGTTACCCAACCGGTTGCGCAGCACGCTCACTACCCAGCTGTGGTGCCGCAGGTAGAGATCGCCGACGACATGGCGGTTGGCTGGGTTCATGGCGCGGATCTCCGGCGGCAAATGAATGAAAGTCGCACATGGTAATACTTATCATTCATTTGCATCCAGACGCGTGATTCACACGCTGCGGGTCAAGCCACCATCGACCCTGATGTTCTGCCCGGTGATGTAGGCCGCGCCGTCACTGGCCAGGAAGGCAATGGTGGCGGCGATTTCCTCGCTGGTGCCGTAGCGCTTCATCGGCACCATGTCGCGGCGCTGCTCGGTTTTCGGCAGGCTGTCGATCCAGCCAGGCAGCACGTTGTTGATGCGCACGTTATCGGCCGCGTAGGTGTCGGCGAAGACCTTGCTGAACGCCGCCAGCCCCGAGCGGAACACCGCCGAGGTGGGGAACATGTCGCTGGGCTCGAAGGCCCAGGCGGTGGAGATGTTGATGATCACCCCGCCCTGCTGGCGCTGCATGATCGGCGTCACCAACCGCGCCGGGCGGATCACGTTGAGCAGGTACACTTCCATGCCCTTGTGCCAGTCTTCGTCGCTGATTTCCAGGATCGGCGCGCGGGGGCCGTGGCCGGCGCTGTTGACCAGCACATCCACCCGGCCCCACTTGGCCATGACCGCGTCGACCAGGCGTTGCAGGTCTTCGACGGACTGGTTGCTGCCGGTCACGCCGATGCCGCCCAGCTCACTGGCCAGCGCCTCGCCCTTGCCCGACGACGACAGGATGCCGACCTTGAAGCCGTCGGCGGCCAGGCGCCGGGCCGCGGCCGCGCCCATGCCGCTGCCGCCGGCGGTGATGATTGCCACTTTCTGTACTGACATGCTGCCTCCTGGATGGAACAAGAACATGATGATTCGAGAGCGCCAGGCCGCATGGCCCGTGCTGGTCTCTTCGCCTGTGTAGGAGCAGCCCTTTCGCGACACAAGGCCGCTCCTACAGGTACTCACTCACCCTAGCAGCCGTGCAGCCTTCGAGGGAGACAGCCAGGCTTTCATATGCCAGTAGCTCAGCTATCGCCTGCCTGTTCTTTCAGCCAGGCCTTGACCACTGCCAGTGCAGCAGGCTGCTGCGCCTTGCGCGGCCACACCAGGTAGAACGCCTTGTCCAGCTGTAGCTGCTGGGGGAACACCTGCACCAGCCTGCCGGCGGCAATATCGCCCTTGACGAAGGCATAGCTGGCCAGCGCGATGCCCTGCCCGCCTGCGGCCGCCTCAATCGACAGTGAGGTCTGGTTGAAGCGCAGGTTGCGCGCCGTCCCCGGCCCCTGCCCGGGGAACAGCGCCGCCGTGAACGCGGGCCAGAAGTCATGGGCGTCGTGCAGCGCGACAAACCCCTGCAGCGCGGCAAAGGTTGCCGGCGCGCCTTTTTCCGCCAGCAACTGCGGGCTGGCCACCGCCACCAGCCTCTGCTCCATCAACAGCTCGGCATTGAGCCCCGCGCCGAACGGTGGCTGGCCATAGCGCACGGCCAGGTCGACGCCGTCGGTTTGAAAGTGCGACAGCCGGTCGCCGGCAAGCAGGCGCAGGTCGATGTCCGGATTGCTTTCGGCGAAATCGCCGAGCCTGGGGATCAGCCATTTCGCCGCAAAACTCGGTGTCACGCTGACCGTCAGCTGCGAAGGCTGAGGGCGCAGCAGCCGGGTCGCTTCGTCGATCATCGCCAGTGCGCCGCGCACGCTGGTGCTGTAGGCGCGCCCGGCGTCGGTCAGGCCCAGGCCACGGGGCAGGCGCTCGAACAGGCGGATGTTCAGGCTGGCCTCCAGGCCACGAATCTGCTGGGCCACGGCCGCCTGGGTGACACCCAGTTCCTCGGCGGCGAGGCGGAAGTTCAGGTGGCGGGCGACCACTTCGAACATGCGCAGGGCGTTGAGTGAGGGAAGCGAAGGGAATGCGGTTGGCATGGCGGTAGGAATTCTATTGGCTGCAGGGTACGACCCAGTGTGCCAAGGGTTTCCAGCCATGGCTATAAAAGCGGCCGGCCCCAGAACTTTTTCCTTTTTGCCGGTCTATCTGCACAAGCCCGAAGCGAAACGCTGACGCGGGCGGCTGGCCACACCTTCAACTGTCTTTCAGAGGCTGTCTTCACCCATGAAACTACCTACCCCACGCATGCTGATCCTTGGCCTGTTCGCCCTTGTGGCAGTGGGCTCGGCGAGCGCTTCGCCGATGAAGACGTCCAGCCCCGTGCACGCCGCCGAACTGGCGGCGCCCCAGGCCTCGGCTCCCGCCAACCCCTGGCCGAGCCTGGCCAGCACGGTCGCCGTGCAGCCGGCAACGCTGCTGGCCCATGACGACCGCTACTACCGTGACGACCGCTGGCATGACCGCCGCGAAGACTGGCGCCGCGAGCAATGGCGCAAGGAGCAGTGGCGCCGTGAGCAATACCGCCGCGAAATGGAACGGCGGCACAACTGGGAGCGTTATCACGACCGCGCCCGGCAAGATCGCTACTACGATGACCGTCGCTACTATCGCCGCTGACCGACCTGCCCCAGACCATTCAAAGGCGCGGGCAGGTGCAGCACCACCTGCGCCTCCTTGACCACATCCAACCGCACCAGGGTCGATGCCCCCAGCCCGTCGAGCAAGTGGCTCAACGGGCCGCCATGGCGCACCAGTTTCACGCCCCGCGGCAGCAGGCGCTGGGCAAAGGACAGCGGGTTGGTCAGCACCTGGGTCTGGTGCCATTGGCCGTCGACCTGATGGACCATGGTCGTCGTGCCCATCCTCGATTGCGACGCCACCGTGCGCAGCGCGGGCAACGGCGCCTGCAGGCTCAGGTCCGGCCTGCCGTCGGCGGCGGCGACCTGCGCCTGCACACGGGTGCCGATGGCCACCTCGATCGGCGCGCGCCACTTGGGCAACTGATAGCCCAACACCCCACGCACCCGGGCGATCTCGGTGTTGACCGGCAGCGCCAGCACATGGGCGAAGAAGTTGCGCCGCCGCATCGCATCGAGCAACTCCAGCGCGTGGGGCCCTCGGGCACCAGGGCGGCGGATGACGATGGCTACGGACACCTCGTCGTAGGGATCGTTGTCGCACACCCCATAGGAAAAGAAATTCAGCGCCACCAAGCCGTACCCCGGCAACGGGCTCAAGGGTTCGAGGGCCACCGGCAGGCTTGCCCGCAGGCGCCCGAGGGGGGCCAGGTACAACAGCTGGATGCTGGCAGAGCGGTAATAGAAATTCGGCGCCCAGACCGGCCCGACCCGGGACTGCACAAGCTGCTTGGGGATGCGCCGGAAGAACGCGATGTCGCCGGCGGCCGGGTCGCGCGCGACCTGGTCGAGGTCGGGGTTCATCCGGAAGCGGTCATAGTAGCCCCCTTCCAACACCTCGACCTGCTGCGTGCCGAACTCGACCTGGGTGTATCGCCTGTCCATATCTGCTTGACCTTTCTCGAAGATTGACCCGCCGGGCAGCCGAAGGGGCGTGCCGATGATCAGCCCGCGTCAAGCACTCTAAGGTTCAACTCAACTTCAAGGTCAAGCGTTCATCCAAGGCTCACTCCACAACCCGATGAGCCTTGACCGCCCCTGCACTTTCCTCGCGCAGGCGCTCCAGCACCCGCTGGGTGTTGTCGTCGCAGGGCATGCCCTCGGGCCGGTTCTCGATGCTGTCGATGGCGACCAGCAACTGCGCCCTGCTCTGCGCCAGGCGCTGCTGCATGGCTTCGATCTCGGCCACCTTGCGCTTGAGGCCGTCGAGCAGGCCGTCCTTGCGCCAGGCATTGGGCCCCTCCGGCAGCAGGTGACGAATCTCTTCCAGTGAAAAGCCCGCGCGCTGGGCACCGGTGATGATCTCCAGGATCCACACCGCCTCTGGCCCATAGTCGCGGTAGCCATTGGCCCGGCGCTCGACCGCCTTGATCAGCCCGCTGGCCTCGTAGAAGCGGATACGCGACGCCGCCAGGCCACTGCGCTTGGCCAGTTCACCGATTTTCATCACTCACCTCGCTGAATGCGTTCACTGGACGATGGCATCGCCCGAGACAAGTTATCCCACAAAACCCCTTGACCTTAAAGTTGCCTTTAAGCTTAAGGTCGAGCCACTCCCCCCTCGAGGCCCTTGCCATGAATGTGTTCGCTCCGCTCACCCTGCCCAATGGTTCGCTCGTGCCGAACCGTATCGCGAAGGCCGCCATGGAAGAGAACATGGCGCAGACCGACCAGGCCCCCTCCGAGCGCCTGATGCGCCTTTACCAGGCCTGGGCTGACGGTGGTGCCGGCCTGCTGATCACCGGCAACGTGATGATCGACAGCCGCGCCATGACCGGCCCGGGCGGCGTGGTGCTGGAGCACGACGCGCAACTGGAGCCGTTCAAACGTTGGGCACGGATCGGCCGCTCGCGGGGCGCGCAGTTCTGGTTGCAGATCAACCACCCCGGCCGGCAGATGCAGGCCAACCTCGGCCAGCAGACCTGGGCACCCTCAGCCGTGCCATTGGCGCTGGGCAGCATGTCCAAACACTTCGGGACCCCACGGGCAATGACCGCCCCCATCATCGACGAAGTGATCGCCCGCTTCGCCCGCACCGCGCAGCTGGCAGAGCAGGCCGGTTTCACCGGCGTCGAAATCCACGCCGCCCACGGCTACCTGCTCAGCCAGTTCCTCTCCCCGCTAAGCAACACCCGCACCGATGAATGGGGCGGGCCGCTGGAAAACCGCGCACGCCTGTTGCTGGAGGTGGTGAAAGCAGTGCGCAAGGTGGTCTCGCCCGACTTCGCGGTAGCGGTCAAACTCAACTCCGCCGATTTCCAGCGCGGCGGCTTCAGCGCCGACGACGCACGTCAGGTGGTGGCACTGCTCAACGGCCAGGGCGTCGACCTGATCGAGCTGTCCGGCGGCAGCTACGAAGCCCCGGCCATGCAAGGCGACGCCCGCGACGGCCGCACCCTCGCCCGCGAGGCCTACTTCCTCGACTTCGCCCGCGACATCCGCCAGGTCGCGCAGATGCCGCTGATGATCACCGGCGGCATACGCCGCCTGCCCGTCGCCGAGCAGGTGGTCGCCAGTGGCGTGGAGATGGTCGGCATCGGCTCGGCCCTGGCCATCGCCCCGAGCCTGCCCAACGACTGGCAGCGTGGCGTCGACCCGGCGCCGCAACTGCGGCCGATCACCTGGAAGAACAAGGCGCTGGCCTCGCTGGCCAACATGGCGGCGGTCAAGTTCCAGCTGCGGCGGCTGAGCCTTGGGCGAGCGCCGGATCCGCAGGTGTCGCCGTTGCGGGCATTGGTGTTGCAGCAATTGGCCAATGCGTTGCGTACGCGGCAGTATCGGCGGTGGATGCGAGAGGTGAAGGCCGCCGTCCACGCGGACAGATGAATCTGCACACAAGCGCCAGGCGTGTTGCCTGGCCCAACATGAACTACTTTGATCCATATGCCGTTCCCGTCAACAGGATAGAACTTCAGCCGGAGGTCGCTCATGCGCTTGACGGTTCCTGCCGCACCTATCGTTCTGTTGGCGAGCTTGACGCTGCTGAACCTCTGGCTAGCTGCACCCGCCCTTGCCGAAACCAATCCACTTTGCCCTGGGGAGATGGCGCAGCCCCACAAGGTCGGTAATTTCGATTTCGAAACAAATTCACGCCTTGAGGAACATGCCAGTGTCAGCCAGTACAAGTTTGAAATTATCTCCTGTGTCGGCAATCACGATCAGGTATATCCCCTTCGTGTGAACTGGCCGGCGGCGCACCTCACCAGCTGGGTACCCGCCGGAAACAAAATCGAGTCTGTGCCCATTCTCCAGGTCAGCAATGATGCGCGACAACTCGAGGGGTGTCTGGAATATGGCAATCGAGGCGACACCACGCATGCATTTTCCTTCGGTGACGGTTTCAGCGAATCCATCGTTAAAGCGGAAGGCGAGCAAGGGTGCAGAGCAGCGATCGCCGCCCATTCCGCCCCCGGCAAAGGAGTCATGGAGAAACTCCGTTTCAGGATCCAGATATTTTTCCCCTCAGACGTCAAATCACCGGGCGCTACCCTGATTCAGCTTGATGGCGAGGTAGGCATCGACGCTGACCAGGAAAACCACTATCGCAGCGTCTTCAACTATGAAGTGCGCCCTTACAAGGACAGTAAACCCGGCACGCTTGAAGACATCTCGATCAGGCCCTTCTTCAAGGGGATCGACGACAACCTTTATTCATCTTTCATGAAACAAAATCCGGAGCCGATCAGGCTTAAACAAAAGGGCACCATCACCTTTGAGGTGAGCGGCATCAAACAACCTGCACTGACTTATGCGCGCTATGAAATCTTCAGCCAGCAGAATGAATTGATTGGCGCGGTTGAATTGCCGGTTTACGTTTCATCCTCTGCTTCCTTGGCTGCGAAGCGCCAATGAACAGCGCCTGGAAGTCCATCGCCAGCGTGGTGCCTGCACCAGCGCTGGCTCTGGTGACTCAATGGCTTGGATTGTTTTCGAACACCGTGCTGGTGCTGCCCGAGTGGCGGGAAGAGGCACAAGGCCTGGCGCTGGCGATCGGCACGGTCACCATTGTGTTCATATGCCTGATCTGCCGTGACACGCCAATCCCTGCACTGCGTAAGCGCGCGATAGCGTGCTTTGTGCTAACCCTTGTATTTATCGCACTGTGCCTGCAGATTTTTCACCGTCTCGGTGAGGGCACGCCCACTGCGACAGTGGAACGCTGGCAAACCATCTGGATGTTCCTCTACATCTGCGCCATGGTGGCGATGGTCGCGGCCATTGCATTCGGGGCACTGTCCGCCAGGGAGAAAAGCCATAGTCTGGTCAAGGTCGTTATTGTCACCCTGGTCGTTTTAGTCGTCGTCCTGGCCTTCGTCATAGTTGCCATGAGCCTGCTTCGGTAGGCTTGCTTTCTCAGGTCCTATGACGACCACTTACCTTGAGCCCTGCCCTACTGCGTGAGGGAATACGCCACCGATAACATCGAGCCCTCACAATGCGGGGCCTGACCTACCCGATCAGCTCGACGTAATTGGATTCACCCCCTCCAGTGGCGCCAGATAACCAACCCCAGACAAAGTGCAGAGTCGTGCGGCCTGCTTGATCAACGCCAACCGTACCCCGGGACCAGCCGGCAAGCAGTTCGCCCTCGGTGGTCAGGCACTGAAAAAGCAGCTCGATGGTATCGGGGCCTGTCACACGGCCTATCTGGTTACCTGCACGGATCCGTCCGCCTTGATAAGTACTGTTGATGGCACCATCGTCGACTGAATAGTGGAAGACCGTGCCGGCACCCGATAACCCCTGGGTGTTGCTGGCTACCGAGAATCGACGGTTGTTCAGTCGTGCTTCGATCTGGGGAACAGCAGTTTCCGGTTGTCGTGTGTCTTTCATGGCGAAATCCATTTCAGAAAAGGCCACCTTAGCCGAGGCGGCTATGAGTGTTCTACCTGAAGGCTCGGGTATGTGCGGGTTTTGAATGGCCGCAATCGACCCATAGCGGACTGTCGAAAAGGCGGATTTCGCCCGATAGCCGCCCTTAAAAAAGATGGCAGCTAACGGCCAGAAGCGGTCATTGGGCTGAGGGTTAGTTCGGGACCGAAAGAATTCGCTCTCAGCCCCCGTAAATACTAATCAGACAGTAACTACGATCTTGCCGATCTGCTGATTGGCCTCAAGGAAACGGTGGGCATTCTGGATGTCGCTCAGGGGGAAGACCTTAGCGATGATCGGACGCAACGCACCAGACTCCAGCCCTTTTAGGATGAAGGTCTTGGCCCGCGTCAGGGCTTCTGGATCAGCCACTATTTCTGCGTAGAGATAGCCCTTGAGGGTCAGGCTTTTGCCAAGCACGGTGAACAACGGGAATGGTGTCGGCTCGGTACTGAGCGCGCCGTACTCCAGCAAGATTCCGCCTCGGGCCATACTCTGCGTCAAAGGTTCGAAGGACGGCCCACCCACAGGATCGAACACTACGCGGGCGCCTTGATCGCCAGTTATCTCCATTACGCGCTCGACGATGTTCTCTTCATCACTGACGATAACGTGTGCAGCGCCGGCATCCAGCAGGGCTTGTTTCTTGGCGCGAGTTCGAGTGATCGCAATCGATGTGGCGCCAACCATACGAGCGATTTGGAAGGCGGCTAGGCCAACACTGCTTGATGCGGCGGTGACAATGACAAAGTCACCTTGCCGCAATTTCGCTTGTTCGACCAGTGCGCCCCAAGCGGTGACGTACTGCATCCAGGACGCAGCCGCCTCTTCAAAGGACAAATTCTTGGGGTTCTTCACGACCAGGTGGCCCGGCACATTGGCCAGCTCTGCGTAAGTGCCCCAGCGAGCAATGTCCAGAGGCGGGATCAGCGCGACTGCATCGCCAACCTTGATCTCGGTTACGTCGCTACCTACTGCAACCACGATGCCTGCGGCCTCGTAGCCCAAGCGGCTGGGGAACTCAGCCTCCTGTAAGTATGCGTGATTGCGAAACATCACTTCGGCTCGGTTCAAGCCAATAGCTTTGACGCCAATCTGCACCTCGGTTGCTGCCGGTGCCGGTACGTCCAAATCTTCCAGCTTCAGAACGCTGGCGTCACCGTATTCATGGATTCTGACAATGCGTGACATCGTGGATACCTCGTTTTTGAGTGGGCCTCGATGTGCATCCGGAAAGTCTCCGGACACTCGAAGGGTGACGAAAATTTAGACGTTGGAAGGTGGTGGATAAAGGCCTACGATGACACAGAACTAGAAACAGGATGTTTTCAATGGATCGTCTGACCCAGATGGCGACGTTCGTCAAAGCGGTTGAGTTGGGTTCATTCAGCGCCGCTGCGGACGATCTCAACTTGTCCCCTCAACTGGTGGGGAAACAGGTGAAAATGCTCGAACACCACCTGGGTGTTTCCTTGCTGCATCGAACTACGCGCAAGCAGAGCCTCACCGACTTCGGTCGCGCCTTCTATCAGCGTGCAAAGCTGATCCTTGCAGACATGCAAGCTGCCGAGAGTCTGGCCGCTGCCACGCGCGGCACACCAAGCGGCCGCCTTCGCATCAACGCACCAGTTACATTCGGGATTCGCGTACTTTCACCACGCCTGCTGGAGTACATGGTCAGGTATCCCGAAGTGTCTGTTGACCTAGCTCTGTCGAACGAACTGGTCGATATCGTCGATCATGGTTACGACGTGGTATTCCGCATCGGCGAGCTGATGAGCAGTGGATTGAAGGCAATGCCACTAGAGCCTTATCAGATGGTTTTGTGCGCTGCGCCGTCCTACCTTGCACGCCGCCCTCCCATCACGAATCCGTGGGATCTACAGCAGCAGGAGTGTTTGGGGTTTACCTATTCTGACGGTCGCTCGCACTGGAGTTTCGATAGCCAGGAAGGGCGTCTCGATATACCGATTACAAGCAAATTGACGATCAATCAGGGCGACCCGCTGCTGGCGGCAGCTGTGGCTGGTCTAGGTGTAGTTCTACAACCGATAGAGCTGGTGGGTGATGCACTGCGTGATGGGACGTTGGTACGCCTGTTACCGCAGTATCCGGTGCCGACTTCCCCAATGCATATGCTCTACGCCCCTGACCGCAGAATGACCCCCAAGCTGCGCAGCTTCTTGGATTTTGCACGTGAGGCTTTTGGGCAACGAGGCCCTCTCTCATAGAGGAAGATCAATGTCTGCTATTGGCCGATTGCTGCCGTCCGCGAGAGGTCGCTTTCGACCCATACCAGTCATCCCTTTCATCGGCTTCGCGGCAATTACGATTGTTATGAGGATGCTCCTGGCCATATGCTCAGCGAGGCAATTTGCCATTACAACACTAAGCATGGAGTAGCCTGATGAAAATTCTTTCTCTCGTGATCGCAGCAGTCTTGTCGATCTCCTCGGTTGCTGCCTTCGCACACAGCGGCGGTACCGACTCCAAGGGTTGCCACACCAATCACAAAACGGGCGAGCGTCACTGCCACTAACGCTTTCCGCAAGCCCTTCGTGCGCTGGCGTTCTTGACCCATAGGATGCCAGCTCTAGAGGCAAAGACAGCAGCGAAAGCAAGTTTCGAATAGCCAGCAGCGCTATCGGGTGTCCGGGTAGAACCAATGGTTCCAAAGCGGTCACTCGCGAACGGCTGCTTTCGACCCGAAGCTGACACTCACGGGTAGATTTTCGTCAGCATTGATCGACCTAGGTGTACGGTTAGATCGGCAAGGGTTCAGAGTGTTGTTCATTAATCCCAAGCGCTTCGCAGCCATTGCTTTGCAACGAAGGTGCGAATTCCTGTGCCGCGCGTAGGCGTGAACCACAGAGTCGGCTGGGCACCAGGGTGTGATGAGCAGCGTTTGCTCACAAAGTGTCGGGGTCGATGCCGATCGCACGAAGGGCTTGAGAGAACGACCGATCGATGACAGCTTCGCCAGTGGTCGAGGCAGCTTGATCGATAGCCACAATGCGGTACTGCAGCTTTTGCCCAGTCACAAGATCCCGGATGATCTGCTTTGCTTTTTCGCCGGAGGCCAGCGTGTAGGGGCTCATCATTTGCGTAGCGGCATCAATGGCCTGCTTTTCGGCATTTTTGACGATTTCAGCGTGCTCACCAGAGGCAGCCACATACTTCGGGAAAACGGCCGGGGAGAGACTCACCGGGTTTTCCTGCGGGGTGATGGTCCAGGCTTCATGTCGATCGACAAGCAGCTGCACGGTACCGACCGGCAGCCTGGCCCTGCCGCCGGACATCACTCCAACTAAAAGCTCATCACCGTCCTTGCGAATCACCGGGAAGTAGTACACCGGTCTGGTGAAGAACCAGCTTGCACTGTATGTGTCGCCAGTGCTGACCATCATGGTCGTCTTGTTGGTGGACTCGTCCGTCGAAGAGGTCGCTCTCCAGGTTGGTTTGCTCACGGCGCATCCTCCCAGCGAAAGAGCAACAACGAGCACTGCTGTGGTCCATTTCATTGCAGATTCTCAGTGTCCAAGGCGGCGAGTGTAACAGGGGGCTAGCTTATCGTTGGCAACGCAGTCGAAGCATCTTCGCCAAGTCGCAGCTCTCTTGACTGGCTCCATAGACGGTTGGTGCTTAGCGAGTGCCCACCGGCTGCAATGGGTCGCAAGCACTCGCTGTCACACGCATGCCTTGAGCCATTACAAATGGCCTGCCTCAGTGGAGAAAGTGATCCTTGACGTAGCGCACCGTCTTTTCCAGAGCCCGCGCCATATCGGGATGTGTTAACTGATACTTCAGCTCTAATTGCTCGCTATTACTCATATCGAAGCGCTGCGTCTGGATGAAATCCAATGACTCGGCGCTGATCGCAAATCGTGCTGCCAGCCCGGGGATCATCAAAAGCCACCTGAGCAACCTTATCGGTACATGCCGACGGGGCGCCTTGACCTCCAGCGTTTTTGCGATCTGCTCAAGCATCCCCTGCAGGCTCAATGTGTGCTCATAGAGCGCCAGGGCCTGCCGGTTGGCCATCGAAGGATCGAACGCCACACAGGTCATCATCGCCACCAGGTAGTCGACGCTGACTATTGGCAACCAGTGCCTGGAGGAACCGGGGACCGCTTTGAACCGACCTTGTGCCAGATTTCGAATGAGTTCGGCCAGAGGCTGTCCTTCCAGGATGTGGCCACTCTCGCTGTGGCCGCACACCGTAGCAGGATGAACGATGGTGTAGTCCGCGCCCGCATCCTGCATATAACGGATGACGGCAAAATGGGACTCGATCTTGCTGCCTTCGTAGCCACCTACACGGCGGTAGACTGCGGGCCAGTTTGTGTTTTCAGGGCACTCATCATCAACACCGATACTGGCCAGGTGGTTAAGGTTCTGCAGCATGAAGCCGCCCACCATCAGCAATCGGATGCGCTGGCTCGCCGCAAGCTTGGCGACCCTCAGCGCCCCTTGCACATTGACTGCTCGGGCGCGCTCCATGGACAGCCCCCAGGAAAACTCCGCCGCGAGGTGGAAGATCACAGAGGCCGAAGACACGCACTGCATGTCCGCCTCGCTGAGCCCAAGCCCCTCTCTGCTGATATCGCCCTCAACGGCATGGATATACGCAGGATTACCGCCCAGTTGTCCTACCTGTTTTCTGAGACGCTCAATGTTGCCCGGGGTACGCATAAGCACCCAGGTTTTGTACCCTGTCGCAGTAAGACGGGCCAGTAAGTGTTGGCCCACAAATCCACTGCCGCCGGTGACGAAGCATTCCACGCTCATGCCTGATTCCTGGTTTGGATAATGGGTGCAGGCTAAGGTGTAGAGTGCGCTCTACAGTCAAGGAGTTTTTAGTGTGAACGTTGGAGAGTTGGAGCGCCGCAGCGGTGTCGGCCGGCATGCATTGCGCTATTACGAACAGCTCGGGCTTATCGTGGCACAACGACAAGCCAACAATTACCGCAGCTACAGCGATCAGACGGTTGTTGACCTGGCCTTTATTCAGAGCGCCCAGAGTGGCGGTTTCTCCCTCGCTGAGATTGGAGAAATACTTGCAGCCAAGCGAGGCAACAAGATCGATTGCGCACAAGGCTTAGCCTTGGTCGCCAGCAAGATGGCCGAAATTCAAACGAAGATCGCCACGCTGCAAGCTGCTTATGTCCTGCTGAGCACGGAGCATGCGAAGCTTGAAGCCAGCGCCATTGCCAACGGCCTGATCACTCCCCACTTACCTGCCCATCTGCATGCCCCGACGCCCTAGCCTCCTGGCAAGGCCATTCGCTTGGCCTAGTGAACAGGGCCGAAGTCGAAAGGTTGGTTCGAGAAGCCTTCCCACGAGCGACCGTCCCATAAATGCGCTTGCTTGATTACAACATCTTCAAGATGGCCTCAAAACGCGACTGACCTACGATGCTCAGCCGTTGCCACCACCTTGCCGCGCTTGAGCACCATCAACCGTGTCGGCAAGTCGAGAATGACATCGGCCACGGCACGGCAATCGACCAGCACCAGGTCGGCATCATTGCCCACCGCCAAACCGTGGTGTTTCAACCCCAAGGCTTTGGCAGGGTTTGTCGTGAGCATCGGCAACACGGTGGCCTGATCATCCGCGCCGCCCAGGTGGCACGCAGGAATGGCCAGCTGTGCAATGTGCAACAGGTCGCCAGTGCCATAGGGTGTGAATGCGTTTCGGATGTTGTTGGTGGCCAGGCAAACCGTGACACCGCCGTCGCGCAGCGCACGCACAGGTGTCAGGGTGCGTCTTACATTGTGACTGTCACCCCGAGCCCCCAGGTGCAGGTCGGTGGCGGGCAGGCACATGACGCTGATGTCGGCCTCACGTAGCAACGCGATGACCTGTGCCTGCCGCGCTGGCGAGACGGCGGCCAGGCTGGTCAGGTGCCCAACGCAGACCCGCCCTTGGTAGCCTTCGGCAATGGTTCGACGTGCCACGTACTCGATGGTCATGTGCTCGGCGTCATCGGCGAAGTCCTGGTGCAAGTCGATGTCTTTGTCGTAGCGCTTGGCCAAGTCAAAGACGAAATCAATGTGCTCCTGCGGCGACACGTCGTTGTAGGGAATGCCGCCCACCACATCGGCCCCCATCTCCATTGCCTGGGCCATCATGGCCTGCATGCCAGGCAGCTTGAGAATGCCTTCTTGCGGAAAGGCCACGACCTGGATGTCGATCACCTCACGGAACTGCTCGCGCAACTCCAGCACCACTTCAAGCCCGGTGAAGCCTTGGGCGGGGTCGAACTCGGCATGGGCGCGCACATGCGTGGTACCGGCTTGTACCAATGCGCGCAGCACTTGGATCGACCGTTCGCGGATATCCTCACGGGTCAGTGTGGGCTTCAGTTCGGCGGTGACGGCGATCGCTTCCTTCAAGGTGCCGGAACGATTGGCCTTGCGCTGCATGACGTTGGCTTTTTCCAGGTGCAGGTGGCCTTCGACAAACCCAGCGACAAGCACATTGCCGTCGCCTTGGATTTCGCGCTCCGCCGTGGTGGCGATGTGTGGCGCGATCTCAGCGATTTTGCCTGCTTGCACAGCCACATCTACCGGTGGCTGGGCGTCGTCAATGCGTACATTTCGAAAGATAAGGTCCATCAACTTCAGTCCTCATAATGAGCGCTGTAGCGCTGCGAAGGCCGGGCTCAGTTATTCGAGCAACCATTGCCCATCACGCGGTACTCAAGCACATGCTCATTGCCTTGGGAGTCTTCGTACGTCATGCGAGCGGGCACTACCTGACAGACATTGGGGACCTCGCTCATGGAAATGACACGGGCAATATCGAGGTGCTGGGTGTAGCTGTACTGTTCGACCGGTGTCTGCTCGACCTGTTGCTCAACGTCAGCAGCCATCGTCACGTTGCACAGCGCGCCGAGTATCAATGCGAACAACGCTTTCAATTTTGATCACCTTCAGGTTGTGGCTGGGCCGCGAAGTTGCGGCCCAGCCCATGTGTTGCAGCCAAATCAGAACGGTTTGGTGGGCAGGTATTTGCCATCCAAGGTGATCACTGCGCGCGAGCCGCCCTCGGGGTCTTCGACTTTCTTGATGTCCAGCTTGAAATTGATGGCACTGATGATGCCGTCGCCGAACTTTTCATGAACCAGCGCCTTCAAGGTGGTGCCGTACACCTGCAACATCTCGTAAAAGCGGTAGATAGTCGGGTCGGTCGGAATACCATTTTGAATGCTGCCGCGCAGTGGCACGGTCTGCAGCAGTGCGATGCCGTCCGCGTCGAGGCCGAGCTTGTCACCCACCACCTGGGCGGCGCTCGCCGGCAATGGGTGCTGGCCCAGCAGTGCCGCGGTGACGAACGCTTCGGACAAACCGGTGCCTTCGGTGATCTGCGAGAACGAGAGGTCTTTGCGGGCTTTGGCCAGAAGGATAACTTCGCTCAGGGCAAGGCGGGCATTCTGGCTGATTTGCGATTGGATCATGGTGCTTCTCCTTGGTTGAAAGATGTTCAGGCAACGCGCTTGGGTTGATGGGAAACGGCGTGCACTTCGGGGTTGTCGGCGAGGGACACGAATGTGCCGGTGCTGCCATCGAAGGCTTCGATCAGCCCGCTTTCGATGTCGTAGATCCAGCCATGCAATGTCACGCGGCCTTCTTCCAGGGCCAGGCGCACCGAGGGGTGGGTCTGGATGTTGGCAAGCTGGGCGATCACGTTTTCGCGCACCATGGCTTCGACCTTGGCCTGCGGGCCGAAATGGTTGCGGGCTTCGTTAACCACTCGGGCGGAATCGGCGTAGCGCAGCCAGCCGGCCACTGCGGGCATGTGGTCCAGGCATTTGCAAGTGGCGATGGCCGTCATGGCGCCGCAATCGGAGTGGCCGCAGATGACGATGTCGGAAACCTGCAAGGCCGCCACTGCGTATTCGACCGAGGCCGATACGCCTCCAGGCTCGGGCCCGTAGGACGGCACGATGTTGCCTGCATTGCGGATGACGAACAGGTCCCCGGGTTCGCGCTGGGTGACCAGCTCCGGCACCAGGCGGCTGTCGGAGCATGAGATGAACAGGGCACGTGGGCTCTGCTGGCTGGCCAGATCCTTGAACAGTTTGACGCGCTCGGGATAGGCGTCTTTCTGGAACTTCAGAAACCCGTCGATGATGTCTTTCATGGCTGACTCCTTGAGTGACGCGATGTGTTGAAGCAAAGGTTACGCAGCACCTTCAATAAGGTAAAAGTCTGATTTATGATCAGGCAGATCAGATAATCTTATAGGTGCACCCATGCTTGCCCGGCACATCCAGTACTTCATCGCAGTGGCAAACCACCTCAGTTTCACGCGCGCCGCAGCGGCCTTGCATGTGTCTCAACCGGCGTTGTCGCAGCAGGTCCGGCAACTGGAAGAGAGCCTCGGCACACCGTTGTTCGATCGTTCCGGCCGGACCACGCGATTGACCGATGCCGGCGAGGTGTACCTGCGCTATGCCAAACGAGCCGCGCAGGAACTGCAGGAGGCAAAACGAGCCATTGATGACCTCGGCGATCTGAGCCGCGGATCACTTCGAGTGGGGGTAACACCAACATTCACCAGCTACCTCGTTGGCCCGCTGGTCGAGGCGTTCCATAGCCGATACCCGAACATCACGCTGGTGCTGCGAGAGATCGCTCAAGAGGCGCTGGAAGAACTGTTGTTGGCCGACGAGGTGGATGTGGGCATCGCGTTCGACAACGGCCATCATCTGGACCTTGAGGCCCAGGCGCTACTGGTCGAAACTCTCGCGCTGGTGGTCGGCAAGCATCATCCTCTCGCCACGACGGGCAGTATTGGCCTGGAGGCGTTGAACTCAGAATCGTTGATACTCTTGAGCGCCGAATTCGCCACGCGTGAGCAGATCGACAGCTACTGCCGCCAGCACAACATTCGCCCTCACGTACAAGTGGAGGCCAATACCATCAGTGCGCTTATCGAGGTGGTCAGCAGGACCACGCTTGCGACCTTGTTGCCGGCCAACATCGCCCTGGCTCACGAGCAGTTGGTCGCTATCGAGTTAGACCAGCAGCGCTTGCAACGCACTGCTGTTCTGATGCAACGAAAAGGGGTTTACCAAACGGCTGCAGCGAGGGTCTTCGTCGAACTGGCGATGAAAGTGGCCAAGCAACTTGAGGAGCCAGGCTGCTCCGATCGGCTGATTTAGAAGGGAGCCAAAATCATTAGGCCAGTTCAACCCTAGTTCGCGGGCAAGAGGATCACAAAGTTCTTTTTCATGTCTTCCAGCACGGTCCATTTGCCCTTGGCGCCCGGTTCGATAATGAACGTGTCGCCAGCGGCCAGTGTGATGGGGGCGCAACCCTCAAGCTCGATGACGCAGCATCCACTCAGGACATGGCAGAACTCCCAAACTTTGTAGTCGATGCGCCACGCTCCGGTGCTGGCTTGCCATTCTCCGGAAATGCGACCTTGCTGTTCATCGTGATAGTACTTGGACGTCAGCGTATGAGGGGTGCCTTCCAAGACCTCTTCAAAAAAAGGAAGGTCGCGCATCGGTTGGATATCCAGTTCGCGGAACACGGTCAGTTTATTGTTCATGGCTTTTCTCGAGCACGTTGTGGGTAGAGCGATACATCAAATAGGCTTCACCGGTTACGCCCAGCATCGGGTGCGGAACGATCTGGCAGGCTTTAACAATTTGAAAACCGTGACGTTCGTAGAAGCGGCGTGCACCGTGGTTTTCTGCATAATCGATCAGGCATAGCCCATCCAGGCCAGAGTCCTCAGCGCGCTGCTGGGCGTGGCGAAGAAACTCGACACCCAGCCCCTGGCTGCGCCAGGCCTCATCCAGGGCCAGGCTGGATATGTACAAGGTGTCGGGTATTTCCATGTCGGCGTAAGGCGCGAGGACCGGGTCTGTCTCGACAGGCCTGTCAGGGGCCTCGCGCAGGGCATAGCTATGCATCATGCCGATGACGCGCCCTTCGAAAGTGGCCATCAGGCAGTTCTTGTAGGAGAAGTCGCCCTGCTCCCTGGCATAGCGAGACGCACCGACACTCAGCAACGCTTCTCCAGGTGCGGCAAGCTTGCTCCATATGTAATCGGCCATGCCCTCCGATGTCAGTTGAAAGAAGCGCGCAATATCGTGCGCGTCCGAGGCTTGGGCGGGTCTGAAGTCGATAGACATGAACAGTGTTCCCATGGGATCGGGTGGTTGGCTTTCAAGGATTACGCCCTGGGCATGGTGGCAGGGTAGGCAGGTTGCACGGTTCCCATCATGCTCTGGGCGAACACCGTCAGCACGGCGTGCGACACTGCCCCATGCTCAAAGGCACGTGGCCGTCCAATGGCTCAGGCCTGGGGATTCGATCGTGCAGCTGCCGGAGGTAGTTAGACGAGAAGCGGAGCGACCTGTACTTCAATGGCGGGATGGCTGGAATCAGAGCAGGGTTGCCTGCGTAGGGAATCGTATTTCACGAAAGGCAACTACCGACCCGAAGCTGCCGGTGTGGCTGGCAGTGATTCTGTAGGAGCGGGCTTGCCCCGCGAAGAGGCCGGCCCATGAAAAGGAGTAGCCTGGCACGGACTACGCCCGTGTTCGCGGGTCAAGCCCGCTCCCACAAAGACTACTGTTAGGCTCACCGGCAGCTTCGGTTCGAAAGCTGCCATTCGAACCATTCAGACCTGGTCTAGCCTGGTTGGCCTAAGGTGAATTGGGCGGGGAGTCGCATAAGCAGCACTAATCAGTAATGAGCAGTATTGATTAAACTAATGACCCGCTGAAATGCACACTGCCGTCTTTCAAACGGGAGTAACCCTATGTCAGGTGAAAAATCGATCTCAGCGCTGCTCCGCGGCATGAGCCCAATCCTCAATGAAGGCGACTTTGTGTTCTGCACAGTGGCGCACGCTACCGCGCTTCAGGGTACCGATGTGCTGGGTACATTCCGCGAAAAAGAAGGCCTCACTGCAATCATTGAGCGCGAACGCGCTGATGCACTGGGCCTTGAGTACAATTTTGTGGCAGCTTGGATCACGCTCACGATCCACTCAGCTCTTGATGCGGTAGGTTTGACGGCCGCATTCGCGACCGCGCTCGGCAAGGCTGGCATCAGTTGCAATGTGATCGCAGCCTTCTACCATGACCACATTTTCGTGGCCAAGGATGATGCCGCCAAAGCCATGGATGTCCTCCAAGCCTTGTCTCGCGCAGGCGAATCCAGTTAGCCCCAGCAATGATGCGCCCGGTTTACCTGTTGGCATTTGCTGCCTGGTTTCTCACCTTCCCCGCCGAGCCATTGCACACACGCCGAAAGATGCCATAGGCTGCCACCTCATCAATCAATGCCACTGACACTGGATAACCGATGATCGAACTACAAGGATGTACAGCGTTTTCCGGTCTGGAGTGCCAGCCCGTTGGCCCCGCTGACGCAGAAATGATCTGCGCCCATCGCCAGGACATGTTTCTTGAGGCAGGTGGGAATCCTGAAGAACTGAGGATCATGACCCAGCACTTTCGCCCATGGCTGGAAGAGCGGCTCGGTGACGGTCGGTATTACGGGTTCAAACTCCTGGATGGCGAGCAACCGGTCGCAGCCATTGGCCTGATGAGCATCGATTGGCCGCCCCATCCCTCCCACCCAACCCTGGATAAGCGTGGCTACGTGCTGAATGTGTACGTCCAGCCGGCCTACCGCCGCCGCGGCCTGGCCTCGGCCTTGATGCAAGCGGCCGACGCCGAGTTCGCTCGTCGAGGCATCACCTTCGCAGTCCTGCACGCCACCGAGACGGGCAAACCGGTCTATGAGCAGATCGGTTGGGCTGACACCTCGGAAATGGCCAAAGCCATTACCTGGTAGGGACTGTACTCGACCCAAAGCCGCCCTTGGCGGTACCTGCCCCTGTCACAGCAGTTCGGGGAAGGCCGCGCCAAGCAGGCCGGGGTCCTTCAGGATCGATGCACTGCTGGCGATATCCGGGGCCAGCCAGCGGTCCTGGGCATAGGCCGGTACCCGTTCGCGCAACAGCCGCCAGGCAACGTGGGTACCTGCGCCAAAGCGCTGCTCCTTGAGGAACTCGAATGCCTGGGCCGCCAACAGGTATTCGATGGCGAGGATCTGCGTGCAGTTCTCCAGGGCACGGTGCAGCTTCAACCCGGCATTGGTGCCCATGCTCAGGTGATCCTCCTGCAGCCCGGAGGTGACGTAGTTGTCGATGACGGCCGGTTGTGCCAACTGACGGTTTTCGGCACAGAGTGAAGCGGCCACGTACTGGACAATCATCATGCCCGAATTCACACCCGGCTGGCTGACCAGGAAGGCCGGCAAACCGCTGACCAACGGGTTGATCAGACGATCGAGACGGCGCTCGGCAATCGCCCCGATCTCGGCCACCGCGATGGCCAGCAAGTCGGCCGCCATGGCCACCGACTGGCCGTGGGGATTCGCCTGGGAAACCACCCGATAGGACTCCGGTGTACCCAGCAACATCGGGTTGTCGGTGGTGGAGTTGAGTTCGGTTTCGATCTGCCTTGCGGCGTGCTCCAACTGATCGCGCGCGGCGCCATGAACCTGCGGAATCGAACGAATGCTCAAGGCGTCCTGGGTACGAATGCCATGGCTGCTGGCAATGATTTCGCTACCGTCGAGCAGGCGCCGCAAGTTGCTGCCCACGCGCTGCATGCCGGGGTGGGGTTTGAGCGCGATGATTTCAGGGTCGAAGGCATCGAGCTGGCCGCGCAGGGCCTCGAAGCTCATGGCGCCGATAACGTCCGCCCATTGGCTCAAACGCGTGGCGTCATCCAGCGACAGGCAGCTCAGGCCTGTCATGCACGGGGTACCGTTGACCAGGCACAGACCATCCTTGGCACCCAGCTTGACCGGCGCCAGGCCGACCTCGGCCAAGGCTCGCTGCGCCGGCATGATCTGGCCGCGATAGCTGACCTGGCCGACGCCCAGCAAGCTGATGCTGATATGGGCCATGTGGGTCAGATAGCCCACCGACCCCTGTTTCGGCACCTGCGGGGTGATGTGCTGGTTGAGCAGGGTCAGCAGCGCCTCGACCACCTTGCGCTGAAGGCCGGAACGGCCCTGGCAGAAGTTGATGATCGCCGCGCACATGATCGCCCGGGTCTGTTCGTCCGACAGCGCGCTACCCACGCCACAGGCATGGCTGAGCAAGGTGTTGTGCGACAGCTGGCTGAGTTGTTCGTCCTGCAACGAGACATTGCACAAGGCGCCAAGCCCGGTGTTGACGCCATAGGCGCGGTCACCGCTGGAAACGATGCGCTGGACAATCGCCTGGGCGTTGTCGATCCGCGCCCAGGCCGATGGGGCCAGCTCAAGCTTCGCGCCATGCCGGGCCACAGCCACCACGTCCTGCCAGCGAACGGGCGCCTCGGCGATGATGATTTTTTCGGGAAACGACATACATGCGGTTCCTTAAAGCGAAGCTACGCGACGCTGCACGAAACGATCGACGTATTCGTCCGCAGGCTGGTAGAGGATTTCTTTCGGCGTGCCGACCTGGATCAGGCGACCGTCCTTGAGAATGGCAATTCGGTTGCCGATGCGCACCGCTTCGTCCAGGTCATGGGTGATGAAGACGATGGTCTTGTGCAGGGTCTTTTGCAGTTCCAGCAACTGGTCCTGCATCTCGGCACGAATCAGCGGGTCGAGCGCACTGAAGGCTTCATCCATCAGGATGATGTCGGTGTCGGCAGCCAACGCACGGGCCAGGCCCACGCGCTGGCGCATGCCGCCCGACAACTGGTGCGGGTACGAGCGTTCGTAACCCTTGAGGCCCACGGTGTTGATCCAGTGCAGCGCACGCTCTGTGCACAGGGCCTTGTTCTCGCCACGGACCTTCAGGCCGTAAGCGACGTTGTCCAGCACGGTGCGGTGGGGCAACAGGCCGAAGCTCTGGAACACCATGCTGATCTTGCGCCGGCGAAATTCGCGCAGGGCTTGCCTGTCGTATTGCAGAATGTCCTCGCCATCGACCAGGATCTCGCCGCTGGTGGGGTCGATCAGGCGGTTGAAGTGACGCACCAGGGTCGACTTGCCCGAGCCCGACAGGCCCATTATCACGAAGATCTCGCCGCTTCCGATGGACAACGAGAGATCGTTGACCCCGACCACGCAGCCGGTTTCGGCCAGCACCTGCTCTTTGCCCTTGTTCTGGCGGATCAGTTTCAGGGCATCTTCGGCACGCGCACCGAAGATCTTGAAGACATGTTTGACTTCGATCTTGTTCATCGTCTGCTTGGCGCTCATTTGCCCACCCCATGCCGTGGCCGGCCATAGGCCTGAGTAATGCGGTCGATCACGACCGCCAGGATCACAATGGCCAGGCCCGCTTCGAGGCCACGGCCCACGTTCAGGGTCTGGATGCCGACCAGGACGTCTTCACCCAAGCCACGGGCACCGATCATCGACGCAATGACCACCATCGACAGGGCCATCATGGTGGTCTGGTTGATGCCGGCCATGATGCTCGGCAACGCCAGTGGCAACTGCACGCCGAACAGCTGTTGCAGGCGATTGGCACCGAACGCGTTGATCGCCTCCATGACCTCGCCGTCCACCTGGCGAATGCCCAGGTCGGTCAGGCGAATCAGCGGCGGAGCGGCATAGATGACGGTGGCAAAGATCGCCGGCACCTTGCCCAGGCCGAACAGCATCAATACCGGGATCAGGTACACGAAGCTGGGCATGGTCTGCATGATGTCGAGCAGCGGCATCAGTACCGCCCGCAGGCGATCGTTGCGCGCCGACAGGATACCCAGCGGAATGCCGACCATGACCGAGATCAGCGTTGCCACCAGCATCAGCGCCAGGGTCTGCATCAGCTTGTCCCAGAGGCCGACCGCACCGACCAGGAACAGCAAGCCGACGATCACCACGGTGGGTACGATTCTACGGGTGGCGTGCCAGGCAATACCGCCGACGATGGCCAGCATCAGCCACCAGGGTGTTGCGCGCAGCAAACCTTCGAGGTTGACGATGGCCCACAGCAGGGTGTCGGAAATGTGCCGGAACAGGTCACCGTAGTTGGTGACAAGCGCATCGACCCAGCCATTGACCCAGTCGGCAATGGAAAACGTGAAGTTTTTGGGAAACATGGATTTATCTCGAGCAAGTGCATGAAGCGGACTGCTATGTGGCATGCCCGGCAGGCGCCGGACCCGCCCACACCCTCAGAGTGCCGCGTCGACCTTTTTGGCTGCGTCTTCGCTGACCCAGCTGTGCCAAACTTCGGGGTGCTCCTTGAGGAACAACTTGGCCAGTTCCGCCGACTCGATACGATCCCTGGTCATGCGCGCCAGGTTCTGGTTCAGCAGATCGATCGGCAGGTTGACCTTTTCCAGCACGGCCACCAGTTCCGGCGCCTGCTCGTGGAAGGTCTTCGACACACCCACCTTGATGGTCACGGATTTATCCACGCCGGGCTTCTCGTCCAGCTTGACCAGGTCGGCCTGGCCCATCAGCGGGGTTGGCGACCAGTAGTAGAAGAGGATCGGCTCGCCACGCTTGTAGCTCGACAGCACGGCGGCATCCAGTGCCGGGCCGGTGCCCGGGCGGAAGTTGGTGTAGGAGTTTTCCAGGCCATAGCCCTTGAGCATTTCGCTGTTGTCCAGCTCGCAGGTCCAGCCGGCCGGGCAGTTGTAGAAGCGCCCCTTGTCCGGTTCTTCCGGGTCCTTGAATACCTGGGCGTATTGCCCCAGGTCGGCGATGCTCTTGAGGTTCGGTGCCTTGGCTTCGAGTTTGCGCTTGGCATCGCCTTCGATCACATAGCGCGGCACATACCAGCCTTCGACCGCGCCCACCACCGGCGAGCCGATGCCGACGACCTTGCCGGCGGCCGATGCCTTGTTCCAGACCTCGCTGCGCCCTACCCACTCCTCGGCGAAAACCTGGATATCGTTGCTGCTCAGGGCGTTTTCCATGGAGATGGAGTTACCCGGCAGACTGTCGGTGTCACAGCCGTAGCCATTTTTCAACACGAACTGCATCACCTCGGTGAGCAGCATCCCGCTTTCCCAGTTCAAACCGGCGAATTTCACCGGCTTGCCAGACTCGCACCAACCGGCCGCCTGGCTGGCGCCAGCGCACGCCAGGAGCCCTAAAGAAAGTGTCGTGGTCAGCAGAGCCTTTTTAATTGTCATTGTGACGCTCCCAAACAAGATGATCACTGCGCAGGAGAAATATTTCACAACATAAAAAAAGGATAAAATAATAAGTCCTGATGCATCACCTCGGAAAAAACTATGAAGTTCACACTCAGGCAGCTTCGCTACGCCCTCGCAGCGGCCAAGCACGGAAACCTGACCACTGCCGCCATGGAGCTTCATGTTTCACAGCCTTCCATCTCGGCGGCCATCACCGAACTGGAGGAGGTGCTGGGCCAATCGATCTTCATACGCCAACGTGGCCTCGGGATATCGCTGACCCCATTCGGTCGTACCGTCATGGTCCAGGCCCGTCGCGTGCTGGCAGAGGCTCAGACCTTTGCCGAGATCAATGCCAATGCTGGCGAGTGTGTCGGCGAACTGGTGGTCGGCTGTTTTGAAGATCTGGCGCCCTATTGCTTGCCGCAAATCGTGCGACGGATGCAGGAGTCCTGCCCAAGGGTCACGGTCGATATGCGCGATGGCAGCTTCGATTATGTTGGCAAGCGGCTCAGTGAGGGCGCGATAGAACTGGCCATCACCTATGACCTGGGCTTACCGCCGAACACCCATTGCACGCAGCTGTGCCAGCTGACCGCCCAGGTGCTGCTGTCGGCCGATCACCCGTTGGCCAAGCAGTCGCGCGTCAGCCTCAAAGCGCTGTCCGAATACACCCTGGTCGTCACCGATCAGGTCCACAGTTGGCAGCATGTGCTGGATCTGTTCAGCTTTTACGACCTTGCACCCGCCGTTGTGCACCGTGTGCGCACCTTCGAGTTGCAGCGCAGCCTCGTCGCCAATGGCTTTGGCGTGGCGCTGATCTACACCCGGCCATTTGGTGACCGTAGTTATGATGGTCAAGCGCTGGTCTGTCGGCCGACCCAGGAGAAACTGCCAACCCACAGCATCGTACTGGCGCATGATCAGCGCTATCCACTGACGCCTTCGGCCGAGGCGTTCAAGGAACTGGCGGTGGCATGGTTCGCGGAACGACCGTCGTTTGCATCGGAATGAACAAGATGCACCCCGCCCTTCTTCGTCCTTGTCGGCACACAGTCGGCCGCATATGATACTAAGTCTCATTTGCACAAACCTGTGACAACTCATGGTATCCGTCGACACCGCTCAGCTGACTGCGCTCTACGAACAGCAACACCGCTGGTTGCGTAGCTGGCTGTATCGGCAATTGAGCTGCCCGCACCGCGCCGCCGACATGATGCAGGACACCTTCATGCGTCTGTTGGCCAGCAACGAGGCGCTCGAGGTCCGCCAGCCTCGGCCGTTCCTGGCCAAGGTGGCGCGAAGTGTCCTGTCCAACCACTTCCGCCGCGCACGCCTGGAAAAAGCCTATCTGGATGCGCTGCAGATGGAAGACCAAAGCGTACTGCCGGATCTGGCGACCCAATTGATTGTTTTCGAGACCTTGGTTCGGCTCGACGAAGCGCTCTGCGAACTGGATATCGCCGTCAAGCAAGCCTTTCTCTGGTCGCAACTGGATGGGCTCAGCCACGGGGACATTGCCACGCGGTTGGGCATTTCGATCGCCACCGTCAAGCGTCACATCGTCAAGGCAGGTGCCAAATGCATGCTGGTGACGGAATCCCTCTGATGACTGCCAGCACGAATGCCTTTGCGCGAGAACCATCGCTGACACCGAAAATGTGCGAGGAGGCGATGGAATGGTGGCTCGATATGCAGGAGGCCAATCTCGATTCAGCTGCACAGGCCGCGTTCATGGCCTGGCGCAATGCACACCCCTTGCATGAGAGGGCCTGGGAAAAAGCCTTGGCGCTGGGGGAGCAACTCGACTCATTGCGCAGCCGAGGCGACCCCGACCTTGCCCGCCGGGCCTTGTTGCTTCCCGCGCAGGAAGGCTTGAGCAGAAGACGGGCCATCAAGGGCCTAGCCTTGCTGCTGAGCGCAAGCGCTGGTGCATGGATGGCCCGGGACAGCGAAATGCTGTCGCGCATCAGCGCCGACTACACCACGGGTGTCGGTGAGCAGCGACGTGTCGCGCTGACCTCCGAGTTGTCATTCGAACTCAATACCCGCAGCGCGATAAATGCTCGCCAGGCAGATCAGCGTTGGCGCCTGCGGCTGCTCAGCGGCGAGGTGCTGATCGACACGGCTTCGAACCAGACGCTCTTTATCGATACCGCTCAGATTCGGGCCCAGGCGTCCTCGGCGCGTTTCACCGTACGCCTGTTTGACAATGGCTCAACGCAATTGGCGGTCTATCGGGGCGCGCTTCAGGCAAGCCCGACACAAGCCGGCACCTGGTCTGCCTTGCAAGCCGGCCAGGTGGCACGTTTTGGGCCGCTCGGCATGCTCGACCAGCGTGCGCTGCAAGCCGACGCGCCGGCCTGGGCCGAAGGCATGATCGTCGCCAACGGCCAACCGCTTCAGGCATTCCTCGATGAACTGGGCCGATATCGCCATGGCCATCTTGGCTGCGACCCTGCCCTGGCCAACCTGCGGGTATGGGGCACCTACCCGCTGGCTGACAGCGATCAAATCATCGATGCCGTCGCCCAGACACTGAAACTGGATGTGCAGCGCTTCACTCGCCTGTGGGTCAACTTGCGCCCCTTGCCGGCAACCGCTTGAAAATTGTCGTCCCCGATGAGCCGTTTTGATTTCTGGCGAGACTCATAGGCCATACATCAAGCTCATCGGGGACATCACATGCATCACCGCAGCATTTCGTCATCCCACACCACCACGCTCCTGACTGCCCTCGGCTGCGCCGCGGCGGTCATGGCCGGCGCCGCATCACCCGTGTGGGCCGCCGTCGACAGCAACGTGCAGCACTACGACATCCCTCCAGCACCTTTGGGCACTGCGCTCAATCGCCTGGGCCAGCAAGCTCACTTGTTGTTGTCGTTCCCCAACGACTTGATCGCCGGGCAAAGCAGCCAGGGCCTGCGCGGTGACTACACCGTCGACGAGGCTCTACAGGCACTGCTTGCAGGCAGCCAACTGGTTGCGGTTCGCCAGCCGGATGGGCGCTACGTCATCGAGCGGGCGCAGGCGTCAGGCGCCCTTGAGCTGCAGAGCATTTCGATCTCCGGCAAGGCACCTGGCTCGACCACCGAGGGTACCGGGCTCTACACCACCTACTCGTCCAGCAGCTCGACCCGCCTGAACCTCACGCCCCAGGAAACACCGCAAACGCTGACCGTCATGACGCGCCAGCGCCTGGATGACCAGCGCCTCACCAACCTCAGCGACACCCTCGATGCCACCCCCGGCATCATCGTGCTGCGCGACGGCCAGGGCGCAGAATCCGACGGCTACTTCTCGCGCGGCTTCGAAATTCAGAACTTCGAAATCGACGGCGTGCCCACCGTCAAGCGCATGGACAACTACACCCAGAGCATGGCCATGTATGACCGCGTGGAAGTGGTCCGCGGGGCTACCGGCCTGATCAGCGGCCTGGGCAGCCCTTCAGCGACCATCAACCTGATCCGCAAGCGCCCCACTGCCGAGGCCCAGGCCAGCATCAGCGCCGAAGCCGGCACCTGGGATCGCTATGGCACAGGTTTCGATGTATCCGGCCCGCTGACCGAAACCGGCAACGTGCGCGGTCGCCTGGTCGCCGACTTCAAGACCGAACAGTCCTGGATCGACCGTTACAAGCAGGACTCGCAACTGATCTACGGCATCACCGAATTCGACCTGACTGAAGACACCCTGCTGACCATGGGCTTCAGCTACCAGCGCACCAACGTCGACTCGCCCATGCGCTCCGGCCTGCCCACCCGCTTCACCGACGGCTCGCGCGCCAACCTCAAGCGCTCGCTCAATTCGGCGCAGTCCTGGTCCTACAACGACCATGAACAGACCAGCTTTTTCACCTCGATCGAACAGCAGTTCGCCAGTGGCTGGAGCGGCAAGGTCGAGTTCACCCACACCGAGAACAAGTTCGACGAGGTTTTCAACTACGTCAACGGCGGCCTCAACCCGGACGGCAGTGGCACCACCCAGTTGCCGGTGCGTTTCTCTGGCATCCCGCGACAGAACAACATCGATGCCTACCTGACCGGCCCGTTCAGCCTGCTGGGCCGCGAGCACGAAGTGATCGCTGGCGTGACCTTGTCCCACTACTACGAAAGCGTGCCCAGCTACGGTGGCTGGAAATACGACTATTCGGGCTCGCCCGCTGGCGCAATCGACAACCTGCTGAACTGGAATGGCGACTCGCTGAAACCACCGTTCAATGTCACCGGTAAATCCACCACCGACGAAACCCAGTACGCCGCCTACCTGGCCACACGTCTGCACGCCACCGATGACCTGAGCATCCTGTTGGGCAGCCGCGTGGTCGACTGGCATCGCGATATCGAAGACAAACCCTATGATGCCGCGCACACCAAGACCGAGGAATCGGAAACCGGCGTCTACATTCCGTATGCCGGCGTGGTGTACGACGTCAACGACACATGGTCGCTGTATGCCAGCTATACGAAAATCTTCAACCCGCAATCCTCCTGGGTTCGCGACATCGACAACAAGCCGCTGGACCCGATGGAAGGTACCGGCTACGAAGTGGGCATCAAGGGCAGCCACTTCGACGGCAAGCTGAACTCCAGCGTCGCATTGTTCAAGATCGAGCAGGACAACCTGGCGATCTGGATCGACACCCCGGGCGGCAACACCTACAAGTCCGAACAAGGCACCACCACCAAAGGTGTCGAATTCACCCTGGACGGCGAACTTGCCGAGGGCTGGCAGGCATCCGCCGGTTATGCCTACGCGGTCAGCACCGACGCTGATGATCAGCGCATCGTTACCACCTTGCCGCGCCACAGCCTCAAGACCTTCACCAGCTATCGCCTGCCGGGGATTCTGAACAAGGTCACCCTAGGCGGCGGCGTGAACTGGCAGAGCAAGACCGGTGCCGACCTGCACACCTTCACCCAGGGCAGCTACGCCGTTACCAACCTTCTGGCGCGCTACGACTTCAACCAGCACCTGAGTGCATCGATCAACCTGAACAACCTGTTCGACCGCGAATACCTCAGCTATGCCGGCGATCACGGCATGTACGGTGCGCCTCGCAACATCATGACGGGTATCAAATACAACTTCTGATGCGCGTAAGCACCGGTTGGGCATGACTGGAAACGATGTGCCCCATAGCGGCCGGTGAAGTCAGCAGAGTACTTGTGGGAGCGGGCTTGCCCCGCGAACACGGGCGTAGCCCGTGCCAGGCTACTCCTTTTCATGAGCCGGCCTCTTCGCGGGACAAGCCCGCTCCCACAGAATCACTGCCAGCCTCACCGGCAGCTTTGGGTCGAAAGCAGCCAGTGCTGACCGGTGGCTTGCGACCCATTGCTGCCATTGCGAACGTACTGCACTTACTCATTTCCTGAAGCTGACACGAACTCTGTGGGAGCGGGTTTACCCGCGAAGCAGGCGCCGCGGTGGATGGCACCGGCTGTGCCGGTGTTCGCGGCGGTTCGACGCCTCGATAAACCCGCTCCCACAATGATTGCTTTTGGGCTCAATGACAGCGGATCGCAAAGCCTTGCGCCTTGCGCCTAGTGCCGCGTGTCCACCTGTGGTCGCGCACTCATCTGCACCTGCGCCAACGCCGACTCCAGCAGTGTGCGGGCAGCATCGAGCTCGTGCACCACGGTCAGCAGCATCATCGTGGCGGGTGATTTGGGCAGCGTGCTGAAGGCATGGAGGGCGACGGCCAGGGCGCACATGAGGTACTCGGTGGCGTTGACCAGGGTGTCTTCAAGGGCGTGAGGGGAATCGGTGGGATGGGGTGGATCAGGGACGATCTTGAGCATAAACACCTCGTAATGCGGAAGTCAGGCCGCCTGCCCTTCACTTGCAGGTAAAGGGTGGCAGCTACGTACGGGCCTGCAAGACCGGGGCATTACGAGGCGAAAACCCGGCTGACCAAAGGTCACCCGCACGTAGCCACCATAAAACGAGACCCACGGCGAAGCGCCGAAGCTCATGGTGAGCACCATCGTAATACCGCGCAGGCTTGCAGACCCGGTCGTTGAATTTGCAACGACCGGACGAGCCTAGTCGCCACTGCGATGGTGCAAAAGCGGGCTAAGGATGCTTCGGAAATGGACTACTCGAAATAGGGAAATTCAGATTCAATTCTGTAGGACTCAATAGCGCATGGAGCGTCTACCGCCACCTCTATTCACCGATACCCAACGCCGAAGCCGCCCGTTTCGCCACCTCAAGGTTACTGCCAGGCGTGATGCCGTCTTCAAGCATCCAGATAGCCGACAACCCAGCCCACGCAAGCACCCATTGCAGGAGCCTGCGCCGCTCGATACCGGCGGCCTGTGCAACGATCTCGACCCGGCGCGCGAACCGCCCGGGCGCCAGGGCGCTGTCAGCGTCGGGGTTGCAGAACAGGTTCGCGTAATCGAAGCCACGCTCGCCATACAGCCCCTTGGGGTCGATGGCGAGCCAACCGAGCGAGCCGAAATCCAGCACGTTGCCATGGTGGATATCGCCGTGCAGCACCCTGACATCGCGCGGCGCCGACAGCAGCTCCCGCGCGGTGCTGGCGCAGTGCACAAAAATGCCACCCTGGCTGGCCGCCCCGCTCAACAATGCCTCGAACCATTGCGCCAGCGGCACCAGTGCCGGGCTCGGTCTGGCACGGGGCGCATGCAGTCGGCCAGCTACCGCACAGAGGATGCGCGTGGCCTCGTCGTCCTGGCCGCCCGCGACCATCTGCACCAGCGAGGCCGAGCCCTGCGCACGCGCCATCAGCAAGGCTTCGCCATCGTGGGCCAGTACCGGCGCCGCCCCTACCCCGCCCCACCAGGCCATGAGCAGGCTGCCGGCCTGCTCTTCGGGCACCTGTGAGATTTTCAACATGGCGGGAGTACCGCGCTGGCGAACGGGCAGGAGATGGCCGTTCAGCGAGGTAAACGCCTCGCCATCGACGCTCAGATCCCATCGCTGCAAATAGTGGTCGAACATGGTTTCCCTGAATCTGGTGCATGCCGGCGTCAATGATACTGGCGCACCAACGAGCGGCAACCTTTCAATCCACGATGAACAACTTGGCCCCGGTCAAGGTGGATGAGCGATGCGCCTCGGCGTTGTCGCCCACCTGGTAGCTCATGCCGGCCTTGAGCGTGAAGCGCCGACCATCGTCCAGTTCGGTGTCCAGCTGGCCCTCCAGGCACAGCAGGATATGGCCCTTGCTGCACCAATGGTCGGCGACGTAGCCGGCGCTGTACTCCACCTGTCGCACACGGATGCTGCCGAACTGGCAGGTGCGCCAGTACGCTGTGCCTACCTCGCCGGGGTGCGCGACAGGCTCGATCTGCGACCAGTCGGTAGTGCCGAAGGGGATGGCGGTCAGTTGCATGTTCGACTCCTTTTGATGAGGGGCTCGAACGTATCGCTGCGCAACACTCAGCGATAGATACAGACCGGCTGCATTTGCTGCATACAGCGCCCCATGCGCCGAGCCGTCAGCGCGTGTCCTTCTCCAGCGACTTCCACAGGTCCAGCATCGTCTGGTTGGTATTGCCGATGGAGCGAAACGACCAGATCTCCAGCTGCGCAGACCATTCAGGCCCGCCCGCGCGCACCAGTTTGCCTGCGGCAATCTCCTCTTCCACCGCCGATTCGGGGACCCAGGTGATGCCGTAGCCTTCGCGCGCCATGCGCAACAGGTGCATGGCCATGTCGGCTTCATAAAAACGGTTGAGCCCGGGCTGGCGTTGTTCAGCCTGGATAACCACGTCGACCACCCGCCCGAGGAACGAGGTTGCGGTGTACGCAAGATAGGGAATGGGTTGGTCAGGGATGCCTGGCAGTTCGAATAAAGGCCGGCCTTGAGCGTCGGGGGCCGAGACCGGAAAGAACGCATCGAGGCCCAGGCGCAGGCCGATGAACTTGTCCGGGTCAAGCACGATCGGCGCGCGCGGGTGGCTGTAGCCGATCATCAGGTCGCAGCCACCCTCGGCCAGAGCGATCACCGCCTCCTGCACGTTGGCTGCCAGCACCCGGGCGTTGAAATAGCCGTAGCGCCGCTGAAACCCGGCAAACCATTTCGGCACGAAGGTCATCGACAGCGTATGGCCGGCGATCACCTGGATCGAGCGCCCAGGCATGCGCTCGCCACGGCGCAAGGAGGAGCGCAGGTCCATGAAGGCCGACAGGGCTTCGCGCCCTTCGCTGCAGAAGATCTGGCCGGCCTTGGTCAACTGCACAGGATAAGTACCGCGGTCGACGAGGTCGACGCCCACCCACTCCTCGAGCGACTTGATCCGACGTGACAACGCCGACTGGGTGATGCAGCGGATCTCGGCGGCACGGGAGAAGTTCTTGGTTTCGGCGACCGCTAGCAGGTCATCTATCCACTTGGTTTGCATGGCAGGCTCGGGCAAATGTTCGACGTTGACTCGATCGGCAACAGCGTTTCCCTGAAAGCTTTGCACTGTTCAAAGCGCCACTCCAGGCCAGCCTTGAACGGTGAGCCAGAAGCAAGCCTGGAGATAAAGAATTTTAACTGCCTGATGAAAAAATTTAGCCGACATTGGCCGCTCTTCAACAACTATGAAATTAACGCATCAAACTATCGCGCTTCCTCATCAACTCATCGAGGCACTCGGCGTAATCTGAGCGCGTTGGCTGAAACGAGGCAGCCATGAACATCCTTCGCAGCCTTTTGGATTGTCGGTTTCAGCCTGCGCTGACCGCCGTCGAAGCTTGCCCGATCACCAATCGCTGACTGACCCGACACCTGGCCTGGCGCTGTAGCTACAGCGCCGGACGAGCGATGACGCGCCCAAAAACAATGAGGTCGAGATGAACAACAAGAAACTACCCAAATACATCGCCGTGGCAATCATGCTTGGCATCGTCGTCGGTTGGGGTTGCAACACCTTTGCAGCCAGCCCTGATTCGGCCAAGGAGATTGCCGGCTACTTCAGCCTGGTCACCGACATCTTCCTGCGCATGATCAAGATGATCATCGCCCCCCTGGTGTTCGCCACCCTGGTGGCCGGCATCAGCAGCCTGGGCAACTCCGGCTCGGTAGGCCGCATCGGCCTGCGCTCGATGACCTGGTTCGTCTGTGCCTCGTTGTTCTCGCTGGCCCTGGGCATGTTGCTGGTCAATGTCTTCCAGCCCGGGGCTGACCTCAACCTGAGTATCCAGCAGGCCCAGGCGGCCAGCACGGTGACCGTCAACGCCGGTGATT
Organism: Pseudomonas sichuanensis; assembly: GCF_003231305.1. Taxonomy (GTDB): domain Bacteria; phylum Pseudomonadota; class Gammaproteobacteria; order Pseudomonadales; family Pseudomonadaceae; genus Aquipseudomonas; species Aquipseudomonas sichuanensis. The sequence goes on along the minus strand of NZ_QKVM01000017.1, from coordinate 59,327 downwards.
TCAGCCTCAAGACGTTCATCAGCCATGTCTTCCCGCGCAGCATTGCCGAAGCCATGGCCAACAACGAGATCCTGCAGATAGTCGTGTTCTCGCTGTTCTTCGGCCTGGCACTGGCCTATGTGAAGAAACAGGGCAACGAGAAAATCGGCGACCTGGTCGATGACCTGGCCAAGGTGATGTTCCGCATTACCGACTACGTGATGATGTTTGCCCCCGTCGGTGTGTTTGCCGCCCTCGCCGCTGCGGTGACCACCCAAGGCATCGGCCTGCTGTTCGATTACGGCAAGCTGATCGGCCAGTTCTACATCGGCATCCTGCTGCTCTGGCTGGCACTGTTCGCGGTTGGCTACGGCTTCCTCGGCCGCCCGGTATTCAAGCTCGGCAAGCTGATCCGTGAACCGGTATTGCTGGCGTTTTCCACGGCCAGCAGTGAGTCGGCCTACCCCAAGACCATCGATGCACTGGAAAAATTCGGTGCCCCCAAGCGCGTCTCAAGCTTCGTCCTGCCACTGGGTTATTCCTTCAACCTGGACGGTTCGATGATGTATCAGGCCTTTGCCATCATGTTCATCGCCCAGGCCTACAACGTCGAGCTGTCGTTTGCCCAGCAACTGCTGATCCTGCTGACCCTGATGATCACCAGCAAGGGCATGGCCGGCGTTGCCCGTGCTTCGGTGGTGGTGGTCGCAGCCACCCTGCCCATGTTTCACCTGCCCGAAGCGGGCCTGCTGTTGATCCTGGCGATCGACCAGTTCCTCGACATGGGCCGCACCGCCACCAACGTGGTGGGTAACAGTATTGCCACGGCAGTGATTGCCAACCTGGAGAGCAAGCACGGCAACACCCCTCAAGCGCACGCCGCCGATATCCGCCCACAGAACGCCTGATTCCCCCTTCACTGCCTGGTTGAACTGAACATGAAACCTTCAAGAAAACATCAATCCGCTCGTACGCTTGGCATCATTGGCGGCCTGGGTTCGCTGGCGGGAGGGGACTTGTTCCTCAAGTTGCTCAAGAGTGCGCCTGTGCTCGCGGATCAGGGCCGCTATCACTTGCTGTTCGAGCAACACCCCTTCAACGACCTGTCGCTGCCACTGTGCGCTGACGCCAACATGACCTCGCGCAAGCTGTACGTGTTCCAGGCCTGTCAGGGCTACGCCGACAGCGAGGCGGATGCCGTGCTGGTTCCGTGCTTCGTCAGCCAGACGTTCATGGGGGAGCTGAAAGCGGAACTGGGCATCCCGGTTGTCGACTTGATGGCAGCACTGAAGCAGTACCTGGCCGAAGTGGCTGAGCCGGGTGCCCGCCTTGGCGTGCTGACCTCGGACTACGTCCGCGCTGCGGGCTTGTTCGAGCAGCACTTCGGCGCTGACTTCGAGCTGGTGTATCCATCGCCGGCCAGCCAGGCAGCGCTGATGGAGGCCGTATACGGCCCCGCGGGCATCAAGGCCGGTCACTTCGACGGGGTTACGCTGGAGCGGCTTCACCAGGCCTGCCAGGACCTTAACAACCAAGGGGCACACCTGCTGCTGCCGGGCATGACTGAAATTTCCCTGGTGGTGGCGGACCTGCACCGGCGCGGCCTGCGCTGTATCGATGTGAACCAGGTGTATGCCGACTACGCGACCTCCAGCGAATCGGCACGCGCCACCGTGCCATTCAAACTGGGCATTGTCGGCGGGGTCGGCCCGGCGGCGACCGTGGACTTCATGGCCAAGGTGGTCAAGAACACGAAGGCCAGCAGGGACCAGGAGCACATCAAGATGGTGGTCGAGCAGAACCCCCAGATTCCCGACCGAACGGCCAACCTGCTGCGTCAGGAAACGGACCCGACGGTGGCGATGTACGCGACCTGCAAGCGCCTGGAATGCGAAGGCGCCAAGGCCATCGCCATTCCCTGCAACACCGCGCATGCCTATGTCGAACGTATCCAGGGGCATCTGCAGATCCCGATCATCAACATGCCGACGGAAACCATCGCGTTCATTCGGCAGGCGTACGGGGTCTCCAGGCAGGTCGGCCTGCTGGCAACTTCCGGCACCCTGCAAAGCCGGGTGTACCACGCCGCGGCAGAGCGGGCCGGCCTGGATCTGATGGTGCCTGATGAGCCTGCGCAGGCGTTGGTGATGCGCTCGATCTACGGCACCCAGGGCGTCAAAGCCGGGTACACCAGCGGCCAGTGCAAGGACGATCTGCTCATGGCCGCGGCGCACCTGGTGCAGCGAGGTGCCACGGTATTGATCCTCGGCTGCACGGAGCTGCCGTTGTTGCTTGCGCAGGCCGATGACTTGCTGATCGGTATCACCCGTGTGGCCTTGGTCGACCCTACCGATGTGCTCGCACGGCGCTGTGTGGCACTGGCCCAGGTTGGCTAAGGCGCCCATGCGGGCAATCGCCCCTGGCCTGTATTGCCCGGCGAAACCGCAGCCAGGCAATCGGCCTCAGAAATCAGCCTTCAAGGTCACCGTGTAGTTGCGCGGCTCGCCATACTGGTTGCTGGCGTTCAGCCAACCGATCGAGGAATAGTATTTCTTGTCGAACAGGTTGTTGCCGTTCAGCGCGACGCTGAAGTTGCGGTTGATCTGGTAGGCCAGGCGGGCGTTCCAGATGGCATAGCCGGCTTGCTCGATATCGCCTACCCCACCGGTACCGCCAAAGTTGGTGTTGTAGTTCCTGCTCTGGATGTTGGCGCCCGCACCAATGGTCCAGGGCGCCAGGTCACCGGGCAGGTTGTAGTCACCCCAGAAGCGCAGCAGGTGACGCGGCGTATAGCTGTTGAAGGTGGCACCGGAGGCCGTGGTGCCGTCACCCGGGTTGTTGAGGAACTTGGTCGAGGTGTAGGTATAGCCCGCGAACAGTTGCAGGCCGGTCAGCACTTCACCGCTGATCTCGGCGTCGAAGCCCTCGGCGCGGACCTTGCCACCGGCCACATAGCAGTTGCTCTCACCCTTCTGCCCGCACACCGAGTTGTAGTCGTACTGGGCACGGTTTTCCTGATCCACGCGGAACAGCGCAAGGCTGGTGTTCACCCGGCCATCGAGCAACTCGCCTTTGAGGCCGACCTCGTAGTTGGTGCCTTCGATGGGCTTGAGCGAGGCGACGTCTTCGCTGAGCTCGGTCTGCGGCTTGAAGATGTCGGCGTAGCTGACGTAGGCCGACCATTGCTCGTTCAGCGCGTAGATGAGGCCGCCGTACGGGGTGAATTCGCCGGTGTGCTTGGCGTGGGCCGGGTCAGGTGACTTGGTGGTGAACCGGCTGAGCTCGTAGTCGTACTGGTAGTTGCTGACGCGCCCGCCCAGCACCAGGGTCAGCGGCTCGGTCAGCTTGTAGCGCACCACGCTGTAGACGCCATTCTGGCGAATCTTGCCGTGGGAACTACCGGCGTAGGTGGTGCCCAGCAGTTCCTCCATGCTCGGCTCACGGGGCGACACCGGGTTGTAGAGGTTGATCGGCCCGAGGTTGAGCAGGCCGCCCTGCAAGTCGTCGGTCTTCAGGTCACTGGCGTTGGCGCCCACCACCACCTCGTGCTCGAGGCCGAAGGCCCGCCACTTGCCGGTGAGGTTGATGTCGGCGCCCTGGTTGATGTTTTCGAAATCGTAAAGGTAGGCGCGCGACTGCATGCCGTTGCCGGTTGCCGGGTCGACGGCGCCGCGGCCGAAGCTGTAGAGAATGTCGTTGGTTTCGCGGATGTAGCTGCCGGAAGCCTTCAGGCGCCAGTCTTCGTTGAAGTCATGGGTGATATCGGCGAAGTAAGTAGTCTGCTTGTTGTTCCACCTGTTCCAGTCGGCGCCGGTGAAGATGGAGCGCCCCGCGTTGATCGCGCTACCGTCCTTGTTGCGCGGCAGGCCGCTGAAGAACGGCACCGAGTGCAGGTCTTCGACGCTGGCGCCGGCAGCCAGGGTCGTGGCATCGCTCAGGTCGAACTCGACAATGCCGTAAAGCACGTTTTTGCGACTTTCTGCAGTGTCGTAGAAGTAGTCGCGGTCTTCGTGGCCGGCCACCAGGCGCCCGCGCAACCTGCCGTCAGCGGTCAGCGGCGCGCTGGCGTCCAGCGTTTGCCGATAGGTGTCCCAGGAGCCAGCGCTGGCAGTGACGGAAAGCGCTGGCTCGGCTTTTGGCCGCTTGCGCACCAGGTTGATGGCCGCACCGGGGTTGCCGCTGCCCTGCAGCAGGCCGTTGGCCCCGCGCAGCACTTCCACGCGGTCGTACAGCAAGGTATCGGAGGTGAAGCTGCTGCCGATGGCGTAGTAGCGGCGGTCGAGCGGGACGCCGTCGTACTGGATGGTTTCCACCTCGAAACCGCGCGAGTAGATGTACTTGCCGCCGGACGGGCTCTGGTAGGTGGTGACGCCAGTGGTTTTCTCCAGCACCTGGTCGAGGGTGTCGAGGCGCTGGTCGTCCATCGCCTTGCGCGTGACCACGCTGACCGACTGCGGGATGTCCTTGAGGCGATGGGTGGACTTGCCGATGGTAACGGCGTTGCTGGTGTAGCTGCCGCTGTCCTCGGTGGTTGCCGAGTCCTGGCGGCCTGTGATGTTCAGCGGCTCCAGGTTCAACGCGGTGCCCCCGGACGTGGCGTTCAGCGGCTGCGGCTCCAGGCCGTAGACGCCATCCCCGCGTCGTACAGCCCGCAGCCCGCTACCGGCCAGCAGTTGCTGGAAGCCGTCCTCGATGCCGTACCGCCCTTGCAGGCCAGGGCTGGAAAGGCCGTGGGTCAGTTGCGAGGTGTATTGCAAGGTGATGCCGCCTTCACTGGCAAACCGCGCCAGCACCTGGGCCAGGCTACCGGAAGCGATGCTGTAGGCGTGGGGGGCCTGGACGGGGGCAGCCAAGGCCGATACGCCGATGCCCTGCAAGGCAATGGCCAAGGCGCTCAGCGCAAGTACCCGGCGAGCGTTCAAGGGGCGTGGCCTGGCGAATGTGAGTGCGGCCGTCGAGACCGGAGATGAAGCGCGAATCATCGAGAAATTGTCCTTGTATGTGTGGCAGTTCCACAGTTAAGGACTGACGAGTTGGGAAATCGGGCCAATTCTTATTCGCGTGCCGTGACGGTGACCCAATAGCGCGTGCGGAAATCGACTTGCACCGGCAAGGTTGCGGGCAGCGCGGCCAGAATCGCGTCGGTGTTCTCCAGCTGGAAAACGCCGCTGATCAGCAGGTGCGCCACGTCGGCCTGGCACCTCAACCAGCCCGGTCGATAGCGCCCCAGCTCTTCCAGGAACACCCGCAGCGGCATGCCCTCGACAACCAGCTGGCCGCGGACCCACTGGCTGTCCTGTTCGCGCGCGACGTCCAGCGCACCTCGGCCTTGGCCGTCGAAGGTGATCCGCTGGCCGGCTTCGAGGGTTTGCCGCGCGCCATCAGCCGGCATCACCAGCACCTGGCCCTGGAGTACGCTCAATTGCGTGCAGCCTTCGCGTTGGCGGACCACGAAGCGAGTGCCCAGGGCCTCCATCAGGCCTTGCGCGCTGACAACGCGCAATGGCCGGTGGCCCAGGCTGTTGGCGTCGGGCCCGCTGTCGACCAGGATCTCGCCCGCACGCAGGGTGATGAGGCGCTGATCATCGTCGAAGTCGACATCGACGCGGGTGTCGGTGTTCAGGTCCAGCACGGTGCCATCGGCCAGCGTCAACTGTTGGTGTTGGCCAACCTGGGTGGCATAGGCCGCTTGCGGCGCCAGCTGGCGATAGCCCAGGTAGCCAAGCGGCGCGACGATCGCCAGCGCCAGCAGTTGCCGGAGTACCTGCCGGCGCTCACGGTCCAGCGTGCCCATGGCCAGCCGGTGCGGCAGCAGGCCCAGTTGCGCCTGCACCCGCTGTGCTTTCTGCCAGGCCCGCTCATGCTCGGGCGCGGCCGCGCGCCAGCGGGTGCAGGCGTCACGTTGTGCCGGGCTGACACCGTCGTCGAGCATCAGCATGTGCCAGTGGGCCGCTTGCCGGGCCACCTCAGGGCTGATGCGGGTCGGGTTGCCGGCCATCAGTCGTCTTCATCGAACAGGATGCAGGCTTCCAGTGCGCAGGCCATGTGCCGTTTCACGGTCCGCTCTCCGATACCCAGGCGGCGCGCCACCTCGACGTAGGTCAGGCCCTCCAGCTGCACCAGCAGAAACACCGAACGCACCATCGGCTTGAAGGTGTCGAGCAGCGCATCGAGTTGCTGCAGGGTTTCGCGCATGGCCCACAGCTCTTCGGCGGACAGCGCCAGAAGTTCGGGCATTTGCGCGAGCATGTCCAGGTAGGCGCGCTCCAGGGACTGGCGGCGGAAATGGTCGTAAACCAGGCGGCGGCTCACCGTTGCCAGGTAGGCACGGGGCTTTTGCAGGCTGAGGCTGGCGCCGGTTTTCTGTTGGGCCTGGAGCAACCGCAGGAAGGTGTCCTGTGCCAGGTCGGCAGCCTGGGCCGAGCAGCCCAGCCGGCGGTACAGCCATTGCTTGAGCCATCCGTTGTGCTCGGCATAGACCTGGCTCAGATCGTCGTTAATCACGGGTGTCCTCCGGGGCGAGGACGGCACCATAAATGATAACTATTATCAGATCAATTCTGTTGTGTTCGTGGGGTCGCGTTTTTTCGTCGAAGCAAATCCCCGGCCTGCAGCTCAAGGTTGCTGGCCGGGTCAGGGGTGCCAAGCTGCGCCTCGATCCAGTCGACGAAGGCCCGCACCTGCGGCCGCTTCAAATTCTCCTTGCGGGCGACCAAATAGTACGCAAAGCGTGATGGCCAGGGTCGGTCAACGGCCACCACCAGCCTGCCGCTGCGCAGGTCGTCTTCGGCGAGCTGCGCCTGCACCAGAGCGATGCCCTGACCGCTGGCGGCGGCACGCAGCAACAGCAGGTCCTCGTCATAGCTCGGCCCGCGGCGGCTGCGGCTGTCGGCCTCGACACCGTGAGCCTGCAACCACAGCGCCCAGTCGGTACGCTCGGCATCCTGCAGCAGCGGGTAGTGCAGGCAATCCTCAGGGGCGTGCAGCGCCGGCCCGCTGGCGAGCAGCGCGGGGCTGGCCACCGGCAGCAGCACGGGCGCCAGCAGCGCTTTCGACTCCAGCCCGGGGTAGTCGCCCAGGCCATGGCGCAAGGCGATGTCGATGCGTTCGCGCTGCAGGTCGACCAGCCGCGCCGTCGCCTCCACGCGCACCTCGATGCCGGGGTGCTGCGCCCTGAAACTGGCCAGACGTGGCACCAGCCAACTCGCGGCGAACGAGGGCTGGGTGCTGATGGTCAGGGTGTTGGCGTTGGTCTGGATCTCCAGGTCGAGCAGCGCGCGCTCGATCTGGCCGAAACCGCGTGAGAGGCCGGGGTACAGGCTCGCCCCGGCCTCGGTGAGCTGCAGGCCATGGCGGCTGCGGGTCAGCAGGGTGACGCCGAGGCGATCCTCCAACTGGCGGATCTGCTGGCTGATGGCCCCCGGGGTGACGCCCATGTGCTCGGCGGCAGCTTTGAGGCTGCCCAGGCGGGTGGTTTCGGTGAAGGCACGCAAGGCGAGTAATGGCAGAACAGCACCCATGGGATTCCTTGAATTAGAAAAGCTAATGCTGACTGCTGAAGCTATCGTTTTTCCATCTCTTACAACATGCATAGGATAGCGCTCAGGCCAAACAACTTACGTTAGTTTCCCTGAGGTTAGCCAGCATGCACGACCCCATCCTCGTTCTCTACACCGACAGCTCGCCCAACGGCTTCAAGATCACCATCGCCCTCGAAGAAATGGGCCTGCCCTACCGCCTGGAGCACGTCAACATCGAGCACGGCGAGCACCTGCAACCGGCCTTTCTCGCACTCAACCCGGCGGGGCGTATCCCGGTGCTGGTCGACCGCAACGCCGATATCGTGCTGTTCGAGTCTGCCGCCATCCTTTTGTACCTGGCGCAGCTCAGTGGCCAGTTGCTCCCCCCGCAACCGCAGCCACGCTGGGCGGCGATCACCTGGCTGATGTACCACAGCGCCAGCATGGGGCCTTTGCTTGGCCAGCGCGTGCACTTCGAATGCTTCGAGGCCACGCCCTTCCCTGCGGCTATCCAACGCTATCGCCACCTTACCGAGAGCACCTTCGCCACGCTCGACCAGCACCTGGCCACCCGACCGTGGCTAGCTGGCGAAGCCTATTCGATCGCCGACATCGCCACCTTCGCCTGGCTACATATCGCAGCGTTGGTGGGCTTCGATTTCAGCAGCCACTCGCACCTCAACCGCTGGTACCGGCAAGTCGACCAGCGCCCCGCCGTGCAGCGTGGCCTGCGCCTGCCCGCCCCGGCCACCGGCCCATGAAACCCCTCATCAACCAAGGAACGGTCATGCACACCACACCCTGCGGCGCCAATGCCGCCGCCTTCGCCCATCACCCCGGCTACCGGCGCATGTTCGCCCCCGACCAGTTGAGCCTGGGCATATTCCTGCCGCTGCGCTTCTATGACGGCGACATGGCGGTGCTCCAAGGGCAGGCGCAACTGGTCAGCGAGATTGACCGGCTGGGCTTCGCGGCAGCCTGGGTGCGCGACGTGCCGTTGTTCGACCCAGCTTTCGGCGATGCCGGGCAGGTGTTCGACCCCTTCGCTTACCTGGCCTACCTGGCCGCCCACACCCGACACATCGCCCTGGTGACCGGCAGCGCGATCTTCGCCTTGCGCCACCCCATCGACTTGGCCAAGGCCGCCGCCACCCTCGACTGCCTTTCAGGCGGGCGCCTGGTGCTGGGCATCGCATCGGGTGACCGACCGGTAGAGTTCCCCGCCTACGGGATTGACCACCACAGCCGTGGCGAGCGCTTCGCTCAGAGCGTGGACTACTTCCGCCGGCTGCTGGCCGAACACCCCGGGCCGGTCGACTCACCGCTGGGGCAACTCAGCACTGCCCGGCTGCTGCCCAGGCCCGTCAGCGGGCGCATCCCACTGGTAGTGACCGGCTCGTCGCGCCAGAGCCTGCAATGGCTGGGCGAGCATGCCAACGGCTGGCTCACCTACCCCGACGCCACCCACAACAGCCTCGGCCCACGCCGCCTGGCCGAAAAGATCCGCGCCTGGCGCGCGGCGATCCCCGGCGGCGGGTTCCGTCCGCACATGACCAACGAATGGATCGACCTGGACGACAACCCGCACTACCCGCGTACGCCGCAGCAAGGCGGCTATGTGCTGCGCACCGGGCGCCACGGGTTGGTCGATTTGCTGAGGGAATGGCGCGAGGCCGGGGTCAACCATGCGGCACTGGGCGTGCAGATGGCCCGGCGCCCGGCGCAAGAGGTGATTCAGGAGCTGGCCGAAGAGGTGCTGCCGCTGTTTCCGGCATTGGCGGGGGCTGGGCCACATGCGCAAGGCTGGTAGCTTCTGAGTTTGTAACAGCGTCCTGACGCTATTAATATCGCGTCCTTTCACTCCACCAGGAATCTCCAAGCAATGGACATGCGTCGCCTTTTATCCTTCTCCTGCAGCAAAGCGGTCCTGCCCCTTTTCCTCGCAATGTGTTCCGGTAATGCACTGGCCAGCGGCCTCAGCGAAAACCTGGTTTCGTGTGAGCCGTCATTCTTCAAACACCTGTACGCTCAGCGCGCCGACCTGAGCAAGACCGTCAAGCTGGCCCGCGACGATCAGCGCGGCCTGGCCTGGCTGCCGGTGTCGGACCGCCGCAACTTCGACACAGCGTTCCAGCACTTCACCCCCGCTGTCGACGACCAGGGCCTGCGCCTGACCAGCTACTACGACCGGGTCATGGACCTGGGCGAGCAAGGCACTTACTACTTCTGGGGTTTCGAAATCGATGCCAGCCGCGAGCAAGTCATGGCCAAGTTGCCGCAGGCCAACTGGCAGCAAGCCGGTGAGTACTTCATTTCCAGACCACGGATCAAGCTGAACGCCAATTCCGCCTGGCAGGACAATACCTCCGCTGCCGAGGGCATCGCTCCGGCGGCGGGCTCTGCGGAAAAGCTCCTGATGCTCAGCGTCGAGGACGGCAAGACGCGCTTGCTCTGTTCGTTGCAGGGCAGCGTCGATGAGCGTCTGTTGCAGCAGGAACGCCCGGATGTGGCGCAAGGAACCACACGATGAAGCGCCTGCCATGCCTGGCCGCGGTAGTGCTGCTGGGCGGATGCGCCCACGGCACTGTGCCGCACAAAGCCGTGGCCGAAGCACCGGCCACGGTCCCTAAAGGCATGTTCAAACTGCTGGAGGACGCCGAACTGGCAACCTACTTCGACGCCGATTCCGTCGCCCTGTACCAGGGCAATCGGTATTTGCGCCAGTTCTACCTGATCAACAATTACCTCAGGCCCGCTGCCACCGACGATAAACCTCCAGCGATCCGCAGTTCCCGGGCGACCCGGGTGATCAACTGCGAGCGTGACGAAATGGCACAGTTCGGCCGGGTGTATTTCTCCCAGCCCTTTGCTCTGGGGGATGAAGTGGCACGCAAGAACGATATTGCGCAATGGGGGCCGTTGGAACGCCAGTCGCTGATCGGGAAGTTGCGCGATATGGTGTGCAAGATCGATGCGGCACAACTTCGGGCGGGTAATCCGGGGTAGCTGGCCCGTGATGGCTGAAAAATCTTTGCAGCACCCTCCCTCTGCATTTTCTATCATGGCGGCCTCTGATTCTTTACCCGAGACCGCCATGCCCCTCCCCGCCTTCCGCACCGCCACCCCTGCCGACGTCGACCGTTGCTTCGAAATCGAAATCAGCGCCTATGAAGGCGACGAAGCCGCCACCCGCGAAAAGATCGCCACCCGCATTGCCCAGTACCCGCAAGGCTTCCTGATCATGGAACTGGCGGGGGAAGTGATCGGCTTCATCAACTGTGGCTGCGCCCATCAGGTGGTGATGTCCGACGAGGCGTTCAAGAAGCTGGTGGGCCATGACAGCGCGGCGCCCAACGCCGTGATCATGTCGGTGGTGATCGACCCGGCCCACCAGGGCAAAGGCTATGCCAGCCTGATGATGCGCACCTTCGTCGAGCGCATGCAGGCGATGGGCAAGCGCACCCTTCACCTGATGTGCAAGGAGCGCCACGTCGAGCTGTATGCGCGCATGGGCTATCGCTACGTCAAGCCTTCGGCTTCCGACCATGGCGGCATGGCCTGGCACGAGATGGTGATGGTGCTCTGAGCCGTGAGCGTAGGAGCGGGCTTGCCCCGCGATGGGGTGCGCTGAGCCGAGTCAGCTTTCGACGCGGGGCTCAGCCTCTGCAGCCGCTTCGCCAGCCAGCTTCGCGCGGTCGGCCTTGCAGATGTATTTGGGCTTGCGCGGCGCCAACTTGGCACTGGCCTTTTTCGCGTGGGCTTTAAGGAGCTGCTTGATCTTTTTCTGGCGGTTCATTGGGTTGTCCGGGTAGGTCGGGTTTGATGCGCAGGCGCCATCATACCGGCCAGCAGCACCGTCGGCGACGGCAAGCGCTGCACGGCATTGCTGCTTGTTGGTCGGCAACGCGATACCCTCGCCCACCTCACACAAGTCTTGAAGACCCGATGCCAGGAGTATGGGATGCAGAAGCTGTTGTTACCGATCGCCATTTTCGTGAGCGTGATTGCCGTGGGCAAAGTGTGCGAACACTACGCCATGGACCCGACGCTGAAAATCGGCCTGCTGTGCCTGGTGGCAGCAGCGATACAGATCGGCTTTAGCCGCTATCAACGTTCGCGTCAGCGCAACACCGACACTTGACCCACGCGCCAGGCGGCTGGCCCGTTGGCCTGCACCACGCCCTCCCCTGCCCGATCCGGCAGCATCCAGCGCAATTCCAACAGAGCATTACCCCGGGCTCCCCATCGGTCAGGCGGTCATGGCAGATCGCCTTGAGAGGGCTATCGTTGCTGTCTGGGCAACCACTACCAACCGAGGGGCGGCGCCATGAACACCAGTGATCTGCTCGAGCAGTTGCTCCGGGCCGGGCAAAGCTCGCAAGCGCAACAAGGGAACGGCGGCAGCTCATCGCAAGACAGCCTGGGCGGTTTGGGTGGCTTGCTGGGCGGCCTGCTTGGCGGCGGCGGCAGTTCGGCTGGCGGCGGCCTGGGTGGCTTGCTGGGCGGCCTGTTGGGTGGCGGCGGCAGCGCTGGCCAGGGGCGCTCCGCGGGTAGCCCCAATTACGCGGCCCTGGCGTCGCTGGGCATGATGGCGTTCCAAGCCTATCAAAGCTGGCAGCGCAGCCAGGCGGCAGCCCCGCAACAGGCGCTGCGTACTGTCGATCAATTGTCCGGCCCCGAGGCCGAGGATCACAGCCATGCCATCCTGCGCGCGCTGATTGCGGCGGCCAAGGCTGACGGTCGCATCGACGAACAGGAAGAGCAGTTGATCTACGCCGAAATCAAACGGCAGACCAGCGACCCGCAACTGCAGCAATGGCTGGATGAGGAAGTCAGCAGGCCGCTCGATGCCGTGCAGGTGGCTCAGTCCGCTCGGGACCCGGCCATGGCCGCGGAGATGTACCTGGCCAGCGTGATGCTGGTGGATGACCAGCAGGACGCAGAGCGGGCCTACCTCGACGAACTGGCCAGCGCACTGCAACTCGATCCGACCTTGCAGTTGCACCTGGAACAGCAGGCCAAGGGAGGCGCCTGAGCGCGCTGCGATGCCTGCGCGCTTCATCGATCTGAAGCCAGCGCAGGCAACGCGACGCCCATCGATGCGTTCAGCTGCTTACATCGCTTTCATTTCTGCGATGTCACGCATCACCTGGTCGGCCGAATGATCGAACATCGCCTGCTCCTGCGCATCCAGCGGCAGCTCGATCACGCGCTTGATCCCTGCTTCTGCCAGCACGCAGGGCACGCCCATGGCGATATCCTTTCGACCGTACTCGCCGTCGAGGATCGCCACCGTCGGCACAATGCGGTTGCGCCCATTGGCGATGGCATCGACCATCTGCGCGATGGCCACACCGGGTGCATCGCAGGCGCTTCCCAGCTTCTTCAAGCCCAGAATCTCGCCGCCCCCTTGGCGGGTGCGCTGCACGATCCGCTCGATCTGCTCGGTTGACAGGAACTGGGACAAAGGCACCGAACCGACCGCGCAGTAGCGCATCAACGGCACCATGCTATCGCCATGGCCGCCGAGTACCAGCGCCGTGATGTCGCGAGCGGAAAACCCGGTTTGCTCAGCAATGAAACACTTCATGCGCGCGGTATCCAGCACCCCGGCCTGCCCGAACACCTTGTCGCGCCCCAGCCCACTGCGGGACCAGGCCCGATAGGTCAGCACATCGACCGGGTTCGACACCACCAGCAGCGTCGCCGCCGGTGCATGGCGCCTGATATCCAGCAGGATGCTGTCGAGAATGGGCAGATTGATGCTCAGCACATCCTGACGCGATTGGCCTGGCTTGCGCGGCACGCCCGCGGTAATCACCACCAGGTCGGAACCTTGCAGCATCTCGGCATCGGACCCGCCAAGCACCCGGGTATCGGACCCCGACTCGATGGCCGCCTGCCAGACGTCCAGCGCCTTGCCCTGCGCCAACTCGCCCTGCACATCGATCAACATCAACTCGCGGCACAGCTCTTCCCGGGCAATGACCTGGGCCGCTGCCTCGCCCACCATCCCGGCACCTACAATCGATAACTTGTTCATCTACCACCTCCCGCAGTGCGCGAAACCCGCAGCGCGCACGCCTGTACAGAGAAGTATCGACCCCTGGCGCCAGAAGGCCACTCGAAGCTGCGTTATCGACCCAAAGCCGCCTTTCATTGCGTCGCCCCATGCTGCGCTGCCTTGCTGGTCGTATTGAGCAGCGCAGCGGTCATGAGCATGACTAAAGGTCTTGTGAAATCAATTCAGTTCCACTCACTCAGTACCGCCACATAAAATACATACCAATAGCCGTATTTATGAATATTTGAGTGGGACCCCGATCATGGTGAAAACGGATTTTGAATTTTCCATCAAGCGCATTCGCTTCGACGAAAATTATCAGCCCTCCGAAAATACCCGTCTCACGACCAATTTCGCCAACTTGGCGAGGGGTGCGAGCCGTCAGCAAAACTTGCGCAACACCCTGCGAATGATTGACAACCGCTTCAATGCCCTGGCGCACTGGGACAATCCAAACGGGGATCGTTACCGCGTCGAGCTTGAAATCATTTCCGTCGAGATGAATATGGATGTCGACAGCGCAGATAACGGCCTGCCCTTGATCGAGCTATTGAAAACACAGATAGTCGATCGGAAAACCGGCGAGCGCACGACCGGCATGGTGGGGAACAACTTTTCGTCCTACGTGCGCGACTACGATTTTAGCGTGCTGCTCCTGGGGCACAATAAAGACCAGCCTGCGTTCAGCACGCCAGAACACTTTGGAGAACTGCACGGAAAGTTATTCAAGCACTTCGTCAGCTCAACAACCTATAAAGCGCACTTTACCAAGCAGCCTGTCATCTGCCTGAGCGTTTCCAGCAGCAAAACCTACCATCGCACTGAAAACCAGCACCCGGTACTGGGTTTTGAATATCAGCAAGATGAACACTCCCTGACCGATGAGTACTTCGCCAAGATGGGCATGAAGGTGCGTTATTTCATGCCGCCGAACAGTGTGGCGCCATTGGCCTTCTATTTTTCCGGTGACTTGCTCGGTGACTACAGCAACCTTGAGCTGATCAGCACCATCAGCACGATGGATACCTTCCAGAAGATCTACCGCCCCGAAATCTACAATGCCAATTCTGCGGCAGGCAAATCCTACCAGCCCAGCCTGAAGCATGAAGATTATTCGCTGACGCGCATTGTCTACGACCGAGAGGAACGTAGCCGGCTGGCTATCGAACAGGGGCGCTTTGTCGAGGAACACTTCATCAAACCTTATCACTCGCTACTTGAGCAGTGGTCCGCCAACTACGCTGCCTGATTCATTGAAAATACAAGGCCATCTTCATGAAAAAGCTGTTACCCACCTCGACGGCAGGTAGTTTGCCCAAGCCCTCCTGGCTGGCACAACCCGAGACACTCTGGTCACCTTGGAAACTGCAGGACCAGGCATTGATCGAAGGCAAACAGGATGCCTTGCGCCTTTCATTGCACGAGCAGCAACACGCCGGCATCGATATCGTCAGTGACGGCGAGCAGACCCGCCAGCACTTTGTAACTACCTTCATCGAGCACTTGAGCGGCGTAGATTTCGAGAAGCGTGAAACCGTGCGCATCCGTGATCGCTATGACGCCAGCGTACCGACAGTGGTAGGTGCTGTAGCGCGGCAAAAGCCAGTGTTTGTCGAAGATGCCAAGTTCTTGCGCCAGCAAACCGGGCAGCCGATCAAATGGGCCCTGCCAGGCCCCATGACCATGATCGATACGCTGTATGACAACCACTATAAAAGCCGCGAAAAACTGGCCTGGGAATTTGCCAAGATTCTCAACGAGGAAGCTCGCGAGCTTGAGGCTGCCGGCGTTGACATCATCCAGTTCGACGAACCCGCCTTCAATGTCTTCTTTGACGAGGTGAACGAATGGGGCGTCGCCACCCTGGAGCGGGCCATCGAAGGTCTCAAATGTGAAACCGCCGTGCACATCTGCTACGGCTACGGCATCAAGGCCAACACCGACTGGAAAAAGACCCTGGGATCAGAGTGGCGCCAATATGAAGAGGCCTTCCCCAAGCTGCAAAAATCCAGCATCGATATCGTCTCGCTGGAATGCCACAACTCCCACGTCCCCATGGACCTGATCGAGCTCATCCGCGGCAAGAAAGTGATGGTAGGCGCCATTGACGTGGCCAACCACGCCATTGAAACACCCGAGGAAGTGGCCAATACCCTGCGCAAGGCACTGCAGTTCGTCGATGCCGACAAGCTCTACCCTTGCACCAACTGCGGCATGGCCCCCCTGCCTCGTCAGGTCGCCCGCGGCAAGCTGAGTGCCTTGAGCGCAGGCGCAGAAATCGTTCGCAGAGAACTCCTGGCCAATTAAGGGCAGGTAAACGTCAGGTCCTACCATGTCACTTTTCACCACAGCCATCGAGCCCTCGCACTTTCGCGAGGCGCTCGGGCACTACGCCTCCGGTATCACGGTCATCACCTCGCTCATCGATGGCGAGCCGCTCGGCTTCACCTGCCAGTCGTTCTATAGCGTGTCGATGAGCCCGCCGCTGGTGTCATTCAGCGTGATGGCCAGCTCGGCCAGCTATCCCGGCATTCGCCAGGCGGGCCGCTTCGCGGTGAATATCCTGTCGGGTGAGCAGGTCGGGATTTCCGACCAGTTCGCCCGCAAAGGCACGGACAAGTGGCATGGCGTTCAATGGCAGGCGTCGCCTTTGGGTAACCCGGTCATCGCCGGCAGCCTGCACTGGCTCGATTGCCAGATTCACGCCGAACACGCAGCCGGAGATCACCTGATCGTCATCGGTGAAGTGAAAGCGCTCAAGCTGCATGAAGCCTCGGCTACGCAACCCCTGCTGTATTTCAAAGGAAACTATTGCAACCTCGCCGCGCTTGGCGCGGCTTGAGGCTTTGCCTTCTGCTCATGATCGACTTGAGACACCTTCGTACACTCCATGCCCTGCGCGAGACGGACAGCCTGCCCGACGCCGCCGAGCGCCTGCACCTCACGCAGTCGGCGCTGTCGCACCAGTTCCGCGAGCTGGAAAACCGCCTCGGCATGCCCGTGTTCGTGCGCAAGTCCAAGCCGGTGCGCTTTACCACCGCCGGCCTCAAGCTGCTGCAACTGGCCGACCAGGTATTGCCGCTGATCCGCACGACGGAACGCAACCTGGGCAAACTGGCTGGCGGCACGGCCGACCGGCTGCACATCGCGATCGAGTGCCACAGCTGCTACCAATGGCTGATGCCCTCGCTGGATGAATTTCGCAGCGCCTGGCCAGAGGTCGAACTGGACCTGGCATCAGGGTTGTCGTTCGCGCCGCTGCCGGCCCTGGAGCGTGGGGACCTCGACCTCGTGGTGACCTCCGACCCCATACCCCTGCCAGGCATCACCTACGTGCCGCTGTTCGGCTACGAGGCCATGCTGGCCATCGACAAGCATCACGCCCTGCGTGAAAAACCCTATGTGGAACCTGCCGACATCGCCAGCCAGACCCTGATCACCTACCCGATCGAGCGCAACCGCCTGGACATCTTCACCCGCTTCATCGAACCGGCCGAGATCGAGCCGGCTCAGGTGCGCACCGCAGAAATGACGATCATGATGATGCAGCTGGTGGCCAGCGGCCGTGGGGTATGCTGCCTGCCGAACTGGGCGGTGCACGAGTACACCTTGCGCGGCTATGTGATTGCCAAGCGCCTGGGCGAGCAAGGCCTGCACGCCACCCTGTACGCAGCGGTTCGCAGCGACATGCTCGAAGTGCCCTACATGAGTGATTTCCTGCTCACGGCAAAGGACATTTCCTTTGCCACGCTGGAGGGCGTCAACACGGTGTCGACGCCCGTGGCCTGACGTTACGCCTGCCCCTCACACCCCTTGCCGGCGCATGGTCAAGATCGCCGCACCAAAACCAATGAAGGTCGTCCCCACCACTCGGCTCACCCAGCGCGACAGCGCCGGCCGGGTCAGCACGCCCTTGGCCCGGGTGGCGAGCGCGGCATACAGGCTCAGCGACGCCAACGACAACGCCATGAAGATGCTGGTGAGGATCAGGAACTGCGGCAGCAGCGCGGCGCCCTGGTCGATGAACTGCGGGAACAGCGCAGTGAAGAACATGGTCGCCTTGGGGTTGGTCACCGCCGTGAGGAAGGCCGACTTGTACAGCTTCCCGGGCGTGGGACTGGCCTTCTTCGCGCCCTCCTCGAGGCCGTCCACCAGCATCGGGCTTTTCTTCAGTAACTGCTTGGCGCCCAGGTAGAACAGGTAGCCGGCACCGAGGATCTTCACCGCGTTGAACAGCCATTCGGAGCTGGCCAGCAATGCGCCGAGGCCCAGCATCGCCGCCGCCGACAGGCAGAACAGCCCGCTGGCGTTGCCCAGCGACGACCACACCGCGCTGCGTTGCCCGTGGGCCAGGCTGTTATTGATCGCCATCAGCGTTGCGGGGCCAGGGCTGGCAATGGCGATTGCGGCAACCAGGGTGAAGGCAAGAATCGAGTGGGCATCCATTTTCAAGGACTCTGCGGGGCTGGAAACAGCAGCTTACAGAAGCTTTTGGGTAAAGGCTCGGCCCGCGTACTAGAGCGGGCCAGGCCGGGTTTGTTCGAGTTGCGTCTGAAACCACTGCAGCACCGCCTTGCAGGCCGGGTGCGCCACCCCGCTGTCGCGCAACCACAGCGCATACACACCGCCCGTGCGTAGCGGCTCGCCAAACGGCACGATCAAGTCGCCCCGGGCCAGGGCATCGTGCGCCAGCATCCGGTCACTCATGGCCACGCCAAGGCCACGGGCTGCTGCATCCAACGCCAAGTCATCGAGGTTGAACATCAGGTGCTGATAGGCCCGCTCGGGCTGGCCCTGGTGCGCCTGCAACCACAGGTTCCATTCATGGCGCGCGGTCGAGCCATGGATCAGTGCATGGCCTTCCAGCGCTTGCAGGGAACCCGGCGGTGGCTGGCCGTCACCGAGCACAGGTGCGCAGACCGGCAGCAGGTACTCGTCGAACAACAGCGTCAACGGACGCTCGTCCAGCCCCTCGCGCAGGTACAGCACATAGGCATCGCAGTCGCCGCTGGTGTCCACCACCTCGCCGCTGACGGTCTCGATGGACAAGCTCAGCGCCGGGTTGAGCGCATAGAAACTGCTCAACCGCGGCAGCAGCCAGCGCACGGCCAGCGAGACGAAGATGCGAATGCGAAAAGGTCGGTCCATCGGCGGTGGCGACAGGCGTTGCGCCAGGGCGCGCAGCGCGGCCATCGACTCGCTCGCCACCGCATACACGTCGCGCCCCTGGTCGGTGAGCGCCACCTTGCGGCTGGTGCGGTCGAACAGCGCCACGCCGTAGTGCTCCTCCAGCTGCTGGATCTGCCGGCTGATCGCGCTCTGGGTCAGGTGCAGCTGCCGGGCGGCCTCGGTAAAACTGCTGCAATCCGCCACCTGGATCAGCGCCTGGAGCGCTTGCAGCGACGGCGCGCGAAAAATTTTATCCATGCGTTTTGAGAATGGCTGAATGAAATATTAGCGTTAGAAACATACCCACAGCCCTCGTAGATTAGGCCCAACAGGCGCACCCAGGCATAACACCGATAAACCGTGCGCATTGATTGTGGAGGAGCTGATGGCAATCGACAACCGCTGTGGATGGATCGCGCTGGCCGGCGAAGCCGACGCGCATCCACGCCTGAACGGCAACCGCACCGCCGACTGGCTGATCATCGGTGGCGGCATCACCGGCCTTGCGGCAGCCCATACCCTGGCCGCCCGATTCCCCGGGCAGCGCGTCGTGCTGCTCGACCGACAGCGGGTTGCCCAAGGCGCTTCGGCGCGCAACTCGGGGTTCGCCGTCAGCCATGAAAAGCCTGGGTACGGCGAGCTGCTGGGCAAGCCCGGCTTCGCCGATTTCGCCGTCGCCTCGCGCATCGGTGTGGCGGCAGGCCAGGAGGTGCGCCAGCGCATCAGTGAACTGGGCATTGCCTGCGAATACGATGACGCCGGCTACCACTTCGCGGTAAGCCAACCGGCGCACCTGCAACAGGTCGACGCCATGCTAAAGACCCTCGAAGCGGTCGGTGCCAGCGCCCGCTACGTGGAAGGCGACGCCCTGTGCCAGCGCTTGGGTAGCAGCTTCTACACCCGCGCCATCCACTGCGCCGGCGGCAACGCCCTGCTGCAACCGGCCAAGTATGTGCGGGGGCTGGCAGACCAGTTGCCCGAGGCCGTGCAGGTGTACGAAAACAGCGCGGTGCTCAGCCTGCGCCGGGGCGAGCACGGCTGGCAGGCCCGCACCGAGGCCGGCCAGGTCAGCGCCACCCGCGTACTGGCTTGTGTCGGCGCCTTCCTGCCCCGCGTGGGGGTGCACCACAGCGGCACCTTCCCCCTGGAACTGAGCGCCAGCATCACCCGGCCCCTGACCGAGGAACACTGGCAACAGCAGTTCGGCGAACGTACCTGGGGGGTGCTGTCGAGCCTGCCGGGCGGCGCCACCCTGCGTCTGCTGCCGGGCCGGCGCCTGCTGATCCGCAACACCGTCGAATACCGCTGCCGCGACCTCGGCCCGGCACAGTTGCAGGCTCGCCGGCGCGAACACCTGAACGGCCTGCAAAAGCGCTTCCCAGGGCTGCACGCCGAAGACCTCGAATACACCTGGACCGGCCATCTGAGCGGCACCCGCTCCGGCGAACCCTGCTTCGCCAGGGTCGCTGAAGGCCTGTACGCGGTCGCCGGCTGCAACGGCTCGGGGGTCGCCCGCGGCACCCTGTGGGGCCGGCTGCTGGTCGAGATGGCCACGGGCGAAACCTCGCCGCTGCTGACCGATGTACTGGCCCAGGCCCGCCCCGGCTACCTGCCACCCCGGCCACTGTTCGACATCGGTGCTTCCCTGCGCATGGCCTGGGAAGTGCGTCGGGCTCGCCTGGAACGTTGATAGACCCAAGCGCTTGCGCACAATCACAACAAGAGAGGGCAAGATGATCAGACCCACCTGCATGGCCATCGCTTCCACCGCGCTGCTGAGCCTCGCCGCCCAGGCAGCCGAGTCGGTCAATATCGCCAACTGGAGCAGCTACATCGCCGACGACACCCTGGCGGTGTTCACCCAGCGCACCGGCATCCAGACAACCTACGACCTGATCGACAGCAACGAAACCACCGAAGCCAAGCTGATGACCGGCGGCAGCGGCTACGACCTGGTCAGCCCGTCCAACCATTTCCTGCCACGGCTGATCAAGGCCGGCGCCATTCAGGAGCTGGACCGCAGCAAGCTGCCCAACTGGAACAACCTCGACCCCAAGCTGATGAAGCTGCTCGAGGCCAGCGACCCCGGCAATCGTCACGCGATCCCGTACATGTGGGTGACCACCGGCATCGGCTACAACGTGGACAAGATCAAGGCGATCTTCGGCAGCACCGACGTCACCGACTCCTGGCAACTGCTGTTCAACCCGGACAACATCAAGAAGCTCAGCGCCTGCGGCGTGGCCTTCCTCGACAACCCCACGCAGATCCTGCCGATCACCCTCAAGGTGCTGGGCCTGGACCCGCACAGCCAAAGCCCTGAAGACTTCAAGAAGGCCGAGGCGGCGCTGCTGGCGATCCGCCCGTCGATCAGCTATTTCCACCAGTCCAAGTACGTCAGCGACCTGGCCAACGGCAATATCTGCGTGGCCATCGGTTTCAGCGGCGATGTGCTGCAGGCCATGAGCAGCGCGCAGCAGGCCAACAATGGCGTGCACCTGGGCTACAGCATCCCGCGCGAAGGCTCGACGGTCGCCGTCGACATGGTGGTGATCCCCAAGGCGGCACCGCACCTGGATGCGGCATACGCCTACCTGAACTACCTGCTCGACCCGCAGGTGATGGCGCATATCAGCAACGCGGTGAAGTACCCCAACGGCAACGCGGCCTCGCTGCCCTACGTGGACCCGGCGCTGCGCGACAACCCGGCGGTGTACCCACCGCAGGCGGTGCTCGATACGCTGTTCCCGATCCAGACCCTGTCACCGGCGGGCATGCGCTTGAGCACACGGCTGTGGACACGGATGGTCAGCGGCAAGTGAGGGATGCCTGCCAAGGTCGGCGAATCAGGCACAGGCCGCACGATTGCGGCCCGTGCCCTTGGCGCCATACAGCGCCTGGTCGGCCGCATCGAGCAAGGCCTGGCCGCTGTGCAGTTGCGCCCCCGGCACCGAGGCAATGCCGATGCTCACGGTAACCTGCCCAAAGGGGCTGGTGCGATGCTCGATGTTTCGCTGGCTCAGCCGCTCGAGCACATGCCGTGCCACCGCCTCTGCCCCATCGCGCTCGGTGTTGGGCAGGATGACGCCGATTTCCTCACCGCCATAGCGCGCCACCAGGTCACCGGCGCGCCGGACACAGGCCTGCAGCACGTGACTGACTTCGCGCAGGCAGGCGTCGCCGGCAACATGCCCGTAGGTGTCGTTGTACAGTTTGAAGTAATCAATATCGATCATCAGCAACGCAAGGCTGGTGCCCTCGCGCTGGGCGCGCTGCACTTCCAGCGCCAGGGTTTCATCGAAACAGCGGCGGTTGGCCAGGCCCGTCAGGGCATCGTTCATCGCCAGGCGTTCGAGCTGCTGGTTGGAGTCCAGCAACTGTTGCTGGGTGACCCGCAACTCACCCTCCACGGCAGTCCTGCGGCGGATATCGCGGATCAGCATCCAGCCGATGACGCCCGTCAGGCCCAGCAGGCCGGCCACCACCAGCATTGACACCAACGCTTCGAGCTTCCATGCCGCCAGCACTTCGTGCTTGCCCACCGCGACCGTGGTCACCAGCCCCAGCCGGTCGTTCTTGCGAAAGGCATACAACCGCTCGACGCCATCGAGGCTTGAGGTGAACGACGCAGTCCCCACGGATTGCTCCACTAGGTACTTGGCATAGATCGGCGACTTGGCGAAGTTGCGCCCCATGTCCTGCTCACGGAAGGGATAGCGCACCAGCATCGAGCCGTCGGTATAGGACAGGCCGATCGCGCCTTCCTGCCCGACATCGATCTGGCCGAACAGGCTCAGGAAGTTCTGCACCCCCAGCGTCACGGCCACCACCCCGGCAAACGCGCCATCGGCGTCATTGAAACGGCGGCTGATGGTGATCACCCACTCCTGGTTGGAGCGGCTGCGGATCGGCAGGCCGATGAAAGGCTCGCGCGAAGGATCGTCGCGGTGATGGATGAAATAGGCCCGGTCACTGCTGTTGGCACCCGACGGTATCGGCCGGTTGGACGACATCAGCCAGCGGCCTTGGTTGTCGTAGATGGTGACGCCGCTGAGCTGCGGCATCAGCGGCTGCTGACGGCTCACCAGGGTTCTGAGCCGCTCGATCTGCGCCGGGCCGCTGCCTTCGGTCTCCAGGCGCTCGACCAGGCCAAGCAGCAGCAACGAGCTCTGGCGCACGATGCCTTCGGAATAGGTCGAGAGGGCCTGGGTCAGGTTCAGCCCGTGGACGTTCACCTCCTCCAGCGCACGCTCCCGGGAAGCCATGATTTTCCAAAGGGTCAGCGATGCCAGCGAACAACCGATAACCAGTAGCAAGAGCACAACGAGGTGGATGTCACGCTTCACGTCAGTACCTGATGGAGATTCCGGATTCTCAAGCTGGCTGCCATTACCTGCAGGCAACGGCACAAGGCGCATTCCTGGCCACGGGCAAGGATACAAGGAGTCGCGTGGCGGCGCAGTAACCACAACCGATGCAAGGGGAAAACGTTTGCTGCCCGCGACGCATTTTGCCGCGGCGTCGACGCTTGCAAAGCGACGACGCGCAGCGCTGCGAACTCAGGTGTTCATCGCTGCCACACCTGCCCCGCCTCACTCACCACCCAGGGCGCCTGGCCGGCAACGATCCGCACCCCGCCCACCCAGCGCTCGGCCGGCTGTTGGTCGAGCCAGTTGGCCTGCCGGCCCAGCACTTGCTCACCCAAGGCTGTCAGACGTAACGGCCTTTGTTGCCAGCTGTCGCCCTCGCCTTCGAGCAACAACGGCCGTGGGCTATCGATCAACGGGCGCAGCAGCACGCCGAACATCATGTCGCCCAGGTATGGCAGTGGCTCCTCATTCGCCATCAGTTCGGCGAACACCCGCGCCGCCGGCTGCTCGCCCAGCCGCGCGAGGATGCGCAGGGTCAATCGCTCGGTCAGGCTCAGGCCGTCCTCGGCGCCGGGCAGTTCCTGCAACTGGCGCGCCAGCGCACCCTGCAGCAGCGGCAGGGCCGCATGCGGGCGGCTGGCAAGCTGCGCCCAGGCGCGTGGGTCCGCTGCGGTGTAGGCAGCCCAGGCCTGCCGCGCCAGGGCCAAGGCTTGCTCGCCGAGGGCGCGGCGTTGCGGCCACAGCCAGGCCAGTACATCAGGGGCCAGTTGGCCGATGCCGATAAAGCGCTGCACGCCGGGAACCTGGCGGGTTTCGATCAGTTCCAGGCGGCGCGGCAGGCACGGCAGGCTGGCCAGTACGCGAATCAGGAACAACTGGTCGTAGGCGTCCGCTTCGCACCAGAGGACCATTTCGCTGTCGCTGTTCAACTGCGCCAAGGCTGCGCGCTGCCTGGCCTGGCGCTGTTCGATGCCCTGCGCCGGGAGCTTGAACGCCTGCAGTACATACTCGGTACGTACCTGCCAGTACGCCGCCTCCGGCAACGCCGGCACCGGCCCCATGACCATGGGGTCGTCGAACATGTGGAAGGCACCGGTAAACCCGGCGATGCGCAGGCTGTGCTCGATATCGTTGCCGCAGCGCCAATGCTGCACCTGCGCTTCGCCATCGGCGGCAAAACCAGGGTGGCGGGCGGCGAAATCGACTGCATCGGCATGGGCCTTGAGCTTTGGCCAGCTGGAGAAACCGGCTTCGCGGGCGACCAGCCACTGGGTGTCGGCCAGCCGGTACTCGGGCCCGGGCAAGCCAAGGGCGCGCAGTTGGGCGCAGGTTTCGTCGTCCAGGGTTTTCAGCAGGCGCTTGGCGCGCTTGCGCAAGGCGGGCAGGTCGAGCAGGCCGTGATGGCGGGATGCATGAATGGCGGGCATGCCAACTCCTTGTGGGGCTCGGTCCGCCGACAAGCCGGGAGCTGGAATGTAAAGAAAGCGTGCAGTGCCTGGGCAACCCCTTCGCGCGGACCGCGGGCGCAGCGAACGCCTGGGGCGAGACTCTAGCGGCTGGCAGCGCTTGATGCAATCGATGTGCTCCGACGCCTCTGGCCTGCGTCTATCAGGACTTCCCGCAAGCGCTGCCCTTTCGCCCCAGGTCCCCCGATGCAAGCACTTCTGCAAGAGATCCTCGACCACGTCCGCCCCCTGCTCGAACAAGGCCAGGTTGCGCAATACATCCCCGCCCTCGCCCAGGTCGAACCGCGCCAGCTGGGCATCGCCGTGCAGGGCCTCGACGGCCAGTTGCACTGCGCGGGCGACGCACAAACGCCGTTCTCGATCCAGAGCATCTCCAAGGTGTTCAGCCTGGTCCAGGCGATCAACCACAGCGGCGAAGGCATCTGGTCGCGGCTGGGTTACGAGCCGTCGGGGCAGGCGTTCAACTCGCTGGTGCAGCTGGAGGTGGAAAAGGGCCGCCCGCGCAACCCGTTCATCAACGCCGGCGCCCTGGTGATCTGCGACATCAACCAGTCACGCTACGCCACCCCGACCCTGTCGATGCGCGACTTCGTCCGCCGCCTGGCCGCCAACCCGAAGATCGTCAGCGACAGCGTGGTGGCCGAGTCGGAATACCAGCACCGCGCGCGCAACGCGGCCATGGCCTACCTGATGCAGGCCTTCGGCAACTTCCACAACGATGTCGACGCGGTGCTGCGCAGTTACTTCCACCACTGCGCGCTGTCGATGAGCTGCGTCGACGTGGCGCGTGGTTTCGCCTTCCTGGCCAACAACGGCTACTGCCCCAACAGCGCCGAGCAGGTGCTGAGCGCACGCCAGGCGCAGCAGGTGAACGCGATCATGGCCACCAGCGGGCTGTATGACGAGGCCGGCAACTTTGCCTACCGGGTGGGTTTGCCCGGCAAGAGCGGCGTGGGCGGCGGCATCGTCGCGGTGGTGCCGGGGCGCTACAGCATCTGCGTGTGGTCACCGGCGCTCAATGCCGCGGGCAATTCGCTGGCGGGGCTGCGGGCACTGGAGCTGTTGAGCGAGCGGATTACCGGGTCGGTGTTTTCGGCGCTGTCATAAGGCCCGGCGCCGGGGCAAACACGCCCTCTTCCTCCAGTTTGCCAACCAGCCATTGCGGCCATACGGTGTCGGTGGTCGCCCGCAGCTCATCGGCCGACCACCAGCGATGGTCAGCAATCACCGCGCATTCGTTTGCCGTCCACTCGGCGTTGGACAGCGCGCGTGGCGCCACCTGCACGATGAAATAGCGCTCCACCGACAGCACTTCTTCGCCGCTGGGCAGCACCAGCGGGAAGCGACGCTCGGCGATGGACTCGGCCACCGCCTCGATGACGATGCCGGTCTCTTCACGCAACTCGCGAATGGCCGCTGCCTCGAAGCTCTCGCCCGCCTCCAGCCCGCCGCCCGGTGTAGCCCAGTAGTCGTCACCGGCCAAGGCGCCCTGGGTGTGCACGAACCTGAACAACAACACCCGTCGCTGCGGGTTGATGACCAGCAGCCGTGCCGATTTGCGCTCGCGCATATACGTATCCTTACTCACGTGGGGTAACAGGCCTGATATTGGCACCCAGGCCAAAAAGTGCGCCATCATACGCGAGCGCACCCGCCCCGGTGGCCTCACCTCAAAGGAATGCCCATGCTCCGCCTGGATTGGCTCGAAAACCACATGCAGCACAGCGACACCCTGGCGCTATGGCTGCACCAGCAGTTCCACTACGAATTCCCCGACCTGCCGCTGCCCGACTGGCAAAAGGCATTCTCCGAAGGCCAGCACAATGGCCAGTGGCGCTGCCTGATCGCCCTCGACGGCGACCAGTTGCTGGGCAGCGCCGCGCTGGCCACAGACGACCTGCCCGAGCGCCCCGAACTCGGCCCTTGGCTGGCCTGCGTGTTCGTCACCCCGCAGGCGCGTGGCCAGGGCCTGGCCGAGCGGCTGATCGACGGCATCTGCGAACAGGCGCGCAAAACCGGCATTTCGACCCTTTACCTGCATACCCACGATCAGCAGGCGTATTACCAGAGGCGCGGTTGGCGCCTGCTGGAGCGCTTCGAGGCCTGGGGCGAGGAACACGGGTTGATGTCACGCGTGCTGGGTTAAACACCCAGGCGCTGGCCCGCGTGATCCCACAGGGAATTTTTTGCCACATCAGGGGATCGGATGTCGCAGACACTTTTTTGCAGGTGTAGGTGTTGCGCTGATCGCGGCAAGGCCGGGGCGCAGCAGCTAATCTGAACATTCGATCACCGGGCGCGCGCACCTGAGGAACCCGCCAGACGCACTCGACTTCAGGACCACTACAGATGCCCAACAGCCGACCAGAACCCCCGGCAGTCCCCACATTGGGCAGCGCGCTGCTGGACAGCGAGCTGCGCTTGCGCTTGCTGGCGACCGCGAGCAGCACCGCGATCTATCGCATGAGCCCTGACTGGCAAGCCATGTATCAGCTCAGCGGCGAGGGGTTTCTGCAAGACGCCACACAACCCGACCCGCAGTGGATCGAAACCTACATACCCCCGCAAGACCGGCCCAAAGTGCTCGCGGCCATCGCCAAGGCGATAGCCGAGCGGGCCATCTTCGAACTGGAACACCGCGTATGGTTGCCAGACGGCCGCTTCGGCTGGACCCTGTCGCGGGCCGTGCCGGTCTTCGACGACCACGGCGAGATCAGCGAATGGTTCGGCGCTGCGGTGGACGTGACCCAGCAGCACGAAATGATGGCCCGCCTGCGCGAGAGCGAGGCCGCGTTCAAGACCATCGCCGACACCGTGCCGCAGTTGGTCTGGGTGACCGACCAGAACGGGCGCTTCGAATTCTTCAACCAGCGCTGGCACGACTATTTCGGCGAAACCGGCCAGCAAGAGGCCTTCCACTGGTATGCCGAAACCTGCGTGCACCCCGACGACATCACCACCGTCGAGCAGGGTTTTGCCCAGGCCCGCGCCAGCGGCCAGGTGTTCGAGAGCGAACACCGCCTGCGCCACCACGATGGCAGCTACCGCTGGTTCATGGTGCGCGCCCAACCCTACCGCGACCCAGAGAGCGGCGCCCTGCTGCGCTGGTATGGCGCTGCGGTGGACGTGCACGACCGCCATGACGCCGAGCAGCAACTGCGCACCTTCAACGAAGCACTGGAAGTACAGGTGCAAACCGGCTCTCGCGACCTGCAGGCGGCCGAAGCGCAGATGCGCCAGATGCAGAAGCTCGAAGCCATCGGCCTGCTCACCGGCGGAGTGGCCCATGATTTCAACAACCTGCTGACGGTGATCCGCAACGCCGCTGAGCTGATGCGCCGCAAGCCGCTGCCCACGGAGCAGCAGCAGCGTTACCTGGACGCCATCCTCGACACCACCGACCGCGCCGCCAAGCTCACCAGCCAACTGCTGGCCTTCGCCCGTCGCCAGGCATTGCGCCCGGAAGTGTTCCCGGTGCTGCATCAGGTCGAACAGATCGCCGAAATGCTGCGCAGCATCGTCGGCGCGCACATGCAGGTGCTGGTGCGGGGCCCCGCGCAGCCCTGCTACATCGAGGCGGACCTCAACCAGTTCGAAACCGCCCTGGTCAATCTGGTGGTCAATGCCCGCGATGCCATGCAGGGGCAAGGCACCATCACCCTCACCATCGAAACCACCGACGCCCAGGTCACCATCGCCGTGACCGACGACGGCCATGGCATCGCCGCCGCCGACCTGGAGCGGATCTTCGACCCGTTCTACACCACCAAGGAAGTCGGCAAGGGCACCGGACTGGGGCTGTCCCAGGTGTACGGTTTCGTCCATCAATCCGGTGGTGCGATCAGCGTGCAGAGCAGCCCCGGCCAGGGCACGACCTTCACCGTGTCGTTGCCGGCGGTGGCCGCCCCCGCCCCCGGCCAGGCAGCGGCGCCCGAGGCCACCTTGGCCAAGCCCAAGGGCCGCATCCTGGTGGTCGAGGACAACCTGCAGGTACGTGAATTCACCGCCAGCCTGCTGGCCGACATGGGTTATGCCACCTGCCTGGCCAACGATAGCGTCAGCGCCCTGGCGCTGCTGGAAGCCGGCCAGCCGCGCATCGACCTGGTGCTGTCGGACGTGGTCATGCCCGGGGTCAGCGGCATCGAACTGGCCCGCACCATCAAGCGCCGCTGGCCCGACATCCCGCTGGTGCTGACCAGCGGCTACAGCCAGGTGCTGGCCGACGATGCGCAGCCTGGCGTGGAGCTGTTGAACAAGCCGTATTCGGCCGAGCAGTTGTTGCGTGCGTTCGAGGCCGCGATCAAGCCGTCCTGAACGGCTGCTGCCTGCACCGGCCTCATCGCCGGCAAGCCGGCTCCCACAGGGTTCACGCCAGTCTCTGTGGGAGCCGGCTTGCCGGCGATGAGGCCCGCCACGCGCCATTGCCCTGGCGCACTAGCGCAATCCGCTGGAATGCTTGCCTGATCCTCTGAACTTGCAGGCCCATGGATGGGAAACCCGGCACCCCAGGACTAAAGTTCGCTCAGGTTCGACAACTGTTGCCAACAGAGGCGGCGCCTCGCTGCGCCACCCTGCCCATAACGATCCGACATCAACCGATGATCAGCACGATGAGCCATGGAGCCCACCATCATGGAACTACGAATCAACCAGAAGACCTACCAGGTTGACGCCGAAGCCGACACCCCCTTGCTGTGGGTGATCCGTGACGATCTTGGCCTGACCGGCACCAAGTACGGCTGTGGCCTGGCCCAGTGCGGCGCCTGTTCGGTGCTGGTGGACGGCAACGTGGTGCGCGCCTGCGTGACGCCGGTGGCCGGGGTGGTGGGCCGCGAAGTGACCACCATCGAGGCGATCGAGGCCGACGCCATCGGCAAGCGGGTGGTCGCGGCCTGGGTCGAGCATCAGGTGGCGCAGTGCGGCTATTGCCAGTCCGGCCAGGTGATGGCAGCCACCGCGCTGCTCAAGCACACCGCCAAACCCAGCGATGCGCAGATCGACGCAGCGATGGTCAACCTGTGCCGCTGCGGCACCTACAACGCCATTCATGCTGCCGTGCATGCGCTGGCCCAAGGGGAGAACGCCTGATGAGCACGCGCATCGACACCCCAGAGGACTTGCTCAAGCTGCCCGTGGGCGAAACCGTCAACCTGTCGCGCCGACGCTTCCTCGCCGGCACCGCCGTGGGCGCCCTGGTGCTCGGCTTCGGCCTGCCGCTGGGCGCGCCGCGGGTGCAGGCTGCGGCAGCGACTGCCGAGCGCGGCACCCAGGTGCCGGCGTTCCTGGAAATTCGCCCGGACGGCACCGTCCGCCTGCTCAGCCCGTTCATGGAAGGCGGCCAGGGCACCTTCACGGCCATGGCACAGATTGTCGGTGAAGAGCTGGACGCCGACCCCGCCAGCTTCGTGGTCGACAGCGCCCCGCCCGGCGAAGCCTACGTGGTGATGGAAAACGGCATGCGCATTACCGGTGGTAGCATGTCGGTGCGCATGAGCTACCCGACCATGCGCCGCCTCGGTGCGCTGGCCCGGGCCATGCTGCTGCAAGCCGCCGCCGAGCAGTGGGGCGTGCCGGTGAGCGAACTCGGCACCGAGCCGGGCAAAGTGATGCATGCCGCGTCTGGCCGCTCGCTGGGCTACGGCGAACTGGCCAGCCGCGCCATGGACCTGCCGGTGCCGGACCCGGCCGGCATCACCCTGCGCGACCCCAGCCAGTTCCGCTGGATCGGCAAGCCGGTGCGGCGCCTGGATGCCTACGACAAGTCCACCGGCAAGGCCGTCTACAGCATCGACGTCAAGCTCGACGGCATGCTCCACGCCGCCGTGCAACATGCGCCGCGCCTGGGGATGACGGTGGGCAGCCTGCGCAACGAAGACCAGGTCAAGGCCATGAAGGGCGTGCACTCGGTGCATCAGTTGCCCGGTGCGGTGGCAGTGGTCGCCGAACGCTGGTGGCACGCCAAACGGGCGGTCGAAGCCTTGCAGGTGGACTGGAAGGCGCCTGGCGCCGACAGCAAGGTGCGGCCGATGCCAGCGGACTTTTCCAGCGCCGCCTGGCTTGAACACCTGGCCAGCCAGCCCGGCACGCCCCGCGACGACGAACACGAAGGCGATGTGGCCGCCGCCCTGGCCAGCGCCAAGAGCACGGTCGAGGCCAGTTACCACAACCAGTACCTCAACCACGCCCAGCTCGAGCCACCGTCCGCCACCGCGCGGTTCAACCCCGACGGCACCCTGGAGGTGTGGCTGCCCAACCAGGCGCCGGACATGTTCCGCGACGATATCGCCAAACGTACCGGCCTCGACGCTGCACAGATCACCCTGCATTCGCCGTTGCTGGGCGGTTTCTTCGGCCGGCACTTCCTCTACGACTCGGCCAACCCCTACCCCCAGGCCATTGCCCTGGCCAAGGCGGTCGGGCGCCCGGTGAAGCTGATCTGGACCCGTGAGGAGGAATTCCTGCGCGACGTGCTGCGCCCGGTGGCGGCGGTCAAGTTCCGCGCCGGGCTGGACGCCGAAGGCTTCCCGGTGGCCATCGAGGCCGTCAGCGCCACCGAAGGCCCTACCGAAGCCCTGGCCGGCCAGCAGGGCGAAAAACTCGACCCCACCGCCCTCGAAGGGTTGTCGGGCAAGGCCTACGCCATCGCCAACAAGCGCATTGCGCAGGTGTATGTGAAAGGCCCGGCCATGCTCGGTTACTGGCGCTCGGTGGGCAATTCGTTGAACGATTTCTTCTATGAGGCCTTCCTCGACGAACTGGCCGACAAGGGCGGCCACGACCCGTTCGAGCTGCGCCTGCACCTGCTGCGCGACAACCCGCGCCTGACCCAACTGCTGCAGGCGGTGGGCGAACTGTCCGGCGGCTGGAAGCGCGGGCCGTTCACCGCCGAAGACGGCAGCAAGCGCGCCCGGGGCGTGGCCATGGCTTCGCCGTTCGGCTCGGAGGCGGCGGTGATCGCCGAGGTGTCGATCGAAGGCGGCCAGGTGAAGGTGCACGACATCTGGCAGGCCATCGACCCGGGCAGCATCGTCAACCCGGCGATCATCGAGGCCCAGGTCAATGGCGCGGTGGCCCTGGGGCTGTCGCAGGCGCTGGTGGAGGAAGCGGTGTGGCTCGACGGCATGCCGAGGGCGCGCAACTACGACCTGTACCCGATCCTGCCGCCTTCGCGCATGGCCCGGGTGCATGTGCGCATCGTCGAGAGCGGCGCAAAGATGGGCGGCATAGGCGAACCGCCGCTGCCAGCGGTGGCGCCTGCGGTGGCCAACGCGGTGGCGCGCTTGACCGGCCAGCGCATCCGCAGCCTGCCCCTTAGCCGCTACAGCTTCAGCTGAGCCGACAGGAACGCCCCATGAACAACCGTCGCTTCGCAACAACTGCGGGCTGGCTGGCCCTGCCGTGCCTGGTCGCGGCAGGCCTGCTGGCCTGGTACGTCACCCGCGAGCCTGCCTCGCCCTTCACCGCCGACACGCCCGTGGACGCGGCGCTGGTCAGCCGAGGCGAGTACGTCGCCCGGCTCAGCGATTGCGTGGCCTGCCACAGCCTGCCCGGCCAGGCGCCGTTCGCCGGTGGGCTGGAGATGGCAACGCCCTTGGGGGCGATCCATGCCACCAACATCACCCCCGATCGCGAGCACGGCATCGGCGGCTACAGCCTGGCCGACTTCGACCGCGCCGTGCGCCACGGCGTCGCCCCCGGCGGGCGCCGGCTGTACCCGGCCATGCCCTACCCGTCCTACGCCAAGCTCAGTGACGACGACGTGCGCGCGCTGTATGCCTTCTTCATGCAGGGCGTGCAGCCGGCCAACCAGGCCAACATCGCCAGCAGCATCCCCTGGCCGCTGAACCTGCGTTGGCCGATCGCCCTATGGAACGGCCTGTTCGCGCCGAACACGCCCTATGCACAGAAACCTGGGCAGGATGCGCTGTGGAACCGTGGCGCCTATATCGTCCAGGGCCCCGGCCACTGCGGCAGTTGTCACACCCCCCGGGGCCTGGCGTTCAACGAGAAGGCGCTGGATGAGGCCGGTGCACCCTTCCTCGCCGGCGCCCTGCTCGACGGCTGGTACGCACCCAGCCTGCGCCAGGACCCCAACACCGGGCTGGGCCGCTGGAGCGAGGCGCAGATCGTGCAGTTCCTCAAGACCGGGCGCAACCAGCATGCCGTGGTGTACGGCTCGATGACCGAGGCATTCAACAACTCCACGCAGTACATGGCCGACGCTGACCTGGCCGCCATCGCCCGCTACCTGAAATCGTTGCCGGGCGACTCGCAGCGCGACGGCGCGCCCTGGCAGTACCAGGCCGTGTCCGCCGCCAGCCGCCTGGAGGCGCCCGGCGCCCATACCTACGTGACCCGCTGCGCCAGCTGCCATGGCCTGGATGGCCAGGGCCAGGCCGAGTGGATGCCGCCGCTGGCGGGCGCCACCTCGATGCTGGCCAGCGAAAACGCCTCGGCGATCAACATCACCCTCAACGGCTCGCAGCGCATCGTCGCCGCCGGGGTGCCGGACGCCTACCGCATGCCGGCGTTTCGTGAGCAGCTCAATGACCGGGAGATTGCCGAGGTGTTGAGTTTTGCCCGCGCGACCTGGGGCAACCAGGGCGGCGCCGTGGACGCCAAGGCGGTCGGCAAGTTGCGTGGCCATACCGACCCGGCCAGCAGCAGCCCGATCATTTTGCATATGCGCTGATACCCCCTCGCGCCGCTGCGACTTGCCCCGCGAAGGACAGAAAGCAAAGCCTGTCATGAGTTACCGAGGCCACGTACACCATGGAAAGCATCGACCTGCTGGTCCTGCGCACCGCCCACGACTGGCTCAAGGCCAGTCACCGCGTACTGCTCGCCACTGTCGCCCGTACCTGGGGCTCGTCGCCGCGCCCGGTGGGCTCGATGATGGCCTTGCGCGGTGATGGCCGGGTGGTTGGCAGCGTCTCTGGCGGCTGCATCGAAGACGACCTGATCCTGCGCTATACCAGCGCCCATGGTGGCCCCGGGCTGCCCATCGGCGCCCCCGAGGTGCTTCGCTATGGCATCAGCGCCGACGAGGCGCACCGCTTCGGCCTGCCGTGCGGCGGCACGCTGGAACTGATCCTCGAATTCAACCCCGAGCCCCAGCTGTTGCAGCGCTTGCTCGATCAGCTCGACAGCGGCCAACTGGTACGCCGCGACCTTGCCCTGCAAGACGGCAGCGTTACCCTCCAGGCCACTGCCACCCCGGCACAGTTCAGCTTCGACGGCCAGCACATGCGCAATACCCTCGGCCCCGGCTACCGCATGCTGCTGATCGGCGCCGGCGCGCTGGCCGAATACCTGGCGACCATGGCCCTGTTCAACGGCTTCCGCGTGGCGGTGTGCGACCCGCGCCCGGAATACCTGGCCAGCTGGGCGGTGGCCGGCGTCGAACACCTCGCGGGCATGCCGGACGACGCGGTGCGCGCCTTCCGGGCCGACCTGCGCAGCTGCGTCATCGCCGTCAGCCACGACCCCAGGCTCGACGACCTGGCCCTGCTCGAAGCCCTGCACAGCCCGGCGTTCTACGTCGGCGCCATCGGCTCGCGGCGCAACAGCCAGCTGCGTCGCGAACGGCTGATCGAGCATTTTGGCGAGACCGAGCAATCGCTTGAGCGCCTGCACGGGCCGATCGGCGTCCACATCGGCAGCAAGACCCCGGCGGAAATCGCGGTCAGCGTGATGGCCGAGGTGCTGGCGGCGAAGAATGCGGTGCCGGTCCCAACGGTATCGCAGGGCAAGTCGCAGCGGCGAACCACTGCTCCCACGCAGGCCTGAGGCCACAGCGACAGCAGGTCGCCCCGCAAATTGGCCAACCTGTGACTATGCTTGAACCTCGCATGCCACTCACCGGTATCGATCACAAGGAAGACAGGCCAATGAATCCAACCCGCTCACTCGCCCGCGCCATTGCGCTCGCCTCGTTAGTGTCCGCCGCCAGCTTCACCGCCCACGCCGCCGAACTGCCCATTGCCAGCGAAGCCCTGGAAAGCCATGTCAGCACGCAGGTTACCGCCATCGACCAGGCCAACCGCCAGGTCACCGTCAAGGGCCCGCATGACAAGGACGTGACCTTCCAGCTCACGGAAAAAGCCAAGGCCCTGCCCAACCTCAAGGTCGGCGACAAGGTCGACATCTATGTGACCCGCGCGGTGGCCTACGTGCTGAACACCAACGTCGGCGGCGCACCGAAAGCCTCGGAAGAGGCTGGCACCATCCGCGCCACCAAGGACAACCCCAACCCCGGTGGCGAAGCCTTCCGTCAGGTGAAGGTCACTTCGCAGATCAAGAAGATCGACCTCAAGACCCACGAAGTCAGCCTGCTGCCGCCGGAAGGCAAGCTGCAGGTGGTCAAGGTCGAAGACCCCGAGCTGCAAAAACGCATGAAGAACCTCAAGGTCGACCAGACGGTGGACGCCATCTACACCGAAGTGCTGCGCATAGAGACCTCGCGCTGACCCGATAAAACCTTTTGCCCGGCCTGCGCATCGAACATCAGGTGACCCTTCAGCTTGCCAGGAGGTACCCATGACGATGCGTATGGCCTTGCTGCTGTCCTGCCTGACCCTCGCAGTGGCCGGTTGCTCCAGCTCGGCGCAGCAGCTGCCGCCCCCCACCACCCAGCAAGTCGACCTGCAACGCTACCAGGGCACCTGGTACGAGCTGGCGCGGCTGCCGATGTTCTTCCAGCGCAATTGCGTGCAGTCCGAAGCGCACTATGGATTGCGCGCGGATGGCCGGATCGACGTCGACAACTGCTGCAAGGAACGGGACGGCCAGTGGAACAGCGCCCACGGTACCGCCCAGGCGCAAGTGCCCGGCCGCACCGACAAGCTGTGGGTGCGCTTCGACAACTGGTTCAGCCGCCTGGCGCCCGACCTGACCAAGGGCGAGTACTGGGTGCTGTACCACGACCCGGACTACCGCGTGGCGTTGGTCGGCCACCCCAACCGCGAATACCTGTGGCTGTTGTCGCGCAGCCCGACGGTCAGCAGCCAGACCCGCGAGCAGTTGCTGCAACGGGCGCGCGAGCAGGGCTACCCCACCGAGAAACTGATCTGGCGCCAGGCGGACACGCCGTAACACCCATCGACGCCCGCCGCCGCCCCCTGTAAGGTGAGCCTCCCCGGCTCACCCAAAGGATTGCGTGCAATGATCACCTGCCACCTCAAGTACATCATCGACCCGTATCAGATCCCTGCCTTCGAGGCATACGGCAAGCTGTGGATCGGCCTGGTCAATCGCATGGGCGGCACTCACCACGGCTACTTCCTGCCCAGCGAAGGCGCCAACAACGTCGCCTACGCCCTGTTCAGCTTCCCCAGCCTGGCCGCCTACGAGCAGTACCGCACGGCGTCGGAAACCGACCCCGAGTGCATCGCCGCCTTCGCCCTGGCCACCGAGCAGCGTTTCATCCAGAGCTACGAACGCAGCTTCCTGCGGCCCGTGCACGGCTGAGCCTTGGCAACCAGGTTCGCGTCTGTCGCGGTTGCGCCGAACAGCCTGCCTCGCTAGCCTTGCGCTCCCGGCAAATGCCTCTCGCACAGCAAGGAACGCAACGTGAAGAATCTCGCAAGAACAGTGGGTATGGCTGGCCTGGGGCTGTTGCTTGGCTGCACGCCGGGCCAACGCTTGCCGTTCGATGTGCCATACGGTCACTACGAGAACTTCCTGCGTGAATACGTGGGCGACCGCGGTCAACTGACCTGCCAGGTGAGCATCGAGCAAAACCACACCGGCGACAAATGGGTACCCTCGGTGATCCTCGCCGCCGCCCAGGACGAGCGCGAAGACTACACCCTGTTCCTGTCCAGCTCACCGCAGAGCAACGGCAGCGATCAGCGCACGTTCCACCTGCGCACCTTCGTCAACGCCACTGCCGTCATCAGCGATCACTTCCTCAACGCACCCAATCGCAACGACCAGTACGGCCTGCGCCTGGCCTGGCATGCCGATGGTTCGATCAGCTACCAGGTCGACAACGGCGATGGCTGGACGCCCAAGGCCACGGTGCAGAACCCTGGGTTCAAGGTGCGCCATGTGAGCGCCCACGCCAGTGGTGTCAAAGGGATCGCGCACTGCGTGGTCAGTGACAGCGATGTGTGAACGGGGGTAGCCCAGTCAGGCGCCGGGCTGCTCCTTCCATGCCCGCAGTGCCTCGATGAACGTACCCAGCGGCACCCGCACGGCAGGCCAGTCTTTGACATAGTGGTGGCCGATCACCACGTCATCATCTTCGAACGCAACCTGATAGGCATTGCCGCTGTAGGCCTCTACCAGCCGGTTGCTGCGAGCGGCCAGGGCCTTCTCTAGCAAGTGCGCAAGGGCCGCGGCAGTGACTTCTTCGTCGAGAAACTGTTGCAGGCCGGCATGGGTCGCAGGGGGCGTACTTGGGGACATGGCGAGTTCCTTCTGTCTTCGAAACGGAAAAAGGGCCGCCACGGCCCTTTTCCCTGGCCTTGATTTCAATACGCAGGATAGGCCGTCCTGACCACGTTGCCACCGACGGTTTCCAGGTAGCCGACTATGTCGAATGACACCGTAGGCGTACCCGCGCCGCAGGTCGCCCCCGACGGGCCGGTGAAGCGGGTGCCGTTCAACGAAGTGCGGTTGTTATAGGCGTTCTGGATAGCGGCAACCACATTGGCCTGGGTGCAGGCGTCCGGGAACATCGTGGAAATGGTCTTGGTGCGCGTCTGCCCAGCCTGGGTGATGGTGAAGTTGTTCAGCGCGTAGATCCCGGCGGGCATTGTCGGCGAGACGGTGACGGTGGTGGCCGGGGTGGTCGCGGCGCTGTTGGGCATCACGCCGCCGGGGCGGCTATGCAGGCCTTTGGCGGCGCCACCGCTGACCTCGCCGCAGAATACATGCTGCTGGTCGACCGCAGGATTGCCCGCCGAATTGCCCTGCGGGCAGGCCACCGAGGTTTGCGCGAAGGCCAGGCTGCCGATGACCGCCAGGCCAGCCAGCGTGGCGCGCGCGCGTGGGAACACGAAAGTCTTTTTCATGATGAAGCTCCTTTTCTTGCGGTTGCAGGACGTTGTCGTCCTCGGGCTGCGCCACAGGCGGCGCAAAGGGGTGAACTGAAGGTTCAGCCGAGCAGCAGCCACTTGGCCCGGGCCAGGTAGGCGGCGCGATCGTCGACGCCGTTGAAGCCGCCGTTGATGCGACGGGTGATCTCGCGCAAGTTGTCCTGGTCGGCCCAATCGTTGAGCTTGCGGGTCATCCAGAACCAACCGGCGACATCCACCGCCAGGGCCGGGTCGGTACTCACCAGGGCGGGGTCGTCCTTGGCTTCGAAATCACGCTTGCAGTACTGGCCGTACTGGCGGTAGTTGGCGCGACCGGTCAGCTGGATCAAGCCGCGCCCCTTGAAGCGCGGGCCGTCGCCGGGCTGCAGGTTGCCCAGGTCCTTGCGCCCGTCGTAGGCACTGCCCGAGGCGAGTTCTTCGGTGTAACGCAGGCAGCCACTTTCATGGGCGATCTGCGCGAGGAAGTGGACGATTCGCAGCGGCGTGTCGATGGCGTAACGGGCGAACACGTCGAGCATCGGTTGCGTGAAGGCGTCGATGCGCGCACCGCTGGCGTTGATCATCACCGCCCACAGCTTGGGCGCGACCAGCCCGGCCGGCAGGCCAGTGCGCAGGGCTGCCAAGGTTGCATCATCGGGCTTGACCGGTTGCCCGGGCGGGATGCCAATGGCCTGCTGGAAGCTTGCCAGGGCACTGCGCGAAGCCGCGCCCCACTGGCCATCGGTACCGAGTTTGCAACTGAAGCCGCGTTGCCCGCTGTTGAGGTTGAGCAGCAGCTGCAGGCTGCGGACATCGGCGCTGGCGTTGTTGCCACCGGGGCCGACGCTATGGGTGATGCACATGGTCTGCTCCTTTTCGCAGGCAAGCCGCTCCCCGTGAGGCCGCGGGAGGGCCCTGCCTTGTCAGCGAATCAAAGGGTTGGTGGGGTTACTTGGCGGGTGGCGCCAGCGTGAGGGTGTAGGCCAGCTTGTTGGCCTGGGTATACAGCTGGACCTGCAGGCCGTCGGTGCCGCGCTGGGCCTGCAGATAGCCGAGCGTCAGCGAGACGCACCGGCCGGGGCCGCTGCCTTCGAGGCTATAGGTGCTGAGCGGCCCGTCGACACCGTTGAACTCAAGGTCAAAGCCACACTTCCATTCGCCGTTGAAGCGAACCTTGCCGGCGATGTCGCCAAGCCCGGCGGTGGCATCAATGTTCAGCAATACCGGCACCGGCCGGCCGTTGTCCTTGAAAGTACCCTGGTACTG
The DNA here is from genome assembly GCF_003231305.1 of Pseudomonas sichuanensis. Taxonomy (GTDB): domain Bacteria; phylum Pseudomonadota; class Gammaproteobacteria; order Pseudomonadales; family Pseudomonadaceae; genus Aquipseudomonas; species Aquipseudomonas sichuanensis. The sequence goes on along the minus strand of NZ_QKVM01000017.1, from coordinate 20,471 downwards.
GTCGTCGGCCCAGGCCGAGGCCAGGGTGGCCAGCGCAACCGCGCCAGCCAGTGTTGCAGCCAGATGTTTCATGATCACGCTCCTTGTTTATCAGTGATTGCCTGCTTCAGAACCCAGCACCAGCCCCGCCTTCTTGGCGATGGCAAGCGCCAGTTCAGGCTCTATCAGGCCCAGCGACACCAGCCCCGTCAGCAGCACCGCACCCAAGGCGCAGAGCAGCCATCTGGGCACCGACTTCGGCGCCGTCTGGCCGGGTTTGTCGCGCAGGATTGAACGCAGGGTCTGGGTCTCCTGCCGGGAGAGCAGCAGCCGCATCGAGCGGTCAGTTCGTTTGGGCATCGCCGTGGCTCCCGTAGCGTCCGACCAACTGGCCGTCGAGTTGCACGACGATCGCCTCGTTCTCGTTACCCGGCACCTCGATGCTCAGGGCGTGCAGTGCCTGCGGTTGCTGTGGTTCAGCGCCGATACGCAGTGCCAGCATGTCCTGCGCATCGCCGGCTTCGACGGTGGCCGCAAGCTGCACCTGCATCGAGACGATCTGCACACCCGGCCAACGCAGGCCGGTGGCCCGCTGCGCGCAGCGCATGGACTCGGCGAGGGTCTGAATGAAGTCTTGCAACTGTTTCATCACGAGGCCTCCTGGTCATCGGCCAGCCAGAACGGCCGGCGGCTGAAGCCCACGTGGTAGATCAGCGATTGCAGCACCACCTGGTGCTCACCGATGTTGAGCAGGTTGAAGGTTTTCTCGATGCCGACGATGCGCCCTTTGGGCGGCTCGCTCAGGCAACGATTGAGCAGCGCGGTCTGCGCCTGGATCACCTCGTGCGACGTCAGCTTTTCCGGATCGGTGCTGCCGACGACGATGCGTTTCACATATCCCACGTCCGTTAGATCGAACATCACGGAGCTCCCTTTCCGGAAAAGACTGACGGCCAACCGCTGGCAACGCTCAAGCAATCAGGCGGTTGGCGGTGTGCCGCCCCTTACTGCTGGGTGATGGCTTTTGGCGCAACCGACTGGGCAATCATGTCGAGTACCCGCGCCAGGCCTTCGGGCATGCCGTCGTCGGCCGCGTGGACCTCGACGTGGTACTTGGCCGACTGGTCAGTGGAGCGGGTGTTCTCCTTGTGCGAAGACACCGAGCCGGAGATGTTCACCTTGGCGCTGAATGGCCCCCAGCCGACACTGGCCTCGGCCGACATCGCCGCTTGCGCGTCGGTGGCCTCGCGTGACTGCTCGGAGTTCTTCACTTCCATGTCGAAGGTGATATCCACCTTGTTGATCGACAGGTTCGGCACCTTGACCACCGCCAGCAGCGGTACTTCAAGCTCTACCCGCTCCATCGGGATGGTGCCGTCGTCGGGCTTGCTGGTGGAGGGGCGGTCGAAACGGAAGCTGACCGTGCGTACGTCGCCCACTGCATTGGGGTCGGTGTTGTTAGGGTCGGGTGGCGGTGGCAGGAAGCCGATCACCTTGATGAAGTCGGCGGTGGCATTGGCCAGGCGTACCTGTGCGTCGCAGGCGGCGGTCAGCGGGCCGCCAATCAGGTCGCCCATGGGCAGGCCGCGGAACTGGTCACCCATCGAGAAGTTAGCCATGTGTGTTTCTCCTTCCTGGATCAGATCAATTTATCGAGGTTTTGCAACAGCCGAGCCATCCCCTCCGAAGGGGGCTGGGTTTCGACTTTGAGGGTGACGCGCGCCAGCGGCCCGCCTTCACCATTGCGGCGAACGCCCAGATCGACGTTCAGAGGCGTGTGGGATTCGCTCGGCCAGCCAGAGCCGTCATCGCCCGAGGCGGCAGCGACGCTTGGGTCGTCGGCGTTCAGGCCAACTTCGAACGAGATCTCCATGTCTTTCACCGACATCAGCCGCGCCCCCACGAGGGACAGCAGCGGCACGCGCACCACACGCTCTTCGCCGTCCTTCGCCTCGGGCGAATGCGAGGGCAGGCGCACATCGATACTGATCGGCCGATTGTCTGCGTCGAAGTACTGGCGCACGGTGGACACCTGGAAACGCTGGATCTTGTCCTGCGCCTCGGCGACCGCGCCGGCAATGCTCTGGATGAGATGGTGAAGGGATTGGTTCGCCACGTCAGACGCTCCTTGTCACGTTGGGTGCCGCTGCCGTCCTGGCGACTTCGCTGAGCCTGCACACCGGGGCTTTCACGCACCAGGGACGGCACCGGGTGGAGGAAGGGTTGGGTTACCGGGTGAGTTCAGGTTACGAGCGGGCCCGCAGGGTGTCCTGAGGCGTACGTCCCGAAAACCTGGCTGTGCGTCCCAAAATAGGCAGCACCGCATTGCCTCAATGGCAGGTCAGCTCGTTGATCCACTGCGCAAGCGCGGGTTCTTCACCAAGCAGCGCCATAAGCCGGGCATGGGTTGGCAGCTCGCCGCGCTGCAGCGCCGTGCGTGCCGAACTCGGGGACAGGCCGAACGCCTTGCGGAACACCCGGCTGAAGTACGCCTCATCGGCAAAACCGTTGGCGTAGGCCACGTCGCCAATGCGCATGCCGCCATTGCCCGCCTCGCCGAAGGCCAGCAGGCATCGCCGCAAGCGGCGTTGCAGCAGGTAATGGCGCACCCCTCCGAAACGCTCGAACGCCCGGTAAAGCTGGCTGCGCGAAGTGGCCAAGGCCTTGGCCAGCACGGCGGGGCTGAGGTCGTCGCGGTGCAGGTTGTGCTCGATGTACAGACGTGCCCGGCGGCCCAAGCTGGTCGGCCCGGGCTGCGCAGCGGCAGGTTGGCGGCTGGCCTCCTTGGCCAGGCACGCAGCCACCACCGCCAGTATCGGCAGGCTCAGGCGCACGCCTTCATCCTGGCCAAGGCCCGGCGCCGCCACGGCCAACGCCTTGAGTACTCCAGCCAGCAAGCGGCCGCTCGCGCTGCCTCGGCGCAGGACCAGGCCATGCAACTGGTTTGCCTCGTACGCCAACAGCGCCGTACGCGGTACCAACAGGCTCATGCCCTCACCCGACGCGGTACGGAAGTCCGCCGGCTGCGTCAGGTCGAGCACTGCCACATCGCCCGGCCATACCCGCAGCCCGTTGCCCGCCACCAGCCCTCGCTGCAGCGGCATGTGCAACAGGTAATGGTCGAGGTCGCAGCAACCCAGACGCAGGTGGTCGCGCCGATAGCGGGCGCCGTCCAGATGGCCGCTGCACAGCAGAAAGCGATTGAAGTGAAAGATCCGCAGCGACGCGTCGAAAGCGCCCTCGCCTGCTGCGCTGGTGTTGAACAGCACATCGGCGGTCAGGCGCCAGCTGGCAAAGCGCTGGTCCGGCGGCAGGCCGTGGGTTGTGGTGTGGACAGTAGGTAGGCGCGTGTCGCGCAGGGCGTCGTTACGGGGTGTTTCTTGTGAGGTGGTGCTTTCCATAGTGCCGACTCATCTTCCATAGGTGAGTCGGAAAAGTGGTTCACTTCTGAAAAGACATGCTGCTAAAGACCACCAAGACAGCCAGTCAATTCGTTACATCGTGTAGGAAGAAAGCCCGAGACGTTCGTCCCGGGCTTCGCGTTTTCAGGCAGCCTGATGAAGCCGCGTGATCACGGGTTGCTGGCGCTGCCGCGCCTGCCAGATGTCGTAGTCGACCTGGATGGTCAGCCACAGCCGCGCGGTGCTGATGCCGGCCATCTCCAGGCGCACGGCAAGGTCGGGAGAGACGGCCGCCCGGCCATGCAGTACACGGGACAGCGCTTCGCGGGAAAAACCCAGGTGCGCAGCGAAGGCCCTCACCGTCAGGCCCAGCGCGGGTAACACGTCCTCGCGCAGGGTTTCACCGGGGTGAGGCGGGTTGTGCATGGCCATGGAGAGCGTTCCTGTTATTTGCTTGAAGCGCACTGTGACTCCATGAGGTAAAGATCGCAAAACAAGGTTTGTGACGCAATGCGTCACACTTTTCGAAAACGCTGATCATCCTTCATCAACAGGTGGGGGCAACTGGCTTGTGTTGCTTGCACTGGACTCATCGCCGGCAAGCCGGCTCCCACAGGGCAGGCGCCACAGGCACACCTCAGAAGCAGCCCTACACTGTCACCCCCAACCCCACTTTCACCTTGTCCAGCACGATCAGCGTGCGGTAGGTCTGGATATCGTCGTTGTCGGCAAAGTGTTGCCTGACCAGTTTTTCGAAATGCGCGACGTTGCGCGCCAGCATGACGATGATGAACGACACCCCGCCGCTGACGAAGTAGCACTGCTGCACCTGCGGCACTCCAGCGAAATAGCGCTTGGCGCGGTCCATCACCAGCGAGCGGTCGTCGCACAGGCGCGACTCGACGATGGCGGTGAGCTCCTGGCCCAACGCCTCCGGAGCGATGACGGCAGTATTGGCAAGAATCACCCCGCTGGCTTCGAGCTGGGTGATGCGCCGCTGCACGGCGGGGGTCGACAGGCCGATGGCCTCGGCGATCACCCGCTGCGAGGTCTTGTTGTCCTGTTGCAGCATGCGCAGGATCGCCTGGTCGAAGCTGTCGAGCGGGCGCTTGGGCAAATCATTCATGTTCAGGGTCCGAAAAAAGCAATTCACTCATCCTGCGGCGCGTTATACAGCCAATGCTTCAGGGCCGGCGCAGTAGAATCCTGCCACGAATCTGCGTGGAGGTCGTTGTGCGCCAAGCCAACCCGGGGGCATTCACCCCCATCCTTGCCGCCCTGCTGGGGCTGGTGTCAGTGCAATCGGGCGCCGCCGTCGGCAAGGCCATCTTCCCGCTGGTGGGGCCGGAAGGCGTGGCTGCGCTGCGCCTGGGCCTCTCGGCGCTGATTCTACTGGTAGTGCTGCGCCCGTGGCGCATCTGGCGCCAGGCCAACCTGCGCGACCTGGTCGGCTACGGCCTGATGATGGGTTTGATGAACCTGCTGATCTACCGGGCGTTCCTGTACATCCCGGTGGGTATCGCGGTGTCGATCGAAGTGATCGGCCCACTGGGCGTCGCATTGTTGAGCTCGCGGCGGCGCATTGATCTGCTGTGGATCGCCCTGTCGGCGTTCGGCCTGGTGCTGTTGCCCTGGGGGGCCGGTGCAGATGGGCTGGACCTGCGCGGCGTGGCCTTTGCCCTGGCCGCTGCGCTGGCCTGGGGCCTGTACGTGACCTTGGGCACACGGGTGGCGGTGCATGGCCGCCAGGCGGTGGCCAGCGGCATGCTGGTGGCGGCGTTGCTCGGGGTGCCGCTGGGCACGCTGCAGGCCGGCAGCCAGCTGCTGCAGCCCACGGTGCTGGCCGTGGGGCTGGCGGTGGCCTTGCTGTCCAGCACCCTGCCCTTCCTGCTGGACATGTTCGCCATGCGCCACCTGCCGCCGAGTGTGTTCGGCGTGCTGCTCAGCGCCTCGCCGGCCGCCGGGGCGATTGCCGGCTGGCTGGTGCTGGGAGAGACGTTGAGCCTGCTGCAATGTGTGGGGATCGCGGCGATTGCGGCGGCTTGTGCGGGGGCCGCTTTGGTGGGGAGGCCAAGGTAGCGGGGGCGCTTTGCAGTGACCTTCCTGTGCTGGCCTCATCGCCGGCAAGCCGGCTCCCACAAGTGAAACGCAGGCCGTGGTTAGAGCAGTGACTTACGCATGAAGACCCGCTCAAACCCGTCCTGCGCAGCCCGATGCGTCTCGTGATAGCCCAACCGGGCATAAATCGCGATGTTTTCGGTCATCCGCTCATGGGTATAGAGCCGGATGGCCTCACACCCTGCGGCGCGGGCATGTGCCTCGCAGAAGTCCATCAGCATCCGCCCGACGCCCTGCCCTTTGCATGCGGGCGACACAGCGACGTTCACCAACAGCATCTCGCGCCCCTCCCGGCGCATGACCAGTAGCCCGACGATGCGCGAGGTCAGCGTGGCAACCAACACATCATCCTCGCGCACGACCTGTTGGTAATCGTCGAGCATCGGTGCCGGTTTGCGACCGATCCTGGCGATGTAAGGGCTGTAGGCTTCGCTGACCAGCGCCGCGATGGCGTCGGCATCCTCGACGACGGCCAGTCGCAGGGTGATTGCGTTCATTCTTCCACCGTCGGCCAGAGCACCGCCTGGGCGGCAATCACGTGGCCCAGGTTGGCATCGAAGGTGACGCTGGGCGAACCATGCAGCTTGTAGCCCAAGGCAAGCAGCTGCGAAATGCGCTGGCAGAAGCTGGCGTCGTCCTTGCCGGTGATCAGGCGGTAGACCGGCAGGCCGTCGGGGGGCGATGAAGTCATTGAGCAGTCCTTTTCGATGCGGGTGTAGATGTGCGCGGGGCTGGCCATCATGTCATAGCGATCTGGTGCTCGTCTTCGGATTGAGTCTGGGCCAACAGGTGCCTGGCGATAGATCTTCAGCGCCTATGAGATCGAGCGCCGCCCGCGCGGCGCTTCGCGGGTAAACCCGCTCCCACAGTTTGTTTCGGGCCAGTCTCTCCTATGTCATCACCTAGTCTGCCTTGTTGGTACGACGCGGTTTCAGTGTGGGCGTTGCCACCGCCCCACCGGACTCAAGGCATGCACCAAGGCAGGCGCCGGTACTTTCACAGAAATAATTGGCCCGAAACAAACTGTGGGAGCGGCGGTTCGCCGCTGCGATTTACCCGCGAAGCGCCGCGCGGGCGGCGCTCGATCTCATAAGCGCCGCAAAAACATCGGCAGGCACCTGGTGGCCTTCACCCACTCTGTCGCCATGCCCCTGGCAGCCCTCACCCTCTATCCCAACCAGCCCCTTGCGCCCTATCCCGCACCGGACACCGCGCCCGATGCAGATTCAACGCCGTATTGATGACCCCGATATGGCTGAACGCCTGCGGAAAATTCCCCAGCATCCGCTTGCCCACCGGGTCGTACTGCTCGGCCAGCAGCCCAACGTCATTGCACAACCCGGTCAGCCGCTCATACAGCGTTTGCGCATCCTGCTGGCGCCCAAGCAGCACATACACATCCGCCAGCCAGAACGAACACACCAGGAACGTGCCCTCCCCCGGCGTCAGGCCATCGCTGCAGCTGTCGCTGTCGTAGCGCAGCAGCAGGCCGTTGCGCAGCAGGCGCCGTTCGACCTGCTCAAGGGTGCGCAGAAAGCGCGGATCATCCGCCGGCAAAAAACCGGTCAGGGCAATCTGCAGCAGGCTGGCGTCCAGCTCGGTCGAGCCATAGGCCTGCACGAAGTGCTGCCCGGAAGGGTCCAGGCCACGCGTGCAGACTTCAGCACGGATCTGCTCGGCAACGCGCCGGTAGTGCCTACCTCGCTCGCGGTCTTCCTCGGTGGTCTCGGCCAGGCTGGCGGCGCGGTCGAACGCGACCCAGGCCATGACCTTGGAGTGCACGAAATGCTGGCGGCCGCCGCGCACCTCCCACAGACCTTCGTCAGGCTCGCGCCAGATGCTTTCCACGTAGGGCAAGATCAGCCGGGCGATGGCGGAGCTGCGCGGATGACGCGGCAGGCCGCCCTTGATGGCCTGGGTCATGGCGTCGGCGAGTTCGCCATAGATATCGAGCTGCAACTGTTCGGAGGCGGCATTGCCGACGCGCACCGGCCGGGAGTGCTCGTAGCCCGCCAGCCAGGGCAAGCTGAACTCGGGCAGGTCACGCTCCCCCGCCAGGCCGTACATGATCTGCATCTGCTCGGGGTTGCCGGCCACCGAACGCAGCAACCATTCGCGCCAGGCCTGGGCTTCGTCGAAGTAGCCGAGGTTCATCAGGGCCAGCAAGGTCATGGTGGCGTCACGCAGCCAGCAGTAGCGGTAGTCCCAATTGCGTTCGCCACCCACGCGCTCGGGCAGCGAAGTGGTGACGGCGGCGACCATGCCACCGGTGGGCGCGTAGGTCATGGCCTTGAGCGTCAGCAGCGAGCGGCGCACCAGATGGGTGTAGGGGCCGACGTCCGGGCAGCGGGCGGCGAAGGCCTGCCATTGGGCGATGGTCTGTGCCAGGTCATGATCGACATCGCAGCCGGGCTGCACGGGCAGGTGCGAGGGCTGGTGGCAAAGGCTGAATACCTGACGCTCGCCAGCGCCCACGCGAAAACGCGCAACGCTGTGATGGTCCTGGCCATGGGCTTCGACACTGCTGCGCAGTATCAGCCGGTCGGGGCCGGCCACCGCGCTGAGGGTCAGCGGGTCGATCTTCTCCACCCAGGGCACGCTGCGGCCGTAGTCGAAGCGCAGCACCAGGTCCATCTCGAACGCGGTAGCGCCCGCCAGGCCCTCGACGATGCGCACGATGGCGTTGCTGTCCCCCAGGGGCATGCAGTCGAGCACCCGGGCCCGGCCGCTGGCGGTAGTCCAGTGGGTTTCCAGCACCAGGGTGTCGTCGAGGTAGCGGCGTGTGCAGTGTTCCACCGGGTCACTGGGGGCGATGCGCCAGCGTCCGTTTTCTTCGTTGCCCAGTAATGCCGCGAACACGGCCGGGGCGTCGAAGCGTGGCAGGCACAGCCAGTCGATGGCGCCGTCGCGGCTGACCAGGGCGGCGCTGCGGCAGTTGCCGATGAGGGCGTAGTCTTCGATGAGGGCAGGCATCCGGGCTCCTTTGGCGGGTGGGCCTGAGGTTGGATGCCTGGGGGCGCTGGTCGTTCCGCCTGATTCGGCCTCATCGCGGGGCAAGTCGCATCGGCGCACCGCCGCTCCCACGACAGTGGACTACTCCCAAGGCTTGGATTGGTGTCCAACTTCTTGGGGGCAGCCCACTGTCGTGGGAGCGGCGGTGCGCCGATGCGACTTGCCCCGCGATGAGGCCGGTGCAGGCAACCATCAACCCAAGTTATGCCACTCGCGCTTGTCGCGGGTCAGCAGCTCGTTGCCAGCCTCCGGGCCATCCTCCCCGGCCGCATACCCATGCACCTCACCCGCCTCGCTGGCCCAGGCATCGAGAAACGGCTGCACCGCGCGCCAGCCGTTCTCGATGTTGTCGGCGCGCTGGAACAGGGTCTGGTCACCCGTCAGGCAGTCGTAGATCAAGGTCTCGTAACCGGTCGCCGGGGTCATCTGGAAGAAGTCCTTGTAGGCAAACCCCAGCTCGACGTTTTCCATGACCAGCTCCGGCCCGGGCCGCTTGGCCTGCAGGTCGAACCACATGCCCTCGTTGGGCTGGATCTGGATCTTCAGGTAGTTGGGCTTGGGCCGCTCCAGCTCGCTTTCGCGGAACTGCGCATAAGGCGCGGGCTTGAAGCAGATGGCGATCTCGGTGTCGCGCACACTCATGCGCTTGCCGGTGCGCAGGTAGAACGGCACGCCGGCCCAGCGCCAGTTGTCGATCATCACTTTAAGGGCGACGTAGGTTTCGGTCTGGCTGTCTTTGCCAACATTGGGCTCGTCGCGGTAACCGGCCAGCGGCTTGCGCCCCTGTTTGCCGCTGGTGTACTGGCCACGCACCGAATTTTTCAGTGCCATCTTCGTCGTCCACGGGCGGATGGCGCCGATCACCTTGGCCTTCTCGCCACGCACCGCATCGGCGCCAAAGGCGGCCGGCGGCTCCATGGCAACCATCGCCAACAGTTGGAACAGGTGGTTGGGCACCATGTCGCGCAGGGCGCCGGTACTGTCATAGAAGGCGCCGCGGGTCTCGACGCCGACGGTCTCGGCCGCAGTGATCTGCACGTGATCGATGTAATGGTTGTTCCAGAACGACTCGAACAGGCCGTTGGAAAAACGGCTGACCAGGATATTCTGCACCGTCTCCTTGCCCAGGTAATGGTCGATGCGGTAGATCTGCCGCTCGTTCATCACCTTCAGCAGGCGGGCGTTCAGCGCTTCGGCGCTGGCCAGGTCGGTGCCGAAGGGTTTCTCCACCACCACCCGCCGGAAGCCCCCGGCGGACTCGTCGAGCAAGCCGGCATCACCCAGGCGCTGGGCCACTTCCGGGAAGAAGCGTGGCGAGGTGGCCAGGTAGAAGATGGCATTGCCGTGGCTGGTCTTGTCGATGCGTTTGGCCAGGGCCTGGTAAGTCGCCGGGTCAAGGAAGTCGCCGGTCTGGTAGTCCAGGCGCTTGGCCAGGCGCGCCCAGAGCTTGTCGTCCAGGCAGCGCTCGCTGCCTTCGCGGCCCTGGTCACGCTCCAGCATGAAGGCATGCAGGCGCTCGGCGAACGCTTCGGCGGTGGCCGCATTGTGATCGACCCCGACGATGCGCAGGTTGCGGTCCAGCAAGCCATCACGGCTCAGGTTGTACAGCGCCGGCATCAGCAGGCGCTTGACCAGGTCGCCGTTGGCGCCGAACAGGAACAGGGTGCAGGGTGGAGCGGCAGGAATGTTTGGTTTGGTCATTCGCCTTTCTTCTCGACGTGGCCACCGAAGCCCAGGCGCATGGCCGAGAGGATCTTGTCACCGTAGGTGCCCTGCTGCTGGCGCGAGCGAAAACGGGCGAACAGCGCGCTGGACAGCACCGGCACCGGCACTGCCTGCTCCACGGCGGCGTCGATGGTCCAGCGCCCTTCGCCACTGTCAGACACCGAACCGCTGAACGCGGACAACTGTGGGTCGGCAACCAGGGCGTCGGCGGTCAGGTCCAGCAGCCAGGAGGTGACCACGCTGCCACGACGCCACACCTCAGCGATCTCGGTCAGGTTGAGGTCGAAGCGCTGGTCTTCGGGCAGTTCGTCGCCGCCCTTGCTGCGCAGCAGGTCGAAGCCTTCGGCGTAGGCCTGCATCAAGCCGTACTCGATGCCGTTGTGCACCATCTTCACGTAGTGGCCGGCGCCGGGTGGGCCGGCGTGGATGTAGCCATGCTCGGCGCGCTCGTGCTCACCGCTGCGCCCGTGCGTGCGGGGGATGTCGCCGACGCCGGGGGCCAGGGCCTTGAACAGCGGTTCCAGGCGCTCGAACACCTCCTTCTCGCCACCGATCATCATGCAGTAGCCGCGGTCCAGGCCCCACACGCCACCGGAGGTGCCAACGTCCAGGTAATGCAGGCCACGCTTGGCCAGCTCGGCCGCACGGCGCATGTCGTCCTTATAGAAAGTGTTGCCGCCGTCGATGATCGCATCGCCCGGCTCCAGCAGTTCGGCCAGCTGGGCGATGGTCTGCTCGGTGGGCTCGCCCGCCGGCAGCATGACCCACACCGCGCGCGGCGCCTTGAGCTTCTGCACCAGCGCACCAAGGTCGTGAGCCCCTTGCGCGCCCTCGCCTTCAAGCCCGGTGATCGCTTCACGGTTGCGGTCATGCACCACGGTGCGGTGGCCGGCGCGCATCAGGCGCCTTGCGATATTGCCGCCCATGCGGCCCAGCCCGACGATTCCCAGTTGCATGTGGTGACGCTCCCGTTAGAAATGGATTACAGCCGTTAAGGATTTCAGATTAGTCCAGCGTACCCGCAGAGGGTTCACCGACGAACGGCGAGACCACGATAAACAAAAAAGTTCCCATGGCCAGGGAAAGAATTCAGAATGCGCGCCGCGTGAAGCGACTACGCTTTGATTTGTCACCAGCCAGCCCTGCGAGGTGTGCTCATGGGTACCCTGATGCCTGCCACTCCCACCCAGACCCTCTACGTGTCCGTACGCCGTGATGAACTGCGCCAACTGAAGGACGAACGTGACCAGCTGCGCCAGCAAGTGGCGCACTTGAACCAACTGCTGGAACAGGCCCGCCTGCAAGGCAAGCCTGCCAGTCTCTGAGTCACCGCCCCTGCGCAGGGAGCCGAGCGGCTCCCCGCCCTGCCCGTTTTCACCTCCCGCCCTACCCGCCGACCAAGCACCTTCCTACCTGTACAAATTTTGTAACACCCGCCAACGTTTGCGGGGACGAACGGTCATCAGAAAAATGACCAGCAAGTCACAAGAATGTCGTTTCGTCCCCTACACTCCAGATTCGGCCCGCGTTTTGCTCGGAAAAAGTGACGTAAAAAAGTCGAACTTTCCGAAATGCGGGCAGGTCAGGAGCTAAGTAGGCCAACGCAAAGGGACTTCCTCACGCCAGGCCCACCCACCCCCACCCGTCTACACGCTTTTCGGCCGGATTGCCGAGCGTGCCGTGCCTGCGCGCACCGATATCGGGCAAGGACCGCACTACGAAGATGCACCACCGATCAGAGAGAACCAGCACGAAATAACGCAACGGGTGCCCGCACCCGCAAAAACAAGGGACGGAGAGAAGTATGATCAGTGCCGCTGTCGAACCTCACGTAGATGCATTCAAATCGGATAGCCGCGAGCCGCTGCCACCCAGCCTCGCCCCGACAGTCAAGGCACCCGGCGCCCAGCGCCAGCACAACCCCAACAAGCGCAAGGTCCTGTTCGTCACCTCGGAAATCGCCGACCTGGTCAAGACCGGCGGCCTGGGCGACGTGTCCGCCGCCCTGCCACGGGCGTTGGCCCACCTGCACGATGTGCGGGTGCTGATCCCCGGCTACCCCCAGGTGATGGAGAGCGACAACCCCATCCATATCGTCGGTGAACTGGGCGGCCATGCGGCACTGCCACCGTGCAAGATCGGCCGCATGGACCTGGCCGACGGCCTGGTGATCTATGTGCTGATCTGCCCCGAGTTGTACCAGCGCGAAGGCACCCCCTACGGCGCCAACAACGGCCGCGACTGGCCGGACAACCATATCCGCTTCGCCCGCCTGGGCCTGGCCGCCGCAGAAATTGCCGCCGGTGAAGGCATGGCCCACTGGCGCCCCGACCTGGTGCACGCCCACGACTGGCCGGCCGGCCTGGCCCCGGCCTACATGCACTGGCGCGGGCTGAGCACCCCGACCCTGTTCACCATCCACAACCTGGCCTACCAGGGCGTGTACAGCCGCGCCTGCAGCCCGGAGCTGGCGATCCCCGACCACGCCATGCAACAGGAAGGCATGGAGTTCTACGGCAAGCTGTCGTTCCTCAAGGCGGGCCTGGCCTACTCCAGCCACATCACCACGGTGAGCGCCACCTACGCCCGGGAAATCACCACCCCCGAGTTCGGCTGCGGCCTGGACGGTTTCCTCGCCAGCAAGGCCCAGCAAGGCTTGCTCGGCGGTATCCCCAACGGCATCGACGAGAGCTGGGATTCGGCCACCGACGGGCACCTGGTGCACAACTTCAGCCTCAACGACTGGGACGGCAAGGCGCGCAACACCCAGCAGGTGCGCGAATTGTTCGGCCTGGACGCGTCCAAGGGGCCGCTGTTCGCCGTGGTCTCGCGGCTGGTCTACCAGAAAGGCCTGGACCTGACCCTGGGCGTGGCCGACTACATCGTCGAACAAGGCGGCCAGATCGCCATCATCGGCCGTGGCGAGCCCGAGGAAGAACAGGCCATGCGCGAGCTGGCACTGCGTCACCCGGGCCGCATCGGCGTGCGCATCGGCTTCAACGAAACCGATGCCCGGCGGATGTTCGCCGGCAGCGATTTTCTGCTGATGCCATCGCGCTATGAGCCGTGCGGGCTGAGCCAGATGTACGCGCAACGCTTCGGCTCGCTGCCGGTGGCGCGCAATACCGGCGGGCTGGCCGACACCATCGAGAACGGCGTCACCGGGTTCCTGTTCAACGACTCGACCTTGGAAAGCTACCGCGAAGCGCTGAGCCGCGCCTTCTATGTGTACGGCAAGAAGCACCTGCTCAACGCCATGCGCTGCCTGTCGATGACCCAGCCCTTCAACTGGTGCCAGGCGGTGGAACCCTACGCGCGGCTGTATGAGGACCTGGTCAAGCAGACCCAGATCGCCCACTACTGAGCGGAGAGCGGACGATGCAAAGGCATGGCGCGCAAGTAGTGGACGCCACGTCGGCGCACTTTGCCCTCTGGGCGCCGGATGCGCGCAGCGTGAGCGTGGAAGTCGAGCGGCAGCCCGCCGTTGAGCTGTCGCCCGTTGATGACGGTTGGTACGTCGGCATTGCCCCGTGCCAGGCAGGCGAGCGGTATCAGTTGCTTATCGACCGGCAGCTCAAGGTGGCCGACCCGGCTTCGCGCTATCAGCCCGAGGGCGTGCAGGGGCCGAGTGAGCTGGTGGACCTTGCCGGGTTCCGGTGGCAGCACCCCTGGCAGGGCCGCCCGTGGCACGAGGCGGTGATCCAGGAGCTGCACGTGGGCCTGCTCGGCGGTTACCGCGGCGTGGCCGAGGCGCTACCACGCCTGGCCGCGCTGGGCATCAGCGCCATCGAGCTGATGCCGCTGGGCCAGTTCCCCGGTGAGCGTAACTGGGGTTATGACGGCGTGCTGCCGTTCGCCCCACAGCACAGCTACGGCACGCCGCAGGAGCTGTGCGCACTGATCGACCAAGCCCACGGCCACCGCCTGATGGTGCTGGTGGACGTGGTCTACAACCACTTCGGCCCGGACGGCAACTACCTGCACCAGTACGCCAGCCCGTTCTTTCGCCAGGACCGGCAGACGCCCTGGGGCGCGGCCATCGACTTTCGCAGGCCAGCGGTGCGCGAGTACTTCATCCAGAACGCGCTGATGTGGCTGTGCGACTACCGCTGCGACGGCCTGCGCCTGGATGCGGTGCACGCCATCGACCAACCGGACTTCCTCGTCGAACTGGCCCAGCGCGTGCGCGCAGCGGTCGCGCCGGGCCGGCAGATCTGGCTGGTGCTGGAAAACGAGCACAACCAGGCCGCGCTGTTGCAGCAGGGCTTCGACGCCCAGTGGAACGACGACGGCCACAACGCCTTACACGTGCTGCTGACGGGCGAAACCGAAGGCTACTACGCCGACTACCAGCAGCGGCCGATCCACCAGCTGGCACGCTGCCTGGCCGAGGGCTTCGTGTTCCAGGGCCAGACCAACCGCCACGGCACCCCACGCGGTGAGCCATCGGCACATCTGCCGCCGACAGCGTTCGTGCTGTTCCTGCAGAACCACGACCAGGTCGGCAACCGCGCCCTGGGCGAGCGCCTTGCCCGCCTCTGCCCGCCGCAGGCCTTGCGCGCGGCCACCGGGCTGTTGCTGCTGGCGCCGATGATCCCGCTGCTGTTCATGGGCGACGACGACGGCAGCCGCGAGCCGTTCCTGTTCTTCACCGACTTCCACGACACGCTGGCCGATGCCGTGCGCGAGGGCCGGCGTGGCGAGTTCGCCCACTTCGACGCCTTTGCCGACCCCGCCAGACGCGAACAGATCCCCGACCCCAACGCCGAAACCACCTTCGAAAGCTCCAGGCCGCAACAAAAGAACGTGCTGGCCGGCTGGCACGGCCTCTATCAGCAGTTGCTCGACCTGCGCAAACGCCACCTCATCCCGCACCTGCCCGGCACCCGTGCACTGGGCACCGAGGTGCTGGGCGACAAGGCACTCACCGCACGCTGGCGCCTGGGCAACGGCCAGCAACTGCGCATCGACCTCAACCTCGACGCCCAGCCCCAGGCCGCGCAACTGCCGGCCCAGGCGCTGCGCCTGTACGACAGCAGCGACACCGCCCACCCCGACTCGACACTCGCCGCGCACAGCTGCGTGGTCAGCCTGCTGCCCCCCGCACCGGAGACGCCATGAGCGAACAGCCCCTGCACCGCCTGGCCGCCCGCGTCGGCCTGGCCCGCGACTGGATCGACGCCAACAACCGCCCGCAGCAGGTCAGCGACGAAGTGCTGCGCCATGTGCTGCAAGCCCTTGGCCACCCCGCTGACGACGACCAGGCCATCGCCAGCAGCCTGCGCCTGGTCGAGCAGGCCGAAGACAGCGAACACCTGCCCCCGCTGCTGACCGTCGATATCGACCAGCCCCTGGCCCTGCAACGCTGGTTCAGCGCCGGCAGCCAGGCGCACTGCACCCTGGAGGACGCCAGCCAGCGCACGCTGGTGCTGGATGCCCAGGCACGCCTGCCGGGTGGGCTGCCGACCGGCTATCACCAGTTGGCCATCGACGGCCGCACCTTCACCCTCGCCGTGGCGCCGTCGCGCTGCCACGCGCTCGAAGATGCCATCGGCGAACCGCCACCGCGCTGCTGGGGCCTGGCAGTGCAGTTGTACAGCCTGCGCCGCCCCGGCGATGGCGGCTATGGCGACTGCCTGGCGCTGGAACAGCTGGCGCGCAGTGCCGCCGAACGCGGCGCCGATGCCCTGGCGATCAGCCCGATGCATGCGCTGTCGGCCTTCGACCAACAGCACTTCAGCCCCTATTCACCGTCCAGCCGACTGTTGCTCAACGCGCTGTACGCCAGCCCCGCAGCCCTGCTGGGCGAACGCGCCGTGCGCATGGCCATCGAGGCCTGCGGGCTTGCGCAGACACTCGAAGACCTGCAGCAACAGCCGCTGGTGGACTGGCCACGCGCCGCCAAGGCCCAACAGCGGTTGCTGGAAGCGCTGTACCAGGATTTCAGCCAGGGCGACCACCCGCTGCGCGCAGACTTCGCCAGTTTCCGCGAGGCCGGCGGCGAACGGCTCGAGCACCATTGCCGCTTCGAAGTGCTGCAAAGCGAGGCGGTGGACCAGGGCCTGGGGGCCGACTGGCGCCACTGGCCAAAGGCCTGGCACGACCCCTATCACCCGGAAGTCGAAGCCTTCGCTGTCGCCTACCCGGCCCGTGTCGAATTCCACGCGTTCTGCCAGTGGCTCAGCGAACGCAGCCTGCAACGCGCCCAGGACGCGGCGTGCAGCAATGGCATGGCGATCGGCCTGATCGCCGACCTGGCAGTGGGCGCCGACGGCGCCGGCAGCCAGGCCTGGAGCCGCCAGGACGAACTGCTGGCCGACCTCAAGGTCGGCGCACCGCCCGATATCCTCAACCGCGCGGGGCAGGACTGGGGCATCTGCGCCTTCTCCCCTGAAGGCCTCAAGCGCAACGGCTACCGCGCCTTCATCGAGATGCTGCGGGCCAACCTGGCCCATGCCGGCGGCCTGCGCATCGACCATGTGATGGGCCTGCGCCGGCTGTGGCTGATCCCCCGTGGCGCCACGGCCCGCGAGGGCGCCTACCTCAACTACCCGCTCGACGACCTGCTGCGCCTGCTGGCCCTGGAATCGGCACGGCACCAGGCGATCATCCTCGGCGAGGACCTCGGCACCGTGCCCGAAGGCCTGCGCGAGCGCCTGGCGGCCAAGGCCGTGCTGGGCATGCGCGTGCTGCCCTTCGAGCAGGACTCGCCCGGCCGCTTCAAGCCGATCCTCGACTGGCCGGACAACGCCCTGGCCACCACCGGCACCCATGACCTGGCGCCACTGGCCGGCTGGCTGCAAGCCCGTGACATCGACTGGAACAACCGCCTGCAACTGATCGACGCCGCCACCGAAGAGCACTGGCGCGCTAGCCGGGCGCTGGAGCGCGACGGCCTGCGCCGCACCCTGGAGCACAACTACGGCCCGCTAGCGGACGACACGGCGTTGATCGACGCGGCGATCCGTTACGTCGGCCACACCCGCGCCCCCTTGGTGCTGGTACCGCTGGAGGACCTGCTGGGCTGCGACGAACAACCCAACCTGCCCGGCACCACTGCTGGCCACCCCAACTGGCGGCGCCGCTTCAAGGCCGCGGCCCTCGAGCTGCTCGACGACGAGGACGCGGCGCGGCGCCTGGAGCTGCTGGCCCAGGCCCGCGAACAAGCCTGGGAGCGTGATCGATGAAGCCGCTGACCGCCACCCTGCGCCTGCAGCTGCACAGCGACTTCACCCTGGATGACGCGACGCCGTTGGTGCCCTACTTCGCCCAGCTCGGCATCAGCCATGTGTATGCCTCGCCGATCCTGACTGCCCGTGCAGGCTCGCGCCACGGCTACGACGTGGTCGACCCGACCCGGGTCAACCCCGAGCTGGGCGGCGAGGCCGCGCTGGAGCGCCTGGTGGCTGCCTTGCGCCAGCACGGCATGGGCCTGATCCTCGACACCGTGTCCAACCACATGGCCGTGGGCGGCGCCGACAACCCCTGGTGGCAGAGCCTGCTGGCCTGGGGCCGGCGCAGCCCCTATGCAGAGTTCTTCGATATCCAGTGGCACTCCAGCGACCCGCTGCTGGCCGGGCAACTGCTGTTGCCGTTCCTCGGCAGCGACTATGGCGTGGCGTTGCTCAACGGTGACATGCCCCTGACCTTCGACGCCGAGCACGGCCGGTTCGAGGTCGCCCATCACGAGCATCGTTTCCCGATCTGCCCGCTGGACTACGGGCGCATCCTCGGCCATGCCGAAGACCCACGGCTGCAGGCCCTGGCCCAACACTTCAGCGCCCTGCACGAGGCCGCCGAACCGTTGGCCGACGCCGCGGCGCTGCACCGCGACCTGGCCCTGGTGGTCGACGCCGGGGCCAGCCTCGAAGGCGCCCTGGCCGCCTTCGACAGCCGCACCGAAGCCGGCTTCAAGCGCCTGCACCTGTTGCTGGAGCGCCAGACATACCGCCTGGCCAGCTGGCGCACCGCCGCCGACGACATCAACTGGCGGCGCTTCTTCGACATCAACGAGCTGGGCGGCCTGCGGGTGGAGCGTGCGGTGGTGTTCGAGGCCACCCACGCCAAGCTGTTCGAGCTGATCGAGCGCGGCCTGGTGGATGGCCTGCGCATCGACCATATCGACGGCCTGGCCGACCCGCGCCGCTACTGCCGCAACCTGCGCCGGCGGGTCGACGGGTTGCTGGCGCAGCGGCCGCTGCTGGCGGGCGTGGAGCATTTCCCGATCTACGTCGAGAAAAT
This sequence comes from Pseudomonas sichuanensis, assembly GCF_003231305.1. Lineage (GTDB taxonomy): Bacteria > Pseudomonadota > Gammaproteobacteria > Pseudomonadales > Pseudomonadaceae > Aquipseudomonas > Aquipseudomonas sichuanensis. Next base: position 1,995 of record NZ_QKVM01000017.1, on the reverse strand, counting down.
CCTCGGCGCCGATGAACACCTGCACCGCGACTGGCGCACCGACGGCACCACCGGCTACGAGTTCATGAACCAGGTCTCGCTGCTGCAACACGATCCGACGGGCGAGGCACCGCTGACCGAGCTGTGGAGCACCGTCAGCGAACGGCCGGCGTTCCCTGAGGAAGTGCGCCAGGCTCGCCATCTGGTGCTCAACGCCAGCCTGGCCGGCGACTGCGAGTCGGTGGCCCTGGCCTTGCTGCAGGTGGCCCGCGACGACCTGATGACCCGTGACCTCACCCTCGGTGCCATCCGCCGCGCGCTGCAGGCGCTGGCCGAGCACTACCCGGTGTACCGCACCTACATCAACGCCTGTGGCCGCCCGGCCGAGGATGAGGGGTTCTTCCAGCAAGCGCTCGCCGACGCCCGCCAGTCACTGAGCGAGGCCGACTGGCCGCTGCTCGAGCACCTGGCGCAATGGCTCGGCGGCCAGCCCTGGCGACGCCTGCCCCCGGGCCGACCACGCAAGCACCTGCGCCACGCCTGCGTGCGTTTCCAGCAACTGACCGCGCCAACCGCCGCCAAAGCCGTGGAAGACACCGCGTTCTACCGCAGCGCCCGGCTGTTGTCGCGCAACGATGTGGGCTTCGAGGCCGAGCGTTTCAGCGCCGACCCTGAATGGTTTCACACGCAAGCGCAGCGCCGCCTGCGCGACTTCCCCGACAACCTGCTGACCACCGCCACCCACGATCACAAGCGTGGCGAGGATTGCCGGGCGCGTCTGGCGGTGCTCAGCGAGCGCGGGCCCTGGCTGGCCAGCCGGGTGGAGCACTGGCGCGAACTGGCGGCGCCGCTGCGCGAGGCGTTGGAGGATGGCGCCGCGCCCGGCCCAGGCGATGAGCTGCTGCTGTGGCAGACCCTGCTCGGCAACTGGCCACTGGCGCTCGACCTGCATGACGCCAATGCACTGCGCCACTACGCCGAGCGCATAGTCCACTGGCAACAAAAAGCCCTGCGCGAGGCCAAGCTGCGCAGCAGCTGGGCGGCGCCGAACGAGGCGTATGAACAGGCCTGCGCCGCCTATGTGAACGGCCTGCTGCTGGACGCGCAGAACCAGCAGCTGCGCCACTCGCTGCATGAGGCCGCGCGGCAGATCGCCTGCCCCGGCGCGCTGAACAGCCTGGTGCAATGCCTGCTGCGCATGACCACGCCGGGCGTGCCCGACCTGTACCAGGGCAACGAGTACTGGGACTTTAGCCTGGTCGACCCGGACAATCGGCGCCCGGTGGACTACGCTGCAAGGCGTGCCAGCCTGGACGCCAGCACGCCCCTGGCTGAACTGCTCGACCACTGGCAGGACGGGCGCATCAAGCAGGCACTGATCGCCCGGCTGCTGGACTGTCGCATGAGCCACCCCGAACTGTTCCGGCGTGGCGCCTACCTGCCGCTCGACGTGCAGGGGCGCCACGCCGACAAGGTGCTGGCCTTCGCCCGACTGGGCGAGGAGCAGCGCGCCATCGTTGTCGCACCACGGCTTGCCGGCAGCTTGCTGGTTAACGCCACAACCCCATTGATCCCGGCACAGAACTGGGACGATACGCGGCTGATCCTGCCGTTTGCCTTGTCGCCTGCCAACTGCTCGGGACTTTTCGGTGGCGGTGCTGTCAGCCCTTCAAAGGAGCTGAAATTGAGCACCGTACTGGCCCAGTTTCCGGTCAATGTGTTGATTGATCATGCCTAACTGCATTCAGGAGCGTCGTGATGAGTGTCGAAGAGAAACGTGTTCGCGAATTCGCCTATCAAATCTGGGAATCGGAGGGCAAGCCGACGGGCCAGGAAATCCGCCACTGGGAGATGGCCCGCAAGCTGGCCGAGGCTGAAGCGTTAGCGCCCAAGGCCGCGCCGCGCAAGAAGGCGGCGGCCAAGCCGAAGGCGGCGGTGGCTGCTGAAAAGCCTGTGGCGGCGAAGAAGCCAAAGACAGTGAAAAAGCCGGCGGCGGGCTGATCCCCAGGTAAGCCG
>NZ_QKVM01000169.1 GCF_003231305.1 Pseudomonas sichuanensis | reverse complement strand
GTACGACGTGGCGCTATACCCGATCCGGGCTATTGGCCGAACGGGTCGATGCGCTCGAACATTCGGTCAGCTACCACTGGGACCGGCTCGGCCGCCTGGTCGGCATGGCCAACCAGAACGAAAGCCGCGCCCGGTTCGTGTACGACGTGGCAGGCCGCCGGTTGGAGGAAACCGGTTTCGATGGACTGACCACGCGCTACCAGTACGACCCGAGCAGCGGTCGGCTGGCGAGCAGTCAGGTTGGCCAGCGCCGCATCGACCTGCGCTTCGAT
>NZ_QKVM01000168.1 GCF_003231305.1 Pseudomonas sichuanensis | reverse complement strand
CCGGCCAATACGGCCAGATCCTGCTGAACGCCGATGGCAGCTACACCTACACCCTGACCTCGGCGCCCAACTCGCCGAATCACGTCAACGATGGCCCGAATGTGATCACCGACAGCTTCACCTACCAGGTGAAGGACTCGGTGGGCAACACCACCACCAGCACCATCGTGATCAGCATCGTCGACGACGTGCCCAAGGCCCATTGCGACTTCGCCCATGTCAGCGAGGGCGACAGCATCAGCGGCAATGTGTTGGACAACGACGTCAAAGGCGCT
>NZ_QKVM01000167.1 GCF_003231305.1 Pseudomonas sichuanensis | reverse complement strand
GCTATTGCGCGCTTAGAAGCAAAAGCAAAAGCAAAAGCAAAAACAGATCAAGAGCAGATCAAGAGCAGATCAAGAGCAGTAATGCGACTATCCAGACTTGGCTGTTGTTTATGTGTTGTTTGTTCGGGCCCTATCGCCGGCAAGCCGGCTCCCACAGGTACAGCGCAAAGTTGAAAGTTCGCACTACCCTGTGGGAGCTGGCTTGCCAGCGATTGCAATCCAGAGTTCCCAACTAATCCAACTAGCGACAGCTAACGCCAGCCCAGGCGCCGCCCCTAACTTA
>NZ_QKVM01000166.1 GCF_003231305.1 Pseudomonas sichuanensis | reverse complement strand
TACCCACACGAATTGCTTGATTCATTGTGTAAAGACGATGCTGTAACGCAACCCTGTTATAGGTCTGTAGCTCAGTTGGTTAGAGCGCACCCCTGATAAGGGTGAGGTCGGCAGTTCAAATCTGCCCAGACCTACCAATTACTTGGTGCGGCTGGTCAAATGGGGCCATAGCTCAGCTGGGAGAGCGCCTGCCTTGCACGCAGGAGGTCAGCGGTTCGATCCCGCTTGGCTCCACCACTCTTTCAGGTTTCGCAGCACTGCTCAGAACTTAGAAATGAACATTCG
>NZ_QKVM01000165.1 GCF_003231305.1 Pseudomonas sichuanensis | reverse complement strand
GATCAAAAGCAGAGCAAGAGCAAGAGCAAGAGCAAGAGCAAGAGCAAGAGCAAGAGCAAGAGCAAGAGCAAGAGCAAGAGCAAGAGCAAGAGCAAGAGCAAGAGCAAGAGCAGTAATACGGCTATACATATTAAGCTGTTATTTATGTGTTGTTTGTTCGGGCCCTATCGCCGGCAAGCCGGCTCCCACAGGTACAGTGCAAAGCTGAAAGTTTCGCTCTAACTTGTGGGAGCTGCGGTTCGCCGCTGCGACTTGCCAGCGATTGCGATCCTGAGCTCCCAACCAATCCA
>NZ_QKVM01000164.1 GCF_003231305.1 Pseudomonas sichuanensis | reverse complement strand
CAGCCTGGCCGGCACCTTCCCCGAGCCGCCCAAGCCCGGCAAGGGCGCGCTGGAGCTGTTCAACCTGTACGCCAACACCAAGGGCATCAAAGCCGGCGACTACGAAGTCACCGATGCCCTGGGCACGCTGCTCAAGGGCACGTTGGACGGGCAGGGGTTCAAGGCTGTGTCCGGCGCAGCGCCAGGGCCCGCCTGGGTCAACTTCGGCCGCGATCCCTCGCCGCCCTGGGCGCCGAGCAGCTACATCGGCGAGGTCGAGTGGCCGGTGCAGGCCCCAGACCCCAACAGCCTA
>NZ_QKVM01000163.1 GCF_003231305.1 Pseudomonas sichuanensis | reverse complement strand
GAGCCTGGCCGGCACCTTCCCCGAGCCACCCAAGCCGGGCAAGGGCGCGCTGGAGTTGTTCAACCTGTACGCCAACACCAAGGGCATCAAGGCCGGCGACTACGAAGTCACCGATGCCCTGGGCACGCTGCTCAAGGGCACGTTGGACGGGCAGGGGTTCAAGGCTGTGTCCGGCGCGGCGCCAGGGCCGGCCTGGGTCAACTTCGGCCGCGATCCCTCGCCGCCCTGGGCGCCGAGCAGCTACATCGGCGAGGTCGAGTGGCCGGTGCAGGCCCCAGATCCCAACAGCCTG
>NZ_QKVM01000162.1 GCF_003231305.1 Pseudomonas sichuanensis | reverse complement strand
GCGGGCGCTGCAACGTTGCCGGGCCAACCATTGCCAGGCAGAGGGCGCGAGTGACGCCCCGCATCTGCTCAGCGGCCACCTGCTGCAACTGACCGACCACCCGCGCGAGCCGTGGAACGACCTGTGGCTGCTGACCAGCGTGCACCACGAAGGGCGCCAGCCCCAGGTGCTCGAAGAACACGCCGAACCCAGCGATGCCGTGCAGCGCTACAGCAACACTTTCACCGCCACCCCCTGGGACCTGCTGTTCCGCCCGCCGCTGACCCATTCCAGGCCGAAGGTACCCGGCAGCCAGGTGGCCAG
>NZ_QKVM01000161.1 GCF_003231305.1 Pseudomonas sichuanensis | reverse complement strand
ACGGGCGCTGCAACGTTGCCGGGCCAACCATTGCCAGGCAGAGGGCGCAAGTGACGCCCCGCATCTGCTCAGCGGCCACCTGCTGCAACTGACCGACCACCCGCGCGAGCCGTGGAACGACCTGTGGCTGCTGACCAGCGTGCACCACGAAGGGCGCCAGCCTCAGGTGCTCGAAGAACATGCCGAGCCGAGTGATGCCGCGCAGCGCTACAGCAACACCTTTACCGCCACCCCCTGGGACCTGCTGTTCCGCCCGCCGCTGACCCATTCCAGGCCGCAGATACCCGGTAGTCAGGTGGCCAT
>NZ_QKVM01000160.1 GCF_003231305.1 Pseudomonas sichuanensis | reverse complement strand
CAGCCAGACGGCCCTGTGCTCCGGCACCGTCATTACCCGGGCCAGCTCGCGGTTGTCGTGAAAGCGGTACAACGCCCGTTGCGGCCGCTGGCCCAGTAGTAGCCGGGCACGCCAATGCTCGATCCAGGCTGCCAGCTCACCGGGTGCCAGGCTGGCCAGCCAGCCCCAATTGTCGTGCGGCGCCTCCAGCAGGCTCTTCAGCAAACGCACCTCGCCTTCACCAATCAGGAAGCACACCGGCCCATGCGCGGCGAGGTGGGCGACTTCGGTCTGGTGGTACAACGCGCACCAGCGCTCTGAGCCCAGGCGGGCCATGAGA
>NZ_QKVM01000016.1 GCF_003231305.1 Pseudomonas sichuanensis | reverse complement strand
GATCTCAATGTTTGGGAAACAACGCATTGCCACACCGCGAACAGAACGCCGCGCCATGTTCATGGTGGTTCTTGGCGCAGGTCGGGCAGTCGTGCTGCAACTGCTCCCCACGCAGCGCATTGGCCAGCTCCGCGGTAAAGATCCCGGTGGGCACGGCGATGATCGAATAACCGATGATCATCACCAGCGACGACAGCACCTGCCCCAGCGGCGTTTTCGGCACGATGTCGCCGAAGCCCACGGTGGTCAGGGTGACGATGGCCCAGTAGATGCCCTTGGGGATACTGGTAAAGCCATGCTCGGGGCCTTCGATCACGTACATCAGGGTGCCGAACACGGTAACCAGGGTCGACACGCTGACCAGGAACACGATGATCTTCTGCTTGCTGCCCTGCAGCGCCGCCAGCAGGTAGTGGGCCTGCTTGAGGTAGGGGCTGAGCTTGAGCACGCGGAAGATCCGCAGCATGCGGATGACGCGGATGATCAGCAGGTACTGGGCATCGCTGTAGTACAGGGCGAGGATCCCCGGCACGATCGCCAGCAGGTCCACCAGCCCATAGAAGCTGAAGGCGTAGCGCAGTGGCTTGGGCGAGCAGTACAGGCGGGTGATGTATTCGGCAAGGAAGATCGCCGTGAAGCCCCACTCGATGGCGGCCAGCAGGCCGGCGTAGCCTTGGTGCACATCGTCGATGCTGTCGAGGATCACCGTGACCAGGCTGGCGAGGATGATCAGCAGGAGAATCTGATCGAAGCGTCTTCCAGCTTCGGTGTCGGTCTGGAAGACGATGACGTAGAGCCGCTCGCGCAGGCTTGCAGGGTTATCCATGGGCGCGTTCCATTGTGCAAATGGGCAGAGCCTAGGGGCTGGCTATCAGCTGTGCAAGCGGGGCGCGTTGCGGCGCTGGTTGAGCTGCGCCAGGTGGCTGCCCAGATGCATCAGCCAGCAGGCGACCACGAACGGCGCGGTCAGCCCGGCGATCGGCAGCAGGTTGAACAGCGGCTGCAGCAACAGTGCCAGGGCGATGGCCAGCAACGTCACCCAGGGCTTCTCACCCTGGCGACTGAAGGCCAGGGCCACCAGTGCGGCATTGAAGCCATACAGCCCCAGCCAGGCCCCTTGCGCCTCGCCGGCCAGCAGCGCGACACCGCCACCGATGGTCGAACCGATCACCGCCCAGGTGGCCGCATAGGGGTTGGCAAAGTACATCCCGATGACGATCAGCAACCCGGCCATCGGTTTGTCGAGTAGGAAGATCTGCCCGATGCCGCGCAGCATGGCATACAGCGGGTCGGCCTCGACGTAGCTGTTGGCGGTGGGTTCGGCCAGCAGCAGGGCGGCCCAGCCGAGTAGCACGAAGGGGGCGGTGTAGGCCACCAGCAGCTTGCCACCGCGTTTTCGCCATTGATGGGTGAGCATGCTCGACAGCCCACCGGCGGCGATGATCAGCGGCGGCAGGATGGCCGACCAGGGCAGCACGGCGCTGATCAGGATGCCGATCAGCACACCGTTATAGCAGTACAGCCCGGCCTGGCGGTCGGCGCGGTCATAGCCGCGACGTTGGGCGGTGAGCAGGCCGGCGAGGGCGCCGAGCAGGGTGCCGCCGACCAGCGAAGGGGCGGTCAGCAGGATGGCCAGCAGGCAGCACAGGCCGCACAAGGGGTTGCGCAGCAACAGCACCTGGCTGAAACCGTTGAGCAGCGCCGTGGCCCAGTCAGGGCACGGGTTGACGAAATTTTTGGTGTACATGGGCAGTCGGTAAGGTGAGTGGTCAGCGGTGGGCCTCTTTGGGCCTCGGTTTTCCGCGGGTTCAGGGTTACAGCCATCGCGGGGCAAGCCCGCTCCCACGCTGTGCAACGTGGGAGCGGGCTTGCCCCGCGATTTCTTCAGATCAGACCAAGGTCTCGATCCGCAGCGTATTAGTCGAACCTGGTTTGCCGAAAGGCACACCGGCGGTGATCAACAGCGTGTCGCCGCGGCTGGCCATGCCTTGTGCCTGGGCGATCTCCAGCGCAGTGGAGACCACCTCGTCGACCTGGCGCAGGCGGTCGTTGACCACCGAGTGCACACCCCAGGCCACGCTCAGGCGCCGTGCGGTGTTGAGGTTTGGCGTCAGGTTGAGGATCGGCGCCCGTGGCCGCTCGCGGGCGGCGCGCAGGGTGGAGTTCCCCGACTCGCTGTAGTTGACCAGCACCGCCACCGGCAGGATGCCGCTGATGCGGCGGATCGCGCAGCTGATGGCATCCGACACGGTAGCCTCGGCCTTGGGCCGGCCGACGTCGAGCTGGGCCTGGTAGTCCGGGCCGTTCTCCACCTGGCGGATGATCTTGCTCATCATCTGCACCGCTTCCAGCGGGTAGTCACCCGAGGCGGTCTCGGCCGACAGCATCACCGCGTCCGCACCTTCGGCCACGGCATTGGCCACGTCGGTGACTTCGGCGCGGGTCGGGGCAGGGGAGAAGCGCATGGATTCGAGCATCTGCGTGGCCACCACCACCGGTTTGCCCAGCTGGCGGCAGGTGCCGATGATGGCTTTCTGGATCTGCGGCACGCTCTCGGCCGGTACTTCCACGCCCAGGTCGCCACGGGCGACCATGATCGCGTCGGACAGCTCGGCGATGGCTTGCAGTTGCTCGACCGCCGAGGGCTTCTCGATCTTGGCCATCAGGTAGGCGCGGTCGCCGATCAGCTGGCGCGCCTCGACGATGTCTTCCGGGCGCTGCACGAACGACAGGGCCACCCAGTCCACGCCCAGCTCCAGGCCGAAGGTGAGGTCGCGGCGGTCTTTGTCGGTGAGCGGGGACAGGTCGAGCACCGCTTGCGGCACGTTGACGCCCTTGCGGTCGGACAGCTCGCCGCCGGCCAGCACTTCGGTGTCGATGGCGTCGGCGTGCTTGGCGGTCACCCGCAGGCGCAGCTTGCCGTCATCGAGCAGCAGGTCCATGCCGGGCTCCAGCGCGGCGATGATCTCCGGGTGCGGCAGGTTCACCCGGCGGCTGTCGCCCGGGGTCTTGTCCAGGTCCAGGCGCAGGGCCTGGCCACGCTGCAGTTGCACCTTGCCGTCGGCGAAACGGCCAACGCGCAGTTTCGGGCCCTGTAGGTCCATGAGGATGCCCAGCGGGTAGTTGAGCTGCTGCTCGACTTCGCGGATCCACTGATAGCGCAGGGCGTGATCGGCGTGTTCGCCGTGGCTGAAGTTGAGGCGGAAGATATTCACCCCGGCTTCGACCAGCTGGCGGATGTCATCGATGCCTTTGATCGCAGGCCCGAGGGTGGCGAGGATTTTTACTTTTTTATCAGGCGTCATGATTGCGGAGTCTCGAGGATCAGGATGGCGCGGAAGTCGTTGACGTTGGTGCGGGTCGGCTCGGTGACGATCAGCGCATCGAGGGCGGCGAAGTAGCCGTAGCCGTTGTTGTTGTCCAGCTCGTCGCTGGCCGACAGGCCCAGGGCCTCGGCGCGGGCGTAGCTGTCCGGGGTCATGTAGGCGCCGGCGTTCTCTTCCGAGCCGTCGATGCCGTCGGTGTCACCGGCCAGGGCGTACACGCCCGGCAGGCCCTTGAGGCTTTCGGTGAGGCTGAGCAGGAACTCGGCGTTGCGTCCGCCGCGGCCGTTGCCGCGCACGGTGACGGTGGTCTCGCCGCCGGAGAGGATCACGCACGGGGCCTTCAGCGGCTGGCCATGCAGGACGATCTGCCGGGCGATGCCGGCGTGGACCTTGGCCACTTCCCGCGACTCGCCTTCCAGGTCGCCGAGGATCAGCGGGCTGAAGCCGGCCTGGCGGGCCTTCACGGCGGCGGCCTCCAGCGACTGCTGGGGTTTGGCGATCAGCTGGAAGTGGCTGCGCGCCAGCGCCGGGTCGTCGGCCTTGACGGTTTCGGAGGCCGGGTTGTTGAGCCAGTCGATGACGGCTTTGGGGGCGTCGATGCTGTAGCGCTTGATGATCGCCAGGGCATCGGCCGAGGTGCTCGGGTCGGCCACGGTAGGGCCGGAGGCGATGACCGTGGCCAGGTCGCCGGGTACGTCGGAAATCGCATAGGTGTAGACGGTTGCCGGCCAGCAGGCCTTGGCCAGGCGGCCGCCCTTGATCGCCGAGAGGTGCTTGCGCACGCAGTTCATCTCGCCGATGGTGGCGCCGGACTTGAGCAGCGCCTTGTTGATCTGCTGCTTGTCGGCCAGGGTCAGGCCTTCGGCGGGCAGGGCCAGCAGGGCCGAGCCGCCGCCGGAGAGCAGGAAGATGACGCGGTCGTCTTCAGTGAGGTTGCTGACCAGCTCGAGCACGCGCTTGGCCACGGCCAGGCCGGCGGCGTCGGGGACCGGGTGGGCGGCTTCGACCACTTCGATCTTCTGGCAGTTGGCGCCGTGGCCGTAGCGGGTGACGACCAGGCCTGAGACTTCGCCCTGCCAGCTCTTTTCGACCACTTCGGCCATGGCGGCGGCGGCTTTGCCTGCACCGATGACGATGACCCGGCCGCTGCGGTCGGCGGGCAGGTAGGGTTCGAGGACCTGACGGGGGTGGGCGGCGGCGATGGCTGTGTCGAACAGCTCGCGCAGGAGTTTTTGTGGATCGACCGACATGGCAGGCTCCCAGATTATTGTTGTTCTGCAGAATCAAAAACGCCCCTGGAACTGCCTCCGTGCAGGCCGAACCAGGGGCGGGTGTTGCTCGGGGTCACCGCCTGACACCCAGGCGGTGTGAAATTCATCGCGGGGCAAGTCGCATCGGCGCACCGCCGCTCCCACGCCACTTGATGCTCTTAATCGTGGGAGCGGGCTTGCCCCGCGATTGGGCCTTACTTGTCGTCGCGGATCGAGAAGTTGGCCATGTGCTCCAGGCCTTTGATCAGCGCCGAGTGGTCCCAGTTGCCGCCGCCCAGGGCCTGGCAGGTGTTGAACACTTGCTGGGCATTGGAGGTGTTGGGCAGGTTGATGCCCAGCTCCTTGGCGCCTTGCAGGGCCAGGTTCAGGTCCTTCTGGTGCAGGTTGATGCGGAAGCCTGGGTCGAAGGTGCCTTTGATCATGCGCTCGGCATGTACTTCGAGGATCTTCGAGGAGGCGAAGCCGCCCATCAGGGCCTCACGCACCTTGGCTGGATCCGCGCCGTTCTTGGCCGCGAACAGCAGGGCTTCGGCAACGGCCTGGATGTTCAGGGCGACGATGATCTGGTTGGCGACCTTGGCCGTCTGGCCGTCACCGTTGCCGCCGACGCGGGTGATGTTCTTGCCCATGGCTTCGAACAGCGGCAGGGCGCGTTCGAAGGCTTTCGGGCAGCCGCCGACCATGATGCTCAGGGTGGCGGCCTTGGCGCCGACTTCACCGCCGGACACCGGGGCGTCCAGGTAGGCGGCGCCGGTGGCCTTGATCTTCTCGGCGAAGGCTTTGGTGGCGGTCGGCGAGATCGAGCTCATGTCGATCACGACCTTGTTCGGGCCCACGCCTTCGGCAACGCCGTTTTCACCGAACAGGACGCTTTCGACCTGCGGGGTGTCGGGCACCATGACGATGATGAATTCAGCTTCCTGGGCCACTTCCTTGGGGTTGGCCAGGGCCACGCCGCCGGCGGCGATCAGGTTGGCCGGAGCTGCGTCGTGGTGGGTCGATACGAAGATGCTGTGACCTGCTTTTTGCAGGTTCTGGGCCATGGGGTTGCCCATGATGCCGGTGCCGATGAAACCGATTTTAGCCATGAGAGATTACCTCGTTGTAATTGTTGAATCTCGCTGGAGCAGGCTGTACAGGTCCCTGTGGGAGCGGGTTTACCCGCGAAGCAGGCACTGCGGTGGATGGCACCGGCTTCGCCGGTGTTCGCGGGTAAACCCGCTCCCACAGTGTCCTGTGTTCAACAGGGGCCTGCGCTCAGCCGTTAGATAGCGTTGTGAGTCTTCAGCCAACCCAGACCCGCCTCGGTGGTGGTCTTGGGCTTGTACTCCGCGCCCACCCAGCCCTGGTAACCGATGCGGTCCAGGTGCTCGAACAGGAAGCGGTAGTTGATCTCGCCGGTGCCGGGTTCGTGGCGGCCCGGGTTGTCGGCCAACTGCACGTGGTTGATCAGCGGCAGGTTGGCTTCCAGGGTGCGGGCCAGGTCACCTTCCATGATCTGCATGTGGTAGATGTCGTACTGCAGGAACAGGTTGTCGCTGCCCACTTCGGCCTGGATTTCCAGGGCCTGCTGGGTGGTGTTCAGGTAGAAGCCAGGGATGTCGCGGGTGTTGATCATTTCCATGACCAGGCGGATCCCGGCGGCCTTGAGCTTGTCGGCGGCGTAGCGCAGGTTTTCCACGAAGGTCTTGCGTACGGTGGCGCAGTCCGGGCCTTGCGGGCGGATACCGGCCAGGGCGTTGACCTGGGTGTTGCCCAGCACCTTGGCGTATTCGATGGCCTTGTCGACGCCGGCGCGGAACTCTTCGACGCGGTCCGGGTGGCAGGTGATGCCGCGCTCACCCTTGGCCCAGTCACCGGCCGGCAGGTTGAACAGCACCTGGGTCAGGCCGTGGGCGTCGAGCTGCTGCTTGATCTCGGCGGCGCTGAAATCGTACGGGAAGAGGTATTCGACACCGCTGAAGCCAGCATCGGCGGCGGCCTTGAAGCGGGCCAGGAAGTCCTGTTCGGTGAACAGCATGGACAGGTTGGCAGCGAAGCGAGGCATGGTTGTCTCCTTGCAATGAGGGCCCCCGGCACGCCGGTGCACGGGGGCGTCAGGCAATCAGTCGAGCATCGAGATGGCGGTTGGCGCGTCGTTGCCGACCAGGGCGAGGTCTTCGAACTCGTTGACCGCGTTGATCTCGGTGCCCATGGAAATGTTGGTGACACGCTCGAGGATCACTTCGACCACGACCGGTACGCGGAACTCTTCGGCCATCTTCTGCGCCTTGAGCAGGGCAGGGGCGATCTCGGCCGGTTCGAACACGCGGATGGCCTTGCAGCCCAGGCCTTCGACCACGGCGACGTGGTCGACACCGTAGGTGGCGGCGTCGGTGGAGTTGATGTTCTCGAACGCCAGTTGTACACAGTAATCCATGTCGAAGCCACGCTGCGCCTGGCGGATCAGGCCGAGGTAGGCGTTGTTCACCAGCACGTGGACGTACGGCAGGTTGAACTGCGCACCCACTGCCAGCTCTTCGATCATGAACTGGAAGTCGTAGTCACCGGACAGCGCGACAACCTTGCGTTTCGGGTCGGCCTTGACCACGCCCAGGGCTGCAGGGATGGTCCAGCCCAGCGGGCCGGCCTGGCCGCAGTTGATCCAGTGGCGTGGCTTGTACACGTGCAGGAACTGCGCGCCGGCGATCTGCGACAGGCCGATGGTGCTGACGTAGGTGGTGTCCTTGCCGAACACTTCGTTCATTTCCTGGTACACGCGCTGTGGCTTGACCGGGACGTTGTCGAAGTTGGTCTTGCGCTGCAGGGTCGCCTTGCGCTGCTGGCAGTCTTCCAGCCAGGCCTTGCGGCACTTCAGCTTGCCGGCGGCTTTCCACTCGCGGGCCACTTCAAGGAACACGTCCAGCGCCTTGCCGGCATCGGAGACGATACCCAGGTCCGGGGTGAACACGCGGCCGATCTGGGTCGGCTCGATGTCCACGTGCACGAACTTGCGGCCTTCGGTGTAGACGTCGACGGAGCCGGTGTGGCGGTTGGCCCAGCGGTTGCCGATACCGAATACCAGGTCGGATTTGAGCATGGTCGCGTTGCCGTAGCGGTGCGAGGTCTGCAGGCCGACCATGCCTACCATCAGTGCGTGGTCGTCAGGGATGGTGCCCCAGCCCATCAGGGTCGGGACTACCGGTACGCCGGTCAGTTCGGCGAACTCGACCAGTTTGTCGCTGGCGTCGGCGTTGATGATGCCGCCGCCGGCTACCAGCAGTGGGCGTTCGGCGTCATTGAGCAGGGCCAGGGCTTTCTCGGCCTGCACGCGGGTGGCGGACGGCTTGTTGACCGGCAGCGGCTCGTAGGCGTCGATGTCGAATTCGATCTCGGCCATCTGCACGTCGAACGGCAGGTCGATCAGCACAGGGCCTGGGCGGCCGGTGCGCATTTCATAGAAGGCCTTCTGGAACGCATAAGGCACCTGGCCCGGCTCCAGCACGGTGGTCGCCCACTTGGTCACCGGCTTGACGATGCTGGTGATGTCGACGGCCTGGAAGTCTTCCTTGTGCAGGCGGGCACGCGGCGCCTGGCCGGTGATGCAGAGGATCGGGATGGAGTCGGCCGACGCACTGTACAGGCCGGTGACCATGTCGGTGCCGGCAGGGCCGGAGGTGCCGATGCATACGCCGATGTTGCCCGGGTTGGCGCGGGTGTAGCCCTCGGCCATGTGCGAGGCACCTTCGACGTGGCGAGCGAGGACGTGATCGATGCCACCGACTTTTTTCAGGGCCGAGTAAAGCGGGTTGATCGCGGCGCCAGGAATGCCGAACGCGGTATCTACACCTTCACGGCGCATGACCAGAACGGCTGCATCGATTGCTCTCATTTTGCTCATGGTTTGTGCCTCATCGATTTTGTAATTGTATACAACTTGCTTTGCGACAGAGTGTATTCACGCTTCGACCCAAAGGTCAATCCATTTTCGTCGGCAGGCTCCGATTGGCGCTCGGGCCTTTGAAAAGCGGCATTTCGTCGCAGTTGGTACGATTGCGTCAAATTATTGTATACAAAACATATCTCTGTTGTGTTCTATTCTCCCATCGGTTTTCAACTGCCCTCAGGGCTTCTCACAACAAGAAGAGGACCTTTTCATGAACGCATTGACCCTTAAAGTCGCCGTCGGCGTGGTAAACGCTGCGCTGGCAGCAGGCCGCAACATCAACGCAGCGCCGCTGACCGTGGCGGTGCTGGATGCCGGCGGGCACCTGCTTGCGCTGCAGCGGGAGGATGGCGCCAGCCTGCTGCGCCCGGAGGTGGCCATCGGCAAGGCCTGGGGCGCAGTGGCCCTGGGCAAGGGCTCGCGCCTGCTGGCGCTGGATTCGCAGCAGCGGCCGGCGTTCTATGCCGCGTTGAATGGCTTGGGTGAGCGGTCGGTGGTGCCGGCGCCGGGTGGCGTGCTGATTCGCGATCAGGACGGCAAGGTGCTGGGTGCGGTAGGGATCAGCGGGGATACGTCGGATATCGACGAGCAGTGTGCGATCAGTGCGATCGAGGAGGTGGGGCTGACGGCGGATGCCGGAGTGGCTGCCTGATTCTTTATTGACGCTACCGGCCCATTCGCGGGTAAACCCGCTCCCACAGGCTCACCACAATGCTGAAGGTTGTGGTGAGTCTGTGGGAGCGGGTTTACCCGCGAATGGGCTATCGCCGTGGCTCAGGCCGCCTCGGGCTCGCAGCCCTTCAACACCAGGCGAATGATGGTTTCGGCCGCCGCATCGTAGTCACTGTCGGCCAATTTGGCCTTCCCCGTCACCACGGCAATCTGCCAATCGAAATCCGCGTAGGTCTGTGTCGCCGCCCAGATGCTGAACATCAGGTGGTGCGGGTCGACGTGGGCGATCTGCCCGCGGTCGATCCAGCGCTGGATGCACTCGATGTTGTGCCGGGCCTGCTCGTTGAGCTGCTCGACCTGGCGCGGCGACAGGTGCGGCGCGCCGTGCATGATCTCGCTGGCGAACACTTTCGAGGCGTGGGGCAGGTCGCGGGAAATGAGGATCTTCGAGCGGATATAGGCGCTCAGCACTTCCTTGGGGTCGCCATCGGCGCTGAACGGCGTCGAAGCCTGCATGATCGGCGCGATGATGCTCTCGAGCACCTCGCGGTAGAGGTTTTCCTTCGACTTGAAGTAGTAGTACACGTTCGGCTTGGGCAGGCCGGCCTTGGCCGCGATATCGCTGGTCTTGGTGGCGGCGAAGCCCTTGTCGGCGAATTCTTCACTGGCCGCGCGCAGGATCAGTTCCTTGTTGCGCTCGCGAATGGTGCTCATTGTCGGGGGTCTTCCTCGTGTATGGCCCCCTCCGTGAGGGGTCCGGCATGGTAGCACCCGCCCCGACGGGCGCTCAAGGCAGCGACTTTCGGCTAGAATCCGCAGCACTCAAACCACGGGATACAGGCAAACATGGCAGGAAGCAGTCTACTGGTACTGATCGACGACATCGCCACGGTACTCGACGATGTCTCGCTGATGACCAAGGTCGCGGCGAAAAAGACCGCCGGCGTGCTCGGTGACGACCTGGCGCTCAATGCCCAGCAGGTTTCCGGCGTGCGCGCCGAGCGCGAGATCCCGGTGGTCTGGGCAGTGGCCAAGGGCTCGATGGTCAACAAGGCGATCCTGGTGCCGGCGGCGCTTTTGATCAGCGCGTTCATCCCGTGGGCGGTGACGCCGCTGCTGATGGTCGGTGGCGCCTACCTGTGCTTCGAGGGGTTCGAGAAGCTGGCGCACAAGTTCCTGCACGGCAAGGAAGAGGACGAGGCGCAGCACGAGGCGCGTAAAGCAGCCGTAGCCGATGCCAATGTCGACCTGGTGGCCTTCGAGAAGGACAAGATCAAGGGTGCGGTGCGCACCGACTTCATCCTCTCCGCCGAGATCATCGCCATCACCCTGGGCACCGTCGCCGATGCGCCGCTGACCCAGCAGATCATCGTGCTGTCGGGCATCGCCATTGTCATGACCATAGGTGTGTATGGCCTGGTCGGCGGCATCGTCAAACTCGATGACCTCGGGCTGTGGATGAGCAAGAAGGCCTCGAGCGTCACCCGTGCCGTCGGCAACGGCATCCTGCGCGCGGCGCCATACCTGATGAAGAGCCTGTCGGTGATTGGTACCGCGGCCATGTTCCTGGTCGGCGGCGGCATCCTGGTGCATGGCATTGCGCCGCTGCATCACGCCATCGAGGCCTTCGCCGAAGGCCGGGGCGGGGCGCTGACCGGCGCCTTGCTCAACGGCGTGGCCGGCGTGGTCGCCGGGGCCGTGGTGCTGGCGCTGGTCAGCGCTGCATCGAAGCTATGGCACGCGGTCAGGGGCTGACCGTGACGCGCTTCTCCTGCGGGCGCCAGCTCAGCAGGTTCTGGCTGAAGCCGTAGGCCGCGCTCTGGTAGTAGGCAATGGCCCGGCGGATCAGCGGGTTGTCCACGCCCACCGTGGTCTCATGGCTGTTGCCCAGGGCATCCTGGTGAATCCGCAGGCCGCCGCGTGGGCTGAGGATCGCCAGGTCCTTGCCGTCGTACAGGCCCAGGTGCTGGTAGTTGCCGATCAGTACCCGGGGTGGCAAGTCGTCGCCCTTGAGCAGGTCGCGGCCGAAGAAGGTCGAGGTGTAGCTCAGGTTGAGCAGGCCGAGCAGGGTCGGCGCCAGGTCGATCTGGCTGGCCAGGGTCGGGTTCTCGGCCGGTTCGATCATCTTCGGTGCATAGATCCACAGCGGAATCTGATAGTTGGCGACCGGCAGGTCCTCTTTGCCGGCGCTACCGGCTGTGTGGTCGGCGACGAAAATGAACAGGGTATTGTCGAACCAGGGCTTTTTGCGGGCCTGTTGCAGGAACTGGTCGATGGCGTAGTCGGTGTACTTCACCGCACCTTCGCGACCGTCACCTGAGGGGATGTCGATACGCCCCTCGGGGTAGGTGTAAGGGCGGTGGTTGGAGGTGGTCATCAACTGCAGGAAGAACGGCTTTTGCGTGGCGTGGTCGGCATCGGCCAGCTTGATCGCCTGGCGATACAGGTCTTCGTCGGCCATGCCCCAGGCATTCTTGAAGCTGATTTCGCTTTCATCGACGCTGCTCTGGTCGACGATGCGATAGCCGTTGCCGCTGAAGAACGCGTTCATGTTGTCGAAGTAGCCGCGCCCGCCATAGACGTAGACCGCGTCGTAACCCACGGCCGCCAATTGCTGGCCAAGGCTGGCGTAGCCGCTTTCGCGGCCGATGCGCTTGACGATCGAGCGCCCGGGGGTGGGCGGGATCGACAGGGTGATGGCTTCCAGGCCACGGTCGGTGCGCGTGCCGGTGGCGTAGAAATTGTTGAAATACAGGCTCTGCTTGCGCAGCACGTCGAGGTTGGGCGTGAGGTTGCGCGGGTCGCCGTTGCTGCCCATGTACTTGGCGCTGAAGCTTTCGATGGTCACCAGGATGATGTTGGGCGTGCGCTGCGGGCCACTGGCGCTGATGTGGCGGCGGATGTCCTGGGGCTCGCGCAGGTCGAAGCGGGCATTGGCGGCGGCCAGTTCGTGGTGCATCTGGGCACCGACGTCATCGGCGCCGAGGGTGGCGTAGAACTGGGTGTAGTCCAGCTCGTTGTTGCGAAAGGCAGCGAAGAACTGGTATGGGCCGTTGCTGGACAGCTCGCGCTGGTAGGCGTTGCCATCCGGGTTGCGCGGGAACTGCTGGTCGATGATCAGTACCGAGGCGCCGCACAGTACCGCCAGCACGGCAACGCCGGCCAGGCGCTGGCGCCCGTTGGCAGGCGCTGCGGACAGTGCGCCGAGCAGTGGCTTGCGCAGCAGCAGGCAGAGCACCACGGCAGCCACCGCGAGGCTGCCGAACAGCGTTGGCAGGGGGTACGACTCGCGGATGTTGTCCAGCACTTCCTTGGAATACACCAGGTAGTCGACGGCGATGAAGTTGAAGCGCACGCCGAACTCGTCCCAGAACAGCCATTCGGCCACGGCGACGAACAGCATCACGAACAGGCTGACGGCCAGCACGCCCTGCATCAACCAGCGGTGTGCCCGGGTGCGCCACAGCGACGCTGGGCACAGGGCCAGGTAGAGGCCCAGCGGCAGGGCGGCATAGATGAGGAAACTGAGGTCGTACAGCGCGCCGGTGAAAAATACCGCGAAGTAGTTACCGCTGAACTCGTCTGCGTGAGCCAGCAACAGGACCAATCGGGTCAGCAGAAAAACGCCGAACCAGGTAGAACACAAAAGTATGAGGAAGCGCCAGGGGGCGGCGAGAGGTGCACGCATGAGTTCTGCCTATGTCCTTATTGGGTGCAGGAAAGCAGGCAGGGTATCGGAGTGTTTGCAAAAGTTTTGTCAAAATTTCGCTGTATGCTGAGTGAATTTTCACCTTTATAGTTCAGGCCATTCTTTTTCAATAATGGCGAGGGCTAAACATGTTTGGCAATGTGTTGACCTACGATGCCTATCATCTTGCGCTATACCTGCTCACCGCGCTGGCCTGGGGCGTGCTGGGCCTGTGGTTCCTGATGAGTGGCGTGGGCGTCGGGGCGTTGCTCAGGTGTTGCGCCATGTTTGGCGTGGCGCTGCTGATCAATGGATTCATGCTGATGCTGGATATCTGGCGGGTGCTTGACCACGCTCAGGTTGAGGCTGGTTTGTTGGCGGTAGGCGTGGTTTTGCCAATAATGCTGATATTGATTTACAGGACAGGTTTTTCAAAAGTAAGAAAAGGCTGAGTTATATGTAGGTTTATTCCTACATGCTCTAACGAAACAGCGCCTCAATTAGAGGCGCTGTTTCGTTTCAGTCATCAGAAGTGCACTTTCACCAACAGGCTGGCGGTGTTCTGGTCGGTGGTGAAGGCGTCGCTGTCCTTGATGCCGTACTTGTTCTTCCAGTAGTCGTACTCGATACCGACGTACAGCTGCTTCTCACCCAGGTGCAGCGCTTTACCCAGGTCGTACTTGATCTGCGGGTTGAAGTGCAGGTTGGCCTGGTAGGTGCCGCGACGGTTCTCGTCGTTGTCCACCACCCAGTCCATGAAGCCGTCGATCAGCACGTCGGACGAACCCACAGGGATGGTGTAGGACCACACCGGGGTGATCTGCCAGACGTTGTCGCCCGGGCGGCTGCCGTCGGTGGTGCGCTGGTAGAAGTTCAGCTGGAAGTAGTCGAAGCCCGGGATGGCCAGGTCGAAGCCTGGGCCGATCAGGTAGGACTCGGTGTCACCCTCGCCGAACTCGTAGGTCATGGCCAGCAGCACGTCCTTGACCGGGCCGAACTCGATCTTCTGGTCGAAGATCTTGCCGAACGACAGGCGTGGGCTGAACTCGCCGTAGTAGGTGTTCGGGCCGTTACTGGCGTCCTTCTTGCCCTGGTAGAAGATCTTGTCGAGGAAGAAGAAGTTGTCGCCGTACTTCCAGGCATCGGCGTGCTCGAAGGTCACCGTCTGCTGGATTTCGGGGTTGACCTTGAAGTTCTTGCCCCACAGGTAGGTCAGGCTGTTGTTCTGCCACTGCAGCAGGTCACCGGCTTGGCTGGCGCCACAGGCCAGCAGGCCGCCAGCGAGGATCAGGCTATTGATGATGCGCATTGCGTGTGTCGCTCCCTTGATTGGATCTGTTGTCAGCGCTCGGGCGCTGTTTTTTGTCTTTTGAGTCAGCTTTTTTCGATTGGCCACAGCTGTTTGGCAAGAGCTGCGCCAACTTTTCCGGGTTGGCCACAACCATCCTGCTCGACGTCTTGCTGAACGGATGAACATGGTTCTTTCAGGCTGGCAACACGTTGACCAACCGCCCGAATTAATTGACTGAGCGGTCAGCAAACGTGGGCAGGATCCTTCCTGCCCCGATCGAGGGGGCGCGCAGATTACTGGCTTGCGCGCCGGTCCTCAAGTGCTCCGTCCTGGAGCACGGTGTTACAAAGTTGTGCGTTTGGTCAGGTTATCAGAAGTGGACCTTGATCAGGGCACTGGCGACGCTCTGATTGCTTTCCAGGTTGCCGCGGCTGTCGATGCCGTATTTGTCCTTCCAGTAGCTGTACTCGAAGCCCACGTAAAGCTGCTTGGCACCCAGGTTCAGGGCCTTGCCCAGGTCGTATTTGACCTGTGGGTTGAAGTGCAGGTTGGAATGGTAGGTGCCACGGCGGGTCTGGTCGTTGTCGGTGACCCAGTCCATGTAGCCATCGATCAGAATGTCGGAGCGGCCCACGGGAATGGTGTAGGACCAACCGGGGGTGATCTGCCAGACGTTGTCGCCCGGGCGGCTGCCTTCGGTGTTGCGCAGGTAGAAGTTCAGGGTGAAGTAGTTGAAGCCGGGAACGTTCAGGTCGAAGCCGGGGCCGATCAGGTAGGCCTCGTTGTCGCCTTCGCCGCGTTCGTAGGTCATGGCCAGCAGCACATCCTTGACCGGGCCGAAGCCCAGGTTGCGGTCGAGGATCTTGCCGAACGACAGGCGCGGGCTGAACTCGCCGTAGTAGGTGGTCACGCCTTTGCTCGGGTCGGGCTTGCCGTTGTAGAAGATCTTGTCGACGAACAGGAAGGTGTCGCCGTACTTCCACTTGTTGGCGTGCTCGAAGGTGATGGTCTGCTGGATATCGGGGTTGACCTTGAAATCCTTGCCATACAGGTAGGTCAGGCTTTCGCCGTGCCACTGCAGCCATTCGCCGGCGTGGGAGGGGAGGGTGGCCAGCAGGCTGCTGCCCAGCAACAGCGAGGAAGTGATGCGCTTCATGTTGTGTTTCCCGGACTTATTGTTTTTGTTGGCGGTTTTTTCGGCGCGCAGGCGCCCCGGGCGGCCCATTCCGGCGGGCCGACGGTCGTGCGGTTACTGCAGGTGGTAAGCGGGGCGGCAAACGCTGCCGCCCCTGGTCCTCAATGCTGGTGGCAGGCGTCGTTGTGCGCGGCGCGATCAGCGCCACCGAGGATGTTGAACAGCAGGTTCAGCACCAGGGCGCTGAGGGTGGCCATGGCAATGCCACTGTGGGTGATGGGTTCCATCCAGTGCGGCATCTGCGCGAAGAACTCCGGGCGAACCACGGGGATCAGGCCCAGGCCGACGCTGACCGCAACCAGCAGCTGGTTGCGACGGTCGGAGATGTCCGCTTCCTGGAGGATCTTGATCCCGGTGGCGGTGACCATGCCGAACATGGCGATGGATGCGCCGCCCAGTACAGCAGGCGGGATCGAGGCGATCAGGAAGGCCGCCTTGGGCAGCAGGCTGAGCAGGATCAGCAACCCGCCGGCCATCACCGTGACGTAACGGCAGCGCACCCCGGTCATCTGCACCAGGCCGATGTTCTGGGCGAACGAGGAGTGGGTGAAGGTGTTGAAGAACCCGGCGATGAACGATGCCCCGGCGTCGCACAGCAGGCCGCGACGGAGCATCCCCGGGGTGACTTCACGGTCGGTGACCTTGCCCAGGGCGAGGAACATGCCGGTGGATTCGACGAAGATGATCACCACCACCAGGCACATCGACAGGATCGGCGCCAGGCTGAAGGTCGGCATGCCGAAGTGCAGGGGGGTGACCACCTGCAGCCAGGGCGCCTCGTTCAGGCCGGACAGGTCGACCATGCCGATGGAGCCGGCGAGGATGTAACCCAGGCCCATGCCCACCAGCACCGAAACGTTTACCCAGAAACCGCGCATGAAGCGGTTGATCAGCAGGATCACCGACAGCACCAGGGCGGCGACCATCAGGTAGATCGGCGAGCCGAAGGTCTCGGCTTCATGGCCACCACCGGCCCAGTTGACCGCCACCGGGAACAGCGACAGGCCAATGGAGGTGATGACCGTGCCGGTCACCAGGGGTGGGAAGAAACGCACGACCTTGGACATGAACGGCGCGATCAGCATGCCGAAGAACCCGGCGGCGATGGTCGCGCCGAAGATCCCCTGCAAACCGACGCCCGGCATGCCGGCCATGGCCACCATGCTGCCGACGGCGGCGAAGCTGGCGCCCATCATGACTGGCATGCGGATGCCGACCGGGCCGATACCGAAGGATTGGATGATGGTGGCAACGCCGGCGACCAAGAGGTCGGCGTTGATCAGGAAGGCGACTTCCTCGCGGGACAGGCCGGCGGCCTGGCCGATGATCAGCGGCACGGCAATGGCGCCACCGTACATCAGCAGAACGTGTTGCAAACCCACCAGGATCAGCTGGAACAGGGGCAGGGGCTGTCGTGGCGGCGCAACAGGAATGTACGCCTTGGGTGACTCGGACATGCAGCACCTCGAGTTTTGTTTTTATTCTCGGATCCAAGCGTCGGCTTCAAGCGGCAGGCCCGATGAAGGCGACCTGAGGTTCCCGCTTGAAATCGAACGCTCGATGCTTGCTTGTTGCGTAGATCGTGAAGCTGAGGCCGGGATTGCCGGCCTCATCGCGGGTCAAGTCGAAACGTCGCACCGCCGCTCCCACACAGTTGCGGGTTGGATCAGTTGACCTGGGCGCCTTTGGCGATCCAGTCGCCGACCAGCTTGCGTTCTTCAACGGTCATCTGGGTGATGTTGCCCAGCGGCATGATCTGGCTGGCGACGGCCTGCGCTTGAATGCGCGCGGCCTGGGCCTGGATCTGCTGCGGGGTGTCGAACATCACGCCGGCAGGGGCGGCGCTGAACAGTGGGCTGGTCGGCTTGGACGAGTGGCACACGGTGCAGCGTTCCTGGATGACGTTGTGGATCTTGTCGAAACCGCCGGTGGCTGCCTGGGCGCTGGCCTGGGCAGGTGCTGCGGCAGGTGCTTCGGCAGGCTTTGCAGCCTCCTCGGCGCGCAGCTCGGCGGCGGTCTTGCCACCCACGGCCGTGGCCGGCAGCGGCTGGTACTCGACCTTGGCGGCGGCCTGCTCAGGGGCGGTCGGCAGCGGCTTGGGGCCGGTCACGTAGGCCAGGCAGATCATCGCCAGGGCGCCGACAGGCAGGGTCCAGGCGTACTTGTTGCTGTCGTGGCGGGTGTTGAAGTAGTGACGGATCAGTACCGCGGCCACCGCGATCCCGGCCAGGATCAGCCAGTTGTACTGGCTACCGTAGGTGCTCGGGAAGTGGTTGCTGATCATGATGAACAGCACCGGCAGGGTGAAGTAGTTGTTGTGGCGCGAGCGCAGCAGGCCCTTGGCCGGCAGTACCGGGTCGGGGGTCTGGTTGTTCTCGATGGCCGCCACCAGCTGGCGCTGGGCCGGCATGATGATGCGGAACACGTTACCGACCATGATGGTGCCGATGATCGCGCCGGTGTGCAGGTAGGCGCCGCGGCCGCTGAACACCAGGCTGAAGCCCCAGCATGCGGCGATGATCAGCACGAACAGCACGCCACCCAGCAGGGCCGGTTTCTTGCCCAGGGGCGAGTCGCAGAGGAAGTCGTAGACGAACCAGCCGGCGATCAGCGAACCGATACCGATGGCCACGCCTTCGGCACCGCTCAGGGTGCTGCCGGGGGCCAGCAGGTACAGGGCCGGGTTCCAGTAGAACACCACGCACAGCAAGGCGATCCCGGACATCCAGGTGAAGTAGGCTTCCCATTTGAACCAGTGCAGGTTCTCGGGCATTTTCGGTGGCGCGAGCTTGTATTTTTCCAGGTGGTAGATACCGCCACCGTGGATGGCCCAAAGGTCACCCGACAACCCATCGCGCGGGTTGCTTCGGTTCAGGTGGTTCTCCAGCCAGACGAAGTAGAACGATGCACCGATCCAGGCGACGCCGGTGATCATGTGAACCCAGCGAATGCTCAGGTTCAGCCATTCGTGAAGGTGTGCTTCCACAGTATTTACCTCTCGCCGGTCACCACATAGATGACCGACCCTTTCTTATTGGTGGGGATTGAGGATCAGCATCTGTTCCTCGGGGAAGTAATGCTCATCGCAGTTGTTGCCAGAACCACTGCGATCAACCACCAGGAAATCATCCCGCTTTTCGATCGTAAGCACCGGGTGGTGCCAAACGCCGCGATGGTAATTGATGCCCTGCCTGCCGTTGCTGCGGAAGGCGCGGACCAAGCCTGATACAGGTGCATCGCCAACTGGCGCGACCACGATCAGAAAGGGGTTGCCGAGCAGCGGGATGAAAGCCTGGCTGCCCAGCGGATGGCGTTCCAGCATGCGCACGGTCAGCGGCATTTCCAGCGCGTCGGCGCGGAAGATGCTGATGATCGCCTTGTCCTCAGGCTCGGCGGTCTCGACCGTGGCGAGCTTGTGGAAGCGCATGGTCGAGCCGTTGTTGATCATGAAGTGGTCGCTGCCGTCGGTTTCGATCACATCTCCGAACGGGGCGAAGGCTTCTTTGGTCAGGGGCTCGATCATCAGGGTGCGCATGCGGTTATCTCTTCTATGTTCGTTGTTCTTGATTTGGGTGGACTGGCGGGTCAGGCCTGGCCCTGGGTACGGACGCGTCACGCACTCGGGCCAGGCCTGGGCACAATCCTCAAAGCTGCAGCAGGCGGAACAGGGCGATCAGGTTGATCTGCGCCAGGGCTTCCTTGAACTCGGCATCCTTGTCGTTGTGGATGCGTTTTTCGAAGGAGGCGAGGATCTGGTGCCGGTTGCTGCCCTTGACCGCCATGATGAACGGGAACTGGAACTTGGCTTTGTAGGCGTCGTTCAGTTCGGTGAAACGGGCGAACTCTTCGGCGGTGCACTGGTGGATACCGGCGCCGGCCTGCTCGTTGGTGCTCGATTCGGTCAACTCGCCCTGTACGGCGGCTTTGCCGGCCAGGTCCGGGTGAGCGTTGATCAGGGCCAGTTGGTCGCTGTGGTTGGCGCTGAGCAGGATGTCGCTCATGCGCTGATGCAGCGCTTCGATCTCGTCCAGTTCAGCCAGTTGGCCGAGGTCGTAGGCTTTTTCGGCGACCCACGGCGAGTGCTCGTAGATGTCGGCGAAGGCTTCGACGAAGGCGGCGCGGTCCAGGCTGGACGGTTTGAGGGTCTTGAAGGCGGTCATCAGGCGTTCTCTTTCTTGTACGGGTGGGTGGCGTGCCAGTGGCGGGCGATGTCCACGCGACGGGCGAACCAGACCTGCTCATGGCTCTTGGCGTAATCGACGAAGCGCTTGAGCGCAGCCAGCCGCGCCGGGCGGCCGACCAGGCGGCAGTGCAGGCCGATGGAGAGCATTTTCGGGGCTTCGGCGCCTTCGGCGTACAGCACGTCAAAGGCGTCCTTGAGGTACTGGAAGAACTGCTCGCCGCAGTTGAAACCCTGTACCTGGGTGAAGCGCATGTCGTTGGTGTCCAGGGTGTAGGGGATCACCAGGTGCGGCTTGCCGGTCGGGTTGTTCGGTTCCCAGTAGGGCAGGTCGTCGTCGTAGGTGTCGCTGTCGTAGAGGAAGCCGCCTTCCTCCATCACCAGGCGCCGGGTGTTCGGGCCGGTGCGGCCGGTGTACCAGCCCACCGGGCGCTCGCCGGTCAGTTCGGTGAGGATGCGGATGGCTTCGAGCATGTGCTCGCGCTCTTGCGCTTCTTCCATGTTCTGGTAGTCGATCCAGCGGTAGCCGTGGCTGCAGATCTCGTGGCCGGCCTCGGCCATGGCACGGATCACGTCGGGGTGGCGCTGGGCGGCCATGGCCACGGCGAAGACGGTCAGCGGCACGCCGCTGTCCTTGAACAGCTTGAGCAGGCGCCATACACCGGCGCGGCTGCCGTATTCATAGAGCGATTCCATGCTCATGTTGCGTTGGCCCTGCAGCGGCTGGGCGGCAACCATTTCAGACAGGAAGGCCTCGGACTCTTTGTCGCCGTGCAGGATGTTGCGCTCGCCACCTTCTTCGTAATTGAGCACGAAGGACAGTGCAATGCGGGCATTCCCCGGCCATTGCGGATGAGGTGGGTTGTTGCCGTAACCGATCAGGTCGCGAGGGTAGTCAGCGCTCACTGCAGTCTTCCTTCTTGTACGTTAGTGCGGTTGGTGGGCGGGCCGCGTCGGGATGTCGCACCACCGGATGGGCTGATTGTATACAACTTCTTAAATACTTTGTAAGCCTGTTTTTCCGCATTTCTTCCCATTTGTCGCCCTGAAGCAGCTTGCAAGAAACCTGCCTGATTGGTCAGCTAATGACGTTGACCCCTGCTTGCTGCCTGTCTTTGCGATTGGTGGCTTGTTTTCAGGGGGTGAGCGGGCGGGCTGGGAGAAGGGTTTAAAAAATTGTGTACAATTTTTTGAGAAACTGTCTTAATGGCGTCATTCCCGCACACCGCTGGCCCCCGTGCCCGGTGCATGCCGTGTATTTTTTGCCCACGCATACGACAAGAGGCGACAAGCAAATGGGACGTTTGACCACACACGTACTGGACGCCGCGCATGGCTGCCCGGGCAGCTCGATCAAGGTTGAGCTGTACCGTGTCGAAGGCCAGCAGCTGGAGTTGATCAACACCGTGCTGACCAACAGCGATGGCCGCGTCGACGCACCGCTGTTGCAGGGTGACGACTATCGCACCGGCGTTTACCAGCTGCAGTTCAGCGCTGGCGATTATTACCGCGCTCGCGGCGTGCAACTGCCCGCCGCGGCGTTCCTTGACGTTGTCGTGCTGCGCTTTGGCATCGACGAGCAGCAAGAGCACTACCATGTGCCGCTCTTGATCTCGCCGTACAGCTACTCGACCTATCGTGGAAGCTAGTTGGTCGCTAGAAGAATCTTCGTAGGTCCTTGCCCGCTCTCACACTGGCGGGCTTTTTTTTGCCTGTCTGTTGGAGCGGCGCAATTCCTGTGGGAGCGGGTTTACCGGAGTGCCGGACCACCGCGAAGCAGGCGGCGCGATGGATGGCACCGGCTCTGCCGGTGTTCGCGGGTAAATCGCAGCGGCGAACCGCCGCTCCCACAGGATGCGCGCCGCTTTGACGCCAAGCGTTGTAACTGTAGGGGCGCAGCCTGTGATGAGTTAAACGCAGGCAGATACGACAAAGGGGCGCCATGCGCCCCTTTGTCGTTTGCTCGTGCAAGCCGTTCAGGCCGGCATCAGGGCGCGATGCCCGCCGTGCCGTTGGCCAGCTTCGGTTGCCGGTAGAGGTCCAGCAATACCTGGTCCAGCACCTGCGAGGCACCCCAGGGTTTGGGGTCGTTGAGGATGGCTGCGACCGCCCAGGTGTTGCCATTGCTGTCGCGGCTGAAACCAGCGATCGCGCGGACGGTATTGAGGGTGCCGGTCTTGATATGGGCCTCGCCGCTCATGGCTGTGCGCTTGAGGCGCTTGCGCATGGTGCCATCCATCCCCACCAGTGGCATGGAGCTGATGAATTCGGCGGCGTACGGGCTGTTCCAGGCAGCCTGCAGCAGTGCGGCCATCTCGCGAGTGCTGACCCGTTCGGCGCGGGACAGGCCCGAGCCGTTCTCCATCACCAGGTGCGGCGCGGTGATGCCTTTCTTCGCCAGCCACTGACGCACCACGCGCTGGGCGGCACGGGCATCGTCGCCATCGGCGTCGGTACGGAACTGCGCGCCGAGGCTGAGGAACAGCTGCTGGGCCATGGTGTTGTTGCTGTACTTGTTGATGTCGCGGATCACCTCGACCAGGTCCGGCGAGAAGGCCCGGGCCAGCAGGCGGGCGCTCTTGGGCACGTTCTCGATGCGGTCGGCGCCCTGAATGCTGCCGCCCAGCTCGTTCCAGATGGCCCGCACGGCTCCGGCGGCATAGGTCGGGTGGTCCAGCAGCGACAGGTAAGTCTGCGAGTTGCAGCCTTCGGCCAGTTGGCCGCTGACCGTCACGCTGACGCCGTCGGCCTGGGTCACCGGGTTGTAGCGCACTTCGCCGGTGCACTGCTTGCCCGCCACGGCCTTGACCTGGTTGTCGATGCGGATGCTGGCGATCGGCGGTTCGACCGCCACCGTGACCTTGCCGCCGTCGTTGCGGGCAACGAAGCGCAGCGCCTTGAGGTTGACCAGCAGCGAATCGGGCTTGACCAGGAACGGCTTGTTGTCGTCGCCGCCGTCGTCATTGAACTGTGGCAGGTTGGGCTGCACGAAATGGCTGCGGTCAAGGACCAGGTCGCCGGTCACGGTGCGCACGCCGTTGGCGCGCAGGTCGCGCATCAGCAGCCAGAGTTTTTCCATGTTCAGCTTGGGGTCACCGCCGCCCTTGAGGTAGAGGTTGCCGTTGAGCACCCCGTTGCTCAGGGTGCCGTCGGTGTAGAACTCGGTCTTCCACTGGAAGGTGGGGCCCAGCAGCTCGAGCGCGGCGTAGGTGGTGACCAGTTTCATGGTCGAGGCCGGGTTCACCGAGACGTCGGCATTGAACACGGTCGCGGTGCCGGGGCCGTTGAGCGGCAGCATCACCAGGGACAGGGCGGAGTCCTGCAGCTTGTTGGTCTTGAGGGCCTGCTGCACCTTGGCTGGCAAGCTGGTGTTGACGGCGGCGGCCTGGCTGGGCAGGGCGAGTGGCAGGAGCAGGCCGGCGAGCAATAGTGGGCGGAGCGTCTTGATCATGGATAGATGAACCCTGCAGGCGAGGGAAAAAGAACATGGGGCTGTAAGAATGATGGCCCCAGCACGAAAACAAGTGCGCATTATGCCCCAAGCGCACGCCGTATGCGCCCCGTTCGACACAAATGCGCCGCTGCTCGCCGGAAACTGGTAAAGTGCCGCGCGTTAATACTTGAGAGGATTGTTTCATGGCTACCAACCGTTCCCGTCGCCTGCGCAAGAAACTGTGCGTGGATGAATTCCAGGAGCTGGGTTTCGAACTGAACCTGGGTTTCAAGGAAGACCTGTCCGATGAAGCCATCGATGCCTTCCTCGACGCCTTCCTGACTGAAGCCATGGACGCCAACGGCCTGGACTATGTCGGTGGCGATGACTTCGGCCTGGTCTGCAAGGCCACCCGTGGCTCGGTGGAAGAAGCGCAGCGCGCTGCTGTCGAAGCCTGGCTCAAAGGCCGCAGCGAACTGACCAACATCGAAGTCAGCCCGCTGCTGGACGCCTGGTACCCGGAAAAGCCGATCAACCCGGCTTCCTGATCCGTGGCGGCGGTGCCCGAGCGGGCGCCGCCTCACCTTGGCTCGGCCTGGCGGTCCAATTGCCGGGCCAGGGCTTTCTCCACACGGCGCATGTGCCGTGCCAGTGCCTGACGGTACAGCTTCATCTCGGCCAGGGGCAACCCAGGCTCCCCCAGTAGTTCACACGCCTGAATCAATGACCTGGCATCCAGCATTCGCGCCGCGCTGAGGATCTTGTGCGCCTGCGCGACAAGCGCATCGGCGTCCTGTTGCGGGTCGATGGTCATCAGGATGCCCAGGTCCTGCTGCAGGCTCAGGTGCAAGGTGCTGAGGATACGGTCGCGGTCACTGGCGCTGTCGCCGACAATGGCGCTCAGGCCCTGCAGGTGGAAGCGATGACCGCACTCGTCGCAGCCCTCCTTGCACGGCCGGGTGTTGCGGGCAATGGCCGCCAGCCGCTGGCCGAGCACCTGCAAGCCGATGGGTTTGAGCAGGCAGTCGTCCATCCCTGCATCGAGGCACTGCTGGCGCACTTCGGGCTGGGCGTTGGCGGTATAGCCCACCAGGGTGCAGCGTGGCCTGCCGTGCAGGCGTTCCTCCGTGCGCACGGTCCTGGCCAGTTCGTAGCCGTTCATCTGCGGCATGTTGCAGTCGACGATGAGTACGTCGAAACAGCCTTCGCGCCATTTGCGCAATCCTTCGCGACCATCGCGGGCGCTCTCCTGGCGCAAGCCCAGGTAGTTCAACTGTTGTGCTATCAGCAACAGGTTGGCCGGGTGATCGTCGATCACCAGGATCCTCAATCGTGCATCCGGGCGTTCGATGTCGCTCGCGTCCTGGGGCCTCGACTCGACCGGGGCAACGCACTGCAAGGGCATGCGCAGCCTGACCCGTGTACCTACGCCATGCAGGCTCTGCAGGGTCAGTTCGCCGCCCATCATCGCGCACAGGCTTCGGCTTATCACCAGCCCGAGGCCGGTGCCGGCCCGAGCGCCGTCGCTGTAGGGGTTGGCCTGCACGAAGGGGGTGAACAGCTGCTCGAGTTCCTGCTCGTGGATGCCGATGCCGGTGTCGCGGACTTCCATGTCGAGGGTCTGGGTCAGTGGCTCGCCACTGCTGCACAGTTTGACGCTGATGCTCACCTGGCCCTGTTCGGTGAACTTGATCGCGTTGCTCACCAGGTTCGACAGCACCTGTTTGAACCGCAGCGGGTCGAGCAGCGCATGGCAGCGCGCTTCGGCAGCGATCACCACTTCGAGCGCCAGGCCTTTGTGTCGGGCGAGCCCGTCGAATACACGTCCGACGGACTCGACCAACGTTGCCAGGTCCACCGGCTCGGGGGCCAGAGACAAATGGCCCGACTCGATCCGGGCGATGTCGAGGATATCGCCGATCAACCCCAGCAGGTCCCTGGCCGAGTGATGGGCAATCTCCAGGGCCGGGCGGTCCAGCTGGCCCTGTTCGGCGCGCCGTGAGGCGAGTTCGAGCATGCCGATCAGGGCGTTCATCGGGGTGCGGATTTCGTGGCTGATGGTGGCGAGGAATGTGCTCTTGGCGCGGTTGGCGTCATCGGCCTGTTGCTTGGCCAGGCGCAGGTCCTGGACCAGGTTGCGGCGTTCGCTGATGTCGATCCAGCCGCCGATGATGCCCTGCATTTCCCCCAGCGAATCGCGGTAGGGGAGGATCCAGTGGTAGATGGTCAGGTCCTTTTCCCTCAGCCGCAGAGGGCGATCGAGGATCAAGGGCTTGCCTTGCTCCATCACGCGTCGGTAATCGTCCTGGATCTGCCGGGTGTAGTCGCAGTCGCTGAAGCGGGTGTCCTGCAGGCGCTTGCCGATGACCTGCTCGAGGCTGGCGCCGACCGCTTGCAGGTAGCTGTCGTTGCAACTTTGCAGGCGCCCTTCGCGGTCACGCACGTACATGGGGTGTGGCGTGCCATTGAGCAAGGCGCCCATGAACTCCAGCTGGTCGTTGAGCGCCCGCTCGGCGCGTTGACGCTGTTTGATCTGGCGGCGCAGCCGGGCATTCCACACCAGTGCCAGCACCAGCAGCACACCGATGACCGCGACCACCTGCAGGATCACCCTGCGGTAATTGCGCCAATAGGCGTCGTCGGCCGCGCCGTGATCCCGCCAGCGACTGTTGATCACCCCCAGCTCCTCCGGAGTGATGCTCAGCAGCGCCTTGTCGAGGATCGAAGCCAGTTCGCTGGCCTGGGGCAGGGTGGCCAGCGAGAAGGTCGCAGGCTCGGTGCCGACGGTGGTGCGTATCACCAGGCCGTTGTTGCTGGCCAGCATATGGTTGGCGTCGATCAGTGTGGCGATCGCGGCATCCACCGCGCCGCTGCCCAGCAAGGCCAGGGAGTAATAGGTGCTGTCGGTGGCTACCTGATGAATCAATGGATACTTGGCATTGAGCAGTGCGGCCACGCTGCTGTCGCGGGGTACCGCAACCCGCTTGCCCTTGAGCTGCTTCAGGTTGGCAGGCTGGTGATTGCCGTCGCGGCTGACCAGTACGTAGGCGCTTTGCAGGTAGGGCCTGCTCAGTTGCAGCGGGTTGCCTGGGCGGGTGTCGGTGGAGAGCGTGGCGATGATGTCGGTGCGACCGGACTCAAGCTGGTCGATCATGTCGCCATCGCCGCTGGCGCGACCAATGTCGAAGCGCAAGCCGGTGCGCAGGCGGATGAGTTCGAGCAGGTCGGCGACGATGCCGCGCAGCCGGCCATTGCCGTCGAGGAAGGTCAGCGGCGCTGCGGTGTCGTTGACCACCACCCGCATCACTGGGTGCTCGCGCAGCCAGTTCTCTTCCCGTGGCGACAGCTGCAGCTTGCGATCAGTCAACAGGCTGCCGCTGCTGGCACTCCAGCGCTTGAAGATATCGTTGCGGGTGGCGCTCGACTGGGCGTCGAGGGCGGCGTTGACCAGGGCCAGCAGCATCGGGTCGTCGTCACGCATGGCAAAGCTGAAGCCCACGGCCTCATGCTTGCCGAAATTGGCCATGCGCAGGCGCGGCAGGTGCCCCTGACTGATCAGGTAGTGGGTGGAGACCGTGTCGCCGATGAACACGTCGGCCTGCTCGAAGGCCACGGCGTTGAGCGCCTGGGTGGAGGACTCGAAGGTCAGCAGCTCGGCCTTGGGGTAGTTGGCACGGATCTCTTCGGGCGGCAGGTAGTGATAGAGCATGCTCAGGCGCATGCCGTCCAGGCCGGTGTCCAGGGCGCGGGTTTCGTCCTCCCGGGTTACCAGTACCGGTTGGTCGATGGCGTAGGGGCGTGACAGCGCCAGCCCCTGGGTGGTGACTTCATAGCCATTGGCACTACCGAGCAGATCAATGCGCCCGCTCTTGAGCGCCGCGACTGCCGCTGGCCGGCTGGGAAAGCGTTGCACCCGCACCGGCAGGCCCAGGGCATTGCCGATCAGGCCTGCGTAGTCGGCGGTCAAGCCTTGGTACTCGCGCCCTCCACTGGCGATGTCGAACGGCGGGTAGTCAGGTGCGGAAGTGCCGAGTACCAGTTCATGGCGGGTGGCCAGCCAGTTGCGTTGCTCCAGGGTCAGGGCGGGGTGGATCGACGTCGGTGCCGAGCGGCTGAGCAGGGCGTAGCGCCTGCCTTCGTCGATGTTCGCGCAGACAGTCGGCATGGGGGCGCCCAGGCTCAGGCAAAGCAGCGATATACCGAGGTACTTCCACATCACGACCTCAGACCAGCGCGTTGCGTTTGGCGACGTCGATCAGCTCGACCAAGGTGCTGGCCTGCAACTTGTGCATAAGGCGTTTCTTGTAGGTGCTGACCGTCTTGTTGCTGAGAAACATGCCCTTGGCGATTTCCTTGTTGCTACGGCCCTGGGCGAAGAGTTGCAGCACCATCAGTTCGCGGTCATTGACCTGGCGGAACAACTCCAGTTCCTTGTTGCAGTTCTTTTGCGCAGCGTTGAGTGCCTGGCTGGGGAAGTAGTTGTAGCCGGACAATACCGCCTTGATGGCGCTGAGCAGTTCACCCAGGTCTTCTTGCTTGCAAACGTAGCCCGCGGCGCCAGAGTGCATGCAGCGAATCGCGAAGAGTGCGGGTGATTGTGCGGTCAGTACCAGGACTTTGAGCGGAATGGCCATGGACTGGAAGCGTGACAGCATCTCAAGGCCGTCGAGCTTGGGGATGCTGATGTCGAGGATGACCAGGTCGGGTCGGTATTCGCGAATCATCTGCATGGCATCGACACCATTGTCAGATTCGCCCAAGACGTTGTAACCCTGGTTCTCCAGCAACATCCGGATAGCCAGGCGGATAACGGGATGATCGTCGACGATAAAGATTGTTTGCATATTCAACATTCCATGCGGCGAGGCGAAAGCAGTCGGCACATTAGCTCAGTTGAATGGTGGCGGGCAGGGATGCTCAGGCTAATTTATGTATATAGGAAATTCCTTACGGCGAGAGCGTGTGTGTGCTACGAAGAATGTGGACTTTTAGGCGGATTGATTGATTTGCAAGGTTTAATTGGCTGTCTTGGGAATTAATGTTTGATGTTTATAGTGTTTGTGGGAAGAGTCTTACAAGTTTGGCGGTGAAGGTAATATCCACGCTACCGTCACCGCCCTGGCTCAAGTTGGGCTGGTGCGCCCGGTCATCTCGCAGGCCATTTCACTGGCATAGCTGTCGGTCATGCCGGCGATGAAATCGATCATGCGCAGGAAGGCGCCATGCAGCGAGCCATGTGGATTGGGCGCGTTATTGCCGATCAGGTCCAGCACGCGGCGGCTCTTGAACGACGGCGTACGCCCGCCATGTTGCTCCAGCGCCGCGCCGCAGAAGGTATTGAGGAGGATTTCCAGAGTGGTGTAGGCGCCGATTTCATGCAGGGTCTTGCGCTTGTCCTGGAAGATCTTCTTGCGTGCCATGTCCTTGGCCTGCAGCACGCAGCGCTGGGCCGGGCCATGCATGTGCTCGACCAGATCGCCGGGCAGGCGGCCGGCGAGCAGGGCGCTCTGCTGTTCGACGAAGGCTTGCGCGGCGGCGTTGGTCAGGTGCTCGATGGCTTTGCCGCGCAGGATTGCCAGCTTGCGCCGGCGGGATTCGTTGGGGCCGAGCTGACGGTAGGTTTCCGGCAGGTCGTCACCGACCAGGTCGAGCAGCAGCGCTTCGACTTCGGCGTACTGCAGCAGGTCCATCTCCAGGCCGTCTTCGAGGTCGATCAGGGCGTAGCAGATATCGTCGGCGGCCTCCATCAGGTAGACCAGCGGGTGCCGGGCCCAGCGTTGGTGTTCGAGCTGCGGCAGGCCCAGCTTGCCGGCGATCTGCTCGAGCAGGGGCAGCTCGCTCTGGTAGCAACCGAACTTGTGCTTCTTGTAGCCTTGGGCGTCGGCATGGCGCGAAGTCCAGGGGTACTTGAGGTAGGTGCCCAGCGTTGCGTAGGTCAGGCGCGTGCCACCGTCGAACTGGTGGTATTCGAGCTGGGTCAGCACGCGAAAGCCTTGCGCGTTGCCCTCGAAGTTGAGGAAGTCGGCGCGTTGGTCGTCGCTCATGTCGTCCAGCCAGCCGCGCCCGGCGGCCTGCTGGAACCAGTGGCGAATGGCGTCTTCGCCGGAGTGGCCGAAGGGCGGGTTGCCGATGTCGTGGGCCAGGCAGGCCGACTGCACGATCATCCCCAGGTCGCTGGGCTCGCACCAGTCGGGCAGGGCGCCGCGCAGGGTTTCGCCAACGCGCATGCCCAGTGAGCGGCCAACGCAGCTGACTTCCAGCGAATGGGTGAGGCGGGTGTGGATATGATCGTTGCTGGTGACCGGATGTACCTGGGTCTTGCGCCCCAGGCGGCGGAAGGCGCCGGAAAAGATGATGCGGTCGTGGTCCTTGTGGAAGGGGCTGCGGCCGAGCTCTTCAGGGCTGTAGAGGGCTTTGCCCAGGCGTTCGCGGGTCAGCAGGGTGTGCCAGTCCAAGGCTCGATCTCCGGTCGTTGAATCGGCATAGCTTCCTGCGTCTGGCGCGCCCTGGCAAGGGCGCGCACGACGTTCAGGGGCGGCGACCGCTGCTCAGGAACAGGCGGATCAGCGGTGCCAGGCTGGTGCCCAGTTGCAGCAGGCGGCTGATGTTGCCGCTGCGCACGCCTTTGCCAGTGAGAAAACCCAGCGCGACGATAGCGCCCAGGCCCCACAGCGAGCCGTGCTTGACCCCCAGGCCCTCGCCGAACGCGTTGCCCATGCCGCGCAGGCGGCGAGCCGGTTCGAGCAGCTGGGTGGTTTCGTGGCTGATCTGCTGGCGGTGCATCTCCATGCGCAGGCGCAGCAGCGCCTTGCGCAGCTCACGCGGGTTTCGAGTGTCGGGCATTTCGGGCAGGTTCATGGCAGCAGGCGCTCCCGGTCCTTGGCCAGCTCTTCGAGCGTGGCGCTGAACGGCGAGGACTCATCGAACACCGCCGCTTTCAGGCGCAGGCCGCAGTACAGCGCGGCGATGCCGTAGAACAGGCACAGGCCGATGATCCCGGCCAGTCGATAGCTGTCCCACAGCAGCACCAGTACCAGCCCGGACAGGGCGGTGAGCAGCAGCAGGGCGAACACCAGCGCCAGGCCGGCGAACAGCAGCAGGCGCAGGGTGCGGCCCTTCTGCTCCTGCAGCTCGATGCCGAACAGCTCGATGTGGCTGTGCAACAGGCCCAGCATCGCGGCGCCCAGGCGCCTGCCGGACGCACCGGCGCCGATGGCGTCGTTGTCCATGGCGGCTCCTCAGCGCTTGGCCAGCAGGCCGATCAGCAGGCCGACGCCGGCCGCGATACCGATGGCCTGCCAAGGGTTCTCCTGCACGTATTGCTCGGCGCTGCCCAGGGCCGCCTGGCCGCGCTGGCGTACCGAGTCCTGGGTGAGCTGCAGGGTTTCGCGGGCCTGGGCCAGGCGCTCGTGGATCTGTTCGCGCAGCTCGTCGGCCTGGTCGCCGGCCAGGTTGGCGGTGTCGGCGAGCAGTTTCTCGGTGTCGCGGACCAAGGCCTGGAAGTCAGCCATCAGTATGTCTTGAGCAGTCTTTGCCGATTTGCTGGCCATATGGGCCTCTCCCTGTGGATGTGTGTGGCTATTTCGAGTGATGGCGGGCGCCGAAGGTTCAGCACGATGTGCTGGTACAGCGCTTGCTTATGTACGAGGCGTGCTCACAAGCGTGCGCGCCGTAACCGTGCACCCGCCCTGCGGATGACGCTAAACCTTAACCCAATCCACGACAAACCCAAGAAAAAACCACGCAGGCGTTCACCCACTCACAGAAGCGGGGCAGGCGCCTGGCACCGATTCGGTGCAGGGATGCCGGTTCTTGAACTGTCCTGGTGCCTTTTTTTGCAGGCCTGCCTCTACATGGAAAACATGCACAGCGCGATGGACTCCCTGGTCCATGGCTCCAACACCCTGTTCATCCTCATGGGCGCCATCCTGGTGCTGGCCATGCACGCCGGCTTCGCTTTTCTCGAAGTCGGTACCGTGCGCCACAAGAACCAGGTCAACGCCCTGTCGAAGATCCTCAGCGACTTCGCCATCTCGGCGCTGGCGTACTTCTTCATCGGCTACTGGATCGCCTACGGCGTGACCTTTTTCCAGCCCGCGGCAGTGCTGGCCAACGATCATGGCTATGCGCTGGTCAAGTGCTTCTTCCTGCTGACATTCGCTGCGGCAATCCCGGCGATCATCTCCGGCGGCATCGCCGAGCGTGCGCGGTTCGTCCCGCAACTGTGCGCCACGGCGCTGATCGTGGCGTTCATCTACCCCTTCTTCGAAGGTGTGGTGTGGAATGGCAACTTCGGCTGGCAGGCCTGGCTGCAGGCCCGCTTCGGTGCACCCTTCCATGACTTTGCCGGCTCCGTGGTGGTGCATGCCATGGGCGGCTGGCTGGCGCTGGCGGCGGTGATCCTGCTGGGGGCGCGCCGTGGCCGTTATCGCGATGGCCGGCTGGTGGCGTTCGCGCCGTCGAGCATTCCGTTCCTGGCGCTGGGCTCGTGGATCCTGATCATCGGCTGGTTCGGCTTCAACGTGATGAGCGCACAGACCCTGCAAGGGGTGAGCGGCCTGGTGGCGATCAACTCGCTGATGGCCATGGTCGGCGGCACCGTGTCGGCGCTGGTGGCTGGGCGCAACGACCCCGGCTTCCTGCATAACGGCCCGCTGGCAGGGTTGGTGGCGGTCTGCGCCGGTTCCGACCTGATGCACCCGATCGGCGCGCTGGCCACCGGCCTCGTCGCAGGTGGCCTGTTCGTCTGGTGCTTCACCGCGGCGCAGAACCGTTGGAAGATCGACGATGTGCTCGGTGTCTGGCCGCTGCACGGTGTGTGTGGGGTGTGGGGCGGCATCGCCTGTGGCGTGTTCGGCCAGGCGGCGCTGGGTGGCCTGGGTGGCGTGAGCCTGGTCAGCCAGTTGCTTGGCAGCTTCGCCGGTGTGCTGGTAGCACTGGTCGGCGGTTTTGCCGTATACGGCCTGATCAAGGCGGTACACGGCCTGCGCCTGAGCCACGAACAGGAGTTCCAGGGCGCCGACCTGTCGCTGCACCGCATTGGCGCCACCAGCCAGGATTGATCCGGCGCAGGTGCGCGATGGCAAGCACGGACCTAGAATAAGCATCCCTTAACTGCGATTTCCGGGTTTGCCCCATGCTCCCTGAATGCCAGCTGTTCGGCACCCTCGGGTGCCACCTGTGTGAAGTGGCCGAGGCCATGTTGATGCCGTTCGTCGAGCATGGCTTGCTGGTCGAGCTGGTCGATATTGCCGACGACGAGGTGCTGTTCGAGCGCTACAGCCTGACCATCCCGGTATTGCGCCGCTGTGATAGCGGGGCCGAGCTGAACTGGCCCTTCGATGCCGAGCAGGTGGTGGCTTTCCTGCGCTGAGCCGCGCATTGACGACGGCGTGGCCCGCTCCGTATGCTGTATATAAATACAGTATCGAGGTGAAGCCATGCTCAATGTCGAGCAACTCAAGTACAGCATCAACCACATGGCCCCGGAGCGTGTGTGCGACGCCGTGCTGGAACTGCGCCTCGACGGCATCGTCACCGATGAGCAGACGCCGTTCGGCAAGGTCCATTTCAATACCTGTTTCGCCGAGATCGAGGCATTGTTCCAGCGCGCCGGCTTTCACCGGCCGCTGGACGTGGTTGGCTACCAGGGCCTGAGCTACGCCTTGTTCGACCCCGGGCGCTGGGATGCGGTGCAGGTGCTGCGTTGGCTCAAGGCGCGCTGCGAGCCGGCCGGCGAGGCTGGTTGCGCCGCGCAGGCTGGGGGATAATGCCCGGCTCCCGATCAGCAGAGCCCGACGATGACCACGCCTTTCAACCCCGCCCACCTGCAAGCCAGCACGGTATGCCTGCCGCCCGGGCGCTGGGTGACAGTGCTCGATTGCCTGTGCGATCACTTCAAGGGCATCGACCGCGAGCAATGGCTGGACCGTTTCGCCCGGGGCCGGGTGCTGGATGCACAAGGCCAGGCGATTGCCGCCGACCTTGCCTACCGCCAGGGCATGCGCCTGCATTACTTTCGTGAAGTACCCAACGAGAAGCCGATCCCGGTACAGGAGCAGATCCTGCACATGGACGAGCATCTGGTGGTGGCGGACAAGCCGCATTTCCTGCCGGTGACGCCCACTGGCGAGTATGTCGAGCAGACCCTGCTGCGCCGCTTGATCCGTCGGCTGGACAACCCGCACCTGGTGCCCCTGCACCGCATCGACCGCCACACCGCAGGGCTGGTGTTGTTCTCGGCCAACCCGCAAACCCGGGGTGCCTATCAGCGGCTGTTCCCCGAGCGGCGCATCGACAAGCACTACCAGGCCATCGCCGCTGCCATGCCGCAGCATGATTTCCCGTTGGTGCACTGCAGCCGCCTGGTGCATGGCGAGCCGTTCTTCCGCATGCATGAAGTGCAAGGGGCCGATAACAGCGAAACCCATGCCTGTGTACTGGAAAAGAACGGTGGGCTGTGGCGCTATGGCTTGTCGCCGGTGACCGGCAAGACCCATCAGTTGCGGGTGCACATGGCGGCGCTGGGGGCTGGGATCTGCAACGACCCGTTCTATCCGCAACTGGTCGATGAACAGGATGACTATGAGCGGCCATTGAAGCTGCTGGCGCAGAGCCTGCGTTTCGAGGATCCGTTGACGGGGCAGGAGAGGTATTTCGAGAGTCGGTTGACGCTCGACTGGTAAAAGCATCGCGGGGCAAGCCCGCTCCCACAGGTCTGGCATTCTGCACAGCACTTGTGGGAGCGGGCTTGCCCCGCGATGGTTCGTTCAGG
Source organism: Pseudomonas sichuanensis (assembly GCF_003231305.1). Lineage (GTDB taxonomy): Bacteria > Pseudomonadota > Gammaproteobacteria > Pseudomonadales > Pseudomonadaceae > Aquipseudomonas > Aquipseudomonas sichuanensis. Next base: position 73,061 of record NZ_QKVM01000016.1, on the reverse strand, counting down.
CTTTAGCGGTTGAAGCGCTCCACCAACGAGTACTGCGTGCCGGCGGTGCTGGTCAGCTCTTCGCTGAGCAGCGCCGAGCGCTGGGCCTGGCCGGCAGTCTGGTCGGCCAGGTCGGCAATGGTGCTGATGTTGCGGCTGATCTCTTCGGCCACCGCGGTCTGCTCTTCGGTGGCGGCGGCGATCTGGGTGGCCATGTCGGTGATGTTGGCGACCGCTTCGCTGATGCCCACCAGCGCCTGGTCGGCTTGCATGACCCGCTCGACGCCTTCCTGGGCCTGGCGGTGGCCGGTCTCCATGGTCTGCACCGCGTTGTTGGCGGTCTGTTGCAGCTTGGCGATCAGGCCGTGAATCTGCCCGGTGGACTCGGCGGTGCGCTGGGCCAGCTGGCGAACCTCGTCGGCAACCACGGCGAAACCGCGGCCCATCTCACCGGCACGGGCTGCTTCGATGGCGGCGTTGAGCGCCAGCAGGTTGGTCTGGTCGGCAATGCCCTTGATCACATCGACCACGCCACCGATCTCGTCGCTGTCCTTGGCCAGTTGCGTCACGGTCAGGCCCGTCTCGCCCACGGCAGCCGACAAGCGCTCGATGGCGTCACGGGTTTCGCCGGCAATGTTGCGGCCCTGGCTGGTCAGGCGGTTGGCTTCCTGGGTGGCATCGGCGGTGCGCTGAACGTGGTTGGCCACTTCCTGGGTAGTGGCGGCCATCTGGTTGACGGCGGCGGCCACCTGCTCGGTTTCCACGCGCTGGCGCTCCAGGCCCGACGAGCTCTGGTGGGCGAGGGTGTCGGACTGGCGGGCCTGGTCGCTGAGCTGTTCGGCGCTGTCCTGCAGGCGGGTCAGGCAGGTCTTCATCCGTGCGTCCTGGCTGAGCATGGCCATTTCCAGGCGCGCCTGGACGCCGCGGCTGTCGGTGTACATCTGCGCGATCAGCGGGTCGGACGTGCTCTGTTCGGCCAGGCGCAGCAGGCGCTTGAGGCCGCGCTGCTGCCAGCTCAGGCCGAGCAGGCCCAGCGGGACCGACAGGCCGGCGGCCAGGGCGAAGCCCCAGGAGTGGCCGAGCCAGTTGCCGATCAGGAAGCCGACCTGGCTGATCAGGATGAACGGCAGCCAGTCCTGCAGCACCGGCAGCCACTGGTCGCGGCGCGGGATCGCAGACTTGCCCTGGTTGATGCGCTGGTACAGGCCTTCGGCGCGGCGGATCTGCTCGGCGGTGGGTTTGACCCGCACCGACTCATAGCCAACCACCTGGTTCTTCTCGAAGACAGGGGTGACGTAGGCGTTGACCCAATAGTGGTCGCCGGATTTGCAGCGGTTCTTGACGATGCCCATCCATGGCAGGCCTTGCTTGAGGGTCTGCCACATGTGGGCAAACACCGCAGGCGGCACGTCGGGGTGACGCACCAGGTTGTGCGCCGCGCCCATGAGTTCCTCGCGAGAGAAACCGCTGATCTCGACGAAGGCATCGTTGCAGTAGGTGATCACGCCTTTGGCATTGGTCGTGGAGATCAACCGCTGTTGGGCAGGGAAAGTCCGTTCTCTCTGGGTAATCGGCTGGTTGTTACGCATTGGCTGTTCAATCCGCAAGGCTTTCGACAGGTATCGGCAAGCCGCTGGTTTTATTGAATGAATATTTAACCTGCATTGATCTGGCGCAACGGATGAACACTGCGATTGTGGTTTAAACCCGCGCGTTCGCGTCCGTTGCCGTCAATATTGCAGCTTTATTTATGGTTTATGACGATCAGGTCGGATCATGACCGATTGCTTAGCCAAGTGCCAGCATCGGATAGCTCAAGCCCGCGAAGTGCGCCAGGTTGACGCAGGCATGGCAGGCCACCGCTGCAAGCAGGCCGCCATGGCGGTACGCCAGGCCGTAACCCACCCCTGCCAAGGTCGCCAGGTAGAACCACTGCCAGCCGCCCCCCAGGTGAGCCAGGCCGAACAGCAGCGCCGCTGCCAGCAACGCCAGGCCTTCATGCCTGAACAGACGTTGCAGGCCGCCCTGGATGTAACCGCGAAACAGCAGTTCTTCGGTCAGGCTGACCAGCAGCAGGTTGTTCAACAGCCACAGCCAGGCCTGGTCCGGCCATTTAGGCGCCCAGGCCACCAGCCCCAGGGCCCAGGCACCGCCCAGGCAGGCGAGCAGGGTCAGCGGCAGGATGGCGAGCAGGCTCAGCGCCAGCCCGCGCCCGCGCAACACCACCAGCCACGGGCAGGCCAGCAGCAACCACAGGCCGATTAGCGGCTTGTCCAGGTTCAGGTACATCGAGAACGGCAGCGCGCCTTGGCTGAACACGGCCTTGTCGATGACCTTGGCGCCATTGAAGCCCGGCAGCCAATGCAGGGCCAGTGAAGCGGCCATGCCGATGAACAGCAGGTGGCCGAGGGTCTGTTGCCAGCGCACCCTGCGCCGTACCAGCAGGGCGGTGCACAGCAGGGCGAGCAGGCTGGGCAGGGCAGCCAGGCCGAGGCTGCCGTGGGTCAGTGCAAAGCAGTAGCCGAGGGCCAGCAGGCCCAGCGCGATCCAGTGGGGCAACGACATGCAAAATCCTTGTGGCAGCGAGTGCGGAACTGCTTCGACTGAGCTCGCGCCCTTCAGGACACCTGATCAGGGGCCAATAAATGGCCCCTGGCCATGATCACCCGGCAATCAGCTGCCGCAGCACATAGTGCAGGATGCCCCCCGACTTGAAGTATTCCACCTCATTGAGCGTGTCGATCCGGCACAGCACCTCGATCTCCTTCTGCTGGCCGTCCTCGCGGGTAATACGCACTGGCAGGCTCATCCCCGGGCGGATCTGCGCGTTACTCAGCCCTAGCACATCGATGCGCTCCTTGCCGGTCAGCCCCAGGCGCTTGCGGTCGTCACCGGCCTTGAACTGCAGTGGCAACACGCCCATGCCCACCAGGTTGGAGCGGTGGATACGCTCGAAGCTTTCCGCCAGCACGGCCTTGACCCCCAACAGGTTGGTGCCCTTGGCCGCCCAGTCGCGACTGGAGCCGGTGCCGTATTCCTGCCCGGCGATCACCACCAGTGGCGTACCTTCCTGCTGGTAGCGCATGGCGGCGTCATAGATCGACAGCTTTTCGCCGCTCGGCACATGCAGTGTGTTGCCGCCTTCCTCACCGCCGAGCATTTCGTTGCGGATGCGAATATTGGCGAACGTGCCGCGCATCATCACTTCGTGATTGCCGCGGCGCGAGCCATAGGAGTTGAAGTCGCGCGGTTCCACACCCTTGGCGCGCAGGTAGCGCCCGGCGGGGCTTTCGGCCTTGATGTTGCCGGCCGGAGAAATGTGGTCGGTGGTCACCGAGTCGCCGAGCAGGGCGAGGATGCGAGCCCCTTGCACATCGGTGATCTGCGGCAGCGGGCCACCAATGTCGTCGAAGAACGGCGGGTGCTGGATATAGGTGGAATCGTCCTGCCAGACATAGGTGGCCGCCTGCGGTACCTCGATGGCCTGCCACTGGGCGTCACCGGCGAACACTTCGGCGTATTCCTTGTGGAACATGCGCGTGTCGACGTTGCTGACCGCTGCGGCAATCTCCTGCTGGCTGGGCCAGATATCGCGCAGATAGACCGGCTGGCCGTCCTTGCCGGTGCCCAGGGCATCCTGGCTCAGGTCCACGCGCACGCTGCCGGCCAGGGCGTAGGCCACCACCAGCGGTGGCGAGGCCAGCCAGTTGGTTTTCACCAGCGGATGCACCCGGCCCTCGAAGTTGCGGTTGCCCGACAGCACCGAGGCGACCGTCAGGTCGGCACTGCCGATGGCGTGTTCGATGGCCTCGTCAAGCGGCCCGGAGTTGCCGATGCAGGTGGTGCAGCCATAGCCCACCAGGTCGAAGCCCAGCTGGTCCAGGTAAGGGGTCAGGCCGGCTGCCTTGTAGTAGTCGGTGACCACCTTGGAGCCGGGGGCCAGCGAACTCTTGACCCAGGGCTTGCGTTGCAGGCCCTTTTCCACGGCTTTTTTCGCCACCAGCCCAGCCGCCATCATCACGCTCGGGTTGGAGGTGTTGGTGCACGAGGTGATGGCGGCGATCACCACCGCGCCGTCACGCAGGGTGTGGGTCTGGCCGGCATGGCTGTAGTCGATCTCGCCGGCCTGGTCGGCATTGCCCACGGCCACGCCGCCACCGCCTTCGCTTTCCAGGCGCCCGACATCCTTGGCCAGTGGCTTGGGCTGCAGCTCGATGAACTGGTCGAAGGCCTGGCGAACCTGGTTCAGGGCTACCCGGTCCTGCGGGCGCTTGGGGCCGGCCAGGCTGGCTTCAACCTCATGCATGTCCAGCGCCAGGCTGTCGCTGAACAGCGGTTCCTGGCCGGGCAGACGCCACAGGCCCTGGGCCTTGCAATAGGCCTCGACCAGTTGCACCGCCTGCTCCGGGCGGCCCGACAGGCGCAGGTAGTCGAGGGTTACCTGGTCGACCGGGAAGAAACCGCAGGTGGCGCCGTATTCCGGGGCCATGTTGGCGATAGTGGCGCGGTCGGCCAGCGGCAGGTCGGCCAGGCCGTCGCCGTAGAACTCGACGAATTTGCCCACCACACCTTTCTTGCGCAGCATCTGCGTCACGGTCAGCACCAGGTCGGTGGCGGTGATGCCCTCGCGCAGCTTGCCGGTGAGCTTGAAGCCGATCACCTCGGGGATCAGCATCGACACCGGCTGGCCGAGCATGGCCGCCTCGGCCTCGATGCCGCCCACGCCCCAGCCGAGCACGCCCAGGCCGTTGATCATGGTGGTGTGCGAGTCGGTGCCGACCAGGGTGTCGGGGAAGGCGTAGGTGCGCCCGTCCTCGTCGCGGGTCCAGACCGTGCGCCCGAGGTATTCCAGGTTGACCTGGTGGCAGATGCCGGTGCCCGGCGGCACCACGCGGAAGTTGTCGAAGGCGTTCTGGCCCCAGCGCAGGAACGCGTAGCGCTCGCCATTGCGCTGCATCTCGATGTCGACGTTCTGGGCGAAGGCGGCGGGGCTGGCGTAGCGGTCGACCATCACCGAGTGGTCGATCACCAGGTCCACCGGCGACAGCGGGTTGATGCGCTGCGGGTCGCCACCGGCCTTGTGCATGGCCGCGCGCATGGCAGCCAGGTCGACCACGGCCGGTACGCCGGTGAAGTCCTGCATCAGTACCCGCGCCGGGCGGTACTGGATTTCGCGGTCCGAGCGGCGATCCTTGAGCCACTCGGCCAAGGCACGCAGATCGTCGCCGGTGACGGTCTTGCCGTCCTCCCAGCGCAGCAGGTTCTCCAGCAGCACTTTCAGCGACATCGGCAGGTGTTGCAGGTCGCCCAGCTGGCGGGCGGCTTCGGCGAGGCTGAAGTAGTGGTAGGTGTGGTCGGCCACCTTCAGCGACTTGAGGGTTTTCAGGCTATCGAGCGAGGGCATTGACAACTCCTTGTGCTCCGGTGCCCGGCGACTGCCAAAGGATCGCCAGTGTCACCGCTGTGGATCGGTCCGCACGGCACGGACCTGGCTGAACAGTCAGGTTAGCCCCGTTTGCCGGGCCTGACCCTTTTCTGGACCGGTGGGGCGTGTCGCGGGTTCCGATCTTCCTTTATCATTCGCCGCCCGGCCGTACCTTGCGTTGCGCCGGATCAAGGCTGGCGCCGCCTGCGCCAGTGATGTGGAGTTAGAGATGAATACCCTGTTCATGCATTGCCGGCCCGGCTTCGAGGGCGAGGTCTGCGCTGAAATCAGCGAACACGCCGCCCACCTGGGCGTGGCCGGCTATGCCAAAGGCAAGCCAAACAGCGCCTGCGCCGAATTCGTCTGCAGCGAGCCCGACGGTGCCGCGCGGCTGATGCGTGAAATGCGTTTCGACCAGCTGATCTTCCCGCGCCAGTGGGCGCGTGGCAGCTACATCGAGTTGCCCGAGACCGACCGTATCAGCGTGCTGCTCGAGCACCTGGCCGAGCTGCCGGTATTCGGCAGCCTGTGGCTGGAGGTGCTCGACACCAACGACGGCAAGGAGCTGTCGACCTTCTGCCGCAAGTTCGAAGTGCCGCTGCGCAAGGCACTGGAGAAGGCCGGGCGGCTGGTCGACGACGCGCAGCGTCCGCGCCTGTTGTTGACCTTCATCAGTGGCCGGCGGGTATTTCTGGGCCAGGCCGAAGCGGGTAACCAGGCGCTGTGGCCAATGGGCATCCCGCGCCTGAAGTTCCCACGGGAAGCGCCCAGCCGTTCGACCCTCAAGCTGGAAGAAGCCTGGCACCAGTTCATCCCGCGCGAGCAGTGGGACCAGCGCCTGAACGACGACATGACCGGTGTCGACCTGGGGGCTGCGCCCGGCGGCTGGACCTACCAGCTGGTCAAGCGCGGCATGCTGGTCACCGCCATCGACAACGGGCCGATGGCCGAGAGCCTGATGGACACCGGGCTGGTCACGCACCTGATGGCCGACGGCTTTACCTGGAAGCCGAAACAGACCGTGGACTGGATGGTCTGCGACATCGTCGAGAAGCCGGCGCGCACCGCGTCACTGATCGAGACCTGGCTGGGCGAGGGGCTGTGCCGCGAGGCGGTGGTCAACCTCAAGCTGCCGATGAAGCAGCGTCACGCCGAGGTGCGCAAGTTGCTCGACCGCATCGAGGAAGGCTTCAAGGCGCGCAAGGTCAAGGTGTCGATCGCCTGCAAGCAGCTGTACCACGACCGCGAGGAAGTGACCTGCCACCTGCGCCGGCTGGACCTGAAACCGCGTTGAACGGGCTTGCACGGCCACTGTAGGAGCGGCCTTGTGTCGCGAAAGGGCTGCAGAGCAGCCCCGGCGATTACTGCTTTTACGCTGAAATCCTGGGGCCGCGTTGCGGCCCTTTCGCGACACAAGGCCGCTCCTACAGGGAGCTGCGGTTCGCCGCTGCGACCTGCCAGCCCCTTGGAGCCCATCGACGGATACGCCACAATGACGATCATTTCGCGGAGCCTTTCATGACCGATTTCACCCCCGACGCCATCCTCGACGCCACCGGCCTGAACTGCCCGGAGCCGGTGATGATGTTGCACCAGCACGTGCGCAACCTGGCCGCCGGCGGCCTGCTCAAGGTGATCGCCACCGACCCCTCGACCCGCCGCGACATCCCCAAGTTCTGCAACTTCCTCGGCCACGAACTGGTAGGCCAGCAGGAAGAGGCCGGCACCTACCTGTACTGGATCCGCAAGAAGGCCGACTGAGGCCGGCGCGATCAGGCTACACTGCGCTCCCCTGACAGGAGAGCGCCATGCTGATAGTTGCCGACGAAAACATCCCGCTGCTCGATGCCTTCTTTGCCGGTTTCGGCGAGATTCGCCGCTACCCCGGCCGGGCCATCGATGCCGCCTGCGTGAAGGACGCCGACGTGCTGCTGGTGCGCTCGGTGACCCGCGTCGACCGGCAACTGCTCGAAGGCAGCAAGGTGCGCTTCGTGGGCACCTGCACCATCGGTACCGATCACCTCGCCCTCGATTACTTCGCTGAAGCGGGCATCCACTGGAGCAGCGCCCCGGGTTGCAACGCCCGTGGCGTGGTCGACTATGTGCTGGGCAGCCTGCTGACCCTGGCCGAACTCGAGGGCGTCGAGCTGGGCAAGCGGGTTTATGGCGTGGTCGGTGCCGGCGAAGTCGGCGGGCGTCTGGTGCGCGTACTGCATGGCCTGGGCTGGAAGGTGCTGGTGTGCGACCCGCTGCGCCAGGCCAGCGAGGGGGGCGATTTCGTCGACCTTGCGACCATCGTCGAGCAGTGCGACGTGATCAGCCTGCACACGCCGCTGCAGCGCGGTGGCGAACACCCGACCTGGCACCTGCTCGATGAGTCGCTCCTGGCGCGCCTGCGCCCCGGCGCCTGGCTGATCAATGCCAGCCGTGGCCCGGTGGTGGACAATGCCGCGCTGCGTGAGCTGCTGCTGGATCGCGAAGACCTGCACGCGGTGCTCGACGTGTGGGAAGGCGAGCCGCAGGTGGACCTGCAACTGGCCGACCTGTGCACCCTGGCCACCCCGCATATCGCCGGCTACAGCCTGGACGGCAAGCAGCGCGGCACGGCGCAGATCTACCAGGCGTTCTGCCGTGTGCAGGGTGAAATCGAGCAGGTACGGCTGGCAGACCTGCTGCCAGCACCTGCGCTGGCGCAGATCGAGCTGGATGCTGGCGCCGAGCCGGCCTGGGCCCTGGCCACCCTGTGCCGGGCGGTGTACGACCCGCGCCGTGACGATGCCGATTTCCGTCGCAGCCTGAGCGACGACCCCGCCGAGCAGCGTGCGGCCTTCGACCTGCTGCGCAAGCAGTATCCGGTGCGGCGTGAGATCGAAGGCTTGGCGGTGCGCCTGCGGGGCGAGGCGCCGCAGCTGGCGCAGGTGGTAAGTGCGTTGGGCGCGGTGCTGGTTTGACCGCTTGACCTGCAAATAAAAACCCGGCGCAGGCGCCGGGTTCGAAGGAATTCTTGTTTTAGTCTTTGCCGACTTTCTTGACCCGGCTTTCTTCCAGGTCCTTGCAGGCTTTCTGGATCATCTGCTCGGTGATCGGGATCTCGCGGCCCTGGCCATCGATGATCGAACCGCACACTTGAGGTTGCGGATGCTTCGGGGTCTTGGGCGTCTCGTTGCCGTGCTGCAAGCTCATGTCCTGTCTCCTCTTCAGGTTCAAGCTCAAACGTACCGCTTTGCCATGACTGGCCTGTGACAGCTGGCGGGGCATGACAGGACCAGTCCAACAGAAAGCGTGGCAAAGCTCCAGCGGCACCTTAGAACGAAAGGTCATAGGCAGGGCATAAGGCTTTTTCGCCCCACGCCGTCCGATACCTCCGATGTGATGCCCCTGCGGCTGGAGCAGTTCCTGCAAGGTGGACCAGTGGTAGGCTTGGCCCATCTTCCTGCCGAACATGCCCGCCATGCCTGAACCGATCTCTTCGCGCCAACGTCGTGCCCTGCACCTGGGCTGGCAGTTCCTGCGCCCTTACCGCCGTCAGGCCCTGCTGGCCTTGTTGGCGCTGGTGGTCACCGCCGGCATCACCCTGTCCATGGGGCAGGGCATTCGCCTGCTGGTGGACCAGGGCTTCATGACGGGGTCGATGCACCAGCTCAACCAGACCATCGGCCTGTTCCTGCTGTTGGTGCTGGCCCTGGCCGTGGGGACTTTCGCCCGCTTCTACCTGGTGTCGTGGATCGGTGAACGCTGCGTCGCCGACATCCGCCGGGCGGTGTTCGATCATCTGCTGGGGCTGCATCCGGGGTTCTTCGAGGACAACCGCAGCTCGGAGATCCAGTCGCGGCTGACCGCCGACACCACGTTGTTGCAGTCGGTGATCGGCTCGTCCTTGTCGATGTTCCTGCGCAATGCCCTGATGGTGGTGGGTGGGGTGATTCTGCTGTTCGTCACCAACCCCAAGCTCACCAGCATCGTGGTGTTGGCCTTGCCGCTGGTGCTGGCGCCGATCCTGTTGTTCGGCCGGCGGGTGCGCAGCCTGTCGCGGCAAAGCCAGGACCGGGTCGCCGATGTCGGCAGCTACGTCGCCGAGAGCCTCGGCCAGATCAAGACCGTGCAGGCCTACAACCACGAAGCCCGTGACCGCGCGCTGTTCGCCGACACCGTGGAAGCGGCGTTCAGCGTGGCGCGACGGCGCATCGCCCAGCGTGCCTGGCTGATCACCCTGGTGATCGTGCTGGTGCTGGGGGCGGTGGGGGTGATGCTCTGGGTGGGTGGCATGGATGTGATCGCCGGGCGCATCTCCGGCGGCGAGCTGGCGGCCTTCGTGTTCTACAGCCTGATCGTCGGCAGTGCCTTCGGCACCTTGAGCGAGGTGATCGGCGAGCTGCAGCGGGCAGCGGGTGCTGCCGAGCGCATTGCCGAGTTGCTGGCGGCGCAGAGTGCGATCCTGGCGCCGCGCCAGGCCGTCGGCCTGGCAGGCGGGCGCGCCAGTGGTGCCATCGAGCTGCGCGAGGTGCGCTTCGCCTACCCGTCGCGCCCGGCGGTGGCCGCCATCGATGGCCTGAGCCTGCAGGTGCAGCCTGGCCAGACGGTCGCGTTGGTCGGGCCGTCGGGCGCCGGCAAGTCGACCCTGTTCGACCTGTTGCTGCGCTTCTACGACCCCCAGGGCGGCAGCATCCTGCTCGATGGCCAGCCGATCACCGGCCTGGAAGTGGCCGAGCTGCGCCGTCAGTTCGCCCTGGTGGCCCAGCAACCGGCGTTGTTCCGTGGCACGGTCGAGGCCAACATCCGTTATGGCCGCCCCGAGGCCAGCCAGGCCGAGGTCGAGGCGGCGGCGCGCAGCGCCCATGCCCACGAATTCATCGTCCAGTTGCCGCAGGGTTACCAGACCCGGCTGGGGGAGGGTGGCATTGGTTTGTCCGGCGGCCAGCGCCAGCGCTTGGCGATTGCCCGGGCACTGCTGGTGGATGCGCCGATCCTGCTGCTGGACGAGGCCACCAGCGCCCTCGATGCGCAGAGCGAGCACCTGATCCAGCAAGCGTTGCCGCAGTTGATGGCCGGGCGTACCACGCTGGTGATCGCCCATCGCCTGGCCACGGTGCAGCATGCCGACCGCATCGCGGTGATCGACCAGGGGCGTTTGGTGGCGGTAGGGACGCACCGCCAGTTGGTGGAAGAGAGCCCGCTGTATGCGCGCCTGGCGGCGCTGCAGTTCAACAATGGATGAGGCTGTCGCGAGCTTGTAACAATTCTGTAGCAATTGCCTGAGAGTATCTGGCTCAGCTGTTGCGTATGTGCTCGACCTGGCTGCTATCGATCGATGGCAGCTTTTTTTTGGCCTGCGAACGAGGACAAGGATGTCTTTAGTCGGCGGCGCTGTCGTGTCCGCTTCCTTACCTCCTTGTTCCGAGATCCACGATGTTGCGTAAATCCCTCAGAGTGCAAATTCTCACCCTGCTCGGCGGTAGCCTGGCGGCGATGTTGCTGATCGCCCTGGTGTGCTTCCAGTTCCTGTCTTCCAGCGTGCATGGCTATGCCCGGCTGGTAGACGGGCCCTTGCAGGCCTCGCAGTTGATCGATGAAGCTAACCTTCAGTTCAAGATCCAGGTGCAGGAGTGGAAGAACGTGCTGCTGCGCGGCCGCCAGCCGGCCGAGCTGGACAAGTACTGGCAGCAGTTCCAGGCCCGTGAGCAGCAGGTTCAGACCCTGCTCGGCCAACTGATCGACAGCAGCGATCCGGCGCTCAAGGCGCGCCTGGAGCAGCTCAAGGCCAGCCACCGGCAGTTGGGTGTGGCTTACCAGCAGGGCCGCCAGGCCTTCCTTGCCGCCGGCGGTGACCCGGTGGCCGGCGACATGGCGGTCAAGGGTGTGGACCGCGCCACCAGCGACCAGATGAGCGCGCTGGTCGAGCAGTTGCGCGGTGATGCCCGTGGCCGTGCGGCCGAAATCAATGCTGATGCCGAGCGCACCGTGTGGCTCGGCGTGCTGGTGATGCTGGCTTCGGCCGTGCTGGTCGGGCTGCTGAGCCTGTGGCTGATCAACCGCAGCCTGGTCGAGCCGATTCGCCAGTTGATCGACTATGTCGCCCAGCTCAGCCAGGGCCGCTTCGGCGCGCGGGTCGACAGCCGTCGCGAGGACGAGCTGGGGCGCCTGGCGCGTGCCGCCAATACCCTGCGCGATTTTCTCGCCGACACCGTCGGCCGCCTCAAGGACAATGCCGAAGAACTGGAGAGCGCCAGCGGCCAGCTGCGCAACATCGCCGGCGACATGGCCAGCGGCACCCATGACCAGTTTCAGCGTACCGACCAGGTCGCCACCGCCATGCACGAGATGTCCGCCACTGCCCAGGAAGTCGCGCGCCATGCCGCCGAGGCGGCCCGCGCGGCGGACGACGCCGACCACAGCGCCCAGGCCGGCGAGCAGGTGATGCAGCAGACCATCGATATCATTGGCCTGGTGAACCGCGAGATCGCCGGCACGGCTGCGGTGATTCGCCATCTGGAGAACGACAGCACGCGCATCGGCAAGGTGCTCGAGGTGATCCGTGGCATTGCCGAGCAGACCAACCTGTTGGCACTCAACGCGGCCATCGAGGCGGCGCGCGCGGGCGAGGCCGGGCGTGGCTTTGCCGTAGTGGCGGACGAGGTGCGCAGCCTGGCCCAGCGCACGGCGGCGTCGATCGCCGAAATCCACCAGATCATCGAAGCGGTGCAGTCGGGCGCGGTAGAGGCGGTCAAGGCCATCGAGAGTGGCCAGCAGCGCAGTGAGGAGGGCGCCGAACAGGTGCAGCAGGCCGGGCAGATGCTGCAGCGCATCACCCTGGCGGTGGAGGCGATCCGCGACATGAACCGGCAGATCGCCACGGCGGCCGAGGAGCAGACCAGCGTGGCCGAAGATATCTCGCGCAACCTGATCGAGATCACCCGTATCGCCACGGCCAACCAGCAGGCGGTGCAGCATACCGAGCAGGCCGGGCAGCGTTTGCATGGCTTGTCGGGGCAGTTGGGTGAGGTCACCTCGCGCCTGACCGCCTGAAGCCGCCATCGCGGGGGAAATCCGCCATCCGGGCGGGATCTTCCCCCTGCCTGTGGCGGTTTGTCGCCATGCGGCCTGGTGTCGCCCCCATGAACATTGGCTTGCAACCGGTTGGCACGCTCTTCGCTATCGAGGCCGCGCTTACACAACAACCGGAAAGATCCAATGAAGAAAATCCTGCTGACGCTCCTGTGCCTGAGCGTCATCGGTTGCTCCAAGCCTGCGGAGCCACAAAAGACCGTCGATGTCCTGCTGATCGGCGGCGGCATCATGAGCGCGAGCCTGGGGACCTACCTCACCGAGCTTGAGCCGGGCTGGAAGGTCGACGTCTACGAGCGCATGGACCAGGTCGCCGAAGAGAGCTCCAACGCCTGGAACAACGCCGGTACCGGCCACTCTGCCTTCTGCGAGCTGAACTACACCAGCGAAGGCAAGGACGGCAGCATCGACATCAGCAAGGCGGTCAACGTCAACGAGCAGTTCGAGGTGTCCAAGCAGTTCTGGGCCTACCAGGTCGAACAGGGCGTGCTGAGCAACCCACCGTCATTCATCAACAATGTGCCGCACATGAGCTTCGTCTGGGGTGAGGAGAACATCGCCTTCCTGCACAAGCGCGTGGCGGCGCTGCAGCACAGCCCGCTGTTCCGCGGCATGCAGATCTCCGAAGACCGCGAGCAGATCCGCCAGTGGGCACCGCTGGTAATGGAAGGGCGCGACCCGGGGCAGAAGGTCGCGGCCACGCGCATGGCCATCGGTACCGACGTGAACTTCGGCGAGATCACCCGCCAGCTGTTCGCATCGATGACCCGCAACCCCAATGTCCAGTTGCACCTGAGCCATGAGGTGCGCGACATCGTGCGCAATGAGGACGGCAGCTGGAACGTGGTGGTGGCCGACCTGGCCAACGGCGGCGCGCAGACCAGCGTCAAGGCCAAGTTCGTGTTCATCGGCGCCGGGGGCGGTGCGCTCAAGCTGCTGCAGAAATCCGGCATCCCGGAAGCCGACGGCTATGCCGGTTTCCCGGTGGGCGGCCAGTTCCTGATGACCGACAACCCCGACACGGTCGCCCGGCACCAGGCCAAGCTGTATGGCAAGGCGTCGGTCGGTGCGCCACCGATGTCGGTGCCGCACCTCGACACCCGGATGATCGATGGCAAGCAGGTCCTGCTGTTCGGCCCGTTCGCGACCTTCTCCACCAAGTACCTGAAACACGGCTCGCTGCTGGACATGTTCGCCTCGCTGACCAGCCACAACGTCAGCCCCATGCTGCATGCCGGTATCGACAACATCGACCTGAGCACCTACCTGATGGGCCAGCTGATGCTCAGCTTCGATGACCGCATGGCGGCCCTGCGCGAGTATTTCCCCAACGCCCGGAACGAGGACTGGACGCTGCTGCAGGCCGGCCAGCGGGTGCAGGTGATCAAGAAGGACCCTGTGCATGGCGGCATCCTGCAGTTCGGCACCGAAGTGGTGGCCGCCGAGGACGGCAGCATTGCCGCGCTGCTGGGCGCCTCGCCCGGCGCGTCGACCGCCGCGCCGATCATGCTGACGGTGCTGGAGAAGACCTTCAAGGACCGCATCAAGAGCCCTGAATGGCAGGCCAAGCTCAAAGCGATCGTGCCAACCTACGGCCAGAAGCTGAACAACGACCTGGCACTGACCAACAAGACTCGCGAATGGAGCAGTGCACGGCTGCAACTGCTGCATGTGCCGGTAATGCCGGAGACGGCGGTGTCGGCTCGATAATCGCCAATCGCGGGGCAAGTCCGCTCCCACACTGCCGAGGATTTGCGGCAACGTGGGAGCGGGCTTGCCCCGCGATGTGATTCAGGCACAAAAAAGCCCGCACTTGGCGGGCTTTTCGGGGATTTGGTCGGAGAGACAGGATTCGAACCTGCGGCCTTCTCGTCCCGAACGAGACGCGCTACCTGGCTGCGCTACACTCCGATGGCCAAAATGCTACTGCATCGTTTTTTTCAACGCAACCCCTTGTTGCAAAAAGGAGTTGCGTCGAAATGCAGGGGCTGGATCACAGCTCTTTGACCGTGCGGATCTGGTCTTTGTTGATGCGCGTGCGCTTGCCGTCAAGTTGTTCGAATTCGTAGAAGCCGGAGTCTTCGTCATAGCTCGGGGTATCCACCGCCTGGATCTCACGGCCGTCGTTCAGGGTGATGACGGCTGGCGAGGCGCAGCCGGCCAGGGCGCCCAGGCCCAGGGCAAGCAGGAAAGCGGGAAGGGTCCGTTGGATCATCGTGTTTCTCCTGGTTCGAGTGTGCTTGATGACGTTATGACGCAGGGCGCCTACGCAAGTTCCTTGTCCAGTGCAGCATAGCGCTCAGGCCGGGGCATTGACCGGGAGCAACGGCGGGGCAGCGCTCGGCCGGCCTGTGATATAACAGCGCACATCCCAGTTTCCCTGCGACGGACCCCCATGAAAGCCAAGGCAGATACCCCCTTCGTGCCGTTGAACATCGCTGTACTGACGGTCAGCGACACCCGTACCTTCGAGACCGACACCTCCGGCCAGCTGTTCGTCGATCGCCTCACGGCGGCCGGCCATCAGCTCGCCGCCCGGGTGCTGCTCAAGGATGACCTGTACAAGATCCGCGCCCAGGTCGCGACCTGGATCGCCGATGACCAGGTGCAGGTGGTGTTGATCACTGGCGGTACCGGTTTCACCGGCCGTGACAGCACTCCGGAAGCCGTGGCCTGCCTGCTGGACAAGCAGGTCGAGGGGTTCGGCGAGTTGTTCCGGCAGATCTCGGTGGCCGATATCGGCACCTCGACCGTGCAGTCCCGCGCCTTGGCGGGCCTGGCCAATGGCACCCTGGTGTGCTGCCTGCCGGGTTCGACCAATGCCGTGCGCACCGGCTGGGATGGCATCCTCGCCGAACAGCTCGACGCCCGCCATCGCCCCTGCAACTTCGTCCCTCACCTGAAGCAGGCAGCGGCCTGTGAAAGCCGTGGCTGAGGCTGCGCCCGCCCGGCCGTTGATGCCGGTGGAAGAAGCCCTCGAGCGCCTGCTGGCGTTGGCCGAGGCCGCGCCGATCGGTGACTCTGAAGCGGTGGCGCTGGCCGATGCCGAAGGCCGCGTGTTGGCGCGTGAGCTTGTAGCCGGGCTCGACCTGCCGCCCTGGCCCAACAGTGCCATGGATGGCTATGCGCTGCGCCTGGCCGATTGGCAGGGCGAGGCGCTGCCGGTGAGCCAGCGCATTTTTGCCGGTCACGCGCCGCAGCCCCTGCAGCCAGGCACTTGTGCGCGTATCTTCACCGGCGCGCCATTGCCGGAAGGGGCCGATTGCGTCGAGATGCAGGAAAACGCCGAAGTGCTGGAGGATGGCCGGGTGCGCTTCCTCGAGCCGCTGGCCGTCGACCAGAACGTGCGCCCCAAAGGCCAGGAAACCCGTGCCGGCGAGCAGGTGATGAGCGCCGGCACACGCCTGGGGCCGATCCAGCTGGGCCTGGCGGCGACCCTGGGGTTTGCTCGCCTCGACGTGGTGCGCCGGCCCAGGGTGGCGGTGCTGTCCACCGGCGACGAACTGGTCGAGCCCGGCTTGCCGCTGGGCCCGGGGCAGATTTACAACAGCAACCGGCGCCTGCTGGTCAGCTGGTTGCAGCGCCTGGGTTGTGAAGTGGTGGATGCCGGCATTCTGGCCGATGACCTTGAGCGCACCCGCCAATGCCTGGCCGGGCTGGGCAATGTCGACCTGATCCTGTCCACCGGCGGCGTGTCGGTGGGTGAGGCCGATTACCTTGGCCTGGCCCTGCGCGAAGCCGGTGAGCTGGCGTTGTGGAAGCTGGCGATCAAGCCGGGCAAGCCCCTGACCTTCGGTCATTACCAGGGTGTACCGGTAATCGGCCTGCCGGGGAATCCTGCATCGACCCTGGTCACGTTCGGCCTGCTGGCCCGTCCGTACCTGCTGCGTCGTCAGGGCGTGGCCAATGTCGCGCCGCTGCGCTTCAGCGTACCGGCGGGTTTCGACTGGCCCAAGCCGGGCAATCGTCGGGAATACCTGAGGGCGCGCATCGAAGACGGCCAGGTACGCATCTACAAGAACCAGAGCTCCGGGGTGCTGCGCAGCGCGGCCTGGGCCGAAGGCGTGGTGGAGGTGCGTGAGGGCAGCATGCCGCGCCAGGGCGAACTGGTGCCGTTCATTCCCTTCAGTGAGCTACTCGGCTAGCACCTCACCGGTGGGCGATGCGCCAGCGGGCGCCAGTTGGGTCAGGCGCATGTGCACGTTCTCCAGCTGTTGCGCCGCGACACTCCAGTCGTGGCGCTGGCGGGCGAACTGGCGGCCGGCTTCACCCAGTTGGGCCATGCGCCAGGGTTGGTTGAGCAGTTGGGTGATCAGCAAGGCCAGCTGGCCGCTGTCGTCGCTGCCCAGATAGTGCTCGCCGTTGTTGGCCACCAGGCCCGAAACGCCCTTGCCGGTGCTGATCACCGGCAGGCCCGCGGCCATCGCTTCGAGGATTTTCACCTTGGAGCCGCCGGCATAGCGCAGCGGTGCGAAGAACAGCGCCGAGCGCCGTTGCACTTCGCGCAGGTCGGGGCGGTAGCCTAGCCACTCGATGCGCGGGTCGTTCCAATGCAGTTTCCAGCTGGCCGGCAGCGCATGCCCGGCAATGGCCAGGCGGACGGCCGGGTTGCTCATCCACACCTGTGGCAGGATTTCTTCCAGGGCCCACTCGATGGCCTCGAGGTTCGCCCCGTACTCGAAGTTGCCGACGAACAGCAGGCGCTGGCTGTGGGGGCACGGCCGGACAGCCTCGAAGTAGTCGCAGTCGACGCCATTGACCACCACGTTGACCGCTCGCCCGCTGATCTGCTCGATCAGTTCGGCATCGTGGTTGCTGACCGCCACCACTTCGCTGGGTTGACGCAGCACGCGCTGCTCCCAGCGGCGGTAGCGCCAGCGGTCGAAGGCATTGAAGGGGCGCAGCCATAGCGGCAGGCGGTCATGGCAGGCGCCGCCCATCACCGATTCAAGAGTATGTTCGCTGAGCATGAAGGGCAGGCCGCGGGCCTGCAGGGCCTTTTCGAAGGGCTGGAAACCGTAGCTGTGCTCGATCTGGATGACATCCCAGGGTTCGTCCAGCAACTGCTCGAAGCGATGCCGCAGGCACGGTGCCAGGCCGTTGACGATCGCCCGCATGGGGTAGTCGATGATCGGTGAGGCCAGCAGGTTCAGCGGGCTGTGCAGCGGGCGCCGGGGCAGCACGATCAGGCGTTCGAGCAAGGGCTCCAGGGCTTCGCGCGCCGCATCGCCCAGCGGCACCTTGGACTGCACCAGCAAGGTGATCCGGTGACCACGCTGCGCCAGTTGGCGCAGCAGATGATATTGCCGGGTCTTGCTGCCGCTGGTGGTTGGCCAGGGCAGGTAGGGCAGGGTCCAGAGTATGCGCATGAGCCCGATTCCTCGTTGCGTGGCCGGCTGTCGGCCCTGGAAGACAAGACGCGCCCGCTGGCAGTCAACCGATGGCGGCTGCCGGGGCGCGTCCATGGATATCAGTAAAGCGTACGATGCCGTCCTCGCCCAGGTGCTCGCCGCTCTGCACTTCGATCATCACCAGGCCGATGACGCCGGGTTCGGGCACGGCTTCACGGGAAGCCGGCCACGATCGGGTGCCAGCGATGATAAAGGGGGGCAGAACGCTCATAGTCATAGCCTCTACTCAGGGCGCTGGGGCAGCGCAACGAACGGAAATCACGACCTGTCAGGCATCTGGCGGTAAAAGTCAATAAAATGACTTTCTCGGCTTTGATCGTCATCGATGGCCAAATATTTGTCGAATCATGCGCCCGTAGCCTTAGGCTTTCAATGTCAATTGTGTGAAGTCAGCTTTAATCGCTTGGCTCAGGGAGCAATCTCGGGTTGATGGTGGTCGAGATTGCGGTAGGGCTTTTCCATGGAGAACAACGATGAATGAGCGCAAGGCACTGCTGATCCTGCATGGCAAGCAGGCGACCAACGGCGAGGTGCGCGAGGCCGTGGGCCAGTTGCGTGAGCGCGGCTGGCAACTGGATGTGCGCCTCACCTGGGAGGCCGGCGATGCCAGGCGCCTGGTCGAGGAGGCGCAGGCCGCAGGCTATCCGCTGGTGGTGGCAGGTGGTGGTGATGGCACCTTGCGTGACGTGGCCGAGGCTGTGGCACAGGGGGCCGCCAACACGCGGCCAAGCCTGGCGTTGTTGCCCCTTGGGACGGCCAATGACTTCGCCAGGGCCGCCGGGGTGCCGTTGGAGCCGGCGGCGGCACTTGCACTGCTGGACGTGCCGGCGCAGCCGATCGACCTGGGGCAGGTGGGCGACCAGCTGTTCCTCAACATGGCGACCGGCGGCTTTGGCAGCCAGGTCACGGCCAGCACCTCGGAAGACCTCAAGAAAGTGCTGGGGGCGGCGGCATACCTGTTCACCGGCCTGTCGCGCTTCAGTGAGTTGCAGGCCGCCTCGGTCACCTTGCACGGGCCGGGTTTCGAGTGGCAGGGCGAGCTGCTGGCGCTGGGCATCGGCAACGGGCGCCAGGCCGGAGGCGGGCATGTGCTCTGTCCGGACGCCAAGGCTGACGATGGCTTGCTGGACATCGGCATCCTGCCGGCGCCGCAGGAAATGGTGGGGGCTTTGCGTGGCCTGCTGGCAGGGGAGGAGCTGTTCGTGCGGGCGCGGTTGCCATGGGTGGAGATCAAGAGCGCCCAAGGCCTGGACATCAACCTCGACGGCGAGCCGCTGCAGGCTGACAGCCTGCGTTTCGAGGCCGTGCCCCGGGCACTGCGCGTGCACCTGCCGGCGGATTCGCCGTTGCTCAGTCGTCCAGGCTGATGATCTTTTCGCGCACGGCGAACAGCACCAGGCCTGCCACGTCGTAGATCTGCAGGCGTTTCATGATTTGCGAACGGTGGGTTTCCACGGTCTTGATCGACAGCCCCAGGCCATTGGCGATCTCGCGGGTGGATTTGCCGCGCACGATCAGGCGCAGGATCTCCAGTTGGCGAGCGGTCAGGTTATGTCGCTCTTCGCTGGGTGGCTTGCCGCTCTGCGCGCGCAGCAGCGCCTGGTTGATCACGGTATGGGCGATGGCCGGGCTCAGGTAACGCTCGTTGTTGCGCAGTGCGGCGAGGGCCTGTTCCAGCTCGGTGGCGCTGGTGTCCTTGAGCAGGTAGCCATGGGCGCCGCTTTCCAGGGCACGCATGATCAGGTCGGGGTCGGTGTGCATGGACAGCATCAGTACCTTGCAAGCGCAACCGTTTGCGCGCAACTGCGCAAGCGCGTCCAGGCCGCTGGTCGAGCGCATGGATATGTCCAGCAGGACAATGTCCGGCGCCAGTCGCAGGACCTGCTCCAGCAACTGGCCGCCATCCTCGACTTCGCCGACCACCTGGTAATCGGGCAGGTCCGATACCAGCGCGCGCACGCCGGCGCGAATCAGCGAATGGTCGTCTACCAGCAGCAATCTACACGTCATGATGGGGGGAGGTCCTGGCACGTTCCTGGCTGCGTGGCGGCCACGGGAACAGGGCGTCGATCTGGCAGCCTTGGCCTGGCTGGCTGTTGACGGTCAGGCTGCCTTGCAGTGCGGTGGCCCGCTCCTGCATGCCAGCCATGCCGCGTTGGCCAGCATCGGCCGGGGCCTGGGCGGGCACGAAGCCACGACCATCGTCCTGGATTGTCAGGGCAAGGCCTGGCGGCGTGCGTTGCAGGCGAATCAGCAAGTTGCGGGCGTTGGCATGGCGCAGCACGTTGGTGACCGCTTCCTGGGTGATGCGAAAGGCCGCCATGGAGACGTCTTCGCTGATGCCGCCCAGGCGCTGGTGGCAGTCCAGGCTCCAGTGAAGGTCACTGTTCTGCAAGGTGCGCAACAGGTGTGCGCGCAGGCTGGCCTCGAGCCCAAGGCTCGCCAGTTGTCGCGGATTGAGGATGGCGGACACGTCGCGAACGTTAGCCAACGTTTGGTCCAGGGTAGCGCGCAGGGTTGTGAACTGCGTCTGCTGTGCCTCGGGTGCCCGACGTTGCAGCCAGTCGACCTGCAGC
Organism: Pseudomonas sichuanensis; assembly: GCF_003231305.1. GTDB lineage: Bacteria > Pseudomonadota > Gammaproteobacteria > Pseudomonadales > Pseudomonadaceae > Aquipseudomonas > Aquipseudomonas sichuanensis. The sequence goes on along the minus strand of NZ_QKVM01000016.1, from coordinate 52,608 downwards.
ATGGCGGCGGTTAACAACTGCCCAATGTCGTCGTGCAGTTCCCGGCTCAGTCGTTGGCGCTCGCTCTCCTGTACCTTGAGCATGCGGTCCGCCAGTTCCGCGGGGCGCAGGCTGATCGAGCGGGCGCCGTGCCGCAGTTGCCAGGCCGCGCCGAGCATCGCCAGCAATTGCAACAGCAGCAGGCTGCCGGGCAGTGGTTGCGCGTGCCAGTAGAAAAACAGGTTGGCCGCCAGTGAGGCCAGGCACAACAACGCGGTTGCCCAGCGCAGCAGGGTGATGCTGGAGCGGCAGCGCTGGAAAAGCTTCAAGCCTGGGAGCATAGAAAGGGAGGCCACTAAGTTGTTGCTGTTGGGGGCGTTGCACAAGTCTGGCCAGCGGTTTGGCTGCCGCTTTCAATCGAGCGTCGGGTACGAATTCAATGGCCCGGTATCGGCACTGCGCGAGTTCGAGTGTACGCATGTTAACACTTCGGTCTGCTTTGGTCGCGGGGGTGCAACTGCTTGAAACCTCAGAATTTACTGGTTATTGCGACGCGTGAGGCCAATCCGCTGGATCTCGAGGTGCCATGATCGCGGTGCGCGTGAGAGGGGGCAAGTGCAACTAAGGTAAACCCTGGGGTGTGGGCCGTACGCAACTTGTGCAACTTTGCAAGTTGGGCGATGGTCTGGCTTAGTTGCTGCGCAAGAGCAGCCGGTTAGTTGTTGCTTGCTGCGCTTGCAACATCAGAGTCCCGTTGTTGCCTGCCCAGCATGCGCAGCCGTGCAGTTGCCGCCGTTGGGCGGGCAGGGGAGGCATGGCTGGCCGAGGGCGTTGGCCAGCTCGTTGAGCAGCAGATGTTGCTCTTCGCTGTCCAGGCTCAGCCGGCCGGTGAGCGGGTCAACCAGTTCCAGCTGCCACGCCAGCAGTGTCAGGCAGGCCGCCAGTGCCGGCAATGTCTTGCCCTGCAAGTGTCGTTGCCTGCACGCAGGGGCGAGCAGCTGTTGCAGGGTGTGGGCGTAATGGGCCACTTCGAGCAGGCCGAGGGCGTCGGCTCGAAAGGCCAGGAGGTCGAGGCTTTCGTTCAGGCAATGGCAAGCGTCGGGGTCGTTGCCGATGAGTTCGAGGTGCTGCAGGCATTCCTGGGCCTTGCTCAGCAGGGACTGTGCATCCAGCAGGAAGTCCTGCAGTGGTGCGTTATCCATCATGACACTCCAGCGCGCGGGGCTGGAGCTGGGTGGGCCACACCTGGGCGATCGCGAGCAAAAGCCTGACTCCATTCATGCATTGAGAATGGCGTCACATTAATGGCTAAAGGATATTGCGAACATCAGGTTGCACCCGATTGCGGGTAGGGGTTTCCCTGATGAAGATAGGGGCGAATGCTTCGTTGTGAGGGTTGTCTTGTGGTGGGGCGTGGCGGCAGTAAAGCATGATGGTAAAGTGATATCAATCTCTGATCCCGGCTTTTTCCATCCGGGGTCAAGCTGCGCACATACCCGCCGATACACCGGCGGATGCAATCAATTTTCCCGACACAAGCCAGGGGGTTGTCCAAATGGCCGGCATTCTCGACACGGTAGACCAACGTACGCAACTGGTAGGTGAGAACCGCCTGGAAATCCTCATGTTCCGTCTGGCTGGCCGGCAACTGTTCGCCATCAACGTGTTCAAGGTGCAGGAGGTGCTGCAACTGCCCAAGCTGACGCTGATGCCGCAGCGCCATTCATTCGTCTGTGGCGTGGTCAACCTGCGTGGGCAGACACTGCCGGTGATCGACCTGTCCCAGGCGATCGGCATGCGGCCACTGCAACCGGGGCCAGGCAGCACCATCATCGTCACCGAGTACAACCGTTCGGTGCAGGCCTTCCTGGTGGGGGGCGTCGACCGGATCGTCAACATGAACTGGGAGGCCATCATGCCGCCGCCGACCAGCGCCGGCCGCCAGCACTACCTGACGGCGATCACCAAGGTCGAAGAGCAGTTGGTGGAAATCATCGACGTGGAAAAGGTCCTGGCCGAGATCGTGCCCTACAGCGCCAAGGTGTCCCGTGACAAGCTCGAAGACCCGGTGCTGGCCCGTGCCCGTGGCCGCGAAGTGCTGCTGGTGGATGACTCCAGCGTGGCCCTGGCCCAGTTGCGCGATACCTTGTCGCAGTTGGGCGTGAAGCTGCACGTGGCCAGTGATGGCCTGAAGGCGCTGCGTCTGCTCAAAGGCTGGGCCGATGCCGGGGAGGATGTCTGCGAGAAGCTGCTGATGATCTTCACCGATGCGGAAATGCCTGAGATGGACGGCTACCGGCTGACCACCGAAATTCGCAACGACCCGCGCCTGCGCGGCCTTTACGTGGTGCTGCACACTTCGCTGTCGGGCAGCTTCAACGAGTCGATGGTGAAGAAGGTCGGTTGCGACAACTTCCTCTCCAAGTTCCAGCCCGACCGTTTGGTGGATGTGGTCCGTCAGCGCCTGAGCATGGACACCGCTTCGGCCTGATACCTGGATCAGTGGTGTCCGGTATAAGCTTGGGCTTTTACCGGCACAGGGTGAGGCAGGGATGATTCTGAGTGCGTTGTATCGTTACCCGGTGAAGTCGACGCAGGCGCAGAGCCTGCAACGCTCGCCGGTTGATTGCCTGGGCCTGCACGGCGATCGGCGCTGGTTGGTGGTAGAGGCCGAGAACGGTCGTTTCCTCACGCAGCGGGCGTGGCCTGCACTCGGGCAGATCACGGCCGACTACGGCGCGAATGGCCAATTGCTGCTCACCGCGCCGGGGCGGGCGGCATTGAGCGTGCCAGTGCCACCTGCCGACGATGAGTTGCGTGGTGTCACCATCTGGCGTGACACCCTGCGCGTGCCCGATGCGGGGGATGCGGCAGCGGCATGGCTCAGCGAGCTGTTGGGCAAGCCGGTGCGGCTGGTGCATTGCCCTGACCAGCGGGCGAGGTACCTGCCCAGCGGTTATGGCCTGAACAGCGACCGCGCCGCATTCCCTGATGGTTTTCCGTTGTTGTTGATCGGCCAGGCCTCCCTGGACGAGCTGAGCGCGCGTATCGGGCGCCCCATGGAGATGCTGCGTTTTCGCCCGAACCTGGTGGTCGAAGGCGCCGAGGCATTTGCCGAAGACCGCTGGAAGCGCATCCGTATTGGCGACATGACCTTCCGTGTGCTCAAACCCAGCGTGCGTTGCATCCTCACCACCCTCGACCCCGCCACGGGCGAGCGCAGCCCGGACCGTGAGCCGCTGACCACGCTCAAGACATTCCGCGAGAAAGAGGGGGATGTGCTGTTCGGCCAGAACCTGGCAGTGGATGGCGCGGGCGAGCTGAAAGTGGGGATGAACGTCGAGGTTCTCGAATAGTGTCATCGCGGGGCAAGCCCGCTCCCACGCCATAAGGTACATAGGGTGGCGTGGGAGCGGGCTTGCCCCGCGACAGAGCTCCGATCACATGTCGTCGAAGTACCGCTCATGCCAATCCACCAGCGGTTGCGGCGAATTGAGTTTTTGCCCGTAGATCACCGAATACGACAGCACGTTCTGCACGTACTGGCGTGTCTCGTCGAACGGGATCGACTCGACCCACACGTCGAAGCTCAGGTGCTTGGCGCCCTTGAGCCATTGCCGTACGCGGCCGGGGCCGGCGTTGTAGGCGGCCGAGGCCAGCACGCGGTTGCCGTTGAACTGGCTGTGGACCTGGCTCAGGTAGGCGGCGCCGAGCTGGATGTTCTTGTCCGGGTTGAGCACCTGGGCCGGGGAGGCCAGCGGGATGCTGAACTTGCGTGCGGTTTCCTTGGCGGTGGCGGGCATCAGTTGCATCAGGCCGCTGGCGCCAACGCTGGAACGGGCGTCTTCCATGAATGCGCTTTCCTGGCGGGTGATGGCGAACACCCAGCTCGAGTGCAGGCCGCGCACCTTGGCTTCGCGCACCAGGGTGTCGCGGTGGGCCATGGGGAAGCGGATGTCCAGGTCGTCCCAGTACTGGGCCTGGCTGATGGTGCGAATGGCCGGGAAGTACCAGCGCATGTCATAGGCAAGGCGCGCCTGGGCGACCATTTCGTCACGGCTGAAGTGGCGGCTGACGTGGTACCACTCGCGCCGGCCTTCGACGATCTGGCCGCGGGCATGGAACTCCAGGGCACGGCGCACGCCGGGAGTGTTGCGCACCTTGTTGATCACCTGCTGGCTGAGCTGCAATGGCTTGTTGTTCAGCTGGTAGGCGGTCTGTGCCCGGTCGGCGGCGAGGAAACCATAGAAGTCACGCTCGCGGGCCACGGTCTTGTACAGCAGCGGGATCTGCGGGTTGTTGGGTTGCGCCAGTTCCAGGCTGCGGGCTTGCCAGTACTTCCAGCGGTTGCTGCTGGCCAGGTCCTGCGGCAGGCGTTTGCTCAGCTCGTAGGCGTCTTCCCAGCGGCCCAGGCGCAGCAGCAGGCGCATGCGCCACTCGCTGACGGTGTTGTCGCGCAGTTCGGGGTCGTAACGGGTCATGAGGTCCAGCGCGCGTGGGTCATAGCGACGTGCAAGCGTGAGGCCGATCTCGCGGGCGATGGCAACCTTCTCGTCGCGGGAGAAGTGCATGCGCTGGGCGTAGTCATCGAGCAGCGCCATGGCTTGCTCCGGATCCTGGCGTGCCAGACGGCGCAGGCCGAGGCTGACCACGTCGGACATGGCTTCGTTGACCGGGGTGAAGCGCGAAGGCTGGTTGAGCAGTTCGGGCTTCTGCGCCACATCGATCAGAAGCTTGCCCTGGGGAGCCAAAGTGGTGAGGGTTTTCACCAGGTTGTTGGCCAGCCCGTAATTACGCGCCTGGGCCGCCAGTTTGGCGCGCTGCCAGCGTTTGGCCTCGGTCAACTGCCCTTCGGCTGCCCACATGGCGAACAGCGTGTCGCAGGCCTCTGGTTGCGATTTGCCGACGTTCCATAGCTTGTCTGCCGTGGCGAAACCTTGGGCGCGCTGGCCGTGGCTCAGCTGGTACTGGCCGTTGAGGCAGTCCAGCTCGGTGAAGTTGAGCTTGGGGTCGTAGTATTTGACGAAGGTGTTCCATTCGCCGCGTTCGGCCAGCCAGCGCAACCAGCGCAGTTTCATCCAGTTGGCCTGGGGCAGGTCGCCGTGAGCGGCGAGGAAGCCTTCGATTTCCTCGTTGCTGGCGCTTTTGAGCCGTGCGGTGAGCTCGTCATAGGTGAGGTAGGGCGTCAGCGGGTAGTCGCGCAGTGCTTGCGCGTAACGCAGGTAGGGGCCCTTGTCGCCTTTGGCCAGGGCGCGCTTGGCTTCGTCGTAGTACTGGCGCTGCTGGGTGAGATCGGCGGCCTGTGCGGCACTCGCGGCAGTTGCGGTGAGCAATAGGCAGGAAGCAATTTGTAACAGGCGGCTGCGCATGATACGTCCGGGCAGTTGAACCATAGAGAGTGACGGCGGAGCCAGCACTGTTGGGTATTACTGCCTAGCTTAGCCGTTTGCTGTGGGCCGGTGAAAGCACTGTGCTTGTATCGAGTTGTTATCCGACGCGATGCTGCCGGCAACGCGGTTTTAATGCCCTGCGCAGGCAAGTCGGGTAGAATGCGCGCCCAGTTTTTGGAGATGATCATGACCCTGCTCAAATTCAGCGATGTGTCCCTCGCATTCGGCGCCATGCCGTTGCTGGACAAGGTTTCCTGGCAGATCGCCCGTGGTGAGCGGGTGTGCATCATCGGCCGCAACGGTACAGGCAAGTCGAGCATGCTGCGCCTGATCAAGGGCGAGCAGAAGGCCGACGATGGCGATATCTGGCGTGCCCCGGGCCTCAAGATCGGCGAACTGCCGCAGGAACTGCCGGTGGCCGACGAGCGTACGGTGTTCGATGTGGTGGCCGCTGGCCTGGACGGCGTGGGTGAGCTGCTGGCCGAATACCATCACCTGAGCCTGAACATCCACACTGCCGAAGACCTGGACAAGCTGATGCACGTTCAGCACGAGCTGGAAGCTCGCGATGGCTGGCGCCTGCAGCAGGTGGTCGAAAGCACCCTCAGCCGCCTGCAGCTGCCGGCCGACAAGACCCTGGCCGAGCTGTCCGGTGGCTGGCGCCGCCGCGTGCTGCTGGCCCAGGCGCTGGTGTCCGAGCCGGACCTGCTGCTGCTCGACGAGCCCACCAACCACCTGGACATCGGCGCCATCGCCTGGCTGGAAGAGGCCTTGAACAGCTTCAACGGTGCCGTGCTGTTCATCACCCACGACCGTTCATTCCTGCAGAACCTGGCGACGCGCATCCTGGAACTGGACCGTGGCGGCCTGATCGACTGGAACGGCGACTATGCCAGCTTCCTGGTGCACAAGGAGGCCGAACTGGCAGCCGAGGCAACCGCCAACGCGCTGTTCGACAAGCGCCTGGCCCAGGAAGAGGTGTGGATCCGCCAGGGCATCAAGGCCCGGCGTACCCGTAACGAAGGCCGCGTGCGCGCGCTCAAGGCGCTGCGCGTGGAGCGTGGCGAGCGCCGCGAGCGTCAGGGCAAGGCGAACATCCAGATCGAAGTGGCGGACAAATCCGGCAAGCAGGTAATGCTGCTGGAAGACGTCAGCTTCGCGCACCAGGGTGGACCGAAGCTGGTCAAGGACTTCTCCATGGTGCTGCAGCGCCAGGACCGTATCGGCCTGCTCGGCGCCAACGGCACTGGCAAGACCACCTTGCTCAAGCTGATGCTGGGTGATCTGCAGCCGACAGCGGGCAAGGTCGAGATCGGTACCAAGCTGGAAGTGGCCTACTTCGATCAGATGCGTCACCAGCTCGATCTGGAGAAGACCGTCATCGATAACCTGGCCGAAGGCCGCGACTTCATCGATATCGATGGCCAGAGCCGCCATGTGCTGAGCTACCTCGGCGATTTCCTGTTCAGCCCGCAGCGTGCCCGTACCCCGGTCAAGGCCTTGTCCGGTGGTGAGCGTGCCCGCCTGCTGCTGGCCAAGCTGTTCAGCAAACCCGCCAACCTGCTGGTGCTGGACGAGCCGACCAACGATCTGGACGTGGAAACCCTCGAGCTGCTCGAAGAGGTGCTGTCGAACTATAAAGGCACGGTACTGATGGTCAGCCACGACCGGGCCTTCCTCGACAACGTGGTCACCAGCACCCTGGTGTTCGAAGGTGAAGGGCGCGTGCGCGAGTACGTGGGCGGCTACGAAGACTGGATTCGCCAGGGTGGTTCGCCGAAGCTGCTGGGTGTGACCGAAAGCAAGGGCGGCAAGTCCGAGCTCAACAGTGCAGTGGTCGAGAAGGTGGCGGAGCCGGTGGCCCCGGCACCGGTTGCTGCGGCCCCTGACGCGTCGAAGAAAAAGCTCAGCTACAAGCTGCAGCGTGAGCTGGAGATGCTGCCAGGGCAAATCGACGAGGTGGAGCAGCGCATGGCCGAGGCGCAGGAAGAAGTGAACGCTGCGGGCTTCTATCAGCGGCCGATCGCCGAGACTTCGGCGGTGCTGGCCAAGATCGAGAAGCTGCAGGGCGAGCTGGATGCGCTGGTGGAACGCTGGGCTGAGCTGGAGGGCTGACATCATCGCGGGGCAAGTCGGATCGCCACACTGCCGCTCCGACTTGCCCCGCGATCAAGGCATCATTCGGCTTTTTTCAGCAGGCGTACTGCCAATACGTCGCATGGCGCGCCGTGCAGCACATCGTTGGCGGTGCTGCCCAGCAGCAGTGCCAGGCCATGCCGGCCATGGCTGCCCACCACGATCAGGTCGCACTTCTGGTCTTTCGCCAACTGGTGAATTTCCTGGCGTGGCTGGCCATACACCAGGTGCGAATCGCCTCGGTTGATGTCCGGATACTTGTTGAACAGGCGGTCCATGCGCTCCTTGGCCTGATCGAACTGTTGCTGCTGCAGTTGCGAGAGGTCCATCGGCACGTCACCGCCAAAGGCCATGGCCATTGGCTCGACGATATGCACCAGGGAGACCTTCGCGCCGCTGCCCAAGGCGATCGCTTTCGCGCGCTTGATCACCGGGTCGCATTCTTCGGTCAGGTCGACGGCGACCAGAAGATGTTCGTAGGACATGAGCTGTACTCCTGACAATCGCGATAGAAGAAGTATGGTCGCTTTCGCGCGGGTCGTCCGTGAAGCATGAGTAACCCGCTCATTTGCAACGCTTTATAAGGTCTACAGATATGACGGTATGGCTGGTGGTGTCAATCCTTGCGCTGATTCTCAGCCCGCTCGCCTGGTTGCGCCCCTCGCGCAAGCAGAGCCGGCAGATGAACCTGCGCCTGGAGGGGCGGCGCATGGGCCTGGCCATGCAGCTGGCGCCGCAGGACTGGCCGCACTGGCTGGAAAAACAGCCGCCCAGCCCGTGCCCGCAGTACCACCGGGCACGGCGCAAGGGGCGTGACGACAGCTGGTGTTACTGGCAGGTCAGCCCAGGTGTGTGGTGGAACCGTTACCGTGAACCCTGTGAGGACCCGCGGCTGCTCGAAGCCTTTGCTGGATTGCCAGAAAGCGTTTACAAGGTCGAGGCCGACGCCCGGATGATCGCCCTGTTCTGGGGTGAGCGCGGCGAAGATTCTGTTTTGCAGGATATTGCCAAGGTGCTCGAAACTCTCGCCTGATCCCTTCTCGACAACGACAAAGCGGCGCGCAGGAACCGGAAGGCTCCTGCGCGCCGCTTTGCGTTCTGCTGCGCAGAAAAGGCCAGGCAGGCCGGGAACACGTTGAACACCTGCCAGTGTAGCCAGTGTTGGCGAGCGTGTTTAATAAAATGCGGCCGTTGGCGCTTGCCCATGGTCTATCGCTGACATGAATGGTCGGCGATCACTGTCATCATGCTTGATGCCTGCTGCGTACAAAATGACTGGAAAGTCGCGTTTTCAAGGTGCTTGAGAGCATTTGACAACGCCGATCTTTTCGGAGAATGTGTGCACACCCAAATCAAACGGGCGTATGAATTGAGCGTTTGTATGTCAGATCGCTCTTACAGAACCCCGATTAGCGCGCCGACGGGTGTGCCTGCGGCAAGACACCGGCAGACCGGCTCTTGCGCCAGCGATCGGCGTGTACAGTTCAGCTTCCATATCGTGGAGATCAGTTGATGATTTACGAAGGTAAAGCCATCACGGTTAAGGCTCTTGAAAGCGGCATCGTCGAACTGAAGTTCGACCTCAAGGGTGAGTCCGTCAACAAGTTCAACCGCCTCACTCTGAACGAGCTGCGCGAGGCCGTCGACGCCATCAAGGCCGACGCTTCGGTCAAGGGCGTCATCGTCAGCAGTGGCAAGGACGTGTTCATCGTCGGCGCCGACATCACCGAGTTTGTCGATAACTTCAAGCTGCCCGAGGCCGAGCTGGTTGCCGGCAACCTGGAAGCCAACCGTATCTTCAACGCCTTCGAAGACCTCGAAGTGCCGACGGTTGCCGCCATCAACGGCATCGCCCTGGGCGGTGGCCTGGAGATGTGCCTGGCCGCCGATTACCGGATCATGTCTAGCACTGCCAAGATCGGCCTGCCGGAAGTCAAGCTGGGCATCTACCCAGGCTTCGGCGGCACCGTGCGCCTGCCGCGCCTGGTCGGCTCGGACAACGCCATCGAGTGGATCGCCTCGGGTAAGGAAAACCGTGCCGAAGACGCCCTGAAAGTCGGCGCCGTCGATGCCGTGGTTACCCCTGAGCTGCTGCAGGCGGGTGCACTGGACCTGGTCAAGCGCGCCATCAGCGGCGAGCTGGACTACAAGGCCAAGCGCCAGCCCAAGCTTGAGAAGCTCAAGCTTAACGCCATCGAACAGATGATGGCCTTCGAGACCGCCAAGGGCTTCGTTGCAGGCCAGGCCGGCCCGAACTACCCGGCGCCGGTCGAAGCCATCAAGAGCATCCAGAAGGCCGCCAACTTCGGTCGTGACAAGGCGCTGGAAGTCGAGGCCGCGGGCTTCGCCAAGCTGGCCAAGACTTCGGTTGCCGAGAGCCTGATCGGCCTGTTCCTGAATGACCAGGAGCTCAAGCGCAAGGCCAAGGCCCATGACGAGATCGCCCACGACGTGAAGCAGGCCGCCGTGCTCGGCGCCGGCATCATGGGTGGCGGCATCGCCTACCAGTCGGCCGTCAAGGGCACGCCGATCCTGATGAAGGACATCCGCGAGGAAGCCATCCAGCTGGGCCTGAACGAAGCGTCCAAGCTGCTCGGCAAGCGCGTCGAGAAAGGCCGCCTCACCCCGGCGAAGATGGCCGAAGCGCTCAACGCCATTCGCCCGACGCTGTCGTATGGCGATTTCGCCAACGTCGACATCGTGGTCGAGGCCGTGGTCGAGAACCCGAAGGTCAAGCAAGCGGTCCTGGCCGAGGTGGAAGGGCAGGTGAAAGAGGACGCCATCCTGGCCTCCAACACCTCGACCATCTCGATCAACCTGCTGGCCAAGGCACTCAAGCGTCCAGAGAACTTCGTCGGCATGCACTTCTTCAACCCGGTGCACATGATGCCGCTGGTCGAAGTCATCCGTGGCGAGAAGTCCAGTGAAGTGGCCGTTGCCACCACCGTGGCCTATGCCAAGAAAATGGGCAAGAACCCGATCGTGGTCAATGACTGCCCGGGCTTCCTGGTCAACCGCGTGCTGTTCCCGTACTTCGGCGGCTTCGCCAAGCTGGTCAGCGCCGGTGTCGACTTCGTGCGCATCGACAAGGTCATGGAAAAGTTCGGCTGGCCGATGGGCCCGGCCTATCTGATGGACGTGGTCGGTATCGACACCGGCCACCATGGCCGTGACGTGATGGCTGAAGGCTTCCCGGACCGCATGAAGGACGACCGTCGCTCGGCCGTCGACGCGCTGTACGAGGCCAACCGCCTGGGCCAGAAGAATGGCAAGGGCTTCTACGCCTACGAGACCGACAAGCGCGGCAAGCCGAAGAAAGTCTTTGATGCCGACGTGCTCGACGTGCTCAAGCCGGTAGTCTTCGAACAGCGTGAGGTCACCGACGAAGACATCATCAACTGGATGATGGTCCCGCTGTGCCTGGAGACCGTGCGCTGCCTGGAAGACGGCATCGTCGAAACCGCCGCCGAAGCCGACATGGGCCTGGTCTACGGCATCGGTTTCCCTCCTTTCCGCGGTGGCGCGCTGCGCTACATCGATTCGATCGGGGTCGCCGAGTTCGTCGCACTGGCCGACAAGTACGCCGACCTGGGGCCGCTGTACCACCCCACCGCGAAGCTGCGCGAAATGGCCAAGAGCGGCCAGCGCTTCTTCAACTGAGCGCCCAACGAGCTAGAGCGAGAATACTGATATGAGCCTGAATCCAAGAGACGTGGTGATTGTCGACTTCGGTCGCACGCCGATGGGCCGCTCCAAGGGTGGCATGCACCGCAACACCCGCGCCGAGGACATGTCTGCGCACCTGATCAGCAAGCTGCTGGAGCGCAACGACAAGGTCGACCCGAAAGAAGTCGAGGACGTGATCTGGGGCTGCGTCAACCAGACCCTGGAGCAGGGCTGGAACATCGCGCGCATGGCGTCGCTGATGACCCAGATCCCGCACACTTCTGCCGCGCAAACCGTCAGCCGCCTGTGCGGCTCGTCGATGAGCGCGCTGCACACCGCCGCCCAGGCGATCATGACCGGCAACGGTGACGTGTTCGTCATCGGCGGTGTTGAGCACATGGGCCACGTCAGCATGATGCACGGCGTGGACCCGAACCCGCATATGTCCCTGCACGCCGCCAAGGCCTCCGGGATGATGGGCCTGACCGCCGAGATGCTGGGCAAGATGCACGGCATCAGCCGCGAGCAGCAGGACCTGTTCGGCCTGCGTTCGCACCAGCTTGCCCACAAGGCGACGGTGGAAGGCAAGTTCAAGGACGAGATCATCCCGATGCAGGGCTATGACGAGAACGGCTTCCTGAAGGTCTTCGACTTCGACGAGACCATTCGCCCGGAAACCACCCTCGAAGGCCTGGCATCGCTCAAGCCGGCCTTCAACCCGAAAGGGGGCACCGTTACCGCCGGTACTTCGTCGCAGATCACCGACGGCGCTTCGTGCATGATCGTCATGTCCGGCCAGCGCGCCATGGACCTGGGCATCCAGCCGCTGGCGGTGATCCGCTCGATGGCGGTGGCGGGCGTGGACCCGGCCATCATGGGGTACGGCCCGGTGCCTTCGACGCAGAAAGCCCTCAAGCGCGCCGGCCTGAGCATGGCCGACATCGACTTCATCGAGCTCAACGAAGCCTTCGCTGCACAGGCCCTGCCGGTGCTGAAAGATTTGAAAGTGCTCGACAAGATGGATGAGAAGGTTAACCTGCACGGCGGCGCCATCGCTTTGGGCCACCCGTTCGGTTGCTCGGGTGCGCGAATTTCCGGCACCCTGCTCAACGTCATGAAGCAGAATGGCGGCACGCTCGGCGTGGCGACCATGTGCGTCGGCCTGGGCCAAGGCATCACCACTGTCTTCGAACGCGTCTGATCGCGTTGCAAGGCAGCAACCGGGGCCCTGTGCCCCGGTTTTTGTTTTTTACAGGATTTGTTCAAGAGGCAGGGCGACATGCAGATACAACCCGGTGTGTACCGGCACTACAAGGGCCCCGAGTATCGTGTGTTCGGCGCTGCGCGCCACTCCGAGACCGAAGAGTGGGTGGTGTTCTACCAGGCTCTGTACGGCGAGTTCGGCCTGTGGGTGAGGCCGCTTTCGATGTTCCTGGAGTCGGTCGAGGTTGACGGCGAGCAGGTGCCACGCTTTGCTTTGGTCGAGGCCGAAGAAGGGCTGTCCGGGTTGCTGGCCAAGGCCGGCGACTGAGCGTTCGCGCTTGACCTCACTGTTTTGCCACTATATATAGCGGTGCCGCGTCTGGCACCTGACGCGTTTTTCATCTTCAGATTCAGGAATACTCCGATCCATGGGCAAATCGCTGGTCATTGTGGAATCCCCGGCCAAGGCCAAGACCATCAACAAGTACCTGGGCAACCAGTACGTGGTGAAGTCGAGTATCGGCCATATCCGCGACCTCCCCACCAGCGGTTCCGCCAGTGCGAGCAAGGAACCGGCGGCCAAGCGTGGCAAGGCCGCAGCTGAGGCTCCGGCACTGACGCCCAAGGAAAAGGCCCGCCGCACGCTGGTGGCACGCATGGGCGTCGACCCTGAGGCCGGTTGGAAAGCCAAGTACGAGATCCTTCCCGGCAAGGAGAAGGTGATCGAAGAGCTGCGCCGCCTGGCCAAGGATGCCGACACCATCTATCTCGCAACCGACTTGGATCGCGAGGGGGAAGCCATTGCCTGGCACCTGCGCGAAGCCATCGGTGGTGACGACAGCCGCTACAAGCGTGTGGTGTTCAACGAAATTACCAAGAAAGCCATCCAGGAAGCGTTCTCGCAGCCGGGCGAGCTCGATATCGATCGGGTCAATGCCCAGCAGGCGCGTCGTTTCCTCGATCGCGTGGTGGGTTACATGGTTTCGCCGTTGCTGTGGGCTAAAATCGCCCGTGGCCTGTCCGCTGGCCGTGTGCAGTCGGTGGCGGTGAAGCTGGTCGTCGAGCGTGAGCGCGAGATCCGCGCTTTCAACCCGGAAGAATACTGGGAAGTCCACGCCGACCTGGGTACCGCCAAGAACGCCAAGGTGCGCTTCGAAGTGGCGCGCGAGAAGGGCGAAGCCTTCAAACCACTCAACGAAGCCCAGGCCATGGCCGCGCTGGAGAAGCTCAAGGCGTCGAGCTACAGCGTCAGCAAGCGCGAAGACCGGCCGACCAGCAGCAAGCCCTCGGCACCGTTCATCACCTCCACCCTGCAGCAAGCCGCGAGCAACCGCCTGGGCTATGGGGTGAAGAAAACCATGATGATGGCCCAGCGTCTGTATGAAGCCGGTTACATCACCTACATGCGTACCGACTCGACCAACCTGTCGGTCGATGCCGTGGAAATGGCGCGCAGCTACATCGAGAAAGAGTTCGGCAAGCAGTACCTGCCGGCCGCGCCCATCGTCTACGGTAGCAAGGAAGGGGCCCAGGAAGCGCACGAGGCGATTCGCCCGTCCGACGTCAACACCCACCCGACCAAGCTCACCGGCATGGAGCGTGATGCCGAGCGCCTGTACGAGCTGATCTGGCGCCAGTTCCTGGCCTGCCAGATGCCGCCGGCGCAGTACCTGTCCACCAGCGTTACCGTGGCGGCTGGCGATTTCGAGCTGCGTGCCAAAGGCCGTATCCTCAAGTTCGACGGTTACACCCGTGTATTGCCGCAGCAGAGCAAGCCAGGTGAAGACGACGTGCTGCCAGACATGGCGCAGGGCGAAGCGCTCAAACTGATCCAGATCGACCCTAGCCAGCACTTCACCAAGCCGCCGGCGCGTTTCACCGAAGCCAGCCTGGTCAAGGAAATGGAAAAGCGCGGTATCGGCCGACCATCGACCTATGCCGCGATCATTTCGACCATCCAGGATCGTGGCTATGTGACCCTGCACAATCGCCGCTTCTACTCCGAGAAAATGGGCGACATCGTCACTGAACGCCTGTCGGAGAGTTTCTCCAACCTGATGGACTACGGCTTTACCGCTGGCATGGAAGAGAACCTCGACGACGTAGCCCAGGGCGAGCGTGACTGGAAGAACGTGCTGGACGAGTTCTACGGTGACTTCAGCAAGAAGCTGCAAACCGCCGAGTCCACCGAGCATGGCATGCGTGCCAACCAGCCGACCCCAACCAATATCGAGTGCAAGGAATGCGGGCGGCCGATGATGATCCGCACGGCCTCCACCGGCGTATTCCTTGGCTGCTCGGGCTATAGCCTGCCACCCAAAGAGCGTTGCAAGGCCACTGTGAACCTGGTGCCGGGCGACGAGATTGCTGCCGACGACGAAGGTGAGTCCGAGTCGCTGGTATTGCGTGGCAAGCATCGCTGCCCTATCTGCTCGACCGCGATGGACGCCTACCTGCTCGACGAGAAGCGCAAGCTGCACATCTGCGGCAACAACCCGGATTGCGTCGGCTACGAGATCGAAGAGGGCAGCTACCGCATCAAGGGTTACGAAGGGCCGAGCCTGGAATGCGACAAGTGCGGCAGCGAGATGCAGCTCAAGACCGGCCGTTTCGGCAAGTTCTTCGGTTGCACCAATGCGACGTGCAAGAACACCCGCAAGCTGCTCAAGAGCGGCGAGGCGGCGCCACCGAAGATGGACAAGGTGGACATGCCCGAGCTCAAGTGCGAGAAGGTCGACGACACCTACGTGCTGCGTGACGGTGCCTCAGGTCTGTTCCTGGCCGCCAGCCAGTTCCCCAAGAATCGCGAAACCCGTGCGCCGCTGGTGCTGGAGATCGTGCCGCACAAGCACGAGATCGATCCGAAATACCACTTCCTCTGCGAAGCGCCGCAGAAGGATCCTGAAGGTCGCCCGGCGGTGATCCGCTACAGCCGCAAGACCAAGGAGCAGTACGTTCAGTCTGAAGTCGACGGTAAGCCGACTGGCTGGAAGGCGTTCTACGACGGCAAGGCGTGGAAGGTCGAAGACAAGCGCTGATCGATCAGCGCTTTGATCGGGGCCGCTTGGCCCCCATCACCGGTTTGCCGGCGATGGGGGCCAAGCGGCCCCACTCATTTGATGACAAGCAAAGCGCAATCCCTGAAACTGCAGGCAATCGCCTTGCAGCCTTCAGGAGGTCACCCGAAATGGCCCAGGAACTCTACACCCGCACCAATCAGAAACTGTTCTTTGCTGGCCTTGCGCTGGAGTCCATGGCCAAGGCCACTGCAAGCGGTGCCATGAACGCCCAGGGGTTGGTCCAGGCCGAGCGCGAAGCGGCGTTGTTCCATCTGTATGGTGCGTTGCTGGGCTTGTGCCATGAAATCGCCGGTTTCTACCGCTTGCCGCAAGCGGCCGCGGCACGGGCTGAGCTGCTGCTCAACGATGAGGTGCTGCAGAGCGTGGCAATTCCGGAGATGGCAGAGATGCTGGAACTGGCACGGCAGCCGGAAACCTGGCTGGCTCGCCTGCTTGCAGCTTATGCCGATTTGTTCCGACCGCCGGTCGCGAAGAAAAGCGCGAAAACCGATGTAACCCAGCCATTGATCCAGGCGGTCAATCTGGATGAGCCCGAGCCGCTAGAGCTCTCGCAAGAAGAGCTTGAAGATTGGCGGAAGCATTTGAAGGGCTTGGTGAGACGATTCCGCGACGCGCTGAGTGAGTGCTGACAGCAATCATGGCTGATACACTATCGGCCTTTCGTGAAAAGCAGGCCCCAAGTATGTCAACGTCCTTTCTAGAAATTGTCGAGTTGCCTGATGGCCGGATCGAGCTGCGCCGCGCCGAGGATGAAGGTTCCCTGGTAACCCTGGATTTCTCCGAGGATGCCAAGGCATTCCTGCAAGGACAGCATGTGGAAGTGGCCAAGGCCATGCTCAGCGTCGGTGTGCAAATGGCCGGTCGCTTGGTAGAGGGCGATTTCGAGCGTGATGAAGGGCCGCGCGTCCTTCACTGAGCCACGCTAGAGGCTCACGGCTACAAACGGATGACAGGCAAAGCCTGAACATCAGCCAAGGCGGATGTTCAGGCTTTGTGCTTTTCCGCTGGCGGCGGCGCGCAGCAGTTGTTGCCGGGCGCTGCTGCTCACGCTGCCCAGCCAGCTGACGACGGTATGGCTGTGCCCCAGGCGCAAAGCTTCGCAAGCCAGCTGCAGGGCGTTCTGGTTGCTGCCTGGCTGAAGCAGCAGGATGCGTTCGCGGTTGAGGCCGGCGTCGCGCAGCCATGCTTGCGTGAGGCTGGCAGGCGGGGCGATCAAGGTGAGCCAGCGGCTGTCGTCCTCTTCGCTGAGCTCGCGCAAAACAGGTGCCAGCAGGCTCTGGCAATGGCCAGGGGCGCCGCGCAGAGCCAGTTCGCTGAACAGCTCGGGCTGGATGCTTTTGCGCGGCTGTTCGCGGGCCTTGAAGCCCGGCAGAACCGGATTGGCGAAAAATGCCTCGAACAGTGGCAACTGGACTTGTTGCGGTGCAGGGATGAACGGCTGCATGACGCCTCCTCGATCAGCGGCGCAGGACGCCAACGCTCAAGCCCTCAATCACCAGTTCCTGCTCTTTCAGGTCGACTTCGATTGGGGCGAATTCCGGGTTTTCAGCAATCAGCCAGACCTTGCTGCCTTCACGCTGGAAGCGTTTGACGGTTACTTCGTCACCGATGCGCGCGACCACCACCTGGCCGTTGCGGGCCTCGCGGGTGGTGTGCACGGCGAGCAGGTCGCCGTCGAAGATGCCGATGTCCTTCATGCTCATGCCGTGCACGCGCAGCAGGTAGTCGGCGCGGGGGTGGAAGAATGCCGGGTTGATGTTGCAGGAGTCTTCGATGTGCTGTTCGGCGAGGATCGGCGCACCTGCGGCGACTCGGCCAATGATCGGCAGGCCGTGCTCTTCGGCCTTGGCTTCCAGGCCGGGGATGCGGATGCCGCGCGAGGCGCCGGGGGTCATCTCGATGGCGCCCTTGCGCGCCAGTGCCTTGAGGTGTTCCTCGGCCGCATTGGGCGACTTGAAGCCCAGTTCCTGAGCGATCTCGGCACGGGTCGGAGGGAAGCCGTTGTCTTCGAGGCAGCGTTTGATGAAAGCCAGGATCTCGGCTTGGCGTGGCGTCAGTTTCAGCATGGGCGAGGACTCTGTCTTTTTATACAGTGACTGGGATTATATACAGTGAGTTGCGAGCTGCAAGCCGCAAGCTGCAAGAAAGATCAAAAGCCCCGCGCATCTTGTCGCTTGCAGCTTGTGGCTTGGCGCTTTTAAATGGCGACTGCCCGGTCACCGAGCCTTGACATCAGCAGGCCTGAAACGTATGTTTCAAACAACTGTTTGTCAGGCGGAGTAGTCATGGCCCAATCGGAAACCGTTGAACGCATCCTCGATGCGGCGGAGCAGCTGTTCGCGGAGCGCGGGTTCGCAGAAACCTCACTGCGGCTGATTACCAGCAAGGCGGGGGTCAACCTGGCGGCGGTGAACTATCACTTCGGTTCGAAGAAGGCCCTGATCCAGGCGGTGTTCTCGCGATTCCTCGGGCCGTTCTGCGCCAGCCTCGAACGCGAGCTGGAGCGCCACCAGGCGCGCCCCGAGCACAAGGCCTCGCTTGAAGAACTGCTGGAGATGCTGGTCGAGCAGGCCCTTGCAGTACAGCCGCGCAGCAACAACGACCTGTCAATCTTCATGCGCCTGCTGGGCCTGGCGTTCAGCCAGAGCCAGGGGCACCTTCGGCGTTACCTGGAAGACATGTACGGCAAGGTGTTCCGCCGCTACATGCTGCTGGTCAACGAGGCCGCCCCGCGCATTCCTCCGCTGGAGCTGTTCTGGCGTGTGCATTTCATGCTGGGTGCTGCGGCGTTCAGCATGTCCGGGATCAAGGCCTTGCGCGCCATCGCCGAGACCGACTTCGGCATCAATACCTCGATCGAGCAGGTGATGCGCCTGATGGTGCCGTTCCTGGCAGCCGGCATGCGCGCCGACACCGGCGTTACCGACGCGGCCATGGCTGGCGCACAACTGCGCCCGCGCAGCAAAGCCAGCGCCCCGGCCAAGGCCTGACTCACTGGGCGGAGCAGGGCGCTTCAGATAAGCTAGCGCCATGCCCGACCTCGATTTCCTGCACATTTCCCTCGCTGATCAATGCCTCTATGGCTTCGCCCATGGCGTGCTGCTGCTGCGCCTGCCGATTTCCACGGCGCTCAATGGCGCGGGAGAGCGCAAAGGCTCTGGGTGCACGCCGCGTGGCCTGCATCAGGTGCGCGCCAGGATCGGCAGCGGCCTGCCAATGGGCGCGGTGCTCAGCAGCCGGCGCTGGACGGGCGAGGTCTGGTCGCCGGCGCTGCAAGCGCAGTTTCCGGATCGCGACTGGATCCTCACGCGCATTCTCTGGCTCAGCGGCTGCGAGCCGGGGTACAACCGGCTGGGTCCGGTCGATACCTTCCAGCGTTACATCTATCTGCATGGCACGCCCGACACTGAACCTATGGGCACTGCGCTGTCCCATGGCTGTGTACGCCTGCGCAACGACGATCTGCTTGCCTTGTTCGATCGCGTACCCGCCCATTGCCCGGTACGGATAGACGAGGCCGCTTGCCCGCATTGGGCCTCCCTGAATCTTCAATGAAGGACTCGCTATGACCGCCAGCCTGCAAGGCTCTCTGATGGTAGATATCGCCGGCAAATGGCTGACCGCCGAAGACCGCCATCTGCTGCGCCAGCCCGAAGTGGCCGGCTTGATCATCTTCGCCCGCAATATCGACAGCCCGCGCCAGGTGCGCGAGCTGTGCGCATCGATCCGCGCCGTGCGCCCCGAGCTCATCCTTGCCGTGGACCAGGAAGGCGGCCGGGTGCAGCGCCTGCGTCAAGGTTTCGTGCGCCTGCCAGCCATGCGCGCGATCGCCGACAACGACAACGCCGAGTACCTGGCCGAGCAATGCGGCTGGTTGATGGCGACCGAGGTACTGGCGGTTGGCCTGGACCTGAGCTTCGCGCCAGTGCTCGACCTCGACCACCAGCGCAGCGCCGTAGTGGGCAGCCGGGCCTTTGAAGGTAACCCCGAGCGTGCCACGCAATTGGCCGGGGCCTTCATCCGTGGCATGAATGCCGCTGGCATGGCTGCCTGCGGCAAGCACTTCCCCGGGCACGGCTGGGCCGAGGCCGACTCCCACGTTGCCATCCCGGTCGATGAGCGCAGCCTGGAGCAACTGCGCGCCGCGGACCTGGTGCCGTTCTGCCGCCTCAGCGGCCAGTTGGCGGCAGTGATGCCGGCCCACGTCATCTACCCGCAGGTCGACAACCAGCCGGCTGGTTTCTCGCGCCGCTGGTTGCAGGACATCCTGCGTGGCGAGATGGGCTTCGATGGGGTGATCTTCAGCGATGACCTGTCGATGGCTGGCGCTCACGTGGTGGGCGATGCCGCCAGCCGCATCGAAGCCGCGTTGAGCGCCGGTTGCGACATGGGCCTGGTGTGCAATGACCGGGCGGCGGCCGAGCTGGCCCTGAGCGCAGCACAGCGCATGAAGGTCAAGCCGTCGCCGCGCATCGCGCGCATGCGCGGGCAGGGCTTCGCATGCACCGATTACCGCCAGCAGCCGCGTTGGCTGGAGGCGCTGGGGGCGTTGAAAGAGGCACAACTGGTCGATTGACCTCACCGGCCTCTTCGCGGGTGAACCCGCTCCCACAGTATTCGTGCCGCCCTTGAGACTGGCACTGTCCCTGTGGGAGCGGGTTTACCCGCGAAGAGACCGGCACAGGGAAACCTGGTTTAACGGCCGCGCTTGCCCGGCAGCGGTGCGAACAGCGCGTCAATCTCCTCATCCCCCAATCGCCACTGCCCGGCCTGGCCACCATCGAGCAGCCCGGCCGCCAGCGCCGCCTTCTCCTGCTGCAGTTGCTGGATCTTCTCTTCAACCGTGCCCCGGGTGATCAGCTTGAACACGAACACCGGTTTGTCCTGGCCGATGCGATAGGCGCGGTCGGTGGCCTGGTTTTCGCTGGCCGGGTTCCACCACGGGTCGTAGTGGATCACGGTGTCGGCCGCGGTCAGGTTCAGGCCGGTGCCGCCGGCCTTGAGGCTGATCAGGAACACCTCGCTGTCGCCGTTCTGGAACTGCTGCACCGGGGCGCGGCGATCACGGGTGTCGCCGGTCAGCAGGCTGTAGCGGATGCCGCGTTTTTCCAGCTCGAACTCGATCAGCGCCAGCATCGAGGTGAACTGCGAGAACAGCAGGACCTTGCGCCCTTCACTGAGCAACTCCTCGAGCATCTCCAGCAGGCTGCCCAGCTTGCCCTTGTCGGCGAAGTTGCCCCTGCTTTCGGTGCCCTGGACCAGGCGCAGGTCGCAGCACACCTGGCGCAGCTTGAGCAGGGCGTCGAGGATGATGATCTGGCTGCGCGCCGCGCCGTTGCGGGCGATCTCGTCGCGGACCTTCTTGTCCATCGCCACCCTTACCGCCTCGTAGGTGTCGCGCTGGGCGTCACTGAGCTCGACCCAGTGGATCATCTCGGTCTTGGCCGGCAGTTCCGTGGCCACTTGTTCCTTGGTGCGGCGCAACAGGAACGGGCGGATGCGGCTGGCCAGATGGGCCATGCGCTCGGTGTCGCCGTGGCGTTCGATCGGGGTGCGATAGTCCTGGGTGAAGCGCTTGCTGTCGCCCAGCCAGCCGGGCATCAGGAAATGGAACAGCGACCACAGCTCACCCAGGTTGTTTTCCATGGGCGTGCCGGTGAGGCACAGCCGCTGGGTGGCCTGCAATTCGCGCACCGCCTGGGCAGCCTTGCTGGTGCTGCTCTTGATGTTCTGCGCCTCGTCCAGTACCAGCAGGTGCCAGGGTTGTGGCTTGAGGTGCTCAAGGTCGCGGGGTACCAGCGCGTAGGTGGTCAGCACCAGGTCGTAGTCGCCCAGTGCGGGGAAATGCTTGTTGCGGCCTGGACCGTGCAGGGCCAGCACACGCAGTTTGGGGGCGAAGCGCTTGGCTTCGTCGAGCCAGTTGGGCACCAGGCTGGTGGGCATCACCGCCAGGGCTGGATGGGTCAGGCGCCCGGCCTCCTTCTCCAGCAACAGGTGGGCAAGCGTTTGCAGGGTTTTGCCCAGGCCCATGTCGTCGCCGAGGATTGCGCCGGTGCCCATCTCGCGCTGGGCTTGCAGCCAGTTCAGGCCTTGCTGTTGATAGGGGCGCAGGGTTGCATTGAGGCCTTTGGGTGCTTGCACCTGCAGGTCGCGGGCATCGCGCAGGCGCCGGCCCAGGTCGCGCACCTGGGCGCCACCTTCCCACAGCAGGGGCAGGTGTTCGATGTCGTTCAGGCGCGCGGCGTCAGCGCGCTCCAGGCGCAGGCTCGGGCCGACGGCGTCTTCGTGCAGGTACAGCTCGCCGAGGGTGCCCATCACCGCCTTGATGCGCCCGTAGGGCAGGGCGACGCGCAGGGCAGGGCTGTCGTGGCGGGCGCGGTTGAGGTCGATCAGCAGGTGTTCGTCGTCGCTGCGCCGTGCCAGCTCGCTGGCGCGCAGCAGTTCCGGGCTGCTGCGCAGCAACTGCAGGACGATGGGCAGCAGGCTGTGGCGCTGGCCCTCGACCACGATACCCAGTTCCAGATCGAACCATTCGTGGCCCGGCGCTTCGTCGATGGTGGCGTACCAGTCGTCGACCTCGTGCAGGTTGAAGGCGAAGTCGCGGTGCACGTCCACTGCCCAGCCGGCTTCGCGCAAGCGCGGCAGGCCCTCGCGGGCAAAGCGCAGCCAGGCTTCGTCATCGGCTAGCTGATACATCTCGCCGGCGCTGTCGGGCAGCGCTTTGCTCTGGCGGGTGGCGGGTTTGAAGCCGGCATCGCGCAACGTATTGCGCAGCGCCTGCTCGGCCTGGGGCTGGCGGCGGATGCGCTGGCTGGTGCTGTCGACCAGGCGGGTCAGCGGCTTGCTGTCGTTGCCACTGGTGCGCAGGCCGTCGTAATCGAACGACAGCGCTGCACGGTGTTGCATCTGCCGCTGCATGCGCCCGGTCTTCGGTGTGTAGGCGCTGTATTCGAGGCTGCCGAGGGTCAGGCGCGCCGTGGGCTGGATGTCTTCTATCTGCTCGCTGCGCACTGTCGTGGGCGTCGGTACCTGGCGATTCAGGGCGTTCAGGCGGTGGCTCAACGGCACGATCAGGTGTTCCGGGACCGTAGGGGCGCTGGCAAGCTGGCTGGCGATGAACGGGTCGAGATCGTGCAGCAGTTTGCCGGTCTGTCCCGTTTGCGGGTCTACGTAGTAGAGCGGTTCGAGCGGCAATGCCAGCCAGTGCGCCTTGTCTTCATGGTGCCACGCGCCGCGGTAGCTGCCATTGTCCAGCCGCACCCAGCGAAAATCGGCATGCAGGTCGGGCCCTGGGGCGAGCGGGGTCTGCTGTTCGCTGTACAGCAGCCGGCCCGTTGCCAGCGCGTACTCGTATAGATCCGCGCCTTTCTTGCCTTCAAGGCGGGCAATGGGCAGGGCGTAATCCTTGCTCATGGCGTCGATCAGGCGCAGTGTGCGCAGGTCTTCGTCAGTCACGTAGCGCGGCGTGTAATAGATCAGCTCCGGCATCGAGCCGGGGCGTGTCAGTTTCAAGCTGCCGTCGGCCTGGCGCGTGCCCTTGAACACGCTGAGCATGCAGCGACCGTGATCGATACCCAGCAGGTAGTACAGCGATGGGCCCTTGCGCTTGGCCGGCTCGCTGGCGGGCGTCGCCGGTACCTCGAGTGCCTCCACCCAGTGCGCAAGCTCGGGCGGCAAGTCCAGGGAGTGTGACGCGGCCGGGAGGTGTTGATCACCTTCGACATGGTCAGCGCCGCGCTCAAGGGCAAACAGTGCAGCTGCACAGTGCTTGCAGTTCTTGCCTACCGGGCATGAACAGGTGCCGTCACACGCCAGGCCGTCCTCGGTCATGTCCAGCGTGATCCGCTGGTAATAGACGCTGCCAGCGGAGCCATGGCATTGGGCGCGGATGGTCATGTCGAGGATCGACACGATCTCGCTTCTGCCCTCTTCGGCATACTTCAGGCCGCGTTGCAGTGCCCCGCGGTCGAACGCGAATGTCCAGCCGTCGTGATTGCGGACGAGGAACTGCGCATCGCTTTCACTCACCTCACTGCTCCATCATCTCCGGGTCCGGCAGCGGCATCTTGCGCATGCCGGCAGGCGATACCTTGATCAGCACGGCCAGGTGACCGCCGTCGAGGAAGGTCAGCTGGCCAGCCTTCATGTTGCTGTTGCTCTGCTTGAGCTGTTCGCTCTGCATCACGCTGCCGTTGCTGTCGAGCTGGTTGACCCAGAAGTTGGCGTCGACGGCGATGAAGCGATCTTCCTTGATGCTCAGGTTGCCTTCGATGGGGAAGTGGCCGAACTGCTCGTCGCCGGCGCCCAGGGCGATGGTCTCGCCGTCCTGCTGCCAGGCTTTGTGCAACAGCACGGTGTAGTCGGCGGTGGCCTGCAGGCGGGTGATTTCGTCACCCAGGCCGGCCGGGCGCTCGGCGCCTTTTTCCAGGCGCGGCGCGCCGGCGCTCCAGTCTTCCGGGGCGAACGGGCTGGTGATCGCCGGCACGGCGTTCTGCCGCACCAGGATCATTTCCACCTGATAGGGGCCGGCGGCGAAGGCGGTCGGGGCGAACAACGCCAGCAGCAGGGTCAGGCAACGAATGGCACGCATGGAGCTTCCTTAGTTTGGCTGTGGGGTCAGGCGCTCGAACAGCGCCTCCAGTGTATTGAAGCGTTCTTCGGGGCGTTCCATCGGCACCATGAAGCGGAACTGGGTTGCACCTTCGAACTTGTAGCGTTTGGGCTGGCCCTGGATCAGCTTGATCAGGGTCAGCGGGTCGACCGGGGTTTGCGCCTCGAACTCGAGCTTGCCGCCATTGGGGCCGGCATCGACTTTCTTGATGCCGAGCTTTTCCGCCTGCAACTTGAGCAGGGTGAGGCGCATCAGGTTCTTGCTCGGCTCGGGCAGCAGGCCGAAGCGGTCGATCATCTCGACCTGCAGGTCCTTGAGGCCTTCCTCGTCCGCCGCCGAGGCGATGCGTTTGTAGAGGATCAGGCGCGCATGCACATCCGGCAGGTAATCCTCGGGGATCAGCGCCGGCAGGCGCAGGTTGATCTCCGGGCCGCCGCCAAGCGGTTGCTCGAGGTTCGGCTGGTTGCCCTTGCGGATGGCCTTGACCGCGCGCTCGAGCATTTCCATGTACAGGGTGAAGCCGACCGCCTGGATCTGCCCGCTCTGGCCGTCGCCGAGCAGCTCGCCGGCGCCGCGGATTTCCAGGTCGTTGGTGGCCAGGACGAAGCCGGCACCCAGGTCCTGGGTGTTGGCGATGGCTTCCAGGCGCTTTTCGGCATCGGCGCTGATCTGCTGGCGCGGTGGCGTGAGCAGGTAGGCGTAGGCCTGGTGGTGGCTGCGCCCGACCCGGCCGCGCAACTGGTGCAGCTGCGCCAGGCCGAACTTGTCGGCGCGCTCGATGACGATGGTGTTGGCGCTGGGCACGTCGATGCCGGTCTCGATGATGGTCGAGGCGATCAGCACGTTGAAACGCTTGTGGTAGAAGTCGCTCATCACCTGTTCGAGTTCGCGCTCGCGCATCTGCCCGTGGCCGATGCCGATGCGTGCTTCCGGTACCAGCTCGGCCAGTTCGGCGGCGCATTTTTCGATGGTCTTCACGTCGTTGTGCAGGTAGTACACCTGGCCGCCGCGCAGCAGTTCACGCAGCAGCGCTTCCTTGACCGTGCTCTTGTTCTGCTCCATGACGAAAGTGCGCACCGACAGGCGTCGCGCCGGCGGGGTGGCGATGATCGACAGGTCGCGCATGCCCGACACCGCCATGTTCAGCGTGCGCGGGATCGGCGTGGCGGTCAGGGTGAGGATGTCCACTTCGCTGCGCAGGGCCTTGAGCTGCTCTTTCTGGCGCACGCCGAAACGGTGTTCCTCGTCGATGATCGCCAGGCCCAGGTCCTTGAAGCGCACGTCGTCCTGCAGCAGCTTGTGGGTGCCGATGAGGATGTCGATCTTGCCTTCGGCGAGTTCGGCGGCGGCGGCGCTGACTTCCTTGGCCGACTTGAAGCGGCTCATCACCTCGACTGTCACCGGCCAGTCGGCGAAGCGGTCGCGGAAGCTGTTGTAGTGCTGCTGGGCGAGCAGGGTGGTCGGCACCAGCACCGCCACCTGACGGCCGCTGTGCACGGCGATGAAGGCGGCGCGCATGGCCACCTCGGTCTTGCCGAAGCCGACGTCGCCGCACACCAGGCGGTCCATGGGCTTGGCGGCGAGCATGTCCTCGCGCACGGCCTCGATGGCGTTCTGCTGGTCGGGGGTTTCCTCGAACGGGAAGCCGGCGCTGAAGGTGGCGTAGTCGGCGGCCGGGTCGGCGAAGGCGTAGCCTTTGCGCGCGGCACGGCGGGCATAGATGTCGAGCAGCTCGGCGGCGACGTCGCGCACCTGTTCGGCGGCCTTGCGCTTGGCCTTCTGCCAGGCTTCCGAACCCAGCCGGTGCAGCGGCGCCAGGGCGTCGTCGCTGCCGGTGTAGCGGGCGATCAGGTGCAGGTTGGCCACCGGCACGTAGAGCTTGGCGCCCTCGGCGTATTCCAGGGTGAGGAACTCGGCGGCCTGGCTGTCGATTTCCAGCGTGGCCAGGCCCAGGTAGCGGCCTACGCCATGGTCGATGTGCACCACCGGCGCGCCTTCGCGCAGCTCGGTAAGGTTCTTGATCACCGCGTCGTTGGCCGCCTCGCCGCGTTTGTCGCGGCGCCGGCGCTGCATCACGCGCTGGCCGAACAAGGGGCTCTCGGCCACCAGGGCAATGGCTGGGTCGTCCAGCAGCAGGCCGTCGTCAAGCGGGGCGATGGTGATCGCCAGGCGCTCGCTGCCGGTGATGAAGTCGGCCCAGCCCTCGACGGTCTGCGGGCGCAGCTTCAGGCGTTCGAGCAGTTCCAGCAGCACTTCGCGCCGGCCGGCGGACTCGGCGGTGAACAGCACCCGGCCTGGGAACTGCTCGAGGAAGTTCGACAGCGCCGCCAGCGGCTGGTTGGCCTTGGCCTCGATGGCCAGGTTGGGTAGCGCACGCGCCGGGAAACGCTCACGACCAGCGCCGGGCTCGAGGTCATCGGTGCTGACTACCACGCGGGGCCACTGCTTGAGCTTGGCGAAGCAGTCCTCGACCGGCATGAACAGCTCGGCCGGCGGCAGCAGCGGGCGGCTGAGGTCGCCGCGGCGCTCTTCGTAGCGCCCGCGCACGTCGTTCCAGAAGTGCTCGGCGGCCTGCTCCACGCCCGGCAGGGAGAACACCTGGGTGTCGGCCGGCAGGTAGTCGAACAGGGTCGAGGTTTCTTCGAAGAACAGCGGCAGGTAGTACTCGATGCCGGCCGGGATGATGCCGCTGGTCAGGTCCTGGAAGATCGCGCTGCGCCGGAAGTCCACATCGAAGCGCTCACGGAAGCGGGCCTTGAAGCGGGTCACCTCGTCCTTGTGCATGGGGAACTCGCGGGCCGGCAGCAGGCGTACCGAGTCGACCTTGTCGATCGAGCGCTGGGTCTCCGGGTCGAAGGTGCGCAGTGTCTCGATCTCGTCGTCGAACAGGTCGATGCGGTACGGCTGTTTGCTGCCCATGGGGAACAGGTCGATCAGCGCCCCGCGCACGGCGAACTCGCCATGCTCGTACACCGTGTCGACGCAGCGGTAGCCGCTGGCCTCGAGGCGCGTGCGCATCTGCTCGACGTCGATCTTCTGGCCCACGTCCAGCACCAGGCTGCTGCCCAGCAGGAAGCGCGTGGGGGCCAGGCGGTGCAGGGCGGTGGTCACCGGCACCACCAGGATGCCGTGGTCCAGCTCCGGCAGCCGGTACAGGCTGGCGATGCGCTGCGAGATGATGTCCTGGTGCGGCGAGAACAGGTCGTAGGGCAGCGTTTCCCAGTCGGGGAAGGGCAGCACCGGCAGGTCCGGGGCAAAGAAGCGCAGCTCCTGCTCCAGGCGATCGGCGGCCTGGCTGTCGGCGGTCAGCAGCAAGGTGAAGCGGCCGGCACTGCTGGCGGCTTCGGCGATGGCCAGGCTCAAGGCGGCACCGGGCAGGTTGCCCCAGGTATGTTTGCCGGCCGTGGCCGACATTTGCGGTAGGCGCAGAACTGACACGGGAGATCGGACTCCAAGCGTTGCGGCAAAGAGGTCGATTGTACCGGTGAGCGGGCGCGCTGTCAGGCTCGAAAGGGCGTGGCGACGGGGCTTGTGGCCGGCGACAGGCGCTCATTGCCCGATACGCCGCGGGGCGTCATAATGTAGCCCCTTTTTTGTTCCCCTACATGTGGAAGGTTACCGTGACTCAGAAGCCCGACCAGTGTCTTGGTGAGTGGATCGATCGTGAAGCCCTGGCTGAAGCGATGATCCCGCTTATCGGTCAGCTCTACCGCAACAACAATGTGGTGAGCTCGATCTATGGCCGCAGCCTGATCAACCGTTCGGTTATCTCGATTCTCAAGGCCCACCGCTTTGCGCGTCACCGTCAGACCGACGAAACCGAACTGTCCGTCCACGAGACATTCCCCCTGCTCAAGGCCATGAGCGAGCTGAAACTGGGCGCCGCTTCGGTTGACCTGGGCAAGCTGGCCAACAAGTTCAAGCAGGAAGGCAATGGCCGCACTGCCGAGCAGTTCGTGCGTGAAGAATTGGCCGATGTGGTCGGTCAGCAGAACGCCTCCGCACGCAAGGGCACCGACGTCGTGCTGTACGGCTTCGGCCGTATCGGCCGCCTGCTGGCGCGCATCCTGATCGAGAAGACCGGTGGCGGCGACGGCCTGCGCCTGCGCGCCATCGTCGTGCGCAAGGGCGCCGAAAACGACCTGGTCAAGCGCGCCAGCCTGCTGCGCCGTGACTCGGTGCACGGCCCGTTCGATGGCACCATCACCATCGACGAAGCCAACAACACCATCACCGCCAACGGCAACCTGATCCAGGTGATCTACGCCAAGAGCCCGAGCGAAGTCGACTACACCCAGTACGGCATCAAGGATGCACTGATCGTCGACAACACCGGCGTATGGCGTGACGCCGACGGCCTGGGCCAGCACCTGGCCTGCCCGGGCGCTGCCCGCGTGATCCTCACCGCACCGGGCAAGGGCGCGCTGAAGAACATCGTGCACGGCATCAACCATGGCGACATCAGCGCCGATGACAAGATCATCTCCGCTGCTTCCTGCACCACCAACGCCATCGTGCCGGTGCTCAAGGCCATCAACGACCAGTACGGCATCGTCAACGGCCACGTCGAAACCGTTCACTCGTTCACCAACGACCAGAACCTGATCGACAACTTCCACAAGGGCAGCCGCCGTGGCCGTGCCGCGCCGCTGAACATGGTCATCACCGAAACCGGTGCTGCCACCGCTGCCGCCAAGGCACTGCCAGTGCTCAAGGGCAAGCTGACCGGCAACGCGATCCGCGTGCCGACGCCGAACGTGTCGATGGCCATCCTCAACCTGAACCTTGAGAAGGCCACCAACCGCGAGGAGCTCAACGAGTACCTGCGCCAGACCGCCATGCACTCCGAACTGCACAAGCAGATCGACTACGTGAGCTCCCAGGAAGTGGTTTCCACCGACTTCGTCGGTTCGCGCCACGCCGGTGTGGTCGACGCTGAAGCGACCATCTGCAGCGACAACCGCGTTGTCCTGTACGTCTGGTACGACAACGAGTTCGGCTACAGCTGCCAGGTGGTTCGTGTGATGGAAGACATGGCCGGTGTGAACCCGCCAGCGTTTCCACGCTGATCCGCTTGTAATGCGTTGAAAAAACGGGAACCTTCGGGTTCCCGTTTTTTTTCGCCTGGCATTGGTGTTTTTGTAATGGCCTTATCGCGGGGCAAGCCCGCTCCCACGAGGTGTCCCGCGATCGGCGTGGGAGCGGGCTTGCCCCGCGATGAGGTCGGCCCTGACTATCGAGACATTCAATTTGCGCATCGTGCTTCTGTTCATCCTGCTGTTGCTGTCAGCCTGTGACCCGTCGCCCACCCTCGAACGCTTCGGCGGCCCGACCATGGGCAGCAGCTACAGCATCCAGTACGTGCGCCAGGCCGGCGGCCCGGCACCGGAGCAGGTGCAGGCGGCCGTCGAAAGCATCCTGCAGGCCATCGACGCGCATTACTCCACCTACCGCGGTGACTCCACCGTCAGCCGCTTCAACCAGTTGCCGGCCAACCAGTGCCTGCCCGTCGATGCCGACATGCTCGAACTGGTCACCTTCGCCCAGCGCCTGGCCGAGCAGAGCCAAGGCGCCTACGACCTCACCGTCGAGCCGCTGCTGGACCTCTGGGGCTTTGGCCCGCAGGCCCGCGCGCTGCACGTGCCGGATGCGCAGGCGCAGGCCCTGGCACGCCAGCGGGTTGGCTACCGCCACTTGCGCATCGAGGGCGAAAACCTGTGCAAGGACGCGCCGATCGAACTGGATTTCAACAGCATCGCCGCCGGCCATGCGGTCGACCTGATCGCTGCGCACCTGCAAAGGATGGGCATCGACAGCTTCCTCGCCGAGGCCACCGGCGAGCTCAAGGCCGTAGGTCGCAAGCCCGATGGCAGCCCCTGGCGGGTGGCCCTGGAGCTGCCCCGCGAAGATCGCCAGGTCGCCCGCCAGGTCATTGCCGTGCAAGGGCTGGCGGTGTCGACCTCGGGTGACTATCGGCAGTATTTCGAGGACAATGGCCGGCGCTATTCGCACACCTTCGATGCCCGCCTCGGGCGCCCGGTCGAACATGACCTGGCGTCGGTGACCGTGCTCGACGCCTCGGCCTTGCTGGCCGACGGCTACTCGACCCTGTTGTTGATCCTGGGGCCGCAGCAGGGCTGGGACTTCGCCATCGCCCAAGGCATCGCCGCGGTGCTGGTGACTCGGGCCGAAGGTGGTTTCGTCTCCCGTTCCACCCCGGCGTTCGAGCGGGCGCTGAAAGGCGAGTGAAAGGCAAGCCACGGATGATCGCCACCATGGATTCGGTGAAACCACATGTAGTGCAGGCAAAAGTGGCCTACGACGCGACCAAGGGTTAATGTGCGCGGCGTTCACGCTTGATTAGACTGCACCCGAATTTTCTCATGGCGCTAAGGCGACATGATCGCGCCCCGCGGCCAACCGGCCGGCGGGCCAGTTCTGAAGGAGTACGCATGGCTGTCTACAACTACGACGTAGTGGTGCTGGGTTCCGGCCCGGCCGGAGAAGGCGCGGCAATGAACGCCGCCAAAGCAGGGCGCAAGGTGGCCATGGTCGACAGCCGTCGCCAGGTCGGCGGCAACTGCACCCACCTGGGCACCATCCCGTCCAAGGCGCTGCGTCACTCCGTGCGGCAGATCATGCAGTTCAACACCAACCCGATGTTCCGCGCCATCGGCGAACCGCGCTGGTTCTCGTTCCCCGACGTGCTCAAGAGCGCCGAGAAGGTGATCAGCAAGCAGGTCGCCTCGCGTACCGGCTACTACGCCCGTAACCGCGTCGACGTGTTCACCGGCACCGGCAGCTTCGCCGACGAGCAGACCGTCGAAGTGGTCTGCCCCAACGGCGTGGTCGAGAAGCTCAACGCCAAGCAGATCATCATTGCCACCGGCTCGCGCC
The DNA here is from genome assembly GCF_003231305.1 of Pseudomonas sichuanensis. Classification (GTDB taxonomy): domain Bacteria; phylum Pseudomonadota; class Gammaproteobacteria; order Pseudomonadales; family Pseudomonadaceae; genus Aquipseudomonas; species Aquipseudomonas sichuanensis. The sequence goes on along the minus strand of NZ_QKVM01000016.1, from coordinate 21,646 downwards.
CGTACCGCCCGGCCGACATCGACTTCCACCACCCGCGCGTCTACGACAGCGACACCATCCTCAGCCTCAGCCACACCCCGCGCAAGCTGATCGTCTATGGTGCCGGGGTGATCGGTTGCGAATACGCCTCGATCTTCAGCGGCCTGGGCGTGCTGGTGGAGCTGGTCGACAACCGTGGCCAACTGCTGAGCTTCCTCGACTCGGAGATCTCCCAGGCGCTGAGCTATCACTTCAGCAACAACAACATCACCGTACGCCACAACGAGGAGTACGACCGGGTTGAAGGGCTGGACAACGGGGTGATCCTGCACCTGAAGTCGGGCAAGAAGATCAAGGCCGACGCCTTGCTGTGGTGCAACGGCCGTACCGGCAACACCGACAAGTTGGGCCTGGAAAACATCGGTATCAAGGTCAACAGCCGTGGCCAGATCGAAGTCGACAAGAGCTACCGCACCAGCGTGCCGAACATCTACGGCGCCGGTGACGTGATCGGCTGGCCGAGCCTGGCCAGTGCCGCCCACGACCAGGGCCGCTCCGCCGCTGGCAGCATCGTCGACAACGGCAGCTGGCGCTTCGTCGATGACGTGCCCACCGGCATCTACACCATTCCGGAGATCAGCTCGATCGGCAAGAACGAGCAGGAACTGACCCAGGCCAAGGTGCCGTACGAAGTGGGCAAGGCCTTCTTCAAGAGCATGGCCCGCGCGCAAATCGCCGGTGAGCCGCAAGGCATGCTGAAGATCCTGTTCCACCGCGAAACCCTGGAGATCCTCGGCGTGCACTGCTTCGGCTACCAGGCCTCGGAGATCGTCCACATCGGCCAGGCGATCATGAACCAGCCGGGTGAGCAGAACAATCTGAAGTACTTCGTCAACACCACCTTCAACTACCCGACCATGGCCGAAGCCTATCGGGTAGCTGCCTACGACGGTCTGAACCGGCTTTTTTGAGCGGCTCCGGCCGGTGGCCTGAGCCGGTCGGGGAGACCGATTTCAGCCCTACCCGAGGGTGGTCTTGGCCAAACCGGGAAAGTCTGTAATCAGGCTGTCCACGCCAAAATCAGCGAGCCGGCGCATCAGTGCCGGTTCGTTGACCGTCCACACCGACACGTGCAAGCCCTGGCGCTGTGCCTTGATCAGGCGCTCGGGGGTGCACAGCGTCCAGTTCAACGCCAGCATCTCGCAACCGTAGTTCTGTGCGACCTTCAATGGGTCGAGCCAGGCGTATTCGGCCACCAGGCCGCGCTTCACGTCGGGCACCAGTTCCTGGGCGGCGCCCAGCACTTCCCGTGAGCTCGAGGTGATGGTGACCTTGTCCAGCAGACCGTACTGCTGGGCCAGTTCGCGAATCGCCAGCACGGTGGTGGCGGCGCGGGTGCGCGAGGCGCTTTTCACTTCAAGTTGCCAATGCTCGAACGGGCATTTCTCGAACAGCTCTTCCAGGCGCGGGATGGTGCAAGGCTGCACGTGGCCCGGGCCGCCCTGGCGCGCGTCGTAGGTGACCAGGTCGGCTGCCGGGTGCTCGACCACCTTGCCGCGCCGGCCGGTGGTGCGCTTGAGCGTAGGGTCGTGGATCACCATCAGTTCGTTGTCGGCCGACAGGTGCAAGTCGAGTTCACAGCGGTTCACGCCGTGGGACAGGCATTGGCGGAAGCTGGTCAGGGTGTTCTCGGGGGCTTCGCCCTTGGCGCCGCGATGGCCATAGATCAGGGTCACGTTCGTTCCTTCAAATCAGAGAAAAAATGGCTCAGGAGGCGGGGTTGTTCTGTTCCAGTGCCTGGCGCCGCTGCTGTTGCTGGCGCTGCAGGATGTAGCGCGCCAGCAGCTGGCGCTGGGCGTCGGTCATGTCGATGAACTCGGTGCCTACCTCGAAGCTGCCATCGGGGCGCGGGTCGCAATGGGTGACGCGGCCGCGCAGCAGCAAGCCATGGGCGCGGGGCATCAGGACCATCTTCACTTTCACCCGGGTGCCGGCGCTGATCGGTTGCCGCTGGGTGAACTCGATGCCGCCTTCGGAAATGATCACCGGCTGCGGTTGGCCGACTTCGCCGAGCAGGGTTTGCGCGACCACGGCGCTGAGCAGGTCGAGGCGTTTGTTCTGGGCGCGCAGGAAGGCGGCGAGGGTGCGGTCCTTCTCACTCAGCTGACGCAGCAGGTGTTGCGACTCGAAGTCGGACAAGTGCAGTTCGCTGAGCAGGTTGAACAGCTCTGAATCATCCTGCAACAGTTCTGTCTCAAGGGCTTCGGCCGCGCTGAGTGGGCTGATTTGAAGTGCGATCCGATCTTCGATGCGGTAGTATTCGCGGCGATCTTCTTCGTCTAATGTCGTCATGGCGAACCCAAGGTTACGGCGGTGGTCCGAGTGTAAAGCCGCCGTAGGCGCATCGCCACAAGGACGTTCCCTTTCATCCGAACAAGCCCCGACATGTTCAGACCTCTTTTCGTATTCATTGGTACGCGTTACACCCGTGCCAAACGTCGCAATCACTTTGTCTCGTTCATTTCACTCACTTCGATGATCGGCCTCGCCCTGGGCGTGGTGGTGATGATCGTGGTGTTGTCGGTCATGAACGGCTTCGATCACGAGATGCGTACCCGCGTGCTGGGGATGATCCCCCATGCCACGCTGGAGACCGGTCAGCCGATTGACGACTGGCAGGGCCTTGCCTCCAAAGTAAAGCAGAATCCGCAGGTGTTGGCGGTTGCGCCTTTCACCCAGATGCAGGGCCTGCTGACGCACGAAGGCAAGGTGCAGAAAGTGCTGCTCAATGGCGTGGACCCGGCGCGCGAGCGTGAAGTGTCGATCATCGACAAGTTCGTGCTCGATGGCAGCCTCGACAAGCTGGCACCGGGCGAGTGGGGCATCATGATCGGCGACAAGGCCGCGCAGAAGCTTGGCGTCGGCATCGGCGACAAGCTGACCTTTGTCGCCCCCGAAGTCAGCGTCACGCCGGCGGGCATGTTCCCGCGCATGAAGCGCTTCACCGTGGTCGGCATCTTCCATGTCGGCGCCGGCGAGATCGACGGTTACCTCGGCCTCACCAACATTGCCGACCTGTCGCGCCTGCACCGCTGGAAATCCGACCAGGTCCAGGGTATCCGCCTCAAGTTCGACGACCTGTTCCAGGCCCCGCGTGCCGCCTGGGCCATCGCCCAGCAGCTGGGCGAGCAGGAGTTCTATCCGCGTGACTGGACCCGCACCCACGGCAACCTCTACCAGGCCATCCGCATGGAGAAATCCATGATCGGCCTGTTGCTGCTGCTGATCGTGGCGGTGGCGGCGTTCAACATCATTTCCACCCTGGTGATGGTGGTCAACGACAAGCGCGGCGACATCGCCATCCTGCGTACCCTGGGCGCAACGCCGGGCCAGATCATGGCCATCTTCATGGTCCAGGGCACGGTGATCGGCGTGGTCGGCACCCTGATCGGCGCGGTCGTCGGCATCCTCGGCGCACTCAACGTCAGTGCGGCGATCGCCGGCATCGAGACGCTGATCGGGCACAAGTTCCTCAACGCCGACGTGTACTTCATCGATTACCTGCCCTCGCAGCTCCAGGCACAGGATGTGTGGATGGTCTGCGGTGCGGCATTGGTCCTGAGTTTCTTCGCCACCCTGTACCCGGCCTGGCGTGCCTCGCGCACCCAGCCTGCAGAGGCGCTACGTTATGAGTGAGTCGCGCATGAGTGATAAAGCCGTGTTGAGTTGCCGCAACCTGGGCAAGAGCTACGACGAGGGCCCGGAGTCGGTCCAGGTGCTGTCCGGCTTGAACCTTGAGCTGCACCCGGGTGAGCGGGTGGCCATCGTCGGCAGTTCGGGTTCGGGCAAGAGTACCTTGCTCAACCTGCTGGGCGGCCTCGACACGCCAACCCAGGGCAGTGTCTGGCTGGCCGGTGAAGAGCTCTCGGCGCTCGGTGAGCGTGCCCGTGGGCTGCTGCGCAACCGCGCGCTGGGCTTCGTCTACCAGTTCCACCACCTGCTGGCAGAGTTCACCGCGCTGGAGAACGCCTGCATGCCGCTGCTGATCGGCAAGACGCCGATCGCCGAGGCCCGCGAGCGCGCTGAAGCGCTGCTCAAGCGCGTCGGCCTGGGCCATCGTCTGAATCACAAGCCGGCCGAGTTGTCCGGCGGTGAGCGCCAGCGCGTGGCGATCGCCCGCGCCCTGGTCAACCGCCCGGGCCTGGTGATGCTCGACGAGCCGACCGGCAACCTCGACCACCACACGGCCCTGGGTATCCAGGAACTGATGCGCGAGCTGTCCACTCAATCGCAGACCGCGTTCCTGGTGGTGACCCACGACCTCAACCTGGCGCGCCAGATGGACCGCGTGCTGAGCCTGGAAGACGGGCGCCTGGTGGCGATCTGAATCGCCTGCGCGGGGCGCCCTGAGGCGCCCCGGTTCACACTTATATTGGGTATCCCGGTTCATGTTCAGACCCTTGTCCTTGTTCATCGGTGCTCGCTACACCCGTGCCAAGCGTCGCAACCACTTCATCTCGTTCATCTCCATGACCTCGATGATCGGGCTGTCGCTTGGCGTGCTGGCAATGATCACGGTGTTGTCGGTGATGAACGGCTTCCAGCGCGAGATGAGCTCGCGCGTGCTCGGCCTGGTGCCGCATGCCGCCATCCTTGGCGTGCAGCCGCTGGATGACTGGCGCAAGGTCGCCGGCACTGCCGAAGGCAACCCGGCGGTGATGGCCGCGGCGCCTATCACCGAAATGGAAGGCATGCTGTCGTACCGGGGGGCGATGCAGCCGATCCAGGTCGCCGGTATCGACCCGGCCGAGGAAGCCAAGGTCTCCATCGTCACCCAGCACATCGTCCAAGGCAGCCTGCAGGCGCTGCAGCCGGGTGACTACGGGGTGGTCATCGGCGAGCTGACGGCTCGGCGCTTTCGCCTGAACACCGGTGACAAGCTGACCTTGATCGTCCCCGAAGTCAGCAAGGAGCCGGGTGGCATCACCCCGCGCATGCAGCGCCTGACCGTGGTCGGTATCTTCAAGGTGGGCGCCGAACTGGATGGCTCCCAGGCCTACATCCACATCGCCGATGCCGGCGAGATGCAGCGCTGGGCCCCTGGCCAGGTGCAGGGCGTGCGCCTCAAGCTGCATGACCTGTATGCCGCGCCGCAGGTGTCCAAGGCCATTGCCGCAGGCCTGGGTGATGGCTACCGCGCCGATGACTGGTCGCACACCCAGGGCAGCCTGTTCAGCGCCATGAAGATGGAAAAGACCATGATCGGCCTGCTGCTGATGATGATCATCGCGGTGGCGGCGTTCAACATCATCGCCACCCTGGTGATGGTGGTGAACGACAAGGGCGCGGACATCGCCATCCTGCGCACCATCGGCGCCACCCCGGCGCAGATCATGGGCACCTTCATGGTCCAGGGCAGCCTGATCGGCATCGTCGGCACCCTGCTCGGCGGTGTGCTCGGGGTGGCCCTGGCGTTGAACGTCAGCGCGGTGGTCGGTTGGCTGGAGCGGGTCAGCGGCCAGCACATCTTCACGTCCGACATCTACTTCATCAGCAGCCTGCCGTCCGAGCTGCAGTGGGGCGACGTGGCGCTGATCTGCACGGCGGGCCTGGTGATGAGCTTCCTGGCGACGATCTACCCGGCGTATCGCGCCTCGCAGATCGAGCCGGCGATGGCGTTGCGCTACGAGTAAGGCTTCAGATTTTCATCGCGGGGCAGTTCGCGGTGGCGACGCGCCGCCCCCACGCCATCGATTGGTATCGAATTTCGGCGTGGGAGCGGGCTTGCCCCGCGATGGATCAGACCCATACGGCATCCCAGTGCGGGTACTCCCCCAAACGCTTGGCGAGCCCTGACCTCAAGGGATTTGCCAGCACATACCTGGCGAACTCGCGAAGGTCTTCCTCGCGTCTCAACGCCCTGTCGTGATACCCCGGCTGCCACAGCGGCCCGTTGAGCATTCCCAGCTTGAACAGTGAACATCGGCTACGTGACTTGAAGCGGCGCATGACCGTGGCAAGCGTGTCTTCACCCAGTTCAATCAACCAATGCACGTGATCTGGCATGATCACCCACGCCAGGCTTTGCAAGGATCCTTCCTGTTCGGCTTGGTTGAAATGCAGAGGCAGGCTGCGGGCGGCTTGAAAGTCTGCAAAGTACGGGAAACGGTCTTTGGTGGTTGTAGTCAGCAGATAGGCCCGACCTGGCTCGGAGAATCGGCCACGGCGCAGTCGGTGAGAAGCAGGGCAGTCCATAGCGCCTCCTTAAGGTAAAACTTCAAGTTAGATGGCTGGTGCAATTGCCATCTATGCGAAGCGCTACTGCATGTTTCCAGTGCGTCCCTATCGCGGGGCAAGCCCGCTCCCACGCCGAAATTCGATACCAGATGCAGTGCAGTGGCCTCACGTGTTGCATTTGTATGCAACTTCTTGGAGCAGTCGAAGGCGTGGGAGCGGGCTTGCCCCGCGAAGGACTGCAAAGCAGCCCCAGTTCACGGCTTGTCAGGCAGCTCGATCACAAACCGTGTCCAGCCATCCGCGCACTCTGCCCTGATGCTTCCCCCATGCGCCTGCACGATCGAGCGGGTGATCGCCAAACCCAACCCCGCATGCTCGCTGCTGCCTTCCTGGCGGGCCGGGTCTGCCCGATAAAAACGGTCGAACAATCGCTCCAGCAGCGGTGGCGCAATCGCCGGCCCCTGATTGGCCACCACGATGCGCAGCCTGGGCTCCAGCGTCACGCGTATCTCGCCTGCGGCAGGGGTAAAGCGCAGGGCGTTGTCCAGCAGGTTGGACAGCGCCCGGCGCAGCATGTGCCGGTCGCCTTCGGTGTGCGCCGTACCCTCGCGCTGCAGCCGCACCTCGGCGTCTTCGGCCAGCGGCGCGTAGTACTCCAGCAATGCGTCCACCTCCGCCGCCAGGTCCAGAGGCTGGCGGCTGGGCATCAGCAGGCCGTGGTCGGCCTTGGCCAGGTAGAGCATGTCGTTGACCAGCTGGGCCATCCATTGCAGCTCTTCCAGATTGCCGTGCAGCGCTTCGCGGTACTCCTCGAGGCTGCGCGGGCGGGTGAGGGTGACCTGGGTGTGGGTGAGCAGGTTGGACAGCGGCGTGCGCAGCTCATGGGCGATGTCGGCAGAGAACGCCGACAGACGCTGGAAGGCGTCATCCAGGCGCTGCAGCATGGCGTTGACCGTGGCGCCCAGCTCGGCCAGCTCCTCGGGCAATTGCGCCAGCGGCAGGCGCGTGGTCAGTGAGCGGGCGTTGACGCTGGCGGCCACCTTGCCCATCTGCCGCAGCGGCTTGAGCCCGCGGCGCGCGGCCCAGGCGCCGAGCAGCGCGGTGGCCAGCGCGGACAGGCCGACGGTGAGCCAGATCAGGCGCTGCATGCTCTGCAGGAAGTGTTGGTGATGGGTGATGTCGAGAAACAGGGTCAGCTGCGGGGCGCTTGGCTGATGGTCTGCCAGCGCGGTGCTCAGGCTGCGATAGTCGATGCCGCTGGTATGCAGGGTCGCAAGGCCTGCGTCGCGCGGTTCGTCCGGCAGGCCGGGACGGCTGTCGAACCAGGTTGTGCCGTCGGCGCCCCGCAAACGCAGGGCCAGCTCGGACTGGTGGCTCAGTTCGTCGCGCAACAGGGGCAGGCGTGAGCGCAGCTGCTCAGGCGTGGCCACACCCTCGAGCAGGCTGCGCATCAATGACAGCCGGCCGCTGAGCAACTGCTGGTCGAGTTCGACGAAGTGCTGTTCGCTGGCGCGGTTGAACAACAGCCCGGCACCCAACGAGACGCTGGCGGTGCAGGCGGCGAACAGCAGGGCCAGGCGGCCGCCGAGGGACAGGCGGCGCATCAGTCCTGGCGCTCTTCGAGCACATAACCCATGCCGCGCACGGTATGGATCAGCTTGGTGGCGTGGCTGTCGTCGATCTTCAGGCGCAGACGGCGGATGGCCACTTCGATGACATTGGTGTCGCTGTCGAAATTCATGTCCCACACCTGGGAGGCGATCAGCGACTTGGGCAGCACCTCGCCCTGGCGGCGCAGCAGCAGTTCGAGCAGGGCGAACTCCTTGGCGGTCAGGTCGATGCGCTGGCCCGAGCGTTCGGCCCGGCGGCGGATCAGGTCCAGGCGCAGGTCGGCGAGCAGCAGGCAGGTGTCCTGGCTGGCGCTGGCGCCGCGGCGCAGCAGGCTGCGTACGCGGGCCAGCAGCTCGGAGAAGGCGAAGGGCTTGACCAGGTAATCGTCGGCGCCCAGCTCCAGGCCGTGCACGCGGTCTTCGACGGCATCGCGGGCGGTGAGGAACAGTACCGGGGTGGCCAGGCCCGCCTGGCGCACCGCCTGGAGGATCTGCCAGCCATTGCGCCCGGGCAGCATCACGTCGAGGATCAGCAGGTCGTGGTCGCCAGTCAGCGCCAGGTGCTGGCCAGTGTCGCCGTCACCGGCCAGCTCGGTGTTGAAGCCGGCCTCGCTCAGGCCCTGGGCCAGGTATTGGCCGGTCTTGGCCTGGTCTTCGACGATCAGTAGTTTCATGGGCGTCCACAGTTCTGAAGATTCACTCGGGCCCTGTGGGAGCGGGTTCACCCGCGAATACGTCGGTGCATTCACTGCAGCATTCGCGGGTAAACCCGCTCCCACAAAGACAGTGCTCGAAATCATACGTGACGATCCGCTGCCTCGCCCAAGCTGACAAAGTTGTAATCTTCCCGTCAGCCAGCTGCCAGCCGGCGCTTTCCAGAATGGCCTCATTCTCGCTGCAGTTCCCGGAGTTCACATGAAGCACCTGTTCATCACCGCCGCCCTTGCGCTGGCCAGCCTGCCCACCTTCGCCGACCAAGCACAGCACTTCGCCTTCGGCGAGCCGGCGCCGGCAGCCAAGGCCACCCGCACCGTCGAGGTCGTGCTCAAGGATATCGCCTTCGAGCCCAAGAGCCTCAAGGTCAAGGCCGGTGAGACGGTACGTTTCGTGCTGGTCAACGAAGGCAAGCTGCCCCACGAGTTCAACCTGGGTGACAAGGCCATGCATGTAGAGCACCAGAAAGAGATGGTGGCGATGCAGGGCAAGATCTTCACCGCCGGCATGAACCACGAGGGCATGGACCATGGCCAGATGGGCCACGGCCAGATGAGCCAGGGCGGCCACGCGCACGGCGGCGGCAACACCGTGCTGGTGCAGCCCGGCCAGCGCGCCGAATTGGCCTGGACCTTCCGCAGCTCGGCGCCCATCGAGTTCGCCTGCAACGTACCCGGGCACTACCAGGCTGGCATGGTCGGCCCACTGACCATCGAGTAGCTTGCGCTCCAAGGCGGGGTGTAAAACCGGTAGACTAAGGGCATTTTCGAACCCTCAGGTCAGTTTCCATGCATCCCGCCGCCGAACACTCCCCGCTGGGCAAGTCCAGCGAATACATCGCCACCTACACCCCCGCGCTGCTGTTCCCCATTCCGCGCCTGGCCAAGTGGGCCGAGCTGGGGGTCAGCGGCGACGCCCTGCCGTGGCAGGGCGTGGATTTCTGGAACTGCTTCGAGCTGTCCTGGCTGCTGCCGTCGGGCAAGCCGGTGGTGGCCATCGCCGAGTTCGCCATCCCCTGCGACTCGCCGAACATCATCGAATCGAAGTCGTTCAAGCTGTACCTCAACTCGCTGAACCAGACCGTGTTCGCGTCTGTGGCCGAGTTGCAGGCCTGCCTTGAGAAAGACCTGTCCGGCGCTGCCGGCAAGCCGGTGCTGGTCAAGGTCCGCACCCTGGCCGAAGTCGAAGCGCAGGGCGTGACCGCCTTGCCAGGCCAGTGCATCGATGCGCTGGACATCACCATCAGCAACTATGAACAGCCACAGCCTGAGTTGCTGCGCTGCTCTGCGGAGCGCGTGGTGGAAGAGACCGTGCACAGCCACCTGCTCAAGTCCAACTGCCCGGTGACCGGCCAGCCGGACTGGGGCAGCGTGGTGGTGGAGTACAAGGGGCGGGCGCTGGATCACGCCAGCCTGCTGACCTACCTGATCAGCTTCCGCCAGCATGCCGATTTCCATGAGCAGTGCGTGGAGCGTATTTACCTGGACCTGAAGAAGCTGCTGCAGCCGGAGCACCTGACGGTGTACGCGCGGTATGTGCGCCGGGGTGGGCTGGACATCAACCCGTACCGCAGCACCAGGCCGATCAGCCCGGCGAACCTGCGCCTGGTTCGTCAGTAAGGCAATTGGGGCCGCGTTGCGGCCCATCACTGGCAAGCCAGCTCCCACACCGACGGCACACTTCAAGCCATGTGCTGCTTCTGTGGGAGCCGGCTTGCCGGCGAAAGGGCTGCAACGCAGCCCCAGCGGTGTTTGAAAGGCTCAGATCCCCATGCTGTGCAACGAATTGACGATGCTGCGCAGGGTGGCGGTCAGGTCCGGGTGGTCGGCCTCGAAGCGTTCGATGGCAAGGTTTACGCCATCCACCAGATTGTTGTCCGGCGTGGCTTCCTCAAGTTTCAGTTGAGCCTCGATCTGTCGGGCTTCTTCATGCAGGTTGGCCAGTTCTTCATCCGAAAGCGGCACGTTGCGGTCCAGTTGCTCGCGCAGGCTGTTGAGGCGCTCTTGCAGTTCGCGGGCAGGCATTGTTCGTTCTCCATCAATGGCTTGGCAAGGCATGGACCTCGGCGCAATGGTAAAGGTTCGTGCCTGACCTCTAGCGTAATCCACCTGCCGGTGCTTTGCATGACCCGTATCAACGCGGACGTGTCAGGGCTTCTCGCCCTTGTGCCGGCGCAGGGCGATGTCCGACAGGCAGGTGTCGAGGGCTTCCAGATGGTCGATGACCGAGTGCACGCCCAGGCCGAACAGCTCGAGCGTGGCCTTGCCGCGGGCACGCTCCTGCTCCTGCTGGGTCATGGCCTGCCACTGGCTTGAGGCCTGGTCACAGGACGGGCTGCAGGCGGCCAGGCCGACGGTCCACAACCCGGCGTTCAGGCCCGACTGCAGCAGCAGCGGCTCGCCACTGATCAGCACGCAGCCTTCCAGTTGCTGGCTTTCGAGGGCCATCAGGGCCTGCCAGCAGGCATTTGGCGCCGGCCATTTGCAGCCGTTGCTGGGCAGGCCCGGCAGCCACTCAGGGAGTACGCTGGTCAGGCGTTTGCCCGCGCTGGGGCTGACCTCGTCGAGCCAGATGCAGGGCACTTGGCGGGCGCGCAGGCTGGCCAGCAAGGCCAGGGCGCCGGGAGCGGGCAGGGGGCTGCCGTCGCTGGCATGGACCAGGCAGCCACGCAGGCCGAACAGCACGGCAGTGAAGGCAGGTGCGTCTTGCATGGCTACTTCCCTGAAATACCCTGCAGGCTATCCAGCGTTTGTTACCGAGCGATGACTGCAACAGTTGTTCACAAAATGTTGAGCTAATTTATGTAAAGCTGTTTATCAGCCAGCGACCCATTATACTGGCGCCTTGTTCTGCAGCGCGCCATCAGCCGTTGCGGCCGTGAAATCCGAGGGAGAAACATCTATGCGTAGGATCGGTGCCGGAGTGATCGAGCGACTCACCCAGGCCTGTGTCTGCGCCAGCCTGTTGCTGGCGCCCGTGGCAGCCACCCAGGCGGCCACCGAGGACGACCCGTGGGAGACGGTCAACCGACCGATCTTCAAGTTCAACGATGTGTTGGATACCTACGCCCTCAAGCCCCTGGCCCAGGGTTACCAGGCCGTCACCCCGCAGTTCCTCGAAGATGGCATCCACAACATCTTCCGCAACCTGGGCGATGTGACCAACCTGGCCAACAACGTGCTGCAGCTCAAGCCGCGTGCGGCGGGCATCGACACGGCACGTTTGATCGTCAACACCACCTTCGGCCTGGGCGGCTTCTTCGATGTCGGCACCAAGATGGGCCTGCAGCGCAGCGACGAAGACTTCGGCCAGACCCTCGGTTACTGGGGCGTGCCCAGCGGCCCCTACGTGGTCATCCCGCTGCTTGGCCCAAGCACCGTGCGTGACGGCCTGGCCAAGTACCCGGACACCTACACCGAACCCTACCGCTATATCGACCACGTGCCGACGCGCAACTCGATCTTCGCCCTGGACGTGATCGATACCCGCGCCAGCCTGTTGCCTGCCGAGAAGCTGATCCAGGGTGACAAGTACATCTTCATCCGCAACGCCTACCTGCAAAACCGTGAGTTCAAGGTCAAGGATGGCGAAGTCGAAGACGATTTCTGATCACTGAGATCATTGCGCGACGCCCATGCCTCATGGCATGGGCAAGCCGCTCTCCCGGCACCCATGAACGCCTCGATTGATTCGGGGCGTTTGTTTGTCTGCGTCCCGCTTTTACAGATCAAATGAAGCACAACGCCTTCTCTCACGGTCTTGGCCTGCTCGTACTGAGGTAAATGCCTGCGACCTGGCATTTTTGCTAGTTTCATCGCAGGGCAGATCGGGCTTATATAAATGCAGCTCGGTATGAAAAGGCGGCGTGGTGCTATGAAGAGGGTATCCAAATACAAACCCGGCGATCTCAATCTGGAGTTCAATGGTGGCAAAGTTGATCTCTCTCATTTGCTCAAGCTGCCGAATGATAAAGTCAAGTTGGTGGCGCTGAAACCCACCCTTGATGGCGCATTGCTGGTTGCCGGGGGCACTTTGCTCAGTGGTGCTCGATGCATCACCAAATTTACCAAGGCCGGTAATCGGGATCAGGCCTTCGGAGAGGATGGGGTCATCGATGTAAACGCATTCCAGTCGCTACAGGTCGCCGGCGATGGAAGTTTTTATATGGCTGATAAGCTCGATCGTGCCCGGTTGTTTGTGCAGAAATACCTGCCAAATGGAAATCTCGACTCAAGTTACGGTCAAGATGGGGTAGCGATTGTCGACTTCGCTCCGGTAGATCAGCGGAGCGTCGCAGATGTGAGCCACGCCTCACGGTTTCCGGAAATAGGCGATAGTGTGACTGCCATGTTGAGCGGCAAAAGCCTTTACCTTGTAAGTGCAAGCGTATGGGGTGGGTGGGGAGGCTTTAGGACCGTCGTGGCACGTCTGAATGAAAACGGCGTACTTGATCAGGCATTTGGAGAAAACGGCGTTTATCATTTTGACAGTAAAGAATTTGGGTTTTCGCTGCCCCGTGGGGTTGATCGTCAGAAAACGTTGCCTGGGCGCGAAGACTTGCTGCTGATGCTTACGCAAACGGGAGAATACCTGGGGCAGCCTGGGCTCAAGGGCTATCTGGTTCGTTTCACGGGGGGAGAGACGATAGACGAACAATTCGGCGAGAATGGTTTTTATACTTTCGAAATGGATGAGATGGAGGGGGTCGATTTTTTTGTTGATGAAGATCAACGCATCAAGTTGCACGGAATCTATCCAGGGCGGGCTGATCTGCGCATTATTGGGTTGAGCAAGGATGGAAAATTAGATGGTGGTTTCAATAATGGTCAGGAATTGATAATTCCCGCGCCGCCGGAAACCATTTTTGGCTCGAATCTCCGCTCCCATGGGGTTGGAGAAACTTATCGATTCGTCTTTCACTCCGCTACTTTGGCGGAGTCGGCAGAGCGGACTCAAGTGCGACGATATCTGGAATCCGGGCTTGCGGACAGCCATTTCGGAGAAAGTGGAATTGTGACATTGCCAAGGAAGCAGAGTGAAGGTTTTGCCCTATTGATGCCCACTTTTCTGGAGCCTGTCACACCAGATGGCGACTTGATACATACCACGCTGGATGACATCTATTGGTTGCTTGGCTCTTGAGTGGCATTCGATTGGGCCACCCCTTCAGTGCATCGCCAGGATGCGCAGCCCGAACTTCTGCACACCCCCCGGCTGGTCGGCGATCCATACCACTTCGGTGCTGGCATGCAGGCCCTTGAGGGCAGGGTGGTCGGAGTCGATGCGTACCTCGACGCGGTCGCCCACCTGGAAGCGCTGTGGCGCCTGCACTTGCATCCCGCTGCTGGACAGGTCCAGGCAGACGGCGGCAATTACCTGGCCCTCATGCAGCAGGCTGACCTCGGTGTCGATGCGCATGCGAATGAAATCGCGTTTTTCACTGTGGCTGTCGGGCGTCAGGTGCATGCTCGGTCCTTTCCATCGGTTGCGCCGCTGTGCAGGCTGTAGGGCCGATCATACGTCCAGGCAAATTGCATCGGCAATCTTCAGTTGCACGGCAGGCCAGCAGCGTCTGCAGGGCCTGCGGATATGCATATCAGTCTGCGAAACAGAGCCCTTAATAACCACGAGTGATTACTGCGCAGCACTCGACCCTTGCATGCTTGAAACGCCCGGCGGATGGGAGTACCGTCTGCGCCTTACAGGGCACCACTGCTATTTGCCGGGCGAGTTTTCTTGTCCTACAACTCAGAGAGTGAGTGATCACACAGTATTCCAGTAGCTTTGCGTCGGCTTGCCGACGCCCGCTACGCCAACCCAAATCGGCGCCGTTCGCCCACATGCAGAAAACCAGTGCAACGCTGCTGATTATCGATGACGACGATGTGGTCCGTGCCAGCCTCGCCGCCTATCTGGAAGACAGTGGCTTCAGCGTCCTCCAGGCCGGGAACGGCCAGCAGGGCCTTCAGGTCTTCGAAGAACACCAGCCCGACCTCGTGATCTGCGATCTGCGCATGCCGCAGATGGGCGGCCTCGAACTGATCCGCCAGATCAGCGAGCGCGCGCCGCAGTTGCCGGTGATCGTGGTGTCCGGTGCCGGTGTCATGAGCGACGCGGTCGAGGCCTTGCGCCTGGGCGCCGCCGATTACCTGATCAAGCCGCTTGAAGACCTCGCCGTGCTCGAGCACTCGGTGCGCCGCGCGCTCGACCGCTCGCGCCTGGTGCTGGAGAACCAGCGCTACCGCGACAAGCTCGAAGCCGCCAACCGCGAGCTCGAGGCCAGCCTGCACCTGCTGCAGGAAGACCAGACCGCCGGGCGCCAGGTGCAGATGAACATGCTGCCCGAGAACCCTTGGGTTGCCGGCGAATACACCTTCGAGCACCAAATCATCCCGTCGCTGTACCTGTCGGGCGACTTTGCCGACTACTTCCGCGTGGATGAACGGCGCATTGCGTTCTACCTGGCAGACGTTTCCGGCCATGGTGCGTCGTCGGCGTTCGTCACCGTGCTGCTCAAGTTCATGACCACGCGTTTGCTGTTCGAATTCAAGCGCGGCAGCAAGGTGCGTGAATTCAAGCCTTCGGAAGTGCTCAGCCACATCAACCGCGGGCTGATCAACTGCAAGCTGGGCAAGCATGTGACCATGGTCGGTGGCGTCATCGACGAGGAAACCGGCCTGCTCACCTACAGCGTCGGCGGCCATTTGCCGTTGCCGGTGCTGTACACCCCGGGTGAAGTCCGCTACCTGGAGGGCCGCGGCCTGCCGGTGGGGCTGTTCGAAGAGGCCAGTTACCAGGACCTGGTGCTGGAGCTGCCACCGCAGTTCAGCCTCACGCTCATGTCCGATGGCATTCTGGACCTTTTGCCAGGGGGCACACTCAAAGATAAGGAAGCGACCTTGCCGGAAATCGTCAAGGAAGCGGGGGGTAGCCTGGAGGGGCTGCGCCAACGATTCGAATTGGCTACGCTTGGGGAGATGCCGGATGATATCGCCCTATTGGTGTTGAGCAGGAACCTTGAATGAGTACCGGTAGAATCCAGTTCGCCGAACAGAGCGGCACCTTCGTTCTGAAATTTGTCGGTGAAGTGCGCCTGACCCTGTGTTCGGCGCTGGATGCGACGATCGAGAAGATTTTCACTGCGTTGAACTTCTCGGCCATCGTCATCGACCTGACCGAAACCGAAAGCATCGACAGCACCACGCTGGGCCTGTTGGCCAAGCTGTCGATCCTGTCGCGGCAGAAAATCGGCCTGCTGCCGACCGTGGTCACCACCAACCCGGACATCTCGCGCCTGTTGCAGTCCATGGGCTTCGACCAGGTGTTCAACATCGTCGACCGCCCGGTGCCATGCCCCGAGTGCCTGACCGACCTGCCGTCGCAGGACCAGAGCGAAGACGTGGTACGTTCCAAGGTGCTGGAGGCGCACAAGATCCTCATGGGGCTTAACGACTCCAACCGCGAGGCGTTCCACGACCTGGTGAGCGCGCTCGAACGTTCCTGATCCAGCGCCTGCACAAACCTCTTCGCGGCTAAAGCCGCTCCCACAGGAACAGCGAAATCCCTGTGGGAGCGGCTTTAGCCGCGAAGAGGCCGGCAAAACAGCCGCAAAACCTCCAGCCGTTCACTCCCGCCGCACAAACTCCGTCGCTGCCGCCCCATCGGCATTGAGCTGATACACCCGCTCTGGCCGCCCCTGCTCATCGAAAAACACCTGCCCCAGCCCCGCGCTGTTCCACAGCCGCTCACCGGCCTTGCTGTGGCTGGGCACCCGTGGCACCACCTCCATCTCCCGGCGCTTGGTGAACCAGTTGAGCGGCGAGCGCGGTGAATACAGCCAGCGGTTGAGCCGGTCGAGCACATCCAGCAGGCGCCGGGGGAATTCGTTCTTGATGCCGCTGCTGGTCACCTGCCACAGGTGCGGGCTGCGCTGGCGGTGGCGGATCAGCACTTCATAGACGAACGAGTAGTGCACGTCGCCCGACAGCACCACGTAATGCCCCGGCGTGCGCGAGTGGCGGAAGATGTTGAGGATCACCTGTGCCGCGCCGCGGTGGGCCATCCAGTTCTCGGCATCCACCAGCAGCGGGTAGCCCAGCGCACTGAAAACCCGCTGCACGGTTTCGATCAGCTTGACCCCGAAAATCGGCGCCGGCGAGACGATCACCGCCGAACGGTGGTCGATCAGCGCCTGCTGCAGTTCGCACAGCGCTTCCCAGTCGAGCAGGCCGGACGGTTTGCCCAGGTTGCCTTCGCTGCGCCAGCGGCGGGTGCGGGTGTCCAGCACCAGCAGCGGCGGGTTGCTGGGCAGCTCATATTGCCAACCCTGGAAGCGCAGCAGCTCGCCGATCAGTTCATCCTGGGAGGTGCACTGCCGAGCAAAGCGTTGGCACTGCTCGATCAGCGGCGCGCAGGCATCCGGGTCGTTGCCCCAGCCCTGGCACAGCAGGTAGCCGAGCAGCGCGTTGCCGATGATGCGCCGCGAGAACGGGTGGCCATAGGCGGTCTGTTCCCACTGCGCCGAGAGGTTCCAGTCATCGGTGATGTCGTGGTCGTCGAAGATCATCAGGCAGGGCAGGTGGGCCATGACCCGCGCCACCTGGCCCAGGCCATCGGCGAACGCTTCGATCAGCGGCAGTTCGTGCCGGTAGCGCGCCTGGCGTTGCTCACTGAGATCCGCCGGCATGTCCATCCGTACCAGCGCCCACGGCGTCGGCGACCACACCAGCAGGTACATGGCCATCACCTCGGCGAAGGTCACCAGGTGGTTGTCGGCATTGCTGGACGAGAAGATCGGCTTGCGCTTGCCACCGAAGAAGCGCTCGCGCAGGGTTTCGTTGCCCTGCTGGGCTGGCAGCAGGTCGGCGCGGTGGTAGTAGCAGGCCGGGTGGCGGTAGAGCGCCGCGCCGCTGTCGACCACGGCGCCCTCCAGGGGCTCGTCGAACAGCTCCAGGCGCTCGATGAGCTCATGGACGGCCCGCAGCATGGGGCCGGCGACGTCATCGGCGTACACCTGGTCGCCGGTCATCAACAGCACGGCGGGGCGTTGTTGCGGCTGGGTGCAGGCGGCCAGCAGGCGGTCGGCGCATAGCAGGCCGTCGGCCGCCGGGTGGTGCGGCTTGCGGCATGAACCGTGGAGCACCTGGTCGAGGCGCTCGCGCAGCACGAGATCTGGCCGGGTGGTGCCGGGGTAGAGCAGGTGTGGCGCCCAGTCGCCGATGCCCTGGCCGTTGATCAGCAGGTCGTATTCAAGCGCGATGTCGCAGGGCAGCGCCCGGTCGAAATGGATGTCCAGCAAGTGTACGAATGCCCGTGCGCCGACCGCGAGGGTGGTGCAGTGCAGGCTAGGGGTGATGCCCGGGTAGCCGAGCATGAATTCGAGCTGCAGCGGTTGCGAGCCGACCAGCCAGATGGCCAGGCGTTGGGGTTCGAGGCGGCGCAGTACCGGGCCGGCAAGAACAAGGGGCAATGGGGCGCGGGAGGTCATCGAGACGGCTCTGGGGGCTTAGCTGGCCTCTTCGCGGGGCAAGCCCGCTCCTACAGTTACAGCACAGGACTGATCCTGTAGGAGCGGGCTTGCCCCGCGAAGAGGCCCTTGATGCAGGGTGGTAAAACAAAGCGGGCGGAAAATGCTGCGCACTTCCCGCCCGATTGGCAAACCCGATATGTATCAGGCCTTTTCTGCCATCAGCTTCTCGAGCTTCTCCTGATCGCGGGCGAACTGGCGGATGCCCTCGGCCAGTTTCTCGGTGGCCATGGCGTCCTCGTTCATCGCCCAGCGGAACTGGCTTTCGTTCAACAGCTGCTTGGCTTCGCCGGCATTGCCCGGTTTGAGAATGCGCGGCAGCTCGCCCTGGTCGTCCGACAGCTGCTGCAGCAGCTCTGGGCTGATGGTCAGGCGATCGCAGCCGGCCAGTTGCTCGATCTGGCCGATATTGCGGAAGCTCGCGCCCATCACCACGGTGTTGTAGCCGTTGGTCTTGTAGTAGTCGTAGATGCGCGTGACCGACTGCACGCCCGGATCTTCGGCGCCCACATAGTCCTTGCCGGTGCTCTTCTTGTACCAGTCGTAGATGCGCCCCACGAACGGCGAGATCAGGAACACGCCGGCATCGGCGCAGGCCTGGGCCTGGGCGAAGGAGAACAGCAGGGTGAGGTTGGTCTGGATGCCTTCCTTCTCGAGCTTCTCGGCGGCGCGGATGCCCTCCCAGGTGGAGGCCAGCTTGATCAGCACGCGGTCGCGGGAAACGCCGGAGGCTTCGTACAGCTCGATCAGCAGGCGGGCCTTTTTCAGCAGTGCCGGCTCGTCGAACGACAGGCGCGCATCCACTTCAGTGGAGATCCGCCCAGGAATGGCTTTCAAAATACCCGCGCCCACCGCCACGGCGAAGGTGTCGCAGGCCAGGTCGACATTGCCCTTGGCCTCGGCCTTGACCTTTTTCAGCAGGTCGGCGTAACCCGGGATGGCCGCGGCCTTGAGCAGCAGCGACGGGTTGGTGGTGGCATCGACCGGTTTGAGCCGGGTGATGGCGTCCAGGTCCCCGGTGTCGGCGACCACGGTGGTGAACTGCTTGAGTTGTTCCAGCTTGGAGGTCATGGGCGTGCTCTGTCCTGTGCAATGACTCGACATTACCCGAGCCCTCACGCCCGCTCAAGGCCCCGTGTAGGAGCGGCCTTGCGCCGCGAAGGGCTGCGCAGCAGCCCCGGGGCCAGCCCGGGGATATGCCGAAGGTGACGATTCGAGTCGCAAGCTGACCGGAGGTTCCCGGCGCTATCGCACGCAGCACAAAGCCAATGGACAGCACACCTGAGCTGTGGGAGCGGGTTCACCCGCGAAGGCGGTCGTGAAGTTGCCGACGCATTTGCGGGTAAACCCGCTCCCACAGGGCCCCCGGCGTCTGCGTGGGAGCGGGCTTGCCCCGCGATGGGCTGCGCAGCAGCCCCGAGGCCAGCCCGGGGATATGCCGAAGGTAACGATTCGAGTCGAAAGTCGACGGGTGCTTCCCGGCGCTATCGTGCGCAGCACAAAGGCAATGGTTGCCTCACTTGGCCACGGCAGCCTCACCGCCCCTGCAACAACTCCGCCGCCTGGTCCAGCACCGCCAGCGGCGTGTCGGTCTTGTGAATGTCGGCCGACAGCAACTGCCGGAAGCGCCGCGCCCCCGGGAACCCCTGGCCCAGCCCGAGAATATGCCGGGTGATATGGTGCATCGCACCACCGCTTTCCATGTGCGCGACGATATAAGGCCGCAGCCGCTCCATCGCCTCGCTGCGGCTCACCACCGGCGCCTCGCTGCCAAACAACTGTTGGTCGACCTCGGCCAGCAGGTACGGGTTGTGATACGCCTCGCGCCCCAGCATTACCCCATCGAAGATCTGCAGGTGCGTGCGGCACTCTTCGAGGGTCTTGATGCCACCGTTGAGCACCAGTTCCAGGTCCGGGAAGTCCGCTTTCAACTGCGCCGCCACGTCATAGCGCAGCGGCGGGATCTCGCGGTTCTCCTTGGGCGACAGCCCTTCAAGAATGGCGATGCGCGCATGCACGGTGAAGCTGCGACAGCCGGCATCGCGCACCTGGCCAACGAAGTCGCACAGCTCGGCATAGCTGTCGCGGCCGTTGATGCCGATGCGGTGCTTGACCGTCACCGGAATATCGACCGCATCCTGCATGGCCTTGACGCAATCGCCCACCAGCGCCGGGTGGCCCATCAGGCAGGCGCCGATCATGTTGTTCTGCACCCGGTCGCTGGGGCAGCC
This sequence comes from Pseudomonas sichuanensis, assembly GCF_003231305.1. Classification (GTDB taxonomy): domain Bacteria; phylum Pseudomonadota; class Gammaproteobacteria; order Pseudomonadales; family Pseudomonadaceae; genus Aquipseudomonas; species Aquipseudomonas sichuanensis. The sequence goes on along the minus strand of NZ_QKVM01000016.1, from coordinate 1,349 downwards.
GACGTTGAGGTTGACCTCGTCATAACCCGCCTGCTCGGCCAGCCGCGCACAGGCCGCCAGGTCCGCCGGCACGCTGCCGCCCAGTTGCAGGGCCAGCGGGTGCTCGGAGACGTCGTGGCGCAGGAAGCGCTGGGCGTCGTTGTGCAGCAGCGCGCCGGTGGTGACCATTTCGGTGTACAGCAGGGCGTTTTTCGACAGCAGGCGCAGGAAGAACCGGCAGTGGCGGTCCGTCCAGTCCATCATCGGTGCAACGCTGAAGCGGCGGGACGGCTCAGGGCGCGTGGTTTGTGGCTTTGAGGCAGTTTCTAGGGGCATTCTGGTCTACACATTCTTGTACCATTTTTCGCGGTTTTGGGACGTTTTTGGAGTGACAGTGGTACGATGTACCACCGCCAACCAGGCTTGTACCACCGGAAATCATGGCAACGATCAGAGCAAGGAAAAAGGCCGATGGAACGGTCAGCTATACCGTCCAGATCCGCCTCAAGAAAAAGGGTGTCCTAGTCTACCAAGAGTCCCAGACATTCGCCCGCAAGCAGGCGGCTCAAGCCTGGGCGAAGCGACGAGAGACCGAGTTGGCAGAGCCTGGCGCGATCGAGCGGGCCAACCGGGGTGGGCACGCGGTCAAGGACATGATCGATCGCTACCTGGTGGAGGCCGAGAAAGCCCGGCCCTTGGGCAAGACTAAGCGGCAGACCCTGCTGGCTATCAAGAACAGTTACCTCGGCGAGGTGGTTGACTCCGACATCTCTCAGCAGGTGCTGGTGGACTACGCCCTATGGCGTATGAGCCCTGAAGGCGGCGGTATCAAGCCGCAGACAGCCGGCAATGATCTGGCTCACCTAGGCTCAGTGTTGTCGCTGGCCAGGGCGGCGTGGGAGTACGTGGTCAACCCTCAAGCCATGCCCGACGCGCGCCTTGTGTTGAAGCGTCTCGGTTACAACATGAAAAGCCGGGAGCGGGATCGTCGGCCAACCCTCGAAGAGCTCGACAAGGTGCTTGAGCATTTTTTCGAGATGCTGGCACGTCGCCCAACCGTCATTCACATGCCCAAGGTCGTGGCGTTTGCCATCTTCTCGACGCGCCGTATGGATGAGATCGCGCGCATCTTGTGGGAGGATCTGGATGAGCACCGCCAGGCGGTGAAGGTGCGAGACATGAAGAACCCTGGGCAGAAGATCGGCAACGATGTGTGGTGCCATCTACCGGATGAGGCGTGGGCGATTGTGCAAAGCATGCCGCGTCAGTGCGCTGAGATCTTCCCTTACAACACAGATTCAATCGGCACGGCCTGGTCCAGGGCATGCAAGATGGTTGGCGTGGAAGACCTGCACTTCCACGATCTGCGC
>NZ_QKVM01000159.1 GCF_003231305.1 Pseudomonas sichuanensis | reverse complement strand
GAGCCAGGCGGCCCTATGCTCCGGCACCGCCATCACCCGGGCCAGCTCGCGGTTGTCGTGAAAGCGGTACAACGCCCGTTGCGGCCGCTGGCCCAGTAGCAGCCGGGCACGCCAATGCTCGATCCAGGCTGCCAGCTCACCGGGTGCCAGGCTGGCCAGCCAACCCCAATTGTCGTGCGGCGCCTCCAGCAGGCCCTGCAGCAAACGCACCTCGCCTTCACCAATCAGGAAGCACACCGGCCCATGCGCGGCGAGGTGGGCGACTTCGGTCTGGTGGTACAATGCGCACCAGCGCTCTGAGCCCAGGCGGGCCATGAGG
>NZ_QKVM01000158.1 GCF_003231305.1 Pseudomonas sichuanensis | reverse complement strand
GTCTGCGACAAGGCCGCTGGCGAAGCCTGCCCCGTGTTCTTCGGACCAGCAGTGAAAGCCCACTGGGGACTTTCTGACCCTTCGGATTTGCACGGTAGTGCCGCCGAGCTGGACGCGGCATTCGACAACACGCTTGAGCAGATCAAGCGACGCCTCAAGGCATTCATCGCACTGCCTTTCGACCAACTGGATGCCGCGCAGCTCAAGGTCGAGCTGGCCCGCATCGGAACGCTCTGACGTTTAGGGAGATCCACCATGAGCAAAAGCCGACTTTCATTCCTAGACCGCTACCTGACGGTCTGGATCTTTCTGGCCATGGGCCTGGGCA
>NZ_QKVM01000157.1 GCF_003231305.1 Pseudomonas sichuanensis | reverse complement strand
TTCACTTGGCAGAAGATCGGTGACGGTGTTCAGGCTCGGGGCCTTGAAAGCGGGGAGCTTGGGCATCGACGGCAGCTTGGGCAGGCTTGGCAGGCTGGCCATGGCGCTGGAGGCGGCCGGCAGCGCCGAGCTGGCGGTGCTGGCCAACTGCGGCAGGCCGGCGACGCCGCCTTTCAATGCGCCCTGTACTTGCTGCGCGGTCTGCATGGCGCCCTGGCCGGTCTTGAGCAGGCTCATGCCGCTCTTGGCCGCGTCCATGCCGCTGCCGGCCAGTTGCTTGGCCTTGTCGAACAGGCCGCCCTCGCCCTTGGGCAGCGGCAGCTTCTCGACCAGCGACTCCAGCTGGCTCGA
>NZ_QKVM01000156.1 GCF_003231305.1 Pseudomonas sichuanensis | reverse complement strand
CTTGAGCTTTACATCCTGGCCGGCGCTGGCGTTGGCCAGGGTCAGCTTGCCGCTGGCGTCGATGTCCAGGTCGCCGGCATCCACCGCCATGTCGCCGGCCAGGCGTACACCCACGCCCTGCTCGGTGCCCACCAGGCGGATCGCCCCGGCATACATGCCGCCCAGCGCCGTGCTGTCGATGGCCAGGCTCGGCGCCGCGCTGCCGTCACTGGCACGGGCAGTGGCCTTGAGGGTGTTGGCGTCGACGTCGTTGCGCCCGGTGACGATGTCCAGCTGTTTGGCGTGCAGCTTGGCGTTGATCTTGGCGCTGCGGGTGATGAGTTCGAAGCGGTCGACGTTGCGCGCATCCAAACCAGTGCCTTCGATGGCA
>NZ_QKVM01000155.1 GCF_003231305.1 Pseudomonas sichuanensis | reverse complement strand
CGCCATCGAAGGCACTGGGCTGGATGCGCGCAACGTCGACCGTTTCGAGCTGATCACCCGCAGCGCCAAGGTCAACGCCAAGCTGCACGCCAAGCAGCTGGACATGGTCACCGGGCGCAACGACGTCGACGCCAACACCCTCAAGGCCACTGCCCGCGCCAGTGACGGCAGCGCGGCGCCGAGCCTGGCCATCGACAGCACGGCACTGGGCGGCATGTACGCCGGGGCGATCCGCCTGGTGGGCACCGAGCAGGGCGTGGGCGTGCGCCTGGCTGGCGACATGGCGGTGGATGCCGGCGACCTGGACATCGACGCCAGCGGCAAGCTGACCCTGGCCAACGCCAGCGCCGGGCAGGATGTAAAGCTCAAA
>NZ_QKVM01000154.1 GCF_003231305.1 Pseudomonas sichuanensis | reverse complement strand
GGTCACCGGCCCGGCCGGCGAGGAGGTGTATTGCGACGCCCTGGGCAGGGTCAAGGTGCAGTTCCACTGGGACCGCGAAGGCCGCAACGACGCGCACAGCAGCTGCTGGCTGCGGGTGATGTCCAGCTGGTCCGGCGATCACCACGGCGCGGTCACGCTGCCCCGGGTCGGCATGGCGGTGGTGGTCAGCTTCCTCGACAACGACCCCGACCAGCCGGTGGTCAGCGGCTGCCTGCCCGACAGCCTGCACCCGCCACCCTATGCCCTGCCCGAATACCGCAGCCGCACGGTGCTGCGCAGCCGCAGCCTGGGCGGCGGCGGTGGTTACAACGAGCTGGCCATGGAAGACCGCGCCGGGCAGGAGCTTTTGTAC
>NZ_QKVM01000153.1 GCF_003231305.1 Pseudomonas sichuanensis | reverse complement strand
CTGACTCGCGTCTGCTCCGAAGTTTTCGGTTCGGCCGTCGTTGAGTTCGACAAGATCGACTCGGCTCCGGAAGAAAAGGCCCGCGGTATCACCATCAACACCGCGCACGTCGAGTACAACTCGAACATTCGTCACTACGCTCACGTTGACTGCCCAGGTCACGCTGACTACGTGAAGAACATGATCACCGGTGCTGCCCAGATGGACGGCGCGATCCTGGTTTGCTCGGCCGCCGATGGTCCGATGCCACAAACCCGTGAGCACATCCTGCTGTCCCGTCAGGTTGGCGTTCCGTACATCGTGGTCTTCCTGAACAAGGCTGACCTGGTAGACGACGCTGAGCTGCTGGAACTGGTCGAGATGGAAGTTCGCGACCTGCTGTCCACCTACGACTTCCC
>NZ_QKVM01000152.1 GCF_003231305.1 Pseudomonas sichuanensis | reverse complement strand
AGGCGACGACACCCCGATCATCATTGGTTCGGCTCGTATGGCGCTGGAAGGCAAAGACGACAACGAAATGGGCACCAGCGCTGTCAAGAAGCTGGTTGAAACTCTGGACAGCTACATCCCAGAGCCAGAGCGTGCTATCGACAAGCCGTTCCTGATGCCAATCGAAGACGTGTTCTCGATCTCCGGTCGCGGTACCGTTGTTACCGGCCGTATCGAGCGCGGTATCGTCAAGGTTCAAGACCCGCTGGAAATCGTTGGTCTGCGTGACACCACCACCACCACCTGCACCGGCGTTGAGATGTTCCGCAAGCTGCTGGACGAAGGTCGTGCTGGCGAGAACTGCGGCGTCCTGCTGCGTGGTACCAAGCGTGACGACGTTGAACGTGGCCAGGTTCTGGTCAAGCCG
>NZ_QKVM01000151.1 GCF_003231305.1 Pseudomonas sichuanensis | reverse complement strand
TGGCTTGACCAGAACCTGGCCACGCTCAACGTCGTCACGCTTGGTACCACGCAGCAGGACGCCGCAGTTCTCGCCAGCACGGCCTTCGTCCAGCAGCTTGCGGAACATCTCAACACCGGTGCAGACGGTGGTGGTGGTGTCACGCAGACCAACGATTTCCAGGGCGTCCTGGACCTTGACGATACCGCGCTCGATACGACCGGTAACAACGGTACCGCGACCGGAGATCGAGAACACGTCTTCGATTGGCATCAGGAACGGCTTGTCGATAGCGCGCTCTGGCTCTGGGATGTAGCTGTCCAGAGTTTCAACCAGCTTTTTGACAGCGCTGGTGCCCATTTCGTTGTCGTCTTTGCCTTCCAGCGCCATACGAGCCGAACCGATGATGATCGGGGTGTCGTCGCCC
>NZ_QKVM01000150.1 GCF_003231305.1 Pseudomonas sichuanensis | reverse complement strand
GTTGGCGATGTCGCCGATCACTTCAACCTGCGGGAAGTACACGGCGTCCACTTCGGCGGAGCGGAAGCTCACGTGGATCACTTCGGTACCACCACGCACCATGAAGAACGGTGGTTTCTCGATCACGTCGTGGCCGATGTTGACGATCAGGTCGGCGGCTTCGACGGCGCGGTGCACGAAATCGCCGGAGGACAGCGCGGCGTTACCCAGGAAGCGTGGGTGACGCTCGTCGACCACGCCTTTACCCATCTGGGTGGTGATGAACGGGATGCCGGTCTTGTCGATCAGTTGCTTGAGAACCTTGGCGGTCATCTTGCGGTTGGCGCCGGCGCCGATCACCAGGATCGGGTTACGGGCGTTCTTCAGTTTCTCGACGGCAGCTTCGATGGCCACGTGCTCGGCCAGCGGG
>NZ_QKVM01000015.1 GCF_003231305.1 Pseudomonas sichuanensis | reverse complement strand
CGTCAAGATTCATTTCGCAAAACCCCTATCTGCGCATGCAGATAGGGGTTTTGTCTTTTCCGCGACCATGCCAGGCTGGCGTAGAGCACTTGTCGGAGCGGGCTTGCCCCGCGATAGCTCTGGTAAGGCAACACTCAGGCAGTGAGGTTAGCTGGGCGGGCCTCATCGCGGGGCAAGCCCGCTCCCACGCTCTATGCATGAGGCGTTGGTGTTGCAGTGGCCAGCAAGGCGTCCAGGAGCCTCATACAGGGCCGTTTAGAGCTTATGCAGCTGTTGCCCCGCGGGGCAGTCCTGTCGTCGCTCACGGTCTCTCCCTGGTCAGTGCTTGACCTGCAGTTTGCTCAATGCCAGTTCCGCCAATTGACGGGCGGCTTCGATCTCGTGGGTGGTCGTCAGCGACAGGCCTCGGCCCAAGGGCGTGACATGGGCCGGCGTGTGCAGGTGGATGATGGAAAGGGCGCAGAAGAGCCTCTCCGAGATCTGGACCAGGAGGTCTTCCAGGGAGTGGGACTTCTCAGGGGAAAGCGGTGGGTCGGGGACAATTTTTATCATGGTGTATCTCTCCGCTAGTTCAGTCGGAGCTACCACCATTGGCTGTCAAACAAATGGGTGGCAGCTATACGCGGGTTGACAGACCGAGAGCAGAGAAACCCGGCGCACACGAGGTGCCCCACGTACAGCCGCCAGAAAGGCGAAGCCATAAGAGGTATCTGCAAGTCAGCCTGTCAAAGCCGGTCGTTGATTTGGCAACGACCGGCCGAGACTAAAACCCGACCCAGACCACCGCAATGGCTTGAAAGGGGTTTGGAGTATGTTTGGGAAATGGACTACAGGGAATGGGGAAAGTCTTAAAGACGTGGGGGCAAGATTGAATCAGTGAAGCGGGCGCCGCTGTCGCAGCGTATCGCTGGCAAGCCAGCTCCCGCCTTGGGCGGTACAGGGTTCAGGCCTGGCGCTCCGGCAAGCCAGCTCCCACAGCGGACGTGCAAGTTCACAGTGTGGGCTTTCCGGCGATGAAGCCGGTACGGTCTGCCCAGCTTTCCCCGAATTCCAGGCACAAAAAAACCGACCATAAGGTCGGTTTTTTCTGGATTTTGGTGCCCCGAGGGAGACTCGAACTCCCACTCCTTTCGAAAACGGATTTTGAATCCGCCGCGTCTACCAATTCCGCCATCAGGGCTTGTCGCGGCGCAGTATAGAGAGGCGCATGAGGTCGGTCAATCGTCTTTCATGGTCAATTTTCATGCATTGGGCTAAACTTCCCGGCCCTGTCGAACCGAACATCATCATGCGCGTCGCCGATTTTTCTTTCGAACTCCCAGACTCCCTCATCGCCCGCCACCCGTTGGCCGAGCGTCACGGCAGCCGCCTGCTCGTGCTCGACGGCCAAAGCGGCGCGCTGGCCCACCAACAGTTCACCGACCTGCTCGACTATCTGCGCCCCGGCGACCTGATGGTGTTCAACAACACCCGGGTGATTCCGGCACGGCTGTTCGGCCAGAAAGCTTCCGGCGGCAAGCTGGAAGTGCTGGTCGAGCGGGTGCTGGACAGCCATCGCGTGCTGGCCCATGTGCGCGCCAGCAAGGCGCCGAAAGAAGGCGCGGTGATCCTCATCGACGGCGGCGGCGAGGCCGAGATGGTCGCGCGCCACGAGACGCTGTTCGAGCTGCGCTTCACCGAAGAGGTGCTGCCCCTGCTCGAACGTGTCGGCCATATGCCGCTGCCGCCCTACATCGACCGCCCGGACGAGGGCGCCGACCGTGAGCGCTACCAGACGGTCTATGCCGAGCGCGCAGGCGCCGTGGCTGCGCCCACCGCCGGGCTGCACTTCGACGAGGCGCTGCTGGAAAAGATCGCTGCCAAGGGCGTCGAGCGCGCCTTCGTCACGCTGCATGTGGGCGCAGGCACCTTCCAGCCGGTGCGGGTCGACAAGATCGAAGACCACCACATGCATAAAGAGTGGCTCGAAGTGAGCCAGGATGTGGTCGATGCCGTCGAAGCCTGCCGTGCTCGTGGTGGCCGGGTGATCGCCGTGGGTACCACCAGCGTGCGTTCGCTGGAAAGCGCAGCGCGCGATGGCGTGCTCAAGGCGTTCAGCGGCGACACCGACATCTTCATCTACCCAGGCCGGCCGTTCCATGTGGTCGACTGCCTGGTGACCAACTTCCACCTGCCGGAGTCCACGCTGCTGATGCTGGTCTCGGCCTTCGCCGGTTACCCCGAGACCATGGCTGCCTATGCGGCGGCGGTGGCGAACGGTTACCGCTTCTTCAGTTACGGTGATGCCATGTTCATCACCCGCAATCCGGCGCCACGCGGCCCAGAGGATCAAGCATGAGTCGCACCTGTCGAATGTCGTTCGAACTGCTGGCCACCGACGGCAAGGCCCGTCGCGGTCGGCTGACCTTCCCCCGTGGCACCGTGGAGACCCCGGCGTTCATGCCGGTGGGTACCTATGGCACGGTCAAGGGCATGCTGCCGCGCGACATCGAGGCCATCGGCGCCGAGATCATCCTTGGCAACACCTTCCACCTGTGGCTGCGCCCGGGCACCGAGGTGATCAAGAAGCACAACGGCCTGCACGATTTCATGCAATGGAAAGGCCCCATCCTCACCGACTCCGGTGGTTTCCAGGTGTTCAGCCTGGGCGCCATGCGCAAGATCAAGGAAGAGGGCGTCACCTTCGCCTCGCCCGTGGATGGCTCGAAAGTGTTCATGGGCCCGGAAGAGTCCATGCAGGTGCAGCGCGACCTGGGCTCGGACATCGTGATGATCTTCGACGAATGCACGCCGTACCCGGCCGAGCACGACGTGGCGCGCACCTCGATGGAGTTGTCGCTGCGTTGGGCACAGCGCTCGAAGAACGCTCACGCCGACAACACCGCGGCGCTGTTCGGCATCGTCCAGGGCGGCATGTATCAGGACCTGCGCATGCGCTCGCTGGAAGGCCTGGACAACATCGGCTTCGATGGCCTGGCCATCGGTGGCCTGTCGGTGGGTGAACCCAAGCACGAGATGATCAAGGTACTGGACTACCTGCCAGGCCAGATGCCGGCTGACAAACCTCGTTACCTTATGGGGGTAGGCAAACCGGAGGATCTTGTAGAGGGTGTGCGCCGCGGCGTCGACATGTTCGACTGCGTGATGCCCACGCGCAATGCGCGCAACGGCCATCTGTTCATCGACACCGGGGTGATCAAGATCCGCAATGCGTTCCATCGTCATGATGAATCGCCGCTGGATCCGACCTGCGATTGCTACACCTGCACCAACTTCTCGCGCGCCTACCTGCACCACCTGGACAAGTGCGGCGAAATGTTGAGCAGCATGCTCAATACCATCCACAACTTGCGCCACTACCAGCGCTTGATGGCCGGTTTACGCGAGGCTATTCAACAGGGTAAATTGGCCGCCTTTGTCGACGCCTTCTACGCCAAACGCGGGCTCCCTGTGCCGCCTTTGGACTGACTGTTTGCATCCATTATTAGAAAATTTGCATTAGGAGTGCACAATGAGCTTCTTGATTCCCGCCGCCTACGCGGACGCTGCAGCCCCTGCCGCCGGTCCAGCCGGTACCGGCTTCGAGTGGATCTTCCTGGTCGGCTTCCTGGTCATCTTCTACCTGATGATCTGGCGCCCGCAGGCCAAGCGTGCCAAAGAGCAGAAGAACCTGCTGAGCAACTTGCAGAAGGGTGACGAAGTTGTCACCAACGGCGGCATCGCCGGCAAGATCGTCAAGGTTTCCGATGATTTCGTGGTTCTGGAAGTGTCCGACACCGTCGAGCTGAAGTTCCAGAAGGGCGCGATTGCCGCGACCCTGCCAAAAGGTACGCTCAAGGCTATCTGAGTTACCGGTTTCATTTTTCCAGTCGGGGCGCGCAAAGCGCCCCGCGTCTTGAACGGGCGGCGTGATGCTGAACAAATACCCTCTGTGGAAATACCTGCTGATCGTGGCGGTACTTGCGATCGGTTTTATTTATTCCGCACCCAACCTCTACCCGGATGATCCGGCGGTGCAGATCAGCGGCGCCAGCTCCGCGCTGCATGTCAGCCAGGCTGACCTCGATCGCGTCACCAAGGCGCTGACCGATGCCGGCATCGCGGTGAAAGGCGGCAACCTGGGCGAGAAGGGCAGTGCGCTGGTGCGCCTGACCAACCAGGAAGACCAGCTGCCAGCCAAGGATGTGGCGCGCAAGGCCCTCGGCGATGACTATGTCGTGGCCCTGAACCTGGCCCAGACCACCCCGCAGTGGCTGCGCAACCTGGGTGCCAGCCCGATGAAGCTGGGCCTGGACCTGTCCGGTGGTGTGCACTTCCTGCTGGAAGTGGACATGGACAAGGCCATGACTGCCCGCATGAAAGTCTACGAAGGCGAGGTCAAGACCTTGCTGCGCAAAGAGCGCGTCCGCTACCGCAGCCTGCCTCAGCAGGATGGCGGCATCATGCTGGGCTTCGCCGACGACGCTACCCGCGAACAGGCCCGCAGCCTGATCCGCAAGAATTTCAATGATTTCGAACTGACCACCACCGAGCGCAACGAGCTCGCCGTGCTGCGCCTGGCGCTGACCCAGGCCAAGGTCGCCGAAATCCGCGAATACTCCATCAAGCAGAACCTGACCACCGTTCGCAACCGTGTGAACGAGCTGGGCGTGGCCGAGCCGCTGGTACAGCGCCAGGGCGCCAACCGCATCGTGGTCGAGCTGCCGGGTGTGCAGGACACCGCCGAAGCCAAGCGTATCCTCGGCAAGACCGCCAACCTGGAGTTCCGCTTCGGCGCCGAGCCGGGTGCGTCCAAAGCCACCACCGAGGTGTTCGAGTTCCGCGAAGGCGGCCGCTCCGCCCCGGTCGAGCGCGGCCTGATCATCACCGGTGACCAGGTCACCGACGCCCAGGCCAGCTTCGACGAGCACGGTCGCCCGCAGGTGAACATTCGCCTTGACGGCCACGGCGGCGAGCTGATGAGCCGCGCTACCCGCTCCAACGTCGGGCGCAGCATGGCGGTGATCTTCATCGAGCAGAAGCCGGTCACTCACTACGAGAAGCAGACGGTCAACGGCGTCGAGAAAGACGTTGCGGTCCAGAGCTTCAAGGAAGAGAAGAAGATCATCAGCCTGGCGACCATCCAGTCGCCGCTGGGCAGCCAGTTCCGCATCACCGGCCTGAACGGCCAGGGCGAATCGTCCGAGCTGGCCCTGCTGCTGCGTGCCGGTGGTCTGGCTGCGCCGATGTACTTCGCCGAAGAACGTACCATTGGCCCGAGCCTGGGTGCCGACAACATCACCAAGGGTATCGATGCATCCCTGTGGGGCATGCTGTTCGTCTCGCTGTTCATCATCGCCATCTACCGTGGCTTCGGCGTGATTGCCACCGTCGCCCTGGCGGGCAACATGGTGCTGCTGCTGGCATTGATGTCGCTGCTGGGCGCCACGCTGACCTTGCCGGGTATCGCCGGTATCGTGCTGACCATGGGTATGGCGGTCGACGCCAACGTGCTGATCTTCTCGCGTATCCGCGAGGAGCTGAACGCCGGCATGTCGGTGCAGCGTGCCATCCACGAAGGCTTCAACCGTGCGTACACCGCGATCATCGACGCCAACCTGACCAGCCTGCTGGTGGGCGGCATCCTGTTCGCCATGGGTACCGGCCCGGTCAAAGGCTTCGCGGTCACCATGTCCCTCGGGATTTTCACCTCGATGTTCACCGCCGTCATGGTGACCCGTGCAATGGTCAACCTGACCTGCGGCGGGCGTGACATCAAGAAGCTGTGGGTTTGAGGGAGCTGCGATGAAAACCATCAACTTCATGGGCGTGCGCAATGTCGCGTTCGCCATTACCGTGCTCCTCACCGTGCTGGCGTTGTTCAGCTGGTGGCAGAAGGGTCTGAACTTCGGTCTGGACTTTACCGGCGGTACGCTGATCGAGCTGACCTACGAGCGCCCTGCGGACCTCAAGGCCGTCCGTGCCGAGCTGGTCGAGTCGGGCTTCCACGAGGCCGTGGTGCAGAGCTTCGGCGCCACCACCGACCTGCTGGTGCGCATGCCGGGCGATGATCCGCTGCTGGGCAACAAGGTCGCGGCGGCGCTGCAGAAGGCCGGCGGTGACAACCCGGCCACCCTCAAGCGCGTCGAGTTCGTCGGCCCCCAGGTGGGTGAAGAGCTGCGTGACCAGGGTGGCATGGGCATGCTCCTGGCCCTGGGCGGCATCCTCATCTACCTGGCGTTCCGCTTCCAGTGGAAGTTCGCCGTGGGTGCCATCGTCTCGCTGATCCACGACGTTGTGGTGACCCTGGGTATCCTGTCGTTCTTCCAGATCACTTTCGACCTGACGGTGCTGGCAGCGGTACTGGCGATCATCGGTTACTCGCTCAATGACACCATCGTCGTGTTCGACCGGGTGCGTGAGAACTTCCGGGTGATGCGCAAGGCTTCGCTGATCGAGAACATCAACGTCTCGACCACCCAGACCCTGCTGCGGACCATCGCCACTTCGGTGTCGACCTTGCTGGCCATCGCGGCGCTGCTGTTCTTCGGTGGCGACAACCTGTTCGGCTTCTCCCTGGCGCTGTTCATCGGCGTCATGGCGGGTACCTACTCGTCGATCTACATCGCCAACGTGGTGCTGATCTGGCTGAACCTGAACAGTGAAGACCTGATCCCGCCGGCCAAGAACGAGGGCGTGGACGAGCGTCCGTAAACGATCGTTCAGCGCCGTTCGGCGTAATGAAAGGCGCGAGTGTTGAACTCGCGCCTTTTTTTTTGCTCCAAGGCTGGGAGAAGGCGGGCTGGAACCCGCAAGGAAGATCAGGAGGTTCAGGTGAATAAATCAATGCTGGTGGGTGCGGTACTGGGTGCTGTCGGTGTGACTGCCGGAGGTGCTGTAGCGACCTACAGCTTGGTGAACAAGGGGCCTGAATACGCCCAGGTCACCGACGTGCAGCCAATCAAGCAGCAGGTGAAGACACCGCGCGAGGTGTGCAAGGAGGTCGCTGTGACCCGCCAGGCACCGGTCAAGGACCAGCATCAGATTGCCGGTACCGTGGTCGGCGCCATTGCCGGCGGTCTGCTGGGTAACCAGATCGGTGGCGGTACCGGCAAGAAGATCGCCACGGTCGCAGGCGCGGTAGGCGGTGGCTATGCGGGCAACAAGACCCAGGAATACATGCAGGAGCGTGACACCACCACGACCATGCAGACGCGTTGCAGCACGGTCAACGACATCAGCGAGAAGGTAGTGGGGTACAACGTCACCTATTCCCTCGGTGACCAGGTGGGCAAGGTGAAGATGAACCACGAGCCGGGCTCAACCATCCCTGTGGACAAGAACGGCAAGTTGATTCTGAGCCAGAACCAGGCGGGGCAGTGAGCCGTATGCCGGCCGCTCTTATGGATTTAATCGGTTAGCAGCAACAGCGTGGGAGCGGGCTTGCCCCGCGATCACCGGCGAAGCCGGTGCCATACATCGATCGCATCGCGGGGCAAGCCCGCTCCCACGCTTTACTCTGCGCGACAGCGCAGTCCAAACAGCTACCGATTTCCCATGAAAACGGCATAAAAAAAGCACCTCGAGAGGTGCTTTTTTGTGCTCCGCAATCGGCGCTTAGCGCTTCATGCTCTCGGGCAGGTGCGGCTGGATGGCAGTCAGCACGGCCTTGAAGCACTTGATGTTGCCGGCAACGATATGACCCTTCTCGAGGAAGTCATGGCCACCGTTGAAGTCGCTCACCAGGCCGCCTGCTTCCTGGATCAGCAGCACGCCTGCGGCCATGTCCCACTCGGACAGGCCCGACTCCCAGAAGGCGTCGAAGCGGCCGGCGGCCACGTAGGCCAGATCCAGGCTGGCGGAGCCGGCGCGGCGGATGCCGGCGGTCTGGCCGGTCAGTGCGCGGAACATGCCCAGGTAGTTGTCCAGGTCGGCCAGCTGGTTGTCACGGAACGGGAAGCCGGTGCCCAGCAGGGCGCCTTCCAGGCTGGTGCGCGAGCTGACGCGCAGGCGACGGCCATTGATCTGGGCGCCACGGCCACGGCTGGCGGTGAATTCTTCCTGGCGAACCGGGTCGAGGACCACGGCGTGTTCCAGGCGGCCGCGGTATTTGCAGGCGATGCTGACGGCGAAGTGCGGGATGCCGCGCAGGAAGTTGGTGGTGCCGTCCAGTGGATCGATGATCCACAGGTAGTCCTTGCCTTCTTCGCCGGTGCCAGCGTGCAGGCCGGTCTCTTCGCCCTGGATCGAGTGGTTCGGGTAGGCTTTGCGCAGGGCCTCGACGATGACCTTCTCGGCGGCACGGTCGACCTCGGACACATAGTCCTTGGCCTGTTTTTCGTCGACTTTGATGCTGTCCAGGCGTTCGATGGAGCGGAAAATCAGTTCACTGGCGCTGCGAGCGGCGCGCAGGGCGATATTCAGCATAGGCTGCATGGGAAGGTCACCTGGAGATGTTAAAGAAGAAAGCCGCACATTCTAGCAGAAATCTTTGACGGAAGAAGTGTCACATTTGCTTTCATGGCGTTACGCTGGTCGGTTCTGTAAGATCGAAACCTTCTTCATCCGCGTCTGTGAGCACAACACCTTGCTGCAAAATATTCGTGTTGTTCTGGTCAATACCAGCCACCCCGGCAACATCGGCGGCGCTGCGCGTGCCATGAAAAACATGGGCCTGGCGCGTCTGGTGCTGGTGCAGCCAAAAGAATTCCCGGCCGCCGATGCCTCGGCGCGCGCCTCGGGGGCCGACGATGTACTCGACAACGCCCAGGTGGTCGACAGCCTCGAGCAGGCACTGGTCGGTTGCAACCTGGTAATGGGCACCAGCGCCCGCGAGCGCAGCATCCCCTGGCCATTGATCGGCCCCCGGGAGTGCGGCACCAAGGCGGTGGAACATGCCCTGGCCGGCGAGGAAATCGCCCTGGTGTTCGGTCGCGAGCACGCCGGGCTGACCAACGAAGAACTGCAGCGATGTCACTTCCACGTGCACATTCCCTCCAATCCCGACTTCAGCTCGCTGAATCTGGCCGCCGCCGTCCAGGTGCTCTCCTACGAGGTGCGCATGGCCTCGCTGGCGGTACCGGGCGTGGCGCCCAAGGTCGAGAAAGCGGACGCCAACGAGCTGGCGACCATGGACGAAATGGAGCTGTTCTATGACCACCTTGAAAAAACCCTGGTGGACATCGGCTTCCTCGACCCCGCCAAGCCCAAGCACCTGATGCCGCGCATGCGCCGGCTGTATGGGCGCAGCTCGGTCGAGCGTACGGAAATGAGCATTTTGCGCGGCATCCTCACCGAGACCCAGAAAGTCGTCCGGGGCGAGCCGCATAAACGGAAGGACTGAACGATGTTCGAGCGTCTGCGTGAAGATATTCAAAGTGTTTTCCATCGTGATCCGGCGGCGCGCAACGCCTTCGAGGTCCTGACCTGCTACCCGGGCATGCACGCCATCTGGCTGCACCGTTTGGGCAATGCCCTGTGGAAGCGCGATTTCAAATGGCTGGCACGCCTGGTGTCCAACTTCGGGCGCTGGATGACCGGTATCGAGATCCACCCGGGTGCGACCATCGGCCGGCGTTTCTTCATCGACCATGGCATGGGCATCGTCATTGGCGAGACCGCCGAGATCGGTGACGACGTGACGCTGTACCAGGGCGTGACCCTGGGAGGCACCAGCTGGAACAAAGGCAAGCGCCACCCGACCCTCGAAAACGGCGTGGTGGTGGGGGCGGGCGCCAAGGTGCTGGGGCCGTTCACGGTCGGGGCCGGGGCCAAGATCGGCTCCAACGCCGTGGTCACCAAGGCGGTGCCGGCCGGCGCCACGGCGGTGGGCATCCCAGGGCGCATCATCGTCAAGAGCGAAGACGATGCCGTCGAAGCCAAGCGCAAGGCCATGGCCGAGAAGATCGGTTTCGACGCCTATGGTGTCAGCGGCGACATGCCTGACCCGGTGGCCAGGGCCATCGGCCAGATGCTCGACCACTTGCAGGCAGTCGACGAGCGCCTGGAGGGGATGTGTGGCGCCCTGACCAGGATGGGCAGTGACTACTGTGCCAAGGAGCTGCCGGCACTGCCCGCCGATGACTTCGCCGATGCGTGCGCAGAGCGCAAGCAGGGCGACACTCAGCCGCATTGATTCCGCCAGCCCGACACAAGGGGCGTGTGCTCGCGCCCCTCGTCTGCTACACTCGCGCCCGCCTCCCGTATGCATACCCGACTAAAGCACTAGGTCTAATAGTTGACTTAAATGCTCGGGAATCGCATACTCGCACACATTCTGTAACTCCCGTGGTAACCATACGCCATGCGACTGACTACCAAAGGCCGATACGCCGTGACCGCCATGCTTGACCTGGCGTTGCACGCGCAGCATGGGCCGGTGTCACTGGCCGATATTTCCGAGCGCCAGGGCATTTCCCTTTCTTATCTGGAGCAGCTGTTCGCCAAGCTGCGCCGCAGCAGCCTGGTATCCAGCGTTCGCGGCCCGGGCGGCGGCTACCAGCTGTCGCGCGGCATGGAAACCATCCAGGTGGCCCAGGTCATCGACGCGGTCAATGAATCGGTCGATGCCACTCGCTGCCAGGGCCTGGGCGACTGCCATGCCGGTGATACCTGCCTGACTCACCACCTGTGGTGCGACCTGAGCCAGCAGATCCATGAATTCCTCAGTGGCATCAGCCTGGCCGACCTCGTCAAGCGCCGTGAGGTGCAAGAAGTCGCCCAGCGCCAGGACCTGCGCCGTGTTGCAGGCCGTACCGCCATGCTGGACAAGATTGAGACGTCCGCCGTCGACTGAAATTCAGCGCCGAGCGACGCCAACGCCTGATAGGAGATACTCAATGAAGTTGCCGATCTACCTCGATTACTCCGCGACCACGCCGGTCGATCCACGTGTGGCCCAGAAAATGGCCGAATGCCTGCTGGTCGACGGGAACTTCGGTAACCCGGCCTCGCGTTCCCACGTGTTCGGCTGGAAAGCCGAAGAAGCGGTCGAGAATGGCCGTCGCCAGGTGGCCGAGCTGATCAACGCCGACCCGCGCGAGATCGTCTGGACCAGCGGTGCCACCGAGTCCGACAACCTCGCCCTCAAAGGCGTGGCGCACTTCTATCAGACCAAGGGCAAGCACATCATCACCTCCAAGATCGAGCACAAGGCGGTCCTGGACACCGCTCGCCAGCTCGAGCGTGAAGGTTTCGAAGTCACCTACCTCGAGCCAGGCGAAGACGGCATCGTCACCCCGGCCATGGTCGAGGCTGCCCTGCGTGACGACACCATCCTGGTTTCGCTGATGCACGTGAACAACGAAGTCGGCTCGATCAACGACATCGCCGCCATCGGTGAGCTGACCCGTTCGCGCGGTGTGCTGTTCCATGTCGATGCCGCGCAGTCGGCCGGCAAGGTCGAGATCGACGTGCAAAAGCTGAAAGTCGACCTGATGTCGTTCTCGGCGCACAAGGTCTACGGCCCCAAAGGCATCGGCGCGCTGTACGTCAGCCGCAAGCCGCGTGTACGCCTGGAAGCCATCATCCACGGTGGTGGCCATGAACGTGGCATGCGTTCGGGCACCCTGCCGACCCACCAGATCGTCGGCATGGGCGAAGCCTTCGCCATTGCCAAGCAGGAAATGGCCAGCGAGAACGCGCGCATCAAGGCCCTGAGCGACCGCTTCTTCAAGCAGGTCTCCGACCTCGAAGAGCTGTACGTCAACGGCAGCCAGACCGCCCGCGTACCGCACAACCTGAACCTGAGCTTCAACTACGTCGAAGGCGAGTCGCTGCTGATGTCGCTCAAGGACATCGCCGTTTCGTCCGGTTCGGCCTGCACCTCCGCTTCGCTCGAGCCGTCCTACGTCCTGCGCGCCCTGGGCCGCAACGACGAACTGGCGCACAGCTCGATCCGCTTCTCTTTCGGCCGCTTCACCAGCGAAGAAGAAGTCGACTACGCCGCGCAGAAAGTCTGCGAGGCCGTCAACAAACTGCGTGAGCTGTCGCCCCTTTGGGACATGTACAAAGACGGCGTCGACATCTCCAAGATCGAGTGGGCCGCCCACTAAGCAGTCGCCGGAAAGAGTGGCTCCCTGATGAGGAAGGAATTGCACCATGGCATACAGTGAAAAGGTCATCGACCACTACGAAAACCCACGCAACGTCGGCAAGATGAACGCCGAGGATCCGGATGTCGGTACCGGCATGGTCGGCGCCCCAGCGTGCGGTGACGTGATGCGTCTGCAGATCAAGGTCAACGAGCAAGGCATCATCGAAGACGCCAAGTTCAAGACCTACGGCTGCGGTTCGGCCATCGCCTCCAGCTCCCTCGCCACCGAGTGGATGAAGGGCAAGACCCTGGACGAAGCCGAAACCATCAAGAACACCCAGCTGGCTGAAGAGCTGGCACTGCCGCCGGTCAAGATCCACTGCTCCGTGCTCGCCGAAGATGCCATCAAGGCAGCCGTTCGCGATTACAAGCAGAAGAAAGGCCTGGTCTAAGTCGCCTGTTGCAAGCTAAGGAGTTCCGATGGCCATCAGCATGACAGAAGCCGCCGCCAACCACATTCGCCGCTCCCTCGACGGGCGCGGCAAAGGTGAAGGCATTCGCCTGGGCGTGCGCACCACCGGTTGCTCGGGCCTGGCCTACGTGCTGGAGTTCGTTGACGAACTGGCCGAAGAAGACCAGGTGTTTGAAAACCACGGCGTGAAGGTCATCATCGACCCGAAAAGCCTGGTGTACCTCGACGGCACCGAGCTGGACTTCGTCAAGGAAGGGTTGAACGAAGGCTTCAAGTTCAACAACCCCAACGTGCGCGGTGAATGTGGCTGCGGCGAAAGCTTCAACGTTTGAGGCTGACCGTGGGTACTCCTTGTCATTACGCACTGTTTGACCTGCAACCGAGCTTTCGCCTGGACCTCGACAAGCTGGCCACTCGCTACCGCGAACTGGCCCGCGAGGTCCATCCGGACCGCTTCGCCGATGCCTCCGAGCGCGAACAGCGCGTTGCCCTGGAAAAGTCGGCGGCCCTGAACGACGCCTACCAGACCTTGCGCAGCGCACCGCGCCGTGCCCGTTACCTGCTGGCCATCGGTGGCCATGAGGTGCCCCAGGAAGTCACCGTGCACGACCCGGCCTTCCTGTTGCAGCAGATGCAGTGGCGCGAAGAGCTCGAAGAGCTGCAGGACGAAGCCGACCTCGACGGCGTGGCCGTGTTCAAGAAGCGGCTCAAGGCCGCCCAGGACACGCTGAACGAAGATTTCGCCGCCTGCTGGAATGTTGCAGCCGAGCGTGACCAGGCCGAACGCCTGATGCGCCGCATGCAGTTCCTCGACAAGCTCGCCCAAGAAGTGCGCCAACTCGAAGAGCGCCTCGACGATTAACCCCGGCGTTACCCGTGATGACGCCTAAGGTACTCAGATAAGCATGGCCCTACTGCAGATCGCCGAACCCGGTCAGAGCCCCCAGCCGCACCAGCGCCGCCTGGCGGTGGGCATCGACCTGGGCACCACCAATTCTCTCGTCGCCGCCGTGCGCAGTGGGCGCAGCGAGCCGCTGCCCGATGCCCTGGGCCGGGTCATCCTGCCCTCCGCGGTGCGCTACCTGGATAACGGCGTCGACGTTGGTCTGAGCGCGCGCGAGGCTGCGCCCAGCGACCCGCTCAACACCATCGTCTCGGTCAAGCGCCTGATGGGGCGCGGCCTGGCCGACGTCAAGCAGCTCGGCGAGCAACTGCCGTACCGTTTTGTCGGTGGTGAGTCGCACATGCCGTTCATCGACACCGTCCAGGGGCCGAAGAGCCCGGTGGAAGTGTCGGCCGACATCCTCAAGGTGCTGCGTGCGCGTGCCGAAGAGACGCTCGGCGGTGAGCTGGTAGGCGCGGTGATCACTGTTCCTGCGTATTTCGACGACGCCCAGCGTCAGGCCACCAAGGATGCCGCCAAGCTGGCTGGCCTCAACGTGCTGCGCCTGCTCAATGAGCCGACCGCTGCTGCCGTGGCCTATGGCCTGGATCAGAACGCCGAAGGCGTCGTGGCGATCTTCGACCTGGGCGGCGGTACCTTCGATATTTCCATCCTGCGCCTGACTGCTGGCGTCTTTGAAGTGCTGGCCACCGGCGGCGACACCGCCCTGGGTGGCGATGACTTCGACCACGCCATTGCCGGCTGGATCATCGAGCAGGCCGGCCTGTCCGCCGATCTCGACCCCGCCACCCAGCGCCTGTTGCTGCAAACCGCCTGCGCGGCCAAGGAAGCCTTGACCGATGCCGACGTGGTCAGCGTGCAGCACGCTGCCTGGCAGGGCGAGCTGACCCGCGCCGCCTTCGACGCCATGATCGAGCCGATGATTGCCCGCAGCCTCAAGGCCTGCCGCCGCGCCGTGCGCGACAGCGGTATCGAGCTGGAGGAAGTGGGTGCGGTGGTGATGGTCGGCGGCTCTACCCGTGTGCCGCGTGTGCGCGACGCCGTGGGTACGTTGTTTGGCCGTACCCCGCTGACCTCCATCGACCCGGACCAGGTGGTCGCCATTGGCGCCGCCATCCAGGCCGACACCCTGGCCGGCAACCGTCGCGAAGGCGGCGAGCTGCTACTGCTCGACGTAATCCCGTTGTCGCTCGGCCTTGAGACCATGGGCGGGCTGATGGAAAAGGTGATTCCGCGCAATACCACCATTCCGGTGGCCCGCGCCCAGGAATTCACCACCTATAAAGACGGCCAGTCGGCCATGATGATCCACGTGCTGCAGGGCGAGCGCGAGCTGATCAGCGACTGCCGCTCGCTGGCGCGCTTCGAGCTGCGCGGCATCCCGGCCATGGTTGCCGGCGCCGCGAAGATCCGCGTCACCTTCCAGGTCGACGCCGATGGCCTGCTCAGCGTCGCCGCGCGAGAGCTGGGTTCGGGCGTGGAGTCGAGCATCCAGGTCAAGCCATCCTACGGCCTGACCGATGGCGAAATCGCCCGCATGCTCAAGGACTCGTTCGAGCACGCAGGCTCCGACAAGCAGGCGCGCCAGCTGCGCGAGCACCAGGTCGATGGTGAGCGTCTGCTCGAAGCGGTACAGGGCGCCCTGGACGCCGATGGCGAGCGCCTGCTCAGCAGCGACGAGCGCGACGCCATCCAATTCCAGATGCAGGAACTACGTGATTTGCTGAGCGGCACCGATGGCGCCGCCATCGAGCAACAGACCAAGCGTCTGTCGCAGGTGACCGATGCATTTGCCGCCCGTCGCCTTGATTCGACGGTCAAAGCCGCACTGGCCGGGCGCAACCTGAATGAGATCGAGGAGTAATCGATGCCGCTGGTGACATTCCTGCCGCATGAAAAATTCTGCCCCGAGGGGCTGACCGTGGAAGTGCCTGCCGGGACCAACATCCTGGAGCTGGCCCACGATCATCACATCGAGATGGAAAGCGCCTGCGGCGGCGTCAAGGCCTGCACCACTTGCCACTGCATCGTGCGCAAGGGTTTCGACTCTCTCGAAGAGGCCGACGAGCTCGAAGAAGACATGCTGGACAAGGCGTGGGGCCTGGAAGCGCAATCGCGCCTGGGTTGCCAGGTGGTGGTGGCCGATGAAGACCTCACCATCGAAATCCCCAAATACTCGCTCAACCACGCCGCCGAAGCGCCGCACTGAGGTTTGTCCCCATGAGCCTGAAATGGATTGATGTACTTGAGATCGCCATCCAGCTTGCAGAAAGCAAGCCCGACGTCGATCCTCGTTACGTGAATTTCGTCGATCTGCACCGCTGGGTGCTGGCACTGCCAGAGTTCAGCGACGATCCGTCACGCGGCGGTGAGAAAGTGCTCGAGGCCATCCAGGCGGCCTGGATCGACGAAGCCGACTAAGCGCACGCTGCAGGTTAGGCAATCCCCTGGAACCCGCGTATAATTCGCGGGTTTAATTTTTCGCAACACTCATATTTCTGGAGTTCTCCATGGCTGTTCAACGTACTTTCTCGATCATCAAGCCTGACGCCGTCGCCAAAAACGTCATCGGCAAGATCACCACTCGCTTCGAAGAAGCCGGCCTGAAAATCGTTGCCTCGAAAATCAAGCAACTGTCCAAAGCCGAAGCCGAAGGCTTCTACGCCGAGCACAGCGCTCGTGGCTTCTTCGGTGACCTGGTTGCCTTCATGACTTCCGGCCCAGTTGTTGTCCAGGTTCTGGAAGGCGAAAACGCCATCGCTCTGAACCGTGAGCTGATGGGCGCCACCAACCCTAAAGAAGCTGCTCCAGGCACCATCCGCGCCGACTTCGCCGAGTCGATCGACGCCAACGCCGTTCACGGCTCGGACTCCGAAGCTGCTGCTGCTCGCGAAATCGCTTACTTCTTCGCTGCTACCGAGGTAACCACTCGCTAAGCGAAAGCTTACGGGTGAGGGTGAATCCATGACGACATCTACTGGCAAGATCAACCTGCTGGGGCTGACCCTGGCGGAAATGGAACAGTTCTTCGACTCAATCGGGGAGAAGCGCTTCCGCGCCGGTCAGGTGATGAAATGGATTCACCATTTTGGCGTCGATGATTTCGCCGCCATGACCAATGTCGGCAAGGTCTTGCGCGAAAAGCTCGAGGCCGTTGCCGAGATTCGGGGCCCGGAAGTGGTCAGTGAAGACATTTCCGCCGACGGCACCCGCAAGTGGGTGGTCCGCGTTGCCTCTGGCAGCTGCGTCGAGACCGTCTACATCCCCACCGACGATCGCGGTACGCTCTGCGTGTCGTCGCAAGCCGGCTGTGCCCTGGACTGCAGCTTCTGCTCCACCGGCAAGCAAGGCTTCAACAGCAACCTCACCGCCGCCGAAGTGATCGGCCAGGTGTGGCTTGCGAACAAATCCTTCGGGACCGTTCCTGCCAAGATCGACCGCGCGATTACCAACGTGGTCATGATGGGCATGGGCGAACCCCTTCTGAATTTCGACAATGTCATCGCCGCCATGAAGATCATGATGGAAGATCTGGGCTATGGCATTTCCAAGCGTCGCGTCACCCTGTCCACCTCGGGCGTGGTGCCGATGATCGACGAACTGGCCAAGCACATCGACGTGTCCCTGGCCCTGTCGCTGCACGCACCGAATGACGAGCTGCGCAACCAGCTGGTACCGATCAACAAGAAGTACCCGCTGAAGATGCTGCTGGAGTCGTGCATGGGCTACATGTCCACGCTCGGCGGCAAGCGCGTGCTGACGATCGAATACACCCTGCTCAAGGACGTCAACGACCAGCCCGAGCACGCGGCCCAGATGATCGAACTGCTGCGCGACGTGCCGTGCAAGATCAACCTGATCCCATTCAACCCGTTCCCGCACTCGGGCTACGAGCGGCCGAGCAACAATGCCATTCGTCGCTTCCAGGACCTGTTGCACCACGGTGGTTTCAACGTCACCACCCGCACCACCCGCGGTGACGACATCGATGCCGCTTGCGGGCAGCTGGTCGGCCAGGTCAATGACCGCACCCGCCGCAGCGAGCGTTACATCGCCGTGCGCCAGCTGGCTGCCGACGAGCCGCAAGACAGCGCCGCGCGCCCCTGACGAGCACCCGCCCCATGACCCTGCGCGCTGCGCTGTCGATCCTCACGCTTGCGCTGCTGGCTGGCTGCGTTTCCAGCGGTGGGGGCGACCCGCTGGCCAGCCGCCAGGGGCGTGACGAGGCTGTGCGGGCTTATGTGCAACTGGGGCTGGGGTATTTGCAACAAGGTTTGACCGGGCAGGCCAAGGCACCATTGGCCAAGGCACTGGCATTGGACAGTACCGATGCCGACGCCCATGCGGCACTGGCGCTGGTGTTCCAGGCCGAGGCTGAGCCGCAACTGGCAAGCCAGCACTTCCGTAAAGCGCTGGCTGCACGCCCGGATGACACGCGAATCCGCAACAACTACGGCAGTTTCCTATATGCTCAGGGCCGTTTTGCCGACGCTGAAGCGATGTTTCGCCAGGCGGCCGCCGATACCTTGTACCCTGAGCGTTCGCGGGTGTACGAGAACCTCGGCCTGACCGCGCGCAAGCTGGGGCAGGGCGAGCAGGCCCGCGAATACCTGGAAAAGGCACTGCGCCTCGATCAGCGGCAACCGAAGGCGTTGCTTGAAATGGCTGAGTTGTCCTACGAAAACAGGCATTATGTGCCGGCCCGGGACTACTACGATCGTTTCAGCCAGCTGAGCGAACAGGACGCCCGCAGCCTGTTGCTGGGCAGCCGCTTGGCCCGCGCCCTTGATCAACAGGGTGATGAGGCCCGGCTGGGCCAGCAATTACAACGACTTTATCCCGGTACGCCGGAATATCAGCAATACCTGTCGGAGCAACGATGAAAGCCGCGCAATCAGAAGTAGCAGCGACTCGCCAGAACCCCGGTGACGTCTTGCGCCAGGCCCGTGAACAGCGGGAATGGAGCCAGGCCGAAGTCGCGCAAAAGCTCAACCTCACGGTATCTTCGCTGAACAACCTGGAATCCGGCGCCTTCGACAAGCTGCCCGGGCACACCTTCGCCCGCGGTTACATCCGTGCCTACGCCAAACTGATGGGCATGGACCAGGCTCCGCTGGTGCAGGCGTTCGACAACATCACCGGTACCCACGCCCAAGGCAGCGACGTGCACGCACTCGGTCGCATCGAAGAGCCGGTCCGCCTGTCGCACAACATCATGCGCGTGGTCAGCCTGCTGTTGCTGGTGGCCGTGGTGGGCGGTGGCTTCTTCTGGTGGCAGGACCAGGGCAGCCTGCGCGGCAAGGACCTGGCCAAGATTGCCCTGGAGCACGTCGAGGTCGAGAGCGCCGACGGCACCACCCAGATTCACCCGCTGGACGAGCCGGAAGACCAGGCTGTCAGCGAAGCCCAGCAACCTGCCAGCGAAGCGCTGCCATTGGAACCTGTGGCCAGCGAACAAGCTCCGGCAGCAGCCGTTGAAACCCCGGCACCGGCAGTGGCCGTGGCTCCGGCCAACAGCGTGCCGGCGCCAGCGCCAAGCACGGCTCCTGCGCCGGCTGCGGCTGCAACCGTCGCCCCGGTCACCCAGCCTGCGCCAGCCAGCCCCGTGGCCGTCGCTCCGGCCCCTGTGGCCCCGGCGGCAGCGGCTCCGGCGCCAGTAGCGGCCGGCAGCGGCAGCGTACACATCCAGTTCACCGCCGATTGCTGGACCCAGGTCTCCGACGGCAACGGCAAGGTGCTGTTCAGCGCCATCAAGCGCAAGGGCGACAGCCTGGAACTGACCGGCAAGCCACCGTTCGCGGTACGCCTCGGGTTCGCCCGCGGCGCCCAGGTGAGCTACAACGGCCAGGCGGTCGATGTCGCCCCGTTCACCAGTGGCGAAACCGCTCGCCTGAAGTTGGGACAGTAAGTCATGCACGGCGAATCTCCGATCAAACGTCGCGAATCCCGCAAAATCTGGGTCGGCAATGTGCCGGTGGGCGGCGATGCGCCCATCGCGGTGCAGAGCATGACCAACACCGACACCAATGACGTCGCCGCCACCGTGGGGCAGATCCAGCGCCTGGTCGATGCCGGCGTCGATATCGTGCGTGTCTCGGTACCGGACATGGACGCCGCCGAGGCGTTCGGCAAGATCAAGAAACTGGTCAGCGTGCCGCTGGTCGCCGACATCCACTTCGACTACAAGATCGCCCTGCGCGTGGCCGAACTGGGCGTCGACTGCCTGCGCATCAACCCGGGCAACATCGGCCGCGAAGACCGCGTGCGTGCGGTGGTCGATGCCGCCCGTGACCGCGGCATCCCGATCCGCATCGGCGTCAACGCCGGTTCCCTCGAGAAAGACCTGCAGAAGAAGTACGGTGAACCGACCCCGGCCGCATTGGTCGAGTCGGCGCTGCGCCATGTCGAGCACCTCGACCGCCTGGATTTCCAGGACTTCAAGGTCAGCGTCAAGGCCTCCGACGTGTTCATGGCCGTCGAAGCCTACCGCCTGCTGGCCAAGCAGATCATCCAGCCGCTGCACTTAGGCATCACCGAAGCCGGTGGCCTGCGCTCGGGGACAGTGAAATCCGCCGTCGGCCTCGGTATGCTGCTGGCCGAAGGTATCGGCGACACCATCCGCATTTCGCTGGCCGCTGACCCGGTCGAAGAAGTGAAGGTCGGCTACGACATCCTCAAGTCGCTGCATCTGCGTTCCCGTGGCATCAACTTCATCGCCTGCCCGAGCTGCTCGCGGCAGAACTTCGATGTGGTCAAGACCATGAACGAGCTGGAAGGGCGCCTGGAAGACCTGCTGGTACCGCTGGACGTGGCAGTGATCGGTTGCGTGGTCAACGGCCCGGGTGAAGCCAAGGAGGCGCACGTCGGCCTCACCGGCGGCACGCCGAACCTGATCTACATCGATGGCAAGCCATCGCAGAAGCTGAACAACGACAACCTGGTTGATGAGCTGGAAAAACTCATCCGCCAGAAAGCGGCCGAGAAGGCCGAGGCCGACGCGGCGCTGATCGCCCGTGGCTGATACACAGAATTCGTAAGGACTACTCGTGAGCAAATCGCTGCAAGCCATCCGTGGCATGAACGACATCCTGCCCGACCAGTCGCCGCTGTGGCGCTACTTCGAGGGCACCGTGGCCGGCCTGCTGGACAGCTACGGCTACAGCCAGATCCGCACGCCGATCGTCGAGTTCACCGAGCTGTTCAAGCGCTCGATCGGTGAAGTCACCGATATCGTCGAAAAAGAGATGTACACCTTCGACGACCGCAACGGCGATTCGCTCACCCTGCGCCCTGAAGGCACCGCCGCCTGCGTGCGTGCGGTACTCGAGCACGGCATCACCGGCAACGGCCAGGTGCAGAAGCTCTGGTACATCGGCCAGATGTTCCGCCACGAGCGCCCGCAGAAGGGCCGCTATCGCCAGTTCCACCAGATTGGCGTGGAGGTGTTCAACCTCGACGGCCCGGACGTCGATGCCGAGCTGATCATGCTGACCTGGCGCCTGTGGGGCCTGCTGGGCATCCAGGACGCCGTGGAGCTCCAGCTCAACAGCCTGGGCACCAGCGAAGCCCGTGCGCGCTACCGCGATGCGCTGGTCGAGTTCCTGTCCGCGCGCCTCGAGCAACTGGACGAAGACAGCCAGCGTCGCCTCAAGAGCAACCCGCTGCGCATCCTCGACAGCAAGGATGCCAACACCCAGGCGGTGCTGGTCGGCGCGCCGAAGCTGGAAGACTACCTGGACGAAGAATCCCGCGTGCACTTCGAGGGCCTCAAGGCTCGCCTGGACGCTGCCGGTATCCCGTTCGTGATCAACACCAAGCTGGTGCGTGGCCTCGATTACTACAGCAAGACCGTGTTCGAGTGGGTCACCGACAAGCTCGGCGCCCAGGGCACCGTCTGCGCCGGTGGCCGCTATGACGGCCTGGTCGAGCAGATGGGCGGCAAGCCGACCCCGGGCGTTGGTTTCGCCATGGGCATCGAACGCCTGATCCTGCTGCTGGAGACCCTGGGCAAGGTGCCCGAGTCGATCAGCCGCACCATCGACGTCTACCTGTGCGCCTTCGGCGAGCAGGCGGAGCTGGCCGGCCTGCGTCTGAGCGAAAGCCTGCGCGACCGTCTGCCGGGCCTGCGCCTGGCGGTCAACGCTGGTGCCGGCAGCTTCAAGAGCCAGTTCAAGAAGGCCGACAAGAGTGGCGCGCTGTTCGCCCTGATCCTCGGCGACGACGAGCTGGCCAAGCAAGAAATCGGTCTGAAGCCCCTGCGTGGCCAGGGTGAACAACAGAACATTGCCTGGGATGCTCTTGCCGAGCACCTGGAAACCGCGATCGCCCAGGCGTAACGCGGTTCAACAACGAATAGGCGAAAAGGAGTATTGGGGTGTCGAGTACCGATGATGACGACCTGGCTGGGGTCAAGGACTGGTGGAACCGCAACGGCAAGCCGCTGCTGACCGGCGCGCTGCTGGCCGGTGTGGTGGTGATGGGCTGGCAGACCTGGCACAAGTACCAGGCCAACCAGTCGCAAGGCGCCTCGGCGCTGTACCAGGCCCTGCTGGAAACCTCGCTGACGCCGTCTGGCCAGCCTGATGCAAGCAAGGTCGCCGAGCTGTCCGGCAAGCTCAAGAGCGAGTTTGGCGGTAGCGCCTACGCCCAGTACGGCAGCCTGTTCGTGGCCAAGGTTGCGGTCGACAGCGGCAAGCTGGACGACGCCGCCGCCGAGCTCAAGGCCGTGATGGACAAGCCGGCCGACGCCACCCTGGGTGAAATCGCCCGTCAGCGCCTGGCCCGCGTGCTCGCGGCACAGGACAAGGCCGAAGAGGCCCTGAAACTGCTCGACGGCGATGCCGACAAAGCCTTCCTGGCCAGCCGCGAGGAGCTCAAGGGCGACCTGCTGGTGCAGCTGGGCCGTGCCGACGACGCGCACGGCGCCTACGAGAAAGCCAAGGCCGCGCTGTCCGACGACGCCGCGATCGGTGGCCTGCAACTGAAGCTGGATGACCTGGCCAAAGGGGACGCCTGAAGTGAAGGGTTGGAAACAAGCAGCAGTGCTCACCCTCGCCGTACTGGCAGCGGGTTGCAGCAGCAACAGCAAGAAGGAACTGCCCCCGGCCGAGCTGACCAAGTTCACCGAGGAAGTGGTGCTGAAGAAGCAGTGGAGCCGTTCGATCGGTGACGGCCAGGGCGAGACGTACAACACCCTGGTACCGGCCATCGAGAACGACCGCATCTACGCTGCCGACGTCACCGGTGAAGTCTTCGCCCTCGACCGCCTCAACGGCGACGTGGTGTGGAAGAAGGACCTCGAGCTGCCGGTTTCCGGCGCGGTTGGTGTGGGCTATGGCCTGGTCATGCTGGGCACGCTCAAGGGTGAGGTGATTGCCCTGGATTCGAGCACCGGCGAAGAGCGTTGGCGTTCGCGCGTCACCAGCGAAGTCCTGGCACCGCCCGCCAACAACGGCGACGTGGTGGTGGTACAGACCCAGGACGACCGCCTGATCGGCCTCGACGCCGCCACCGGCGACCGTCGCTGGATCTACGAAAACACCCCGGCGGTGCTCACCCTGCGTGGTACCGGCGCGCCGATCGTCACCAACCGCCTGGCCGTCGCCGGCCTGTCCACCGGCAAGGTGGTGGCGGTGGACATCAACAACGGTGTACCGGTGTGGGAAAGCCGTGTGGCCATCCCGCAAGGTCGCTCCGAGCTGGATCGTGTGGTGGACATCGACGGCGGCCTGCTGCTGTCCGGTGGCACCTTGTACGTCAGCACCTACCAGGGCCGCGTCGCCGGCCTGGACCTGGAAAGCGGCCGTGTGCTGTGGCAGCGTGATGCCTCCAGCTACGTGGGTGTCGCCCAGGGCTTCGGCAACGTCTACGTGAGCCTGGCTTCGGGCACCGTCGAGGGTGTTGACGAGCGTTCCTCCAGCGCCCTGTGGAGCAACGACAGCATGGCCCGTCGCCAGCTATCGGCGCCGGAAGTGTTTTCCAGCTACGTGGCGGTGGGTGACTTCGAGGGTTACCTGCACCTACTGAGCCAGGTCGATGGCCGCTTCGTCGGCCGTGAGCGTATCGACAGCGATGGCCTGCGCGCCCGCCCCCTCGTGGTCGGCGACACCATCTACGTCTTCGGCAACAGCGGCAAGCTCGAGGCACTGACCATCCGCTGAAGCTATGCTTGAGCCCGTTCGCGGGCTCAGGTAGCGGCGTAGGAAACGCCGCCCGAACTCCGGCCGCTGCCTTGCAGCGGCCTTTGCATTTTCAAGAATTCAAGAGTGGAGAGCCGCATGGTTCCCGTAATCGCCCTGGTGGGCCGCCCGAACGTCGGCAAATCCACCATGTTCAACCGCCTGACCAAGACCCGCGATGCCATCGTCGGTGACCTGTCGGGTTTGACCCGTGACCGCCAGTACGGCGATGCCAGCTGGCAGGGTCGTTCCTTCATCCTGATCGACACCGGCGGTATCACCGGTGACGAAGTGGGGATGGACGAGAAGATGGCCGAGCAGTCGCTGATGGCCATCGAAGAAGCCGACTACGTCCTGTTCCTGGTGGATGCCCGCGCCGGCATGACCGCCGCCGACCAGATGATCGCCGACCACCTGCGCAAGCGGAACAAGGCGGCCGTGCTGGTGGCCAACAAGATCGACAACATCGACCCCGACATTGCCCGCGCCGAGTTCTCGCCGCTGGGCATGGGCAACGCCATCCCGGTGGCCGGCTCCCAGGGCCGTGGCATCAACGCCCTGATGGAATCGCTGCTTGGCCACATCCCGCGTGATGCCGAGGAAGAAGCCCTCGACCTGAACGTCGCCGAAGGCGAAGAGGCCGTGCGCATTCCCGGCCCGAGCGAGAAGGACGGCATCAAGATCGCCATCATCGGCCGCCCGAACGTGGGCAAGTCGACCCTGGTCAACCGCATGCTCGGCGAAGAGCGCGTGGTGGTGTACGACCAGCCGGGTACCACCCGCGACAGTATCTACATCCCGTTCGAGCGTGATGGCGAGAAGTACACCTTCATCGACACCGCCGGCGTGCGCAAGCGCGGCAAGATCCACGAGGAAGTCGAAAAGTTCTCGGTGGTGAAGACCCTGCAGGCGATCAAGGACGCCAACGTGGTGGTCTTCGTCATGGACGCCCGCGAAGGCGTGGTCGACCACGACCTCAACCTGCTGGGCTTCGCCCTCGAAGCCGGCCGGGCCATCGTCATCGCGCTGAACAAGTGGGATGGCATGGAAGCGGGCGAGCGCGATTACGTGAAGACCGAGCTGGAGCGCCGGCTGTTCTTCGTCGACTTCTGCGACATCCACTTCATCTCCGCCCTGCATGGCACCGGCGTTGGCCACCTGTACAAGTCGGTGCAGGCCGCGTTCAAGTCGGCGGTCACCCGCTGGCCGACCAGCCGCCTGACGCAGATCCTCGAGGACGCCATCAGCGAGCACCAGCCGCCGCTGGTCAACGGCCGCCGCATCAAGCTGCGCTATGCCCACCTCGGTGGCGCCAACCCGCCGCTGATCGTGATCCACGGCAACCAGACCGAGAAGGTGCCCAAGTCCTACTCGCGTTACTTGGAGAACACCTACCGCCGGGTGCTCAAGCTGGTCGGCACGCCGATCCGCATCGAGTACAAGGGCGGTGAGAACCCGTACGAGGGCAACAAGAACACCCTCACCGATCGCCAGGTCAACAAGAAGCGCCGCTTGATGTCGCACCACAAGAAGGCCGAGAAGAAGCGCCGCGACAAGCGCTAGTCAACGCCGGGCTTCATGATGGCCTTTCGCGGGTAAACCCGCTCCCACAGGTACAGCGCTGTACCTGTGGGAGCGGGTTTACCCGCGAAGAGGTCCGTTGATCCAACGCAATGCCCCTATTGTTTCAACCTTTTTCCTGACTGCTTGATCCGCTATGCTCGGGCTCCACCCCGTGCCGGACAAACCCCAGGAAAGAGGGCTCCATGATCCGCAGCAAACTGCCGAACGTCGGCACGACCATCTTCACCACCATGTCGCAGCTCGCCATGCAGACCGGTGCGCTCAACCTGTCCCAGGGCTTCCCTGACTTCAACGGCCCCCAGGCCCTGCTCGATGCCGTTGGCCGCCATGTAGCCGCCGGGCACAACCAGTATTCGCCGATGACCGGCCTGCCAGCCCTGCGCCAGCAAGTGGCGGCCAAGATCGCCCGGCTGTACGGCGTGGCGGTGGACGCGGACCAGGAAGTGACCATTACCCCCGGCGCCACCGAAGCGATCTTCTGTGCCATCCAGGCGGTGATCCACCCCGGCGACGAGGTGATCGTCTTCGACCCGTGCTACGACAGCTACGAACCCTCGGTGGAGCTGGCCGGTGGCCGCTGCGTGCACGTGCCGCTCGCCGACGGCAGCTTCAGCATCGACTGGCAGAAGTTCAGCGACGCCCTCAGCCCGCGCACGCGCATGGTCATACTCAACTCGCCGCACAACCCCAGCGGCGCGCTGATCAGCCGCGACGACCTGGACCAGCTGGCCGCGCTGATTGCCAACCGCGACATCTACCTGGTCAGCGACGAAGTCTACGAGCACCTGATCTACGACGGCGTGCGCCACGCCAGCGTGCTGGCCCACGAACAGCTGTACAGCAGGGCCTTCGTCATCAGCTCGTTCGGCAAGACCTATCACGTCACCGGCTGGAAGACCGGCTACGTGGTCGCGCCACCGGCGCTCAGCGCCGAACTGCGCAAGGTTCACCAGTACGTCAACTTCTGCGGCGTCACGCCCTTGCAGTGCGCCCTGGCCGACTTCATGGCCGAGCACCCGGAACACATCGACGAGTTGCCGGCCTTCTACCAGGCCAAGCGTGACCTGTTCTGCGACCTGTTGCAGGCCTCGCGGTTCAGCTTCACCCGCACCCCGGGCACCTATTTCCAATTGGTGGACTATTCGCAGATCCGCCCCGACCTGAACGACGTCGACATGGCCCTTTGGCTGACCCGCGAACACGGCGTGGCCAGCATCCCGGTGTCGGTGTTCTACCAGCAACCCATCCCCGAGCAACGCCTGGTGCGCCTGTGCTTTGCCAAACGTGAGGAGACGCTGCGACACGCGGCGCAAAGACTATGCGCGATCTGAGTGAACTGCCGAACCTGAAAATCGCCCTGGTGCAGACCACCCTGGCCTGGCACGACCGCGAAGCCAACTATGCCCATTTCGAGGAACTGATCGGCCAGGCCGGCGATGTCGACCTGGTGATCCTGCCGGAGATGTTCACCACTGGTTTTTCGATGGAGTCGCAAAGCCTGGCGGAGCCGGAGAACGGCCCGACCTACAAATGGCTCAAGGCCCAGGCGAAGAAACGCAATGCCGTGATCACCGGCAGCGTGATCATCCAGGCCGCCGATGGCAGCCACCGCAACCGCCTGCTGTGGGCGCGGCCCGATGGCGAGATCCTGCACTACGACAAGCGCCACCTGTTCCGCATGGCCGGCGAACACAAGCACTACACCCCCGGCGAACGCCAGGTGCAGTTCGAGCTCAAGGGCTGGCGCATTCGCCCGCTGATCTGCTACGACCTGCGCTTCCCGGTGTGGAGCCGCGACGCCCAGGACACCGACCTGCTGCTGTACACGGCGAACTGGCCCGCGGCACGGCGCACCCATTGGAACCGGCTGCTGCCGGCGCGGGGGATCGAGAACCTGTGCTTCGTGGCGGCGGTGAACCGGGTGGGCACCGATGGCAAGGGCTTTGCCTATTCCGGCGACAGCCAGGTGCTGGATTTCCAGGGCGAGAGCCTGTTGAGCGCGGGCGAGGCCGACGGGGTGTTCACCGTGGTGCTGCGTGCCGCGGAACTGGCGGCGTACCGGGCGCGATTCCCGGCCAACCTGGACGCCGATACCTTCGAATTACATTGAGGGCCAATCGCGGGGCAAGCCCGCTCCCACGCTACGGGCTGCCTCCAAGGATTGGGGCAGTTCACAGCGTGGGAGCGGGCTTGCCCCGCGATGTTTTCAGGCTTCAGTACACATCCCGCCGGTAGCGCCCATCCTCGATCAGCTGCTGCACCTGCGTTTCACCGAGCATGCCCTGCAGCGCCGCATCCACCCCTGCAGCCATGCCGTGCAAACTGCCGCACACATACACACAGGCGCCCTCATCAATCCAGCGCTTGAACTCGGCGGCCTGCTGCAGCAGCACATCCTGCACATAGACCTTCTCGGCCTGGTCGCGTGAAAACGCCAGGTCCAGCCGCTGCAGGTCGCCCTTGGCCAACCAGCCCTGCAACTCTTCGCCGCACAGCAGGTCGTGGGCACGATTGCGCTCGCCAAACAGCAGCCAGTTGCGCTGCTCGCCTGCGCCAATACGTGCCTTCAAGAGGCTGCGCAAACCGGCAAGGCCAGTGCCGTTGCCGATCAGTACCATCGGCGCGGCGGCGTCGGGCAAGTGGAAGCCGCCGTTACGGCGCAGACGAGCGCTGACCGTGCCGTCCAGCGCCAGGTACTCGGTCAGCCAGCCGGAACCCAGGCCCAGGTTGCCATCGGGGTGGCGTTCCTGGCGCACGATCAACTCCAGCTCGCCATCGCTGGCAATGGAGGCGATCGAATATTCACGGGCACTCAGCGGGATCAGCGCATCGACCAGCGCCTGGGCATGCAGGCCCACCAGGTGCTCGCGGCTGGCCGGCAGCTGTCGGCTGGCCAAGGCCTGGGCCAGCGTTTCTTCGAGGCCGCCCAGTTGCACCGGGCTGTGCGGATCGAGCCCGAGGCCTGCCAGCAACGCCGCCACGCGGTGCTGGCCATTGCGCGGCAGGATCTCTACCAGGTCGCCGGCCGCCCAGCTTGCCGGGGTTTGCGCCTGCAACCCCAGCAGGAACACCGGTGCGCCCTGGCTGCCCGGGTTGAGCAGTTCACGGCGGGTCAGGCGCCAATTGCCGAAACTGGCGGGCTGCCACGCGGCTACCGGATGCGCGCCGGTCAGTTGGGCCAGCTCTTGTTGCCACAGTTGCAGCGCGGCGGGGTCTGCGTTATCCACTTCGATCGCGCTGAAGGCGCTGCTGGCGCCACGCTCACTGAGCCAGGCCTGCAGGCGGCGGGCAAAGCCGCAGAAGTGCGGGTACTGGCGGTCGCCCAGTGCCAGCACGGCATAGTCCAGGTGTTCCAGTGCCCAAGGCTTGCCGATTACCTTGCGCTCGAAGGCCCGAGCGCTGTCCGGCGCTTCGCCGTCGCCGAAGGTACTCACCACGAACAGCGCGCGGTTGGCCTGGCGCAGTTCGGCTTCGCCCAACTGGGCCAGCGGGCGCACCTGCACCGGCAAGCCGGCGGCCTGCAGCTGGCCGGCGCTCTGCCAGGCCAGTTGCTCGGCGAAGCCGCTCTGGCTGGCGAAACCGATCAGCCAGCTGTCGCCGTTGCCGGCGGCGGCAGATACCGCGCCGCGGGCGGCACGCACCTGGCGCTTCTTGCGCCGACGGTCGAGGTACAGCAGCCAGCCGGTGACGAAGAACAGCGGCATGGTCAGGCTGGCCACGGTGACGATGATTCGCCCCGGCAAGCCAAAGTAGCTGCCCACGTGCAGGGCGTAGACGCTCTGCAGCAGTTGGGCCTTGAACGAGCTGTCGCTGTAGCGCTGGTGGCGCTTGATCTGGCCGGTGGCTGGGTCGAGGGTGAGGGTGTTGAAGGCGCGCTCGTGGTCGGCGCCCTGCAACAGGTAGAACAGGGTCGCCGGCTGGCCGCCGGCCGAGGGCAGGCGCAAGTTGTAGCTGGACAGGCCAGGGCCCGCCGCGTCCTTGAGGTTGGCCCAGATGGCGTCGTAGTCGACCACCAGTGGCGGGGCGTCCTTGTCGACCTTGGGCGGGCCATGGCGGCCACCGCGGCCTTCACCGCGCTTCTGCTCGCCGGCCGCCGGTGGGTCGGCCAGCAACTTGTTCAGGCCCGCGCGGTACCACTCATAGGACCAGAACAGCCCGGTCAGGGCGAACAGCAAGTAGAACAGCAGGCACCAGGTGCCGAACACCGCATGCAGGTCCCAGTTGAACGCGCGGCCTTTCTTGGCCCAGTCCAGGGTCAGCCAGGTCCGCCAGTTCAGAGCCTTGCGCGGCCAGCGCAGGTACAGGCCGGACAGGCAGAAGAAGATCAGCATCAGGGTGCAGGCACCGGTGATCTGCCGGCCGGTGTCGCCCACGGCGAGGAAGCGGTGCAGCTGCAATACGAAGTTGAAGAAGCCCAGCCCGCTCACTTCGCCCTTGAGCTCGCCGGTGTAGGGGTCGGCATAGCGCAACTCGCCACGGCGCTCACCGGGCGCGGGGGTGAAGAAGATCCGCGCGGCATTGCCCTCGCGGGTGTCCACCCACAGCATCGAGACCTTGTCGCCTTGCGCGGTTTCGACCCGGCGCACCAGCTCGGCCGGCGGCAACACGCCCTCCTGGCGAACCTCGACCTTGAGCACCTCGGCGTTGAACGCGCGCAGCAGCTCCTCCTGGAACGACCAGATCGCCCCGGTGATGCCCATCAGCGCCAGCACCAGGCCAGCGGTGATGCCGAACAACCAGTGCACCTGGAACAGCGTCTTCTTCAACACATCGATCACCTTGTCTGGCCGCCTACCGCGCGGCGTGCATTATGCCTTGATACGCAAAAGCCCCGTTCAAGCAAATGAACGGGGCTTGGGCTGCATCCTTTAGAAGTGGACGCTGGTGGTCAGCAATGCGGTCCGGCCCGCCGCCTGGTTGGCGAAGTGGGTGGAGAACGCCTTGTCGTAGTAGACCTCGTTGGTGAGGTTCTGCACGTTCAACTGCAGGTCGATGTTCTTGGTCAGCTTGTAGGCGGCCATGGCGTCGTAACGTACGTAGCTGTCGACCATAGTAGTGTTGGCCACGCTGCCGAATACGTCATCGACGTAGAAGGCGCCGCCGCCGACGGTGAACTTAGGCGTGACCTGGTAGGTGGTCCACAGGCTGGCACTGTTGTTCGGGGTGTTCGGCAGCTGATTGCCGTCGTTGGCCTTGCCCAGCGGGCCGCCGTCGATCTGGCGGGCCTGCATGTAGGTGTAGCCGGCGAATACCTGCCACTTGTTGGTCAGCTTGCCGCTGGCCGACAGCTCGATGCCTTGCACGCGGGTTTCGCCGACGTTCTCGTAGCTGGTGGTACCCACCTGCACACGGGCGTTTTCTTTCTCGGTGCGGAACAGCGCGGCGGTGAGGGACAGACGCTCTTCGAGCAGGTCCCACTTGGTGCCGATCTCGTAGTTGGTGGTTTCTTCCGGCTCCATGTCGCTGGAGAGCAGGTTGCCGGAGCGGTCGGTGCTGTTGCCCAGCGGGTTGGCTTCCATGCCCTCGTTGAGCAGTGCGCCTGGTGGCGTTGCGGAGGTAGCGTAGGAGACATAGATACTGCCGTTGTCGGCCGGTTTCCACACCAGGCCCAGTTGGCCGGTGATGAACTCGCTGGTGTCCTTGCCCTTGGCGGCGACACCCTTGCTGTTCACCGTGGTGGTGCCGTTGGCGTTGTAGCCACGGTACTCGGTGTCGAAGTGGTCGTAGCGCAGGCCCATGTTCAACAGCCAGGCCGGGGTCAGCTCAAGGGTGTCGAACACGTAAAGGGCACGGGTGTTGCTTTTGGTGTCGGTGCCGGCGTAGTTGCGCGAGATGGCGCCGTTCCACGGATCATCCGGGTTCGGGTTGCCCAGTGAGGTGCAGTTGTAGCCACTGCCAGGGCCGATCAGGCCTGGGTTGCAGGTGGTAGCGGTTGCGCCTTTGGTATTGGTGTCGACGTTGTAGCTTTCGCGCTTGCTCTCTTCGCGGCTCAGTTCAATGCCGGTAGAGAAGCTGTTCTTCAGGCCACCCAGGTAGAACTCACCGAACAGGTCGGTCTGGTTGGTAGTGGTGGCGGTGTTACCAACTCGGGTGTTGGCGCGGCGCCAGACGCTGCCATTGTTGACGTTACGCTGGCTGTCATCCGGCTGGGTCAGGATGTAGTCCTGCATGCTGTTGCCGTGGCGCAGCGTGTTCTTGATGGTCAGCGCGTCGGTCAGGTCGTGCTCGATGGCGAAGGTGGCGATGTCCACCCGCGACTTGCGGAAGTCACGGTCGGTCAGGCCATAGAAATTGTCGCTGTCGCCACCGTCATACGGCTTGCTCGGGTGCGCCGAGGTGCGAGCGTTGCCGCCGCCGGCTGGGATAGTGTACGGAATACCCGAATCCGGCAGGTCGTCGCTTTCCAGGTGGTAGTAGTCGAGGTTGACGCGGGTCGGCGTACCCAGGCCGAAGGCCAGCGACGGGGCGATACCCCAACGGTCGTAGTTGACCTTGTCGCGGCCGGCGACGTTGCTTTCGTGGGTCATCAGGTTCAGGCGCCCGGCAACGGTATCGCTGAACTGGTAGTTGCCGTCGAAGGTGTAGCGCTGGGTCTGGTCGCTGCCCCAGGTCCAGGCACCGTCCAGCGAGTTGCCCAGGTGCGCGCGCTTGCTCACCAGGTTGATGGTGCCGCCCGCCGCGCCGCGGCCACCGATGGCCGAGTTCGGGCCCTTGGCCACTTCCACCGATTCGATGGCGAAGATCTCACGGGTTTGCGCGCCAGTGTCACGCACGCCGTCCAGGTAGGTATCGCCCTGGGCGTCGAAGCCACGGATGAACGGGCGGTCGCCTTGCGGGTTGCCGCCTTCGCCAGCGCCGAAGGTGATGCCGGGCACTGTGCGCAGGGCGTCCTGCAGGTTCAGGGCGTTGGTGTCCTTGATCACCTGCTGCGGGATCACGGTGACCGAACGCGGCGTGTCCACCAAGGGTGCGGTGTACTTCTGCGAAGAGACTTTCTCGACCTTGTATTCGGTGTTCGCCTGCTCGGCCTTGCCGTTGACGCTGGTGGCGTCGAGGGTGATGGCGGTGTTGGCGGCCGGGTCGGCAGCGTAAGCGGAAGTGGCAGTGATCGCCAGGCCGATGGCGGAGGCGAGCAGACGTGGTGAACTGACGGCGGTTGGCACGTGACGCATTGTTATTGACCTTCCCCAAGGTTTGAAGGCCGCGGATGTTAATGTAAGCGAATGTAAGGAACAATTGAGAAGCGTTACCATTCGTTAGAAATTTACATTCTTTACATTTTCACCTTACGGTTTTTACGGGTTCGTGCGTTGATTGGTCCGAAAGGGGCTTGTGATTGGTAAAAGGGAATCAATATCATTGGCGCCCCTAACCCGCGCCAGGTGCCACCCCATGCTGCTTCACATTCCCGGGCTGTTCGACGCCGACGAAATCTCGCGTATTCGCCAGGCCCTGGAGCAGGCCGACTGGGCCGACGGCAAGGTCACGGCGGGTTACCAGTCGGCCAAGGCCAAGCACAACCTGCAGTTGGCCGAAGGCCATCCGCTGGCCAAGGAGATCGGCAGCGCGCTGATCGAGCGGCTGTGGCGCAACCCGCTGTTCATGTCGGCGGCGCTGCCGCACAAGGTGTTCCCGCCGCTGGTCAACTGCTACCGCGAAGGCGGCAATTTCGATTTCCACATCGATAACGCCTTGCGCCAGCCCAAGGGCAGCGCGGAGCGGGTGCGCACCGATCTGTCCTCGACGCTGTTCCTCAGCGACCCGGGCAGTTACGACGGCGGCGAACTGGTGATCCAGGACACCTATGGCGTGCAACAGGTCAAGCTGGCGGCGGGCGACATGGTGCTGTACCCCGGCACCAGCCTGCACAAGGTCAACCCGGTCACCCGTGGCGAACGCTACGCGGCGTTCTTCTGGACCCAGAGCCTGGTGCGCGAGGACAGCCAGCGCACCTTGCTGTTCGAGATGGACAATGCCATCCGCCAGCTCACCGCCGATGTGCCGGAGCACCCGTCGCTGCTGCAACTGACCGGCACCTACCACAACCTGCTGCGCCGCTGGGCCGAGGTCTGAGCCGTGTCCTATCAGTTGCGTCGTGAACAGGTGGTGGACCTGGCCGGGCTGCAGGCCATGCTCGAACACAGCCCAGGCCAGGCCGCCCAGGCCATTCTCGCGGCGGCAGGGCAGGGCGTGGTCGAGGCACAGTTGCTGCTGGGGCAGATACTGCTCGACGGGCGTGGTATCGAACAGGATGCCGAAGTAGCCCGGCGCTGGTTCGGCATCGCCGCCCAAGGGAGCAGTGCGATGGCCCACAACATGCTCGGACGTTGCCTGGAGCATGGCTGGGGTGGCGAGGTGAACCTTGCCCAGGCGGCCATTCATTACGCGCGCGCAGCTGACGCTGGCCTGGACTGGGGCCTCTACAACCTGGGGAATCTGCTGGCCACCGGGCGGGGATTGCCGGCAGACCAAGTCCAGGCATTGGCCTGCTACGAGAAGGCCGCGCAACAGGGCCATGCCAAGTCGATGAACCTGTACGGGCGCTACCTGGAACAGGGCATCGCCACGGCGGCGAGCCCGGCCCGTGCCGTGCGCTGGTACCGGCGTTCGGCGCAGGCGGGGGATTTTCGCGGCATGTTCAGC
This sequence comes from Pseudomonas sichuanensis, assembly GCF_003231305.1. Taxonomy (GTDB): domain Bacteria; phylum Pseudomonadota; class Gammaproteobacteria; order Pseudomonadales; family Pseudomonadaceae; genus Aquipseudomonas; species Aquipseudomonas sichuanensis. Next base: position 73,321 of record NZ_QKVM01000015.1, on the reverse strand, counting down.
CTGGCGATGGTGCTGGTGGAGCGTGGCCAGATGGACGAGGCGCAGCCCTGGTTCGAACGAGCCTGCCGTGAGGGCAACCTGAACTTCCTGCGCAGCAGCCAGGCGCTCCTGCTGGCGGCCGGACCGCTGCTGTCTGCTCAGGCGGCCCGTTATACCGGCGAGCTCGAGCTGCGTGCCGGTGCAGGGGAAAACCTTCGATCTTAAGTGTGCGTGGGGTGACGAGCATGCTGAGGCGACTTTCCCACAGGAGTTGCACCATGGCTGAACCCTACATCATCGAACACTCCTTCATTGCCCGTCTGAACGTGCTCAACACCAAGTATCCGGGGCCTGTAGGGCGCTGGGAGTACAGCCCGGGCTACAACGGCAGCGTCCGCTGGCATCAGAACACCTGGCTGACCACCTCCCGCCAGGACCGCGATGCGCTGAAGCTGTGGTTCGGCGCCGTGGAGTACGGCGACGAAGGGCATGTCTACGAGGTCCGTCTGTGGAGCAGCAACAGTGCGCATCCGATGTACAACCAGCGGGTCGACATCAGCACCAACGGTTACCTCGGCTTCTATGAGCTCACCCCCATCGTGGGCCCACTTTGGCGCGTGGCGCAGACCGATGACGGCAAGGTGCGTATGACCACCCTCGATGGCACAGGGGTGGGGGTGCGCTGGGACAAGGCTGCCTGGACCACCGGGCGCATGGGCAGCTACCTGTGCACGGGCGCGGGTCCGTCTGCCCTGTTCGATGTGGAAATTCTGCAGATGGGTGTCGAAGAGCCGCTTTAAGTCTTTATCGCACATGTGAAAACGGGGCCTTGCGGCCCCGTTTTCAGTTACAGGTAGTAAGCCTTCAGCGGCGGGAAGCCGTTGAATTCCACCGCGCTGTAGCTGGTGGTGTAGGCACCGGTGGACAGCCAGTACAGGCGGTCGCCGATGGCCAGGTTCAGTGGCAGGCCGTACTTGTAGTTCTCGTACATGATGTCGGCGCTGTCGCAGGTCGGGCCGGCGATGACCACTTCTTCGGTTTCGCCTTTCTTCTCGGTCCAGATCGGGAACTTGATGGCCTCGTCCATGGTTTCGATCAGGCCGGAGAACTTGCCCACGTCGGTGTAGATCCAGCGCTCGACCGCGGTGCGCGACTTGCGTGCCACCAGCACCACTTCGCTGACCAGGATGCCGGCGTTGGCGATCAGCGAGCGGCCTGGCTCGAGGATGATTTCCGGCAGGTCGTCACCGAAGTCTTCCTTGAGGAAGCGAATGATCTCTTCGGCATAGGTCTCGAGGCTGTTGGTGCGGGTGATGTAGTTGGCCGGGAAGCCGCCACCCATGTTGATCAGCTTCAGCTCGATGCCGTCTTCTTCCTTCAGGCGCTCGAAGATCACCTTGACCTTGGCGATGGCGGCGTCCCACACGCTGATGTCGCGCTGCTGCGAGCCAACGTGGAAGGAGATGCCGTACGGCACCAGGCCCAGGTCGCGGGCGAGGATCAGCAGGTCCATGGCCATGTCGGTCTGGCAGCCGAACTTGCGCGACAGCGGCCAGTCGGCGGTGGTGGAGCCCTCAGTGAGGATACGCACGTAGACTTTCGAGCCCGGCGCGGCCTTGGCGATGTTGCGCAGGTCGGCTTCGGAGTCGGTGGCGAACAGGCGCACGCCTTTATCGAAGAAGTAGCGGATGTCCTTGGACTTCTTGATGGTGTTGCCGTAGCTGATGCGGTCGGGGCTGACGCCACGGCCAAGCACTTTGTCCAGCTCGTAGATCGAGGCGATGTCGAAGCTCGAGCCTTTCTCTTTGAGCAGGTCGATGATCTCGACGGCCGGGTTGGCCTTGACTGCGTAGTAGACCTTGGCGAATTCGAACCCGGCGCGCAGGTCGTCGTAGGCCTGGCTGATCATCTGGGTGTCGATGAGTACGAACGGGGTTTCCTGCTTGTCGGCGAACGCCTTCATTTTCTGGAAGGTGTCACGCGCGAAATAGTCTTCGACCTGGATCGACATGCTCAAGGGCTCCATGGGCAAACTGAAAGAATAAGTGGCTGCAAACTGAACGTCCTCCGTATCCCCACTTTGGTTCGCCTACTTCCCAAGGCATGTCGCCGAAAGCAAAAAGGTCAACCGTGCCAGGGTGTGGCTGCGGGTGACCTTGCTGTCTCGTCGTCAGTACTTGAGCCGGATGGATCGTTTCCAGCATGGACGTTCGGCGCGCACTTTAGGGCGTGATTCCAGCAAGATCAACAGGCAATCCCGGTGGGTTCGCCGTGGATCGACGAGCAGCTACCTGAATAACCGACTCGTGTGACCGGCAGATGTTCCCCGGGATGTTTGAAGCGTTAAATATTGTGGAATAGACCGGGTTGGTCCCTTCGCGGGTGAACCCGCTCCCACAGGGATTGCGCGATTACTGTGGGAGCGGGTTTACCCGCGAAGGGGGCCGAGGTGTTCATATTTATGGCCACGGTTTCCTGGCACTCACGTGCATGAAACTCGTAATAAATTTTTTGTTACCGACTGGTGGAATTGCCGCTTTTGATGAGAAACATTACTATTCGCACCCTTATCTGCCTGCCTGATGATCACCTACCGTGTCCGGACACAAAGGCTTCCTCGACCACTATCACGAGCTGATCGGCACCTGGACGCGCAAGTTGCGCAGTCGTCAGCAGGCCGAGGACCTCACCCATGATGCCTTCGTGCGGGTTCTGGAAAATCCGCGCGATCAGGTCGAGCAACCACGCGCCTACCTGCACCAGACCGCACGCAATATCGCTGTCGATGGCTATCGCCGCGAAGACCGCCGCCAGGCCCTGGTGCTGGAAGGTTTCGACGACGAAGCGGCGGCGGGTGATGATCCGGAAGCCTACGTGCATGCCCTGGAGCTGGCCGACAGTGTCGAGCGGGCGCTGGCCGAGCTGCCACTCAACTGCCGGCAGGTGTTCGTCTGGCAGAAGCTCGAAGGCCTGAGCCAGGCCGAGATCGCCGAGCGCATGGGCTTGAGCAAGAACATGGTCGAAAAGTATATGATCCGCACGCTCCGACATCTGCGTGAGCACCTGGATGTGTCGGCCAGATGAGTCAGGAGACCCCATTGATGAAACAGCACGTTATCGATCCCGTGCGCGAGCAGGCCGCGGCATGGTTTGCCCGCGTCCAGGATGCGCCGGGCGATGGCGATATGCTGGCGGCCCTGGGTGCGTGGCTGGAGCAGGATGCCCGGCATCGCGAGGAATACCAGTTGCTGGTGCGGCTATGGGGCGCGGCCGACTTTATTCCCCGTCAGCGCCTTGAAGCGTTGTGCGCTGCCGAGCCGGTGCGCCAGTTGCCACGCCGACGGGTGCTGCGCCAGGCCTTGGCGGCCGGCGTGGCGATCGCCGCCCTGGGCCTGGGTTGGAGCGGCTGGCAGTACCAGCGGCTCAATCATCACGAAATCTTGCAGACCACCCTGGGCGAGCGACGTCAGTTCGAGTTGCCGGATGGTTCGCATCTGGAGCTCAACAGCGCGACCCGGGTGGACGTGGCGTTCAGCCCAGGCCGCCGACAGGTGCGACTGAGCCAGGGTGAGGCGATGTTCATCGTTGCCCACGACAGCAGCCGACCTTTCGTGGTCGGTACGGCCCAGGGTGAGGTGACCGTGACCGGTACCCGTTTCGACGTGCGTCAGGATCCGGGCAGCACTCGGGTGGCGGTGGAGCAGGGCTCGGTGCGGGTTCAGGGCACGGGCGGTTCGCTGGCACAGCTGGGCGCCGGCCAGGGTTCTCACATCGATACCCAGGGTCATGTCGCCGCGCCCTACGCCATCGACGCCAATGCGCTCACCGCCTGGCGGCAGGGCAAGCTGGTGTTCGACAACGCCCCGCTCAGCGAGGTGGTCAAGGAAGTCTCGCGCTACCGGGCCCAGCCCTTGAAGGTTGCACCGGGGAAAGTGGCCGGCCTGCGCCTGTCCAGCACCTTCAGCATCGACGATCCGGACGCCCTGCTGCGCGCCTTGCCGAGCATCCTGCCGGTGGCGATCAAGCAGCACCCGGACGGCTCCAGCGAAATAATTTCAAAATAGATTCAGGTTTTTTTTCGCCCGTTCGTCTTCCCCGCCAGCTGCAACTGCCAAGCATTTACATTTGCATGCGGTTGGCGTTTATCCGACCTTTCAGGATTTCTCGAAGACGTGAACAACAACAAGCCCCTTCTCCAGCTCCGCCGTCTGGCGCTGGCCCTGGCGGTCAGCGCTGCCGCCACCAACAGCTACGCCGACAGTATCCAGATCCAGGCCCAGCCGCTGGCGACCGCCCTCAAGCAACTGGGCCAGCAAACCAACCTGCAGCTGTTCTTCAGCCCCGAACTGGTGGCGGGCAAAGAGGCCCCGGCGGTGTCCGGCGACCTGGCCCCGGAACAGGCTCTGCAGCAGCTGCTGCAAGGCAGCGGGCTGACCTTCGAGCAGTCGGCCGATACCGTGGTGGTCAAGCCGGCGGCAGTCGCCGGGACACTGACAACCGGCACCCTGGAGCTGGCGCCCACCGATGTGAAAGTGGTCGGTGACTGGCTGGGCGATGCCCAGCAGAGCGTGGTGCAGAACCACCCCGGCGCGCGCACCGTGGTACGCCGCGAGGCGATGGTGGAGCAGGGCACCATGAACGTGCGCGATGCCCTGCGTGGCATCCCCGGGGTGCAGGTGCAGGACTCCAACGGCACCGGCGGCAGCGACCTGTCGCTGAACGTCGGCGTGCGTGGCCTCACCTCGCGCCTGTCGCCGCGCTCGACCGTGCTGATCGACGGCGTTCCGGCCGCCTTCGCGCCCTATGGCCAGCCGCAGTTGTCGATGGCGCCGATCTCCTCGGGCAACCTCGACAGCATCGACGTGGTGCGTGGTGCAGGCTCGGTGCGCTATGGCCCGCAGAACGTCGGCGGGGTGATCAACTTCGTCACCCGGGCGATCCCCGAAAAGGCCAGCGGCGAGCTGGCGACCACCCTTGAAACTTCGCGTTACGGCGGCTGGAAACACACCGAGTCGGCCTTCCTCGGCGGCACCGCCGACAACGGCATCGGCGTCGCGCTGCTGTACAGCGGCGTCAACGGCAACGGTTACCGGCGCAGCAACAACGACAACGACATCGACGATGTGCTGCTCAAGACCCACTGGGCGCCGACCGATGTCGACGAGTTCTGGCTGAACTTCCACTACTACGATGGCCGCGCCGACATGCCCGGCGGCCTGACCCAGGCCCAGTACGACCAGGACCCCTACCAGTCGCTGCGTGACTACGACTACTTCGCCGGCCGGCGCAAGGACGTGTCGTTCAAGTGGCAGCGCCAGCTCGACGACGCCACTCAGTTCGAGGTGTTGACCTACTACACCGACAGTTTCCGTGGCAGCACCATCGCCTCCAGCGAAATGACGACCCTGTCGTCGTACCCGCGCAACTACCACACCTTCGCCGTCGAGCCGCGCTTGTCGCGGGTGTTCTTCGTCGGCCCGACCACCCAGGAGGTCAGCGTTGGCTACCGCTACCTGAAGGAGGCCATGCGCGAGCAATCGACCCGATTGTCGTTGATCAACAATGTGCCGACCCAGACGGCCAAGTCCGACGGCCATGTGTTCCAGGACCGCAGCGGCGGCACCGAAGCCAGCGCCTACTACATCGATGACAAGATCGACGTGGGCAACTGGACCATCACCCCGGGTATCCGCTTCGAGCACATCAACACCGACTGGCGCGACCGCCCGGTGCTGGACGACAGCCGCAAGCCGGTGCCAGAGAAGAACCGCAGCATCACCAGCAACGAGCCGCTGCCAGCGCTGAGCGTGATGTACCACCTGTCCGATGCGTGGAAGCTGTTCGCCAACTACGAGACCTCGTTCGGCAGCCTGCAGTACTTCCAGCTGGGCCAGGGCGGTAGCGGCGACAGCACTGCCAATGGCCTGCAACCGGAGAAGGCCAAGACCTACGAGCTTGGCACGCGCTATGACGATGGTCATTTCGCCGGTGAGCTGACGGCGTTCTACATCGACTTCGATGACGAGTTGCAGTACATCAGCAACACGGTGGGCTGGACCAACCTCGGCGCCACCACGCACCAGGGGATCGAGGCGTCGGCGCGCTATGACCTGGCCGGGCTGGACCCGCGCCTGCAAGGGTTGTCGGTGAATGCTGGGTACACTTACACCCGTGCCACCTACGAGGGTGAAATCCCCGGCTTCGAAGGCCGCGACCTGCCGTTCTACTCGCGTCAGGTGGCGACTGCCGGGCTGCGTTACCAGGTCGATCGCTGGACCTGGAACCTCGATGCGTTCGCCCAGTCCGGGCAGCGCGCACCGGGTACCGGCATGACCAAGACCGGCCAGTTCACCGGCAACTACATCACCGAACCGAGTGCCGATGGGCAGTACGGCGATATCCCGGGCTACGTCACCTGGCATGCCCGGGGTGGCTATGACTTCGGGCCGCAGCTGTCCAACCTGAAGCTGGCCGCCGGGGTGAAGAACCTGTTCGACAAGCAGTACTTCACCCGCTCCAGCGACAACAACTCGGGGATCTATGTGGGTGAGCCGCGCACGTTCTATGTGCAGGCCAGTGTAGGGTTCTGATCCGACGTTGCCTTCATCGCGGGGCAAGCCCGCTCCCACAGGGATCGCGCCAGGTCTTTAAGTTGTGAGCAAGACAGTTGCTCCCACGCCAGGTCGCAGATCGTGGGAGCGGGCTTGCCCCGCGATTGGGCGTATCAGGAGGCCACGGCCTCAGCCGGCGATACGATGCTGGTCTTGGCCCCCCGCGAGCGGCCCGAGCTCAGGTAGGCGGCAATCGACTCCTGCGTCACCTCCCCGAGGAACACCTGCTCGGCATCCAGCACCGGCAACCACGCGCGGTTGAACTCGTACATCCGCGACAGCAGGATGCGCAGATGTTCATCGTGCGATGCCGTGGCGTTGAACGGTCGCAGGAAGTCCCCGCAGGTGCCCTGCTGGCGATGCATGTCGCGCCGGCGCACATAGCCCAGCGCCTTGTTCTGCCCGTCGGTCACCACCACATAGCGGCGGTCGTGCTCATCCAGCAGCTCGAGCGCATCGGCCACCGGCGTTTGTGGGCTCACCGACGGCGCGTTGTCCGCCGCATCTTCGGCGCGCACCAGCAGCAGGCGCTTGAGCGTGCTGTCCTGGCCGACGAAGTTGCTGACGAAGTCGTCCACCGGATGCGCCAGCAGGGTGTCCGGGTGATCCAGCTGCAACAGCTTGCCGGCGCGGAAGATGGCGATCTTGTCACCCAGCTTGATTGCCTCGTCGATGTCGTGGCTGACCATGATCACGGTCTTGTTCAGCGCCCGCTGCATCTCGAAGAACTCGTTCTGGATCAGCTCGCGGTTGATCGGGTCGACCGCACCGAATGGTTCGTCCATCAATAGCACCGGCGCCTCGGCGGCCAGTGCGCGGATCACCCCGATGCGCTGTTGCTGGCCACCGGACAGCTCGCGCGGGTAGCGCTGCAGGTACTGCTTGGGCTCCAGCTTGATCATGCTCATCAGTTCGCGGGCGCGGTCGTGGCATTTATGTTTGTCCCAGCCAAGCAGGCGCGGCACCACGGTGATGTTTTCCTCGATGGTCATGTTGGGGAACAGGCCGATTTGCTGGATCACGTAACCGATATGGCGGCGCAGGGTCACTTCGTCCAGCCCGCTGGTGTCCTCGCCATTGATGAACACCTGGCCCGAGGTGGGGGTGATCAGGCGGTTGATCATTTTCAGCGTGGTGCTCTTGCCGCAGCCCGAGGGGCCGAGGAACACGCAGATCTCGCCTTCGTTGACGGTGAGGCTCACGGCATCGACGGCTTTGACCTCCTTGCCGTTGGCGTGGAAGGTCTTGCTGAGGTTCTTCAGTTCGATCATGGGCGCAGTCCTTCTGGAGTCAGGGCACGTTGTAGGGTTTGCAGGAGCAGGTCGGCGATGATCGCCAGCAGGCTGACCAGCACGGCGCCGACCAGCAGCATCGACATGTCGCTGCGGCTGATGGAGGTGAGGATGAGCACGCCCAGGCCGCCGGCGCCGATAGTGGCGGCGATGGTCATCACGCCGATGTTCATCACCACGGCGGTGCGCACGCCGGCGAGGATCACCGGCACGGCGATGGGCAGTTCGACCATGCGCAGGCGCTGGCCGAAGGTCATGCCGATGCCGCGCGCAGCCTCACGGATACCCGGCTCGACATTGGTCAGGGCCAGGTAGGTGTTGCGCAGGATCGGCAGCAGTGAGTAAAGAAACACCGCGGTGATGGCCGGCAGCGGGCCGAGGCCCTGGCCGAACTTCGAGTAGAACGGCAGCAGCAGGCCGAACAGGGCGATCGACGGGATGGTCAGCAGCACCGTGGCACTGGCCTGCAGCGGGCCGGCCAGTGACGGGAAACGGGTCATCAGGATGCCCAGCGGCACGCCGACCAGGATCGCCAGGCCCACTGCGACGCCGACCAGAGTGATGTGCTGCCCGGTCAGTTGCAGGACCTGGGCCCAGTCCAGGTGGGCGAAGGTGTCGAGCAGGTTCATGGGGTGACCTCGCTGAGTGGGTGCGCTTGCAGGAACGCAGCGGCGACCACGGTCGGGCTCTGGTGCTCGACATCGACCTTGGCGTTGAGCTGGCGCATGGTCTCGTCATCGAGCTGTTCGGCCAGTGGCTTGAGCAGCGTGGCCAGTTGCGGGTGGGCGTCGAGCACGGCCTGGCGCAGCACCGGGGCGGCGGTGTAGTCGGGGAAGTAGTGCTTGTCGTCTTCGAGCAGCTTGAGGTTGAACGCGTTCAGGCGCCCGTCGGTGGTATAGACCAGGCCGGCGAATACCTGGTTATTGCGCATCGCGGTGTACACCAGGCCGCCGTCCATCTGACGGATGTTGCGCCGGTCCAGCGGCAGGCCGTACAGCTCGCGCAGGCCGACCAGGCCATCGGGGCGGTTGGCGAACTCGGTGTCCAGCGCGACCAGGTGCAGGCGTTGGTGCTCGTCGTGCAGTACCCGGTTGAGGTCGCTGATCGTGTTGATCTGCGGATAGGCCTCGGCAACCTGCTTGGGCAGGCCCAGGGCATAGGTGTTGCTGAACTTCGACGGGGTCAGCCAGACCAGGCCCTTTTTGGCATCGAGTGCTTTCACCCGGTCGTAGGTGGCGTCTGCGTTGGGCATGCGCTCGTCGATATGGTTGTAGGACACCAGCGACACGCCGGTGTATTCCCACATCAGGTCGAGCTGGCCGGTCTCCTGCGCCTGGCGTGCGATGTTGCTGCCAAGGCCGGTGGTTACGCGTACCTCGAAGCCGTGGGCACGCAGGTACTGGGCGGTGATTTCGGCGAGCACGGTCTGTTCGGTGAACATCCGCGCGCCGACGTGGATCAGCGGTTTTTCCGCTGCCTGGGCAAATCCTGCGTACAGCAGGGCCGCGCCCAGCAGCAAGGCGATTGTCTTGTTCATGGGTTCCCTTTTTTAGTGGGCCAGGCCACGTTCCAGCCAGCGCTTGCTGGAGGCACTCACCAACGCGTCAAGCACCAAGGCCAGCAGTGCCGTGCATGCGGCACCGAGCAACAGCTGCGGTTGGTTGTTCAGGGCGATGCCGGGGAAGATCAAACTGCCCAGGCTGTTGGCGCCGATCAGGAACGCCAGGGGCGCGGTGCCCACGTTCAAGGCCAGGGCCACCCGCACGCCGCCGACGATGATCGGCACGGCGTTGGGCAGCTCCACCTGCCACAACTGCTGGCGCGGGGTCATGCCGATGCCGGTGGCGGCTTCCTTGAGCGAGGCAGGGACGTTTTTCAGGCCCTCGTAGGTGTTGCGCACGATGGGCAGCAGCGAGGCGAGGAACAGCGCGAAGATCGCAGGCCCTGCGCCGATGCCCAGAACGCTCAGGGCGATGGCCAGGACGGCCAGGGGAGGAATGGTGTTGCCAATGTTGAAAAACTGCATGAAGCGTTCGGCTTTGTCGACCCGATGCGGTCGACTCAGGGCAATGCCGGCGGGGATGCCCACGGCCAACGCCGCCGCCATCGAAGCCAGCACCAGGACCAGGTGCGCTTGCAGGTAGAAAGCAAGATCGTCGCGGTAGCGGGCGATCGTATCGATGCCGATCCAGTGGACCAGCAGGGCCAGGATGACGAGCACGGCGGCCCATCCCAACAGCCCTTTTCCGTAGCGTGCAGCCACAGGCGGACTCCTTCTTGTAGTCGGCGCTCGCACCCCCGTGTGGCCGGCCATTCCTGGCGGCGGGCGGTGTGAACGCGAGTAGCAGCGTGAGGCGGGCAGAACGCCGCGATCACGCCATGAGCCGAACCCCGTCGGGCCCGAAAATGCTGATGAAACCAATCCCCCAACCGAAGCGGGTTGCAGGGGAGTGGACGTCTCCGTGGGCGTAAAGGTTCCCATCTGAGGCGGCATTTGGCCAGTGTTAATCACTGGGGTGAGGGGATTTTGGCGAGATAAAACAGCATGTTAATGCGCCACAGGCGTTGAAATAACTGTGCTGTGGCTATTTGTCGTGATGAAGCGGTTGCCTGATGAATTTGTTGTGGCAGTGCCGGCCCTTTCGCGGGTAAACCCGCTCCCACAGGGTTCTGCATTGCCCCAAGCCTTGTGCGATACCCATGCAGCGCCTGAGCTTTTCACTGACCTCCGGCCAAGTGCAGTACCTGTGGGAGCGGGTTTACCCGCGAATGGGCCGGAACGGGTGCCGCTGGTTCCGCAGATTTTGGTCCCAGCCCAACTTCAGGTATGATACGGCCCCTTTTTTAATCCCCCAGTCAGGCGATTTCCCATGACCAACCAGGCCGCCGAAGTCGCGAAGCGCCGCACTTTCGCAATCATTTCCCACCCCGACGCCGGTAAGACCACCATCACCGAGAAGCTCCTGCTAATGGGCAAGGCGATCTCCGTCGCGGGCACCGTGAAGTCGCGCAAGTCCGACCGCCACGCCACCTCCGACTGGATGGAAATGGAGAAGCAGCGCGGCATTTCCATCACCACCTCGGTGATGCAGTTCCCTTACCGCGAGCACATGATCAACCTGCTCGACACCCCCGGCCACGAAGACTTCTCGGAAGACACCTACCGTACCCTGACCGCGGTGGACTCGGCGCTGATGGTGCTCGACGGCGGTAAGGGTGTAGAGCCGCGCACCATCGCCCTGATGGACGTCTGCCGTCTGCGCGACACGCCCATCGTCAGCTTCATCAACAAACTCGACCGTGATATCCGCGACCCGATCGAACTGCTCGACGAAATCGAGGCGGTCTTGAAGATCAAGGCCGCGCCGATCACCTGGCCGATCGGTTGCTACCGCGACTTCAAGGGCGTGTACCACCTGGCGGGCGACTACATCATCGTCTACACCCCGGGCCACGGCCACGAGCGTACCGCGGTGAAGATCATCGAAAAGCTCGACTCCGATGAAGCCCGCGCGCACCTGGGTGACGAATACGAACGCTTCCTCGAGCAACTTGAGCTGGTGCAGGGCGCCTGCCACGAGTTCGACCAGGACGAGTTCATCAACGGCCAGCTCACCCCGGTGTTCTTCGGTACCGCATTGGGCAACTTCGGTGTCGACCATGTGCTCGACGCGGTGGTCGACTGGGCGCCGCGCCCGCTGGCACGTGTGGCCCACGAGCGTACCGTGGAGCCGGTGGAAGAGAAATTCTCGGGCTTCGTGTTCAAGATCCAGGCGAACATGGACCCGAAACACCGCGACCGTATCGCCTTCATGCGCATCTGCTCGGGCAAGTACGAAAAGGGCATGAAGATGCGCCACGTGCGTACCGGCAAGGACCTGCGCATCGGCGATGCGCTGACCTTCTTCTCCTCCGAGCGTGAACAGCTCGAAGAAGCCTTCGCCGGCGACATCATCGGCCTGCACAACCACGGCACCATCCAGATCGGCGACACCTTCACCGAAGGCGAGGCGCTGGGCTTCACCGGTATCCCGCACTTCGCCCCGGAGCTGTTCCGCCGCGTGCGCCTGAAGGACCCGCTGAAATCCAAGCAGCTGCGCCAAGGCCTGCAGCAGTTGGCCGAAGAGGGTGCGACCCAGGTGTTCTTCCCCCAGCGCAGCAACGACATCATCCTGGGTGCGGTCGGTGTGCTGCAGTTCGACGTGGTCGCCAGCCGCTTGAAGGAAGAGTACAAGGTCGAGTGCGCCTACGAGCCCATCACCGTGTGGTCGGCGCGCTGGATCAGCTGCGATGACAAGAAGAAGCTCGAGGACTTCCAGAACAAGGCCATGGAGAACCTGGCCATCGACGGCGGCGGGCACCTGACCTACCTGGCGCCGACCCGGGTCAACCTGTCGCTGATGGAAGAGCGCTGGCCGGATGTGAAGTTCCGCGCGACCCGCGAGCATCACTGATACTGAAGGCCCAAGCCTGACTCTGTGGGAGCGGGCTTGCCCCGCGATGGCGTCAATCCAGGCAGAGGCAATGCCTGATCGGACGCTATCGCGGGGCAAGCCCGCTCCCACGTAGTTTCTAGTTGCCGGCTTTGATGCTGGTCCAGATCCGCGTGCGAATGCGGTCGATCTTCGCCGGCATCGCCTCCAGGGCATACAGCTTGCCCATCACATCCTCGCTCGGGTAGATCATCGTGTTGCCCTTGATGGCCGGGTCCACCTTCGCGTCGGCCTGCTGGTTGCCATTGGCGTACTGCACGAAATTGCTGATGCCCGCCATCACCTCAGGCTGCAGCAGGTAGTTCATGTAGGCGTAGCCGGCCTTTTCGTCCGGGGCATCGGCCGGCATGGCGACCATGTCGAACCACAACGGTGCGCCTTCCTTGGGGATCGAATACCCCACCTTCACCCCGTTCTTCGCCTCTTCGGCGCGGTTCTTCGCCTGCAGCACGTCGCCCGAGAAACCCACCACCACGCACACATCGCCATTGGCCAGGTCGCCGGTGTACTTCGATGAATGGAAGTAGCTGATGTACGGGCGCACCTTCATCAGCAGCGCCTTGGCCTTGTCGTAATCGGCGGGGTCCTGGCTGTGTTGCGGCAAGCCCAGGTAATGCAGGGCGATCGGCAGCAGTTCGGGGCCGTTGTCCAGCACCGCCACGCCGCAGCTTTTCAGCTTGCCGATGTACTCGGGCTTGAAGATCAGGTCCCAGGAGTCGACCGGGGCGTTGTCGCCCAGTACCGCCTTGACCTTGTCGATGTTGTAGCCGATGCCAGTGCTGCCCCACAGGTACGGAAAACCGTACTGGTTGCCCGGGTCGTTGACTTCCAGGGCCTTGAGCAGCACCGGGTTGAGGTTCTTCCAGTTGGGCAACTGCGACTTGTCGAGCTTCTTCAGGGCCTTGCCCTGGATCTGCCGGGCCATGAAGTGGTTGGAGGGGAACACCACGTCGTAGCCGGAGTTGCCGGTCATCAGCTTGCCGTCGAGGGTCTCGTTGCTGTCGAACACGTCGTAGGTCGGCACGATGCCACTGGCCTGCTGGAAGTTCTTCAGGGTGTCGGGGGCGATGTAGCTCGACCAGTTGTAGATCTTCACCGAGTCGGCGGCGCTGGCCACGCTGGCGGCCAGCATCAGGGGAGCGAGAAGGAGCGTGCGCATGTCGGGGTTACCTTGCTTTGTCTGTTGTTATCGAAGGCAGGCGATCAGCGGATCAGAAGATCAGAACGTAGGTCTTGCGCACGGTCTCCTGGATGTCCCAGGTGCCGACGCTGTTGGCCGGTAGCATCAGTGCGTCTCCGGCTTCTATGACCAGGGGCTCGCCACCGTCGGGGGTGAAGGTGCAGCGGCCCTTGATGAAATGGCAGAACTCCTGTTGCACGATCTGCCGCCGCCAGCGCCCTGGGGTGCATTCCCAGATGCCGGTCTCGACCCCGTCGCTGCGCTCGACGCAGGTGACCGAGGTGACGGCGACCGGCTCGCCGAGGGGCACGGCGACCGGGTTGCTGCTCTCCAGGATGGCGCTGTCGGTGTGCTTGAACTGGGTGATGCTCATGACCGGTGGATCCTGTTGTGGTGGAGGGGAAGTCAGTGCATGAAGCCTTCCATGAAGTCGGCCAGCCCACTGGCCAGGCGCCGCCGCCAGGGGGCGCTGGCCGGGCTGGCGAGGGTCCGGTCCTCGTGGACGAAACTCTGGATGATCGCGTTGTAGCCGAGCCAGCGGCATGGCTCGGGCGGCCAGCTGGCCAGGCTGGCCAGCGGGCGGTTGTCGTGTACCCAGGGCTGGGCGGTGAGGGCGTTGTGCTGGCCGAGAATCAGCGCCGCCAGGGTGCGCCCGCCGAGGTTGGTGGCACCGACGCCTTCGCCGCCGTAGCCGCCCGACAGGGCGATGCCACGCTGGCGGTCGCACAGCATGTGCGGCCTGAAGCGCCGGGCCATGCCCAGGTTGCCGCCCCAGGAATGGGTGATGCGCACGTGCTTGAGTTGCGGGAACAGCTCGCCGAACAGGTAGCGACGCAGTTCGACTTCGCTGTCGGTGAGGGTGAAGTCTTCGCGTAGCCGGCCGCCGAAGCGGTAGCCACCGCGGGCGCCGAACACCAGGCGGTTATCGGCGCTGCGCTGGCCGTAGGTGACCTGGCGGCTGTTTTCGCTGAAAGCCTGCCCCTGGCTCAGGCCGATCTGCTCCCAGGTCGATTCCGGCAGCGGCTCGGTGGCCACCAGCAGGCTCTGCACCGGCAACTGATGGCGCCCCAGCGGCGGCAGGCTGGCGGCATAGCCCTCCACTGCCGGCACGACCCAGTGGCTGCGGATGCGCGCCAAGGGTGTGCGCACCTCGCCGGTTTGCCAGTCGATGGCCGGGGTGTTTTCGTAGATGGCTACACCCAGGTTTTCCACGGCTCGGGCCAGCCCGCGCACCAGCTTGGCCGGCTGGATGGTCGCGGTGTGCGGGCTGAAGATCGCGCCGTAGGGGTTGCTGATGCGCAACTGCGCATCCAGCTGCTCGGGGCGCAGCCAGTGGTAGTCGTCCTCGGTCATGCCCTGGCGATACAGGTCGTCCAGCCAGGCGCGCAGGCTGCGTTCCTGCTCCGGGTAGCGGGCCGCACAGTAGAGCACGCCGCCTTTGCGGTAGTCGCAGTCGATGCCTTCGCGCTGCAGCACGCTGTGCACTTCGTCGGGGACGCCGTGCAGCAGGTCGATGCTGGCGCGGCGCTGTTGCGGTGACAGGCTGGCCAGCAGGCGGTCTTCGCCCAGCAGGTTGCCCATCAGCCAGCCGCCGTTGCGCCCGGAGGCACCGAAACCGGCGATGTTGGCCTCGATCACCGCGATGTTCAGCTGCGGCGCCTGGCGCTTGAGGTAGTAGGCGGTCCACAGCCCGGTGTAGCCGGCGCCGATGATGCACACATCGAGGTCCAGGTCTTCGCGCAGTGCCGGGCGTGCGCACAGCGGCTCGTCGAGCTGGTCCATCCACAGGCTGATCGTGCGCAGGGGTTGCATCGGGTCGGGCTCCACATCCGGTTGGGTCTGTGGCCGATGCTAGTGAAGGGCGGGGAGGGCTGTCTTACGTGCGTGCACGCAGGGAAATTTGCTTGAGATAGGCCTTGGGCGACAGGCCGGTGTGCTCGCGGAAGCATTTGTAGAAGGCCGACAGCGAGTTGAAACCGGCATTGAACGCCAACTCGTCGATGGGCGCTTTGACACTGCCGTCGTCGAGGCTGGCCATCAGGTGCTGCAGGCGCGCCTGGTTGACGTAGCGGTAGAAGCTCTGGCCCAGCACCTGGTTGAGCAGGTAGGAAATCTGGTTGCGGCTGTAGCCGCTTTCGTCAGCCACTTGTTGCAGATCAAGCTCGGGGTCCAGGTAGGGGCGCTGGTGATTGAAGTAGTGCTCCAGATCCTGGGCCATGGTCGACAGCTGGCGCGGCGACAGGCCCAGGCGGCTGGTGGCCGGGCGCGGGCCGCTTGCCTGGCGGCCCTTGGCGTGCTGGCGCACCAGCGTTGCGTATTCGTTGATCCGCCAGATCAACCCGTCCTTGACCGTGATCGCCTCGCTGGACTGGAACGCCACCAACCCTTCGCCACCCTGCACGGTGACCTGGTACTGGATGAACGCGGTGCAGCCGTCGACGCGGATGCGGTCGCTGTGGACGATGTCCTCGCCGGCCTCATGGGGCAGGCAGGCGCGCACGTAGTCGCGCAGCTCGTCATGGCCGAGTACGCGGTTCTGGAAGAAGTCGTGGTACTGGATATCCGGGTGGTACAGCGCCATCACCCCGTCCAGGTCGCGATGCTTCCAGCACAGGTGGTAGCGCATGACGGTGTCGGCGGTGAGCGGGGTTTGCCCGGGGCCGTCGGGGAGGGTGTTAGAGGTCATGGAAGTGATAGTGCATTGGCCCGCTTGCGGGTGACAAGGCCAGGCATTGCAGAACGCCTTCGGGGCCAAGCGGTGATCCGGCATTTTGCACGGCGAATCAAAGCGGCTTAACAGCTAAGGCCTTGTTTCATATGGCTGTCATTTTTTGACACAACTGGCACGGGCGCTGCACGGACCTTGGTAGACCACGAACGAGGAGAAGCATCATGCGCTCGATACTGCTGTGGATGATTGGCGTGCCGATTCCGGTGATCATCCTGATCTGGTTCTTCATGCATTGAAAAAATCGCGGGGCAAGCCCGCTCCCACGAGGCCTGTGCAAACTCGTGGGAGCGGGCTTGCCCCGCGATAAGGTTTAAAGGAACTGCTCGGCGTAGTGGCAGGCCACCTGTCTTGTACCCACCTGCCGCAGCGCCGGCACCTCCTTGGCGCAACGCTCGGTGGCATACGGGCAACGCTTGTGGAACGCGCAGCCATCCGGCGGATTCAGCGGGTTGGGCAGTTCACCGGCGATGCGGATCTTCGGCTTCAGCGGGTCCGGATGGATCGCCGGTGTCGCCGACAACAGTGCCTGGGTGTACGGATGCAGGGGCTTTTCGTAGATATCCTCCTTCGGCCCCATCTCCGCCGGCCGGCCCAGGTACATCACCAGCACCTGATCAGCCACATGGCGCACCACCGCCAGGTTGTGGGAGATGAACACGTAGGCGGTGTTGAACTCCTTCTGCAAATCCATGAACAGGTTCAGCACCTGGGCCTGGATCGACACGTCGAGCGCCGAGGTCGGCTCATCCGCCACCAGCACCTTGGGCTGCAGCATCATCGCCCGGGCCAGGGCGATGCGCTGGCGCTGGCCACCGGAAAACATGTGCGGGTAGCGCTGGTAGTGCTCGGGGCGCAGGCCCACCTGCTCCATCATCTTCTGCACTTTTTCGCGGCGCTCGGCCTTGCTCAGCGAGGTGTTGATCAGCAGTGGCTCGGCCAACTGGTCGCCGATCTTCTGCCGCGGGTTGAGCGAGGCGTAGGGGCTCTGGAACACCATCTGCACATCGCGGCGCAGTTGCTTGCGCTCGGCCTTGCCGGCGCCGTTGACCTCGGTGCCGGCGATCTGCAGCGAGCCGGACGACGGCTCCTCGATCAAGGTCAAGGCACGGGCCAGGGTCGACTTGCCGCAACCCGATTCGCCGACCACGGCCAGGGTCTTGCCAGCCTCCAGTTCGAACGATACGCCGTTCAGCGCGCGCACCAGGGCATGGCCCTTGAACAGGCCGCGGGACACTTCGTAATGACGGGTCAGCTCACGGGCTGAAAGAACGACGGCCATCACGCCACCTCCTGGTTGAGCGGGTAGAAGCAACGCACCAGGCTATGGGCCTGTGGGTCGAGGGCGGGGCGTTGGCGGCGGCAGTTGTCCTGCACGTAAGGGCAGCGCGGCGACAGCAGGCAACCCTGCGGGCGGTCGTAGCGGCCGGGGACGATGCCGGGCAAGGTGGCCAGGCGTTCGGCACCGATGCTGTGCTCGGGGATGGCCGCCAGCAGCGCTTCGCTGTAAGGGTGGGCGGGGATGTCGAACAGTTCCGGCACCTGGCCGACCTCGACGGCCTGGCCTGCATACATCACACACACGCGTTTGGCGGTCTCGGCGACCACGGCCAGGTCGTGGGTGATCAGGATGAGCGCCATGTTGCGCTCTTTCTGCAGGTTGACCAGCAGCTCCATGATCTGCGCCTGGATGGTCACATCCAGCGCGGTGGTCGGTTCGTCGGCGATCAGCAGCTTGGGTTCACCGGCGATGGCCATGGCGATCGCCACCCGTTGGCTCATGCCACCGGACAGTTGGTGCGGGTAGGCGTCCAGACGGCTTTCGGCGCCCGGGATCTCGACTTTTTTCAGCAACTCCAGGGCACGCTGGCGGGCGGCCTTGCCCTTGAGCCCGAGGTGTTGGCGCAGCACTTCCTCGATCTGGTAGCCCACGGTGTAACTGGGGTTGAGCGCGGTCATCGGGTCCTGGAAGACCATGGCGATGTCCTTGCCCACCACCTTGCGCCGTTGCCGGCCGCTGAGCTTGAGCATGTCGGTGCCGTCGAAGGTGAGGGCATCGGCGGTGATGCGCCCGGGGGCGTCGATCAGCCCCATCAGGGCCATCATGGTGACCGATTTGCCGGAGCCGGACTCGCCGACGATGGCGAGGATCTCGCCGGCGTCCACCTTCAGGTCGAGACCGTCCACCACCGGTACCGCATTGGCGTCGCCGAAGCGCACGTTCAGGTTGTTGATCTGCAACAGTGACATGGCGTTCTCCTCAGGCGGCGTTCTTGAGTTTCGGGTCCAGCGCATCGCGCAGGCCGTCGCCCATCAGGTTGATGGCCAGGACACTGAGCAGGATGGTCAGGCCAGGCAGGCTCACCACCCACCAGGCGCGCTCGATGTAGTCGCGCGCCGAGGCCAGCATGGTGCCCCACTCGGGGGTGGGCGGCTGCACGCCAAGGCCGAGGAAGCCCAGGGCGGCGGCGTCGAGGATCGCCGAGGAGAAACTCAAGGTGGCCTGCACGATCAGCGGCGCCATGCAGTTGGGCAGCACGGTGACGAACATCAGCCGTGGCAAGCTGGCGCCGGCCAGGCGTGCGGCGGTCACGTAGTCACGGTTCAGCTCGCCCATCACCGCGGCGCGGGTCAGGCGCACGTAGGAAGGCAGCGAGACGATGGCGATGGCGATCACCGTGTTGATCAGGCCTGGGCCGAGGATGGCGACGATGGCCACGGCCAGCAGCAGCGAGGGCAGGGCGAGCATGACGTCCATCAGGCGCATGATCGACGGGCCGAGGATCTGCGGGAAGAACCCGGCCAACAGGCCCATCAGGATGCCGGGGATCAGCGACATCACCACCGACGACAGGCCGATCAGCAGCGACAGGCGTGCGCCCTGGATAAGCCGCGAAAGCAGGTCGCGGCCCAGTTCGTCGGTGCCGAGGATGAACTGCCAGGTGCCGCCTTCGAGCCACACCGGTGGCGTGAGCAGGAAGTCGCGGTACTGCTCGCTGGGGTTGTGCGGTGCCACCCAGGGGGCGAACAGTGCGCAGAACACCACCAGGGTCATGAAGGCTAGGCCGGCCACCGCGCCTTTGTTGCGCGAGAAGGCCTGCCAGAACTCCTTGTAGGGCGAGGGGTAGAGCAAACTTTGGTCAACCGCGGCTGGCGGGGTGACGGATTTTGGAATCGGGCTGGTCATGACGAAGTCCTCAGCGCTGATGGCGGATGCGTGGGTTGACCAGGCCGTAGAGGATGTCCACGACGAAGTTGACCAGGATCACCAGGCAGGCGATCAGCAGAATGCCGTTCTGCACCACAGGGTAGTCACGGGCGCCGATGGCTTCGATCAGCCATTTGCCGATGCCCGGCCAGGAGAAGATGGTTTCGGTGAGCACGGCGCCGGCCAGCAGCGTGCCGACCTGCAGGCCGAACACGGTCAGCACCGGGATCAGGGCGTTGCGCAGGCCGTGGATGAACACCACGCGGGCGGGCGACAGGCCTTTGGCGCGGGCGGTGCGGATGTAGTCCTCGCGCAACACTTCGAGCATCGACGAGCGGGTCATGCGGGCGATTACCGCCAGCGGGATGGTGCCCAGCACGATGGCCGGCAGGATCAGGTGCATCAGCGCGTCCTTGAACGACCCTTCTTCGTCGCTGAGCAGGGTGTCGATGAGCATGAAGCCGGTCTTCGGCTCGATGTCGTAAAGCAGGTCGATGCGCCCGGAGACGGGCGTCCAGCCCAGGCTCACGGAGAAGAACATGATGAGAATCAGGCCCCACCAGAAGATCGGCATGGAGTAGCCGGCCAGCGAGATGCCCATGACGCCGTGGTCGAACAGCGAGCCGCGCTTGAGCGCGGCGATCACCCCGGCCAGCAGGCCGATGATGCCGGCGAACAGCAGGGCGGCAAAGGCCAGTTCGAGGGTCGCCGGGAACAGCGTGGTGAACTCGTGCCAGACGCTTTCGCGGGTGCGTAGTGACTCACCGAGATCGCCCTGGGCAAGCTTGCCGACGTAGTCCAGGTACTGCACCGGGAGGGGTTTGTTCAGGCCCAGGCGCTCCATGGCCTGGGCGTGCATTTCGGGGTCGACCCTGCGTTCGCCCATCATCACTTCGACAGGGTCGCCGGGGATCAGGCGTATGAGCGCGAAGGTCAGCAGGGTGATACCGAAGAAGGTCGGGATCAGCAGGCCCAGACGCCGGGCAATGAAACTCAACATGTTTGGGGTACCTCATCAGCCACTAAGGGCACAGCCGCCGGCTGCCTTGCAGATTGCCGGCGGTCGTTGTTGTTCTACTTCACCTTGGTGGTGGCGAAGTTATTGTTGGTCAGTGGGTTGATCACGTAGCCCTCGACGTTCTCGCGCATCGCAGTGAACATCTTCGGGTGGGCCATGCTGATCCACGGTTGGTCCTCATCGTACACCGCCAGCGCTTCGCTATAGAGCTTGGCGCGTTCGTCGTTGTCGATGGCTTCACGGGCGCGGGTGATCAACTGCTGGAACTTGGGGTTGCACCAGCGCGCATAGTTCTCGCCGGATTTTGCCGCATCGCAGCTGAGCAGCGGGCTGAGGAAGTTGTCCGGGTCGCCGTTGTCACCGGCCCAGCCGGTCGACACGAGGTCGGCCTCGCCGTTCTTGGCTCGGCGCAACATTTCGGCCCATTCCATCACGCGAATATCGAGCTTGATACCGACCTTGGCCAGGTCGGCCTGCAGCATTTCCGCAGACAGGCGTGGGTTGGGGTTGGTCGCGCCACCACCATTGCGGGTGAACAGGGTGATCACGGTGCCTTCCGGTACGCCGGCTTCCTTGAGCAGGGCGCGGGCCTTGTCCAGATCGTGGGGCGGGTTCTGGTTGGCACTGTTGTAGCCGAGCATGGTCGGTGGATACGGGTTGACCCCTACCATCGCGTTGCCCTTGCCGAACAACTGGTCGACATGGGTCTGGCGGTCGAAGGCCATGTTGATCGCCCTGCGCACGCGAACGTCGCTCAGGTACTTGTGCTCGGTGTTCATCGCGATGTAGCCGGTGACCAGCGCTTCGATCTCGGCGACCTTGAGTTTCGGGTCGGCCTTGATCGAGGACACGTCGTCAGGCTTGGGGTACAGCGCCACCTGGCACTCGTTGGCACGCAGTTTTTGCAGGCGCACATTGCTGTCGGTGGCGATGGCGAAGATCAGGGCGTCGGCCGGTGGCTTGCCACGGAAGTAGTCCGGGTTGGGCTTGTAGCGGACCTGGGCGTCCTTGTTGTAGCGCTGAAAGACGAACGGGCCGGTGCCGATGGGCTTGCTGTTGAGCTCGGCGGTTTTGCCGGCCTTGAGCAACTGGTCGCCGTATTCGGCGGAGTAGATCGAGGTGAAGGCCATGCCCAGGTCATGCAGGAAGGGTGCTTCCGGGCGGGTCAGGGTGATCACCACGGTGTGCTCGTCGGTCTTCTCCACCGATTTGAGCAGGTCCTTGAAGGCCATGCTCTCGAAATAGGGGTAGCCGACGCTGCTCTTGTCGTGCCACGGGTGGTCTGGCCTGAGCTGGCGGTTCAGGCTCCACAGCACGTCGTCGGCGTTGAAGTCGCGGGTGGGGGTGAAGTAATCGGTGCTGTGGAACTTCACGCCTTCACGCAGGTGGAAGGTGTAGACCAGGCCGTCCGGGCTGATGTCCCAGTGGGTGGCCAGGGCCGGCTGGATATCCGTGGTGCCTGGTTTGAAGTCGACCAGGCGATTGAAGACGGTCTCGGCCGAGGCGTCGGCGGTGACGGCGGTGGTGTACTGGACAATGTCGAAGCCCTCGGGGCTGGCCTCGGTGCACACCACCAGCGGCTTGGCCGCAACCGTGGATGCAGCGCCCAGGATGACCGCTGCCAGGGCAGCGCGTAGCGGTAACGATTTCATGAAACCTCCCTGCAGTGCTATTCCAGCGTAGCCGCCACGGCCCGTGGGGAGTCGGGCCGTGGCGCCAGCGGTCAGAGGATGTTGAATGGAATGGTGGTGACCAGGCGGAACTCGTCGAGGCTGCCATCGCCCTGGGCCTTGCTGGCGCGGTGGGCGGTGTAGGTGGCACGGATGCTGGTGTCTTTCAGCGGGCCGCTCTGCACCGCATAGCTGGTGCCGAAGCCCCACTCGTAGTGGGTTTCGCCGTCCAGGCCTTTCACGTCGTAGACGTTACCCTTGTAGTGGGTGCCGTCGATGCCCCAGCCGCGGGCGTTGTACAGGTTGAACTTGAGGCCCGGCACACCGTAGGGCGCCATGTTCAGCACATAGCTGATCTGCAGCGATTTCTCGTTGGGGCCGTTGAAGTCCGACAGCAGCGAGTTGGCCAGGTAGATGCCGTTGGTTTCATGCAGGTAGTCGAAGTACTCGTTGCCATTCACCTGCTGCCACGACGCGCTCAGGGTGTGGGCCTGATGGGTCAGGCCGAACGACAGGCTGTAGGTGTCGTTGTCGATCTCGCCCATCTTCTTGCTGCCGGCGTCTACGGTCTTGTAGTAGTTCAAGCCGGTAGTCAGGCTCAGCACTGCGCTGTCGCCCAGCACATGGTTGGCGCCGAAGTAGTACTGGTTCCAGAAGTCGTCGACCTTGGTCGCGTACAGGCTGGTGCTCAGGCTTTTCAGCGGCTGGTAGTTGATACCGGCGGTGCTGGCGCGGTCGGTTTCCACGCCATTGCCGTATTCGCTGCGGAACTTGCTCAGGCTCTGCTCGGTACGTGGCGAGACGCGGTCGAAGGTCCCCAGGTCGAACGACAGGTTGTCGAATTCGGCACTGTGCAGGAAGGCACCCTGGAAGCTCGACGGCAGCGCACGGTTGCCGATGTAGGCGATCATTGGGGTGTCGACCGACTGGCGGCCGACGGTGAGGGTGGTGTTGGACACCCGCGCCTTGACGTTGCCCAGGCCCATCTTGCTCCATTGGCCGATCACGTCGCCGTCGCTGTGGGTGAGCGTGCGGTTGTTGGGGCCGGCCACGGCGGCACGGCCGCGCTCCAGCGCAACGGCGTTGTAGGCGGCGGCTTCGACGGCGAAGCCCACGGTGCCCTCGGTGAAGCCAGAGCTGTAGTTGAGGATGGTGCCCTGCACCCAGTTGTCGCGGCTGTGGGTGGGTTTGCGAGTACCGTCGCTCTTGTAGTACTTCCACAGTGGCGCGCGGGTGGCGCGTTCGTGGGCATACCAGTTGCGGGTACTGCCGGACAGGCTCTGGCCATCGATGAAGCCCTTGGCCTCGGCTTGTTCGCTGCTGGATTTGAGCGTGGTGGGGACGAAGTCCTGGCTCATCGGTTCGGCCTGGGCCAAGGCGCTGAAGGCGCCGATGGACAAGGCCAGTGCGGTTTTCATGGTGCGTTTCAAGTGCAAAGCTCCCTTTCTATTCTTTTAGTTATCACCCGTGCCTCGTGGGCCGGGCCTGCAACGGTGACGCGGTACTGCAGGTATTCGCCTGGGGTCGCCAGGCAAATCCAGGCTGCACGCGGCCGCGGGAGTGGGTCGCACTCCCGGCCAGGCAATGCAGGGGTCAATCGATACTGACGCCGGAGAAAACGTTGCGTCCGAAGGGGCTGACCTTGAAATCGTTGACGTTGCTGCTCAGCGGTTGGTTGACCGTGGAGTGGGCCACGGGCGTGATCGGTACCTGTTGCTTGAGGAGTTGCTGGGCCTGCTGGTAGAGGGCGCTGCGTTGTTCGCGGTCGGTGACCTGTTTGGCTTGCTTGACCAGCGCGTCGTACTGCGGGTCGCACCACAGCGAGTAGTTGTTGCTGCCGATGGCGTCGCAGCTGTAGAGCGTGCCCAGCCAGTTGTCGGGGTCGCCGTTGTCGCCGGTCCAGCCGATCAGGGCGATATCGTGTTCACCGCTCTTCATGCGCTTGAGGTATTCACCCCACTCGTAGCTGACGATGCGCACTTTGAAACCGAGCTTGCTCCAGTCGGCCTGGAGCATTTCGGCCATGAGCTTGGCGTTGGGGTTGTAGGGGCGCTGCACGGGCATGGCCCAGAGGGTGACCTCGGTGCCTTCCTTGACCCCGGCCTGCTTGAGCAGGGCCTTGGCCTTTTGCGGGTCGAAAGGCGCGTCCTTGAGCGAGTCGTCGTAGGACCACTGAGTCGGCGGCATGGCGTTGACCGCAGGTTGCCCGGCTTCCTGGTAGACGGCCTGGATGATCGCCTGCTTGTTCACCGCCATGTCCATGGCCTGGCGTACTTCGAGGCGGTCGAAGGGCGGGTGCTGGGTGTTGTAGGCGATGTAGCCGAGGTTGAAGCCGGGCTGCTGCTGCACCTGCAGCTTGCCGTCCTGCCTGAGTGCGGGCAGGTCGGCCGGGCGCGGGTGCAGGGTGACCTGGCATTCGTTGCGGCGCAGCTTCTGGATGCGTACCGACGGGTCGATGTTGATGGAGAACACCAGGTTGTCGAGCTTCACCTGGTCGGGTGCCCAATAGTCCTTGTTGCCCTTGTAGCGAATCTGCGCGTCTTTCTGGTAACGCTGGAACACGAACGGGCCGGTGCCGATCGGTTTCTGGTTGATGTCGCTCGGCCTGCCCTCGGCCAGCAGGTGCTCGGCGTACTCGGCGGAGAGGATCGCGGCGAACGCCATGGCGAGGTTCTGGATGAACGCGGCATCGACCTTGTTGAGGGTGAACGTCACGGTCAGCGGGGCAGTCTTTTCGACCTTGGCGATGTTCTTGTCCAGCCCCATGCTGATGAAGTACGGAAATTCGGTGGGGTAGGCCTGGCGGAACGGGTGCTGCTTGTCGAGCATGCGGTTGAAGGTGAACAGCACGTCGTCGGCGTTGAAATCGCGGGTGGGCTTGAAGCCCTTGTTAGCGTGGAACTTCACCCCGGGCCGCAGGTGGAAGGTGTAGCGCAGGCCGTCGTCGGAGACCTGCCAGTCGGTGGCCAGGGCCGGATGCACGGCGGTGCCGCCGCGCTCGAACTCGACCAGGCGGTTGTAGATCGGCTCGGCGGCATCGTTGTCGGTGGCCGAGGTGTACTGGGCGGTGTCGAAGCCTGCCGGGCTGCCTTCGGAGCAGAACACCAGGTTGTTGGCCAGTGTCAGCGGCGCTTGGCTCAGCAGGCCGAGTGCAAAGAGGGTGGAGCACAGCGTGGTAGGGCGCATGGCAAATCCTTTGTCCTGGTTTTTCTGGCCGCGACAGGCAAAGCGCGGCGATGACATCCCGGCCCTGACGATAGAGTCGTCAAGGCGTGGGAGCCATGCTTCAGAGGCTGATATGGGAGCGGGAGCATTCCGGCGGCTGCGGTGGAAAAGTCCTACGCGCCGCCCGGTCATGTAGTCGCCCCGCCGCAAACCCTGCGGGCGGGGCGAGCATGGCCGTTACTTGTCCACGCTTACCCCGTAGAAGGAGTTCAGGCCGAAGGGGCTGATCTTGAAGTCCTTCACGGACGTGCTCATGGGCTGATACACGGTGGAGTGGGCGATCGGGGTGATCGGCACCTGTTCCTTGAGGATGTGTTGCGCCTGCTTGTACAGCTCGGTGCGTTTGGCCTGGTCGGAGGTGGCCTTGGCTTGCTTGATCAGGTCGTCGTACGGCTTGTAGCACCACTTGGAGAAGTTGTTGCCGTCCATGGCGTCGCAGCCATAGAGGGTGCCCAGCCAGTTGTCGGGGTCACCGTTGTCGCCGCTCCAGCCAATCAGCATGGCACCCTGCTCGCCGCCCTTGGAACGCTTGATGTACTCACCCCATTCGTAGCTGACGATCTTGGCCTTGATGCCGATCTTGGCCCAGTCGGATTGCAGCATTTCGGCCATCAGCTTGGCATTGGGGTTGTACGGGCGTTGCACCGGCATGGCCCACAGGGTGATCTCGGTGCCTTCCTTGATGCCGGCCTCCTTGAGCAGCTGCTTGGCCTTTTCGGGGTCGTACTTGGCATCCTTGATGGTGGTGTCGTAGGACCACTGCGTTGGCGGCATGGCGTTGACCGCCAGCTGGCCTGCGCCCTGGTACACCGACTCGATGATCTGCTGCTTGTTCACCGCCATGTCCAGGGCTTCACGCACCTTGAGTTGCGACAGCGGGTTAGGCTCGTTGCTGCCCTTGACCTTGTCCATCACGTTGTAGGCGATGTAGCCGAGGTTGAAGCCGGCCTGGTCGGGCATCTTCAGCTTCGGGTCCTGCTTCAGCGGCTGGATGTCGGCGGGGCGGGGGAACAGGGTGACCTGGCACTCGTTCTTCTTGAGCTTCTGCATGCGTACCGAGGCGTCGGTGCTGATGGCGAAGATCAGGTTGTCGATCTTCACGTCCTCGGGCTTCCAGTAGTCCTTGTTGCCCTTGTAGCGGATCTGCGCGTCCTTCTGGTACTTGCTGAACACGAACGGGCCGGTGCCGATCGGCTTCTGGTTGATGTCGGCAGGCTTGCCTTGCTTGAGCAACTGGTCGGCGTATTCGGCCGACTGGATCGACGCGAAGCTCATGGCCAGGTTCTGGATGAACGCGGCGTCGACCTCGTTGAGGGTGAACTTCACGGTGTGGTCATCGACCTTCTCGACCTTGGCGATGTTCTTATCCATGCCCATGTCGGTGAAGTACGGGAATTCGGTGGGGTACGCCTTGCGGAACGGCTGGTCCTTGTCGAGCATGCGGTTGAAGGTGAACAGCACGTCGTCGGCGTTGAATTCGCGGGTCGGCTTGAAGTAGTCGGTGGTGTGGAACTTGACGCCTTCACGCAGGTGGAAGACGTAGGCCTTGCCGTCGTCGGACACTTCCCACTTGGTGGCCAGGCCCGGAATGACCGCGGTACCGCCACGTTCGAATTGCGTGAGCCGGTTGAAGATGGTCTCCGCCGAGGCGTCGAAGTCGGTTCCGGTGGTGTACTGGCCTGGGTCGAAGCCGGCCGGGCTGCCTTCGGAGCAGAACACCAGGTTGGTCGCGGCGAGGGCGGAGGGAGCGCCGGCTAGCAAGCCTGCGCCGACCAGGAACGGAATGACTGCGTGTTTGAGCATGGTGGCCTCATTGTTGTCATTTTTTTAGAGTGAGGCGGCCTCGTGAGCCGACCTGCGGATACTTATGCAGGGGCTATTCCCAATGCAACACTCAGCAGAGTGGTTGGCGGCAAAACGTGGGACGGTCGTACATGGATGTCGCAAAAATATAACTTTGCCGACTGTTGATCGTTTGCGCGGCTTGAAATGTCAGGATTTTCAAGATGTTTCGCATCTACGGTGACAGACGGGCGCACCTGATTGGTGCGTAGGAATAGTCGGAAAGTGCTGTCCGTAGCGGATTTCACCGCCACGGACATCCACTTGGAGGGATCAGGGCACCTGGACTTCGATCAGGCCATCGGCGCTCATGCTGACTTCGCTGGTGCCGGCCTCGATATCAGGCGCTGGCGCCGCTTCGTCGGCAGCCTTGGCCATCATCGCCATCGGTGCGCTACGCAGGTACGGGCGCGGGTAGCCGCTGCTGTTGAGGTTCAGGCTGACCACCTTGTAGCCCTTGCCGCCGAGCGCTTCGGTGGCCAATTGGGCGCGGGCCTTGAACGCGGCCACGGCATCCTTGAGCAGCTCGTCTTCGCTGGTCTTGCGGGTGGCCGGGGCGATGGAGAAGTCCATGCCGCCCATCTTCAGGTCCTGCAGCAGTTCGCCGGTGAGCTTGGACAGGGCCGGGAAATCGGCACTTTCCAGGCGCAGCTCGGCGCGCTCACGCCAGCCGGTGATCTTCTGGCCCTTGGTGTCGTAGATCGGGTAGCTGTTGCGGCTGCCCTGGCTGATCTTCACGTCCTTCACGTCACGGGCCTGCTGTACGGCCTTGTTCATGGTTTCGGTGATCTGCTTGGCGAGCTTGCCTGGGTCGCTGTTCTGCGCTTCGCTGTACAGCGTCACGACCATCAGGTCGCGGGCGACTTCCTTGCTGACTTCGGCGCGCAGCGACACCTGGTTGTAGCGGGGCTCGTCGGCGGCCACGGCGGGCAGGGTGGCGAGCAGGCCGCAGGACAGGGCGAGGGCTTTGCCGCGACGGGAAATGTGCATGTGTAGCTCCTTGGCAATGAAAAGCGTGGTTGGAACGTTCGTGCCACGCATGGCCGATCAGACCGGGGACAGTGTAGTGGGTTCAAAAATGCCATCATGAATCTGTGACAAAGTGTGGCGCTTTGCCGCATCGCTGCAGCGAGGCGCCTGGCTTCGGTATACTCCAGCCGATTTTTCTGGAGCCTCATCGGGAGAGCTCATGCTCGCCGCCGCACATCCGCTGTCCGCTACACGCCAGAACCTCTGGCGCCTGACCTTCATCCGCATCCTTGTGCTGGCTGCCCAGGCCGGCTCCGTGGGCGTGGCCTACTGGACCGAGTTGCTGCCGCTGCCATGGTTCTCGCTGGTGGTCACCCTGGCCCTGTCGTCGCTGCTGTGCGCGTTCACCGCCGTGCGCTTGCGCCTGTCACTGCCGGTCACCGAACTCGAGTACGCGCTGCAGCTGGCCTGCGACCTGCTGATCCACAGCGCGCTGCTGTATTACTCCGGTGGATCGACCAACCCCTTCGTCTCTTATTACCTGGTGCCGCTGGCGATCGCCGCCGTGACGCTGCCGTGGATCTACTCGCTGGTGCTGTCGGGCATCGCTCTGGTGGCGTACAGCCTGCTGTTGGTGCAGTTCTACCCGCTGGAAACCTTGCCGCAGTCGCGCGACACCATGCAGGTCTACGGCATGTGGCTGAGTATCGCCCTGGCCGCGGCGGTGATTACTTTCTTTGCCGCACGCATGGCCGAAGAGTTGCGCCGCCAGGAGCACCTGCGTGCCGAGCGCCGTGAAGAGAGCCTGCGCGACGAACAATTGCTGGCGGTGGCCACCCAGGCCGCCGGCGCCGCCCATGAGCTGGGCACGCCGTTGGCGACCATGAGCGTGCTGCTCAATGAAATGCGCCAGGACCACACCGATCCGCTGCTGCAGGAAGACCTGCAGATCCTTCAGGACCAGGTCAAGCTGTGCAAGGAAACCCTGCAGCAACTGGTGCGCGCTGCCGAAGCCAACCGCCGCCTGGCCATCGTCGAGCAGGACGTCACGGCCTGGCTCGACGAAGCGCTCAACCGCTGGCACCTGATGCGCCCGGAAGCCAGCTACCGTTTCCAGCGCCTGCGTGACGGCCAGGTACCGCGGCTGGCGCCGCCGCCCGACCTGACCCAGGCCCTGCTGAACCTGTTGAACAATGCCGCCGATGCCTGCCCGGACGACCTGGAGGTGCGCCTTGACTGGGACGCCCAGGACATCGTCATCAGCATCCGCGACCATGGCCCCGGCATGCCGCCGGCCATTGCCGAAGCGATCGGCAAACCCTTTATTACCACCAAGGGCAAAGGCTTCGGCCTGGGCCTGTTCTTGAGCAAGGCCAGCGTGACGCGTGCGGGCGGTTCGGTGAAACTCTATAGTCATGAGCAGGGTGGCACCCTGACCGAATTGCGCCTGCCCCATGGCAAGCGAGGAGATGAATGATGAGCGAAGAAAACCAGGTCGAAGGCGAAGAACTGCCGCACCTGCTGCTGGTGGATGACGATGCCACCTTCACCCGGGTCATGGCGCGGGCCATGAGCCGCCGCGGTTTCCGCGTGAGTACCGCAAGCTCTGCCGAGGAGGGCCTGAAGCTGGCCGAGCAGGACCTGCCGGACTACGCCACGCTGGACCTGAAGATGGAAGGCGATTCGGGCCTGGTGCTGCTGCCCAAGCTGCTGGAGCTGGACCCGGAGATGCGCGTGGTGATCCTGACCGGTTATTCGAGCATCGCCACTGCGGTCGAAGCGGTGAAGCGCGGTGCCTGCAACTACCTGTGCAAACCTGCAGATGCCGATGATGTGCTGGCTGCACTGCTGTCGGAGCACACCGACCTGGATGCCCTGGTGCCGGAAAACCCGATGTCGGTGGATCGCTTGCAGTGGGAGCATATCCAGCGCGTGCTCGGCGAGCATGAAGGCAATATCTCCGCCACCGCGCGGGCGCTGGGCATGCACCGGCGCACCTTGCAGCGCAAATTGCAGAAGCGCCCGGTACGGCGCTAAAGGCATCGCGGGGCAAGCCCGCTCCCACGCACACACACTCTCTCGTGGGAGCGGGCTTGCCCCGCGATTGTTTTTAGAAGGCGCTTACCCCCGAGCGGTCAACCCGCACCGCCAGTGGCCCTGCACCAGCAGGTGCCTCGAACGCCACCAGCCCTCCAGCCGGCACCTTGGCCCGGCCAATGACCTTGCCATCACGCAGCAACTCCAGCGGCATGCCTGCCAGCGACTGACCCGAAGCCAGCTCCAGTTTGATCCTGATGTTCATCGGTGACCTCCTTGTCACGCATTGCGATCGATGTAAGTGGATGCCACGCCGTTCAGGCTGGCGATCAGCTCCGGCGAGCCGCCGCGGAACTGGCGGAACAGGTTGCGCCCGCGCTGCTTGCCGTCCAGCGGCACCTGTACGGTCGGGTGGAACTGCTCGCCCAGTTCGGCATAGGCGCTCCACGGCCCGATATAGGATTCGTTGAACTGCTCGCTCACGCTGAAGGCGTAACGTACCGAGTTGCCCCGCTGCCAGTTGAGGCCATCCGGTTCGCTACTTTGCCAGCCGATGATGGCCGGTGACGCGCTCGGTGCCGCGATGAATCCGCTGGGGGTATTGGGCTTGTAGTCCTTGAGCAGCAGATAAGTGCTCCAGCCCCACCAGTCGGCGATGCGCTCGCGGTCGTTGAGGTTGTTGACGTCCTTGCGCCGCAACACGGTCTTGCCGTCCTGGAAATACAGCGGGGCAAAGTTGCCCGGTACCAGGTCCTGCTCGGCGGCGTGCAGGTCCGGCGCCAGGCGCAGGGCTGCATAGTCCTTGGCCAGGGGCAGGCGGCCATCGACAAAGGCCTGGAACACCTCGTCGGCCGAGCGCTGCACGGCCCGGCCGACCTGGCGACGGTTGGCTACATCGACGCTGTCGAAGTAGCGCTTGTCGCCATAGGCGCGCCATTGCTCGCCTTCGGCGTTGCGTACCAGCAGGCCGTACTTGCTGTCTTCATCGTGCATGAAGCGCGAAATCAGCGAGCCGACGTCGCTCGGGGTGACGCTGTCGGCCAGCGCCTTGCGTGGCACCCGCAAATGCCCGGCGGAGAACAGGTCGGTGAGGAAGTGGTCGGCGAAGGCATTCATGGCGTAGGCCAGTTGCAGGTCGCGCTCTTCGCCACTGGCACGCGCCTTCACGGCTTGCTGCAAGGCTGCGGCGTGGCCGGCCTGGTAGGCCAGCAGTGCCCAGGGGCCGAAATGGTCCCAGTTGCTGGCGGCCAGCTTCAGGTAGCGGCCAAGCGGGAACAGGTCGGAAGCGAAACTGCCGCCGCCGGTGATGCGATTCCAGCGTGCCGACAGGCTGTCGCCCAGTGCATCGTAGGCTTCATGGGGCTGGCGGCCGTCCTGGATGGCCTGGTTGGCGGCGGAGATTTCTTCCTGCATCACGGCGAGGATCTGCCCGGCCTCGTCCTTGGCCGCCGGCAGGCGGGCCAGGGAGTCGAAGGCCTGGGTGAAGCGTGTGATGCGTTCGGCCTCGCTGGCTCCATCGGCGATGGGCCGCTCGGGGACGCCATAGAAGTCGCCGCCCAGGGCGATGACCTGGCCGTAGGTCAGGCTCAGGCCGTTGGGCAGCGGCAGGGGCGACTGGTGGGCGGGGATGCCCGGCTGGCCAGCTTCATAACGCAGCAGGGTGTTGTCACCGATAGCGGTGTGCTCACCCCCTTCGAAGAACAGCTCGGGTTTGCGTTTGGGCGCTTGGCCTGCGCCTTGCGGCACGGCGAAGCGATGGTACTTGAGGGTGTGGTGGCCGTGCATGACCAGCATCAGCTGGCTGTTGGGGCCGGGAAGTTCGATGCCCTGCGGGTCGAACAGTTGATCGAGGTCGGCAACGACCTGTTTGGCCTGGGCTTGGTTGGCCACGGGCGCGGTTTGCATTCCTGACATGATCAGCTCCTTGCGATGTCGGGATAATCCATTTTTTAACTGTATGCATATACAGTTGTCACCATCATATTCGGGAAATCTCCTACGTCAAGCTCAGTTTGTGCTGCCAACTGACACCTTCGATGGGCGCAAGGGGCTGGCACTGACGTATGATTAGCCCCCTAACGGCAACCCCCCAGGATCAGGCTGCATGCTCGCCCTTCTTATCCAGACACTGAACATCACGGCGCCCGTGTTCGCCATGCTGTTCATGGGCGTGCTGCTCAAGCGCATTCGCGTGATCGACGACAACTTCAGCAAGGTCGCGTCATCGCTGGTGTTCAACGTCTGCATGCCGGCGCTATTGTTCCTTGGCATCTACCACGCCGACCTGGCCGCCGCGGTCAAGCCCGGGGTCATCCTCTACTTCATCGTTGCCACCCTGGCGGGGTTCGGCCTGGCCTGGGGCCTGGCGATCTGGCGCTGCCCGCAGGCGGACCGCGGCATCTACACCCAGGGCGCATTTCGCGGCAACAATGGCGTGATCGGCCTGGCGCTGGCCGCCAGCCTCTATGGCGACTACGGCATCTCCCTCGGCGCGGTGCTGGCCGGGCTGGTCATCCTCATGTACAACTCGCTGTCGGCTGTGGTGCTGGCGGTGTACAGCCCGGACCTGAAGTCCGACCCGTGGAGCATCTGCAAGAGCATTTTCAGCAACCCGCTGATCATCAGCGTGCTGGTCGCAACGCCCATGGCCTATGGCCAGGTGCCGCTGCCCAACTGGCTGCTGACGTCTGCCGACTACCTGGCGCAGATGACCTTGCCGCTGGCGCTGATCTGCATCGGTGGCACCTTGTCGCTGGCGGCGCTGCGCGACAGTGGCAGGCTGGCGTTCGATGTGAGCCTGGTGAAGATGGTCTGGCTGCCGCTGCTGGGTACCCTGGGTGCCTGGCTGTGCGGATTCCGCGGGGCCGAACTGGGCATCCTGTTCCTGTACATCGGCAGCCCCACCGCGGCAGCGAGCTATGTGATGGCGCGGGCGGCCAACGGCAACCACGAACTGGCCGCCTCGATCATCGTGATCACTACACTGATGGCGGCCATCACCACCAATATCGGAATTTTCGTCTTGCAGTGGGGCGGCTGGATCTAGAGCTTCACTGCACACAACACCAACAACACGGCCTCACCTAAAGGACACTTCATGCAAGACCAGAGCACGCCCGAGCGCTTGCAGCGCGGGCTGAAGAATCGCCATATCCAGCTGATCGCGCTGGGCGGTGCCATCGGCACCGGGCTGTTCCTGGGCATCGCCCAGACCATCCAGCTGGCCGGCCCCTCCGTGCTGTTGGGCTATGCCGTCGCCGGCCTGATGGCCTTCCTGATCATGCGCCAGCTTGGCGAGATGGTGGTCGAGGAGCCGGTGGCCGGCAGCTTCAGCCACTTCGCGCACCACTACTGGAGCGAGTTCGCAGGCTTCGTCTCGGGTTGGAACTACTGGGTGGTCTACGTGCTGGTCGGCATGGCCGAGCTCACCGCCGTGGGCATCTACGTGCAGTACTGGTGGCCGGACTTCCCCACCTGGGCCACGGCGGCGATCTTCTTCGTGGCCATCAACGCCATCAACCTGACCCAGGTGAAGGTGTATGGCGAGATGGAGTTCTGGTTCGCCCTGATCAAGGTGGTGGCCATCGTCAGCATGATCGGCTTTGGCGCCTGGCTGCTGGGCAGCGGCCACGGCGGGCCGGACGCCAGCGTTGCCAACCTGTGGCAATACGGCGGCTTCTTCCCCAATGGCGTGACCGGGCTGATCATGGCGCTGGCGGTGATCATGTTCTCCTTCGGCGGCCTTGAGTTGGTCGGCATCACGGCCGCTGAAGCCGAAAACCCGCGCGAGAGCATCCCCAAAGCCACCAACCAGGTGGTGTATCGCATCCTGATCTTCTACATCGGTGCCCTGGCGGTGCTGCTGTCGCTGTATCCGTGGCAGAAGGTGGTGCAGGGCGGCAGCCCGTTCGTGATGATCTTCCACGAGCTGGACAGCGACCTGGTGGCGACCATCCTCAACGTGGTGGTGCTGACCGCCGCGCTGTCGGTGTACAACAGCTGTGTCTACGCCAACAGCCGCATGCTGTTCGGCCTGGCCTCCCAGGGTGATGCGCCGCGCCAGTTGCTCAAGGTCAGCCGCCGTGGCGTGCCGCTCACTGCCTTGGGTGTGTCGGCATTCGCCACGGGGATGTGCGTGCTGATCAACTACCTGATGCCCGGTGAAGCCTTCGGCCTGTTGATGGCCCTGGCTGTTTCGGCGCTGGTGATCAACTGGGCGAGCATCAGCATCACCCACCTGAAGTTCCGCAAGGCCAAGCTGGCGGTCGGCATCACGCCGTCCTACCGCAGTTGGGGGCACCCGGTGAGCAACTACCTGTGCCTGGCGTTCATCGTGCTGATTCTGGTGGTGATGTACCTGACGCCGCCGATTCGCATCTCGGTGATGCTGATCCCGGCGTGGATCCTGGTGCTGTGGGTGGCGTTCAAACTGAAGAAGAAGCGTCAGGGGTGAGGCCCAATCGCGGGGCAAGCCCGCTCCCACGACCTGAACCGGTTCGTGGGAGCGGGCTTGCCCCGCGATGCTTTCAGCTGCCCTGGTAGCTGTCGATCACTTCCTGCGCCGCGCGGAACGCATCGATCGCCGCCGGCACGCCGGCATACACGGCGCAATGCAGCAACGCCTCGCGAATCTCCTCCACCGTGCAGCCATTGTTCAACGCCCCGCGCACATGCCCCTTGAGCTCTTGCGGGCACTTGAGCGCGGTCAGCGTGGCCAGGGTGATCAGGCTGCGGGTCTTCAGCGGCAGCCCGTCGCGGGCCCAGACGCTGCCCCAGGCATGTTCGTTGACGAAGTCCTGCAGCGGTTGGGTGAACGCGGTGGCATTGCCCAGGGCGCGGTCGACGAAGGCGTCGCCCATCACCTGGCGGCGAATGCTTTCGCCGGTCTGTTTCGTGTCAGCCATGTTGTTTTCCTTAGTGTTGGCGGCGCCAGGCGCGCAACGTCGTGTACAGCAGCACGACGCCGAGCGCTGGCAGAACGTAGAACAGCATCAGGTTTTCCAGGCGCCCGGCCAGGGGCAACCCGGTGGTGAACGTCACCACGTGCAGGCCGTAGGCCAGGTACAGGCAGAGGAACACCAAGCCCTCGGCGCGGGTCACCCGAAAGCCCGAATAGAACACCGGCAGGCACAGCGCCGCGACCCCGAGCATCACCGGCAGGTCGAAATCCAGGGCGTTGGGCGAGATCGACAGCGGTTCGGGTGCAACCACGGCGGTCAGCCCCAGCACCGCCAGCAGGTTGAACAGGTTGCTGCCGATCACCGTGCCCACGGCCACCTCGCGTTCGCCGCGCAGCGCGGCAATTAGGGCGGCGGCCAACTCTGGCAGCGAGGTGCACACCGCGACCACGGTCAGGCCGATGACCCGTTCGGAGAGCCCGAGGTCGGTGGCGACCTCGACGGCGGCCTGCAGCAGCAGGTGCCCGGCCAGGCTCAGCAGGCCGAGGCCTAGAAAGACTTGCAGCAAGACGCCGCTCCAGAAGCGCCCGGCGCCTGTGACCGGTGTATTCGCCGCCGGATAGGTGCGCGCATGGTGGCGCGACTGGTGCCGGAGCATCAGCAGGTAGCCGAACAAGCCAAGCAGCAGCAGCGCACCTTCGAAGCGCCCCAGCTGGCCATTGCCGGCCAGCAGATAGACCAGGCCGCTGGCGGCGATCATCAAGGGAATGTCCAGGCGCACCAGCTGGCGCGACACGCGCAGCGGAATGATCAGCGCGGCCAGGCCGAGAATCACCAGCACGTTGAAGATATTGCTGCCGATCACGCTGCCCACCGCCACATCAGGCGCGCCTTGATAGGCAGCCTGCAGGCTGACGGTGAGTTGCGGCGCGGTGCTGCCGAACGCCACCAGGCTCAGGCCGATGATCAGCGGGCGTACATGCAGGCGGGTGGCCAGGCGCAGCGCCGCGCGTACCAGCAGCTCGGCGCCGAGAATCAGCAACAGCAGGCCCAGGCCCAGTTGCAGCAGGCTGAAGGTGGGGAGGGTGGCCAGGTCGAAAATGGCGAGGGCTCCAGTCAGGTCAATCGCTCAGACCTTGTACCCGGACTCGCGCCGTTCCGCTACGGAGCATGCCGATTTTTTCTGCTGCGGCGCGTGACAGGTCGATCAGCCGGCCGCGTGTGTGCGGGCCGCGGTCGTTGATGCGTACCACCACGCTGCGCTGGTTGGCGAGGTTGGTCACCAGCACCCGGCTGCCGAAGGGCAGGCTGCGGTGGGCGGCGGTGAGGCCATGCTGGTTGAACGGTTCGCCACTGGCGGTACGTTTGCCGTGGTGGCGGCTGCCGTAGTAGGAGGCGGTGCCGGTTTCGTTGTAACCGCGGGGGTCGATGTCGTGGCTGGCGCAGCCGGCCAGGACGGAGAAGAGGGTGAGGGTGGTGAGGGATCGTTTTAGCAAGTCGGACACTCCGGTGTTGCCGCAGACGATCGCGGGGCAAGCCCGCTCCCACCATCTGGCGTGGGAGCGGGCTTGCCCCGCGATTGGGTTCACCCTTCGAGCTTGGACTTGAGCAATTGGTTCACTTGCCCCGGGTTGGCCTTGCCTTTGGAGGCCTTCATCGCCTGGCCGACGAAGAAGCCGAACATCTTGCCGCGCTTGGCTTCGTCAGCGGCGCGGTACTGTTCGACCTGGTCGGCGTTGGCGGCGAGCATCTCGTCGAGCATCTTGTCGATCGCGCCGGTGTCAGTGACCTGCTTCAGGCCTTTGCTTTCGATGATGCTGTCGGCATCGCCTTCGCCAGCGGCCATGGCCTCGAACACGGTCTTGGCAATCTTGCCGCTGATGGTGTTGTCACGGATGCGCAGCAGCATGGCGCCCAGTTGCTCGGCGCTGACCGGCGACTGGTCGATCTCCAGGCCCAGCTTGTTCAGCAGGCTGCCGAGTTCGACCATGACCCAGTTGGCGGCCAGCTTGGCGTCACCGCCGATCTTCACCACCTGCTCGAAGTAGTCGGCCTGCTCGCGGCTGGAGGCCAGCACGTTGGCGTCGTAGGCCGACAGGCCGTACTGGCTCTGGAAGCGTTCGACTTTCTGCGGTGGCAGCTCCGGCAGGCCGGCGCGCACGCTGTCGAGGAACGCGGGCTCGATGACCACCGGCAGCAGGTCCGGGTCGGGGAAGTAACGGTAGTCGTTGGCTTCCTCCTTGCTGCGCATGGAGCGGGTCTCGTCCTTGTTCGGGTCGTACAGACGGGTTTCCTGCACCACCTTGCCGCCGTCTTCGATCAGGTCGATCTGGCGCTGGATTTCGCTGTTGATCGCACGCTCGATGAAGCGGAACGAGTTGACGTTCTTGATCTCGCAGCGGGTGCCGAACTCGGCCTGGCCTTTCGGGCGGATCGACACGTTGCAGTCGCAGCGCAGCGAACCTTCGGCCATGTTGCCGTCGCAGATGCCCAGGTAGCGCACCAGGGCATGGATCGCCTTGACGTAGGCCACGGCCTCTTTGGCGCTGCGCATGTCCGGCTCGGAGACGATCTCCAGCAGCGGCGTGCCGGCGCGGTTCAGGTCGATGCCGGTGGCGCCGTTGAAGTCTTCGTGCAGGCTTTTGCCGGCGTCTTCTTCAAGGTGCGCGCGGGTCACGCCAATACGCTTGACGGTGCCGTCTTCCAGGGCGATGTCCAGGTGGCCCTTGCCGACGATCGGCAGGTCCATCTGGCTGATCTGGTAGCCCTTGGGCAGGTCAGGGTAGAAGTAGTTCTTGCGCGCGAACACGTTGCGCGGGCCGATTTCGGCGTCGATCGCCAGGCCGAACATGCACGCCATGCGCACGGCTTCCTGGTTGAGCACCGGCAGTACGCCGGGCATGCCCAGATCGACCAGGCTGGCCTGGGTGTTCGGTTCGGAACCGAAGGTGGTGGCGCTGCCGGAGAAAATCTTCGACTGGGTGGCGAGCTGGGTATGAATTTCCAGCCCGATCACAACTTCCCATTGCATGTGTGAATTCCTCAGAAGCCGTTGGGGGCGCGGGTGTGCCAGTCGGTGACTTGCTGGTAACGGTGCGCGATGTTGAGCAGGCGGCCTTCCTGGAAATACGGGGCCAGCAGTTGCACGCCCACCGGCAGGCCATCGACGAAGCCGGCCGGCATCGACAGGCCCGGCAGGCCCGCCAGGTTGGCGGTGATGGTGTAGACGTCTTCCAGGTAGGCGGCGACCGGGTCGCTGCTCTTGGCGCCGAGCTTCCAGGCCGGGTTTGGCGTGGTCGGGCCGAGGATCACGTCGACGTCGTGGAAGGCGGCCACGAAGTCGTTCTTGATCAGGCGGCGGATCTGCTGCGCCTTGACGTAGTAGGCATCGTAGTAGCCGGCCGACAGGGCGTAGGTGCCGACCATGATCCGGCGCTGCACTTCGACGCCGAAGCCTTCACCGCGCGAGCGCTTGTACAGGTCGGTGAGGTCCTTGGGGTTTTCGCAGCGATAGCCGA
The DNA here is from genome assembly GCF_003231305.1 of Pseudomonas sichuanensis. GTDB lineage: Bacteria > Pseudomonadota > Gammaproteobacteria > Pseudomonadales > Pseudomonadaceae > Aquipseudomonas > Aquipseudomonas sichuanensis. The sequence continues at coordinate 34,653 of NZ_QKVM01000015.1, read as the reverse complement.
AGCGCACGCCGTCGAAACGCGACAGGTTGGAGGAAGCTTCCGCCGGGGCGATCACGTAGTAGGCCGGGATGGCGTGCTGCATGTTCGGCAGGCTGATTTGCTTGACCACTGCGCCGAGCTTTTCCAGCTCCTTGACGCTGGCATGCACCAGTTCGGCGATGCGCGGGTCGAGGCCGGCACCGAAGTATTCCTTCGGCAGGCCGATGCGCAGGCCTTGCAGCGAGCCGTTCAGGTTGGCGCTGAAGTCCGGCACTGGCTCGTCGACCGAGGTCGAGTCCTTGGCATCGAAACCGGCCATGCCTTGCAGCAGCAGGGCGCAGTCTTCCGCGGTACGGGCCAGTGGGCCACCCTGGTCGAGGCTGGAGGCATAGGCAATCATGCCCCAACGTGAAACACGGCCGTAGGTCGGCTTCAAACCGGTGAGGTTGGTGAAGGCCGCCGGCTGGCGGATCGAACCGCCGGTGTCGGTGCCGGTGGTGGCTGGCAGCAGGCGCGCGGCCACGGCTGCGGCCGAACCGCCGGACGAGCCGCCTGGCACGTGTTTCAGGTTCCACGGGTTCTTCACCGCGCCGTAGTGGCTGGACTCGTTGGCCGAGCCCATGGCGAACTCGTCCATGTTGGTCTTGCCCAGGCTGACCATGCCGGCGGCGGCCAGCTTGGCGACCACGGTGGCGTCATACGGGGCGGTGAAGTTGTCGAGCATCTTCGAGCCGCAGCTGGTGCGGGTGCCGTTGGTACAGAACAGGTCCTTGTGGGCGATCGGCGCGCCCAGCAGCGCACCGGTTTCACCGGCGGCGCGGCGGGCATCGGCGGCGCGCGCCTGCTCCAGGGCCTGCTCTTCGGTGACGGTGATGAAGCTGTTGAGCTGCGGGTCGAGCTGCTTGATGCGCGACAGCAGCGCGCCGGTCAGTTCTGCCGAGGAGAACGACTTGTCAGCGAGGCCGCGGGCGATCTCGGCCAGAGTGAATTGATGCATGGCAGGCGCTATCCCTTAATCGATGACTTTCGGAACCAGGTACAGACCGTTCTCGGTCGACGGGGCGACGGCTTGATACTGGTCGCGCTGATTGCTCTCGGTGACCTGGTCGGGACGCAGGCGCTGGGTGGTTTCCAGCGGGTGGGCGAGGGGCTCGATGCCTGTGGTGTCGACGGCTTGCATCTGGTCGACCAGCCCGAGAATGCTGTTCAAGGCGTCGGTAATGCGTGGCAGCTCGCCTTCATTCAGGCCCAGACGGGCCAGATGGGCGATCTTTTCCACGTCGGAGCGTTGCAGCGCCATGGGGATCTCCAGGGGAACGATAAACGGAATTGTCCGCTAACAAAATGAGGAACATGTCAGGATTCTGGCGGTCAAAGGGCCGCGATCATCGGTAGGCATGCTCGGAAAAACAGCCAATTTAACATATTGGCTCCTTGCCCAAAATCCCTGCCATTGTTAGAGTTTGCCGCACTTTTTTACCCACGCTTTCCCCAGGGTCACTTTCCCATGTTCAAGAAACTGCGTGGCATGTTTTCCAGCGATCTGTCTATCGACCTGGGTACTGCCAACACCCTTATTTACGTGCGTGAGCGCGGTATCGTCCTGAATGAGCCCTCGGTTGTTGCCATCCGTACCCACGGCAACCAGAAAAGCGTCGTCGCTGTCGGTACCGAGGCCAAGCGCATGCTGGGCCGTACGCCCGGTAACATCGCGGCCATTCGTCCGATGAAGGATGGCGTGATCGCCGACTTCAGCGTTTGTGAAAAAATGTTGCAGTACTTCATCAACAAGGTTCACGAAAACAGCTTCCTGCAGCCCAGCCCTCGCGTGCTGATCTGCGTGCCGTGCAAGTCGACCCAGGTAGAGCGTCGCGCCATTCGCGAGTCGGCCCTGGGTGCCGGTGCCCGTGAAGTGTTCCTGATCGAAGAGCCGATGGCCGCTGCCATCGGTGCCGGCCTGCCGGTCGAAGAGGCCCGCGGTTCGATGGTCGTCGATATTGGTGGCGGTACCACCGAAATCGCGCTGATCTCGCTCAACGGCGTGGTCTATGCCGAGTCCGTGCGTGTTGGCGGCGACCGCTTCGACGAAGCCATCGTCACCTATGTGCGCCGCAACTACGGCAGCCTGATCGGCGAATCCACCGCCGAGCGCATCAAGCAGGAAATCGGCACCGCCTACCCAGGCGGCGAAGTGCGCGAAGTCGACGTCCGTGGCCGCAACCTGGCCGAGGGCGTGCCACGTGCCTTCACCCTGAACTCCAACGAAGTGCTCGAAGCCCTGCAAGAGTCGCTGGCGACCATCGTCCAGGCGGTCAAGAGCGCCCTGGAGCAATCGCCACCCGAGCTGGCCTCGGACATCGCCGAGCGTGGCCTGGTGCTGACCGGTGGCGGCGCGCTGCTGCGTGACCTGGACAAGCTGCTGGCCCAGGAAACCGGCCTGCCGGTGATCGTCGCCGAAGACCCGCTGACCTGCGTCGCCCGTGGCGGCGGCCGCGCCCTGGAAATGATGGACAAGCACGCGATGGACCTGCTCTCCAGCGAGTGAGCCCTGACGCTGCCGTTTCATCGCCCGGTTTACAGGTAGCACGCGCAGTGCTACCTGTATGCGCTGGGTTGGCGCCCGTGAGGGCGTCGTTTTCCGTCAATTCGCAAGCAGGCCGGTGCGTTGCCCCATGTTCAGTGACTTCCTGAGTCGTCCGCGAGGAACGGCCCATTAAACCGCTTTTCTCCAAAGGCCCCTCGCTGGGCGTGCGCCTGCTCGTGCTGGTGGTGATGTCGATCGCACTGATGGTGGTCGACTCGCGTTTCGACCTGCTCAAGCCCGTGCGCAGCCAGATGGGCCTGGTGTTGATGGAGTCCTACTGGATCACCGACCTGCCGCAGCGCATGTGGCAGGGTGTGGCTGGCCAGTTCGGCAGCCGCACCGAGCTGATCGCCGAAAACGAGAAACTCAAGACCGAAGCCTTGCTGCTGCAAGGGCGCCTGCAAAAGCTGGCGGCCTTGACCGAGCAGAACGTGCGCCTGCGTGAGCTGCTCAATTCCTCGGCGCTGGTCAACGAGAAGGTCGAGGTTGCCGAGCTGATCGGTGTCGACCCCAACCCGTTCACCCACCGCATCCTGATCAACAAGGGCGAGCGCGACGGCGTGTTCCTCGGCCAGCCGGTGCTCGATGCCCGTGGCCTGATGGGCCAGGTGGTCGAGCTGATGCCGTACACCTCGCGGGTGCTGCTGCTCACCGATACCACCCACAGCATTCCGGTACAGGTCAACCGCAACGGGCTGCGCGCCATCGCCAGCGGCACCGGCAACCCGGAACGCCTGGAACTTCGCCACGTGGCCGACACCGCCGACGTCAAGGAAGGCGACCTGCTGGTCAGCTCCGGCATGGGCCAACGCTTCCCGGCCGGCTACCCGGTGGCCACGGTCAACGAAGTGATCCACGATTCCGGCCAGCCATTCGCCATCGTCCGCGCCATCCCGACCGCCGCGCTCAACCGCAGCCGCTACATGCTGCTGGTGTTCAGCGACCGACGTACCCCGGAAGAGCGTGCAACGGAAGCTGCGATTGCCCAGGAAGAAGCCGACCGTCAGGGTGCCGGGCATGGCCAGGCACCTGCGGCCCCGGCAACGCCACCCGCGGCCAACGCCGCGCAGCCTGCGCCCGCCGCGGCTCCGGCCCCTGCCGCAAACGTTACGGCCCCGGCCCACCCGGCCGCGGCGCCCGCTCAACCCCGGAGGCAATAATGGCCAGCACCCGTAGCAGAAACGGCTGGGCCATCTGGCTGACCTTTGCGGTCGGCCTGTTGCTCAGCGTCTCGCCGATGCCTCAGTTCATGGAAGTGTTCCGGCCCATGTGGCTGGCGTTGCTGCTGGCGTTCTGGACCCTCACTGTGCCCACTAAGGTCGGCATGACCACCGCCTTCGTGCTGGGCCTGGCCGAAGACGTGCTGTACGGCACCTTGCTGGGGCAGAACGCACTCATCCTTACCCTCATCACGTTCCTCGTGCTGTCGCTGCAGCAGCGCCTGCGCATGTTCCCCATGTGGCAGCAGAGCCTGGTGATCCTGGTGATCTTCGGTATCGCCCAACTGATCCAGCTATGGCTCAGCGCCCTGACCGGCAACCGCCTGCCAACGCTGGCGCTGGTCTGGTCGGCGGTGATCAGTGCCTTGCTCTGGCCGTGGGTCAGCTTCGCCCTGCGCGGCTTGCGCGTGCGCTTGCATATTCATTGACGCTGCGCCACCACTGACAGGGAGATGTCCATATGCCTCAACTTTACCTGGCCTCCGGTTCGCCGCGCCGTCGTGAGCTGCTGACCCAGATCGGCGTGCCGTTCACTGTCGTCAGTGCCCCCATCGATGAAACCCCATTGCCCGGCGAAGCCCCGGCAGCCTATGTCGAGCGCCTGGCCCAGGCCAAGGCGGTGGCCGGTTTCGCCCACACCGACGGCAACGGCGTGGTGCTGGGCGCGGACACCACGGTGGTGCTCGACGATGAAATCCTCGGCAAGCCAGAAGACCGCGAACACTTCCTGGCCATGCTCGGCGACCTGTCCAAGCGCGAGCACCAGGTGCTCACCGCGGTGGCGCTGACCGACGGCCAGCGCAGCATCAGCCGTTGCGTCAGCACCAGCGTGCGTTTTCGTGCCATCTCCTTCGAAGAAGCCCTGCGCTACTGGGCCAGCGGCGAACCGCTGGACAAGGCCGGTGGCTATGCCATCCAGGGCTTGGGCGCGGTGTTCGTCAGCGGCATCGAGGGCAGCTATTCGGCCGTGGTCGGCCTGCCCCTGAGCGAGACCGCCGAGCTGCTGGAGCAATTCGCCGTTGCCGTCTGGCAGCCGCAAGAGGGTTCGAAACCGCGCTAGCCAGCCATCGCGCAGCGATCCATCATTACCGAAAACCTTGACGAGAGCCTGCCATGAGTGAAGAGATCCTGATCAACATCACCCCGATGGAATCACGCGTGGCAGTGGTGGAGAACGGTGTCCTGCAGGAGGTGCACGTAGAGCGCACCCAGCGCCGCGGCATCGTCGGCAACATCTATAAAGGCAAGGTGGTCAGGGTGTTGCCGGGCATGCAGGCGGCGTTCGTCGATATCGGCCTTGAGCGTGCGGCGTTCATCCATGCCTCGGAAATTTCCCTGCGCGAAGGGTCGGCGGTAGAGACCATCACTGCACTGGTGCATGAAGGGCAGGCACTGGTGGTGCAGGTGACCAAGGACCCCATCGGTACCAAGGGCGCGCGCCTCACCACCCAGTTGTCGATCCCTTCGCGCTACCTGGTGTACATGCCGCGCAGCAGCCATGTCGGCATCTCGCTGAAAATCGAGGAAGAAGCCGAGCGTGATCGCCTCAAGCAGGTGGTCACCGATTGCATGGCCCAGGAAGAGATGAAGGACGCCGGCGGGTTCATCCTGCGCACCGCCGCCGAGGGCGCGCGTGCCGAAGACATTCTCCAGGACATCCGCTACCTGCGCCGCCTGTGGGAGCAGATCGGCTCGCAGATCAAGACCTGTGGCGCCCCTACCGTGATCTATGAAGACCTGGGCCTGGCGCTGCGAACGCTGCGCGACCTGGTCAACGCCAAGATCGAGAAGATCCGCATCGATTCGCGGGAAACCTTCCAGAAGACCACGCAGTTCGTCGGCGAACTGATGCCGGAAATCGCCGATCGCCTCGAGCACTACCCGGGCGAGCGGCCGATCTTCGACCTGTATGGCGTGGAGGATGAAATCCAGCGTGCCCTGGAGCGCAAGGTGCCGCTCAAGTCCGGCGGCTACCTGGTGGTCGACCCGGCGGAGGCCATGACCACCATCGACGTCAACACCGGCGCGTTCGTTGGCCATCGCAACCTTGAAGAGACCATTTTCAAGACCAACCTGGAAGCGGCCACAGCCATTGCCCGTCAACTGCGCCTGCGCAACATCGGCGGGATCATCATCATCGACTTCATCGACATGGAAGACGAAGAGCACCAACGCCAGGTGCTGCGCACGCTGGAAAAGCAGTTGGAGCGCGATCACGCCAAGACCAACATCATCGGCATCACCGAGCTGGGCTTGGTGCAGATGACCCGCAAACGCACCCGCGAGAGCCTTGAACAGGTGCTGTGCGAGCCGTGCGCCGCCTGCCAGGGGCGCGGCAAGCTGAAGACGCCCGAGACCATTTGCTATGAGATCTTCCGTGAGATCCTTCGCGAAGCCCGCGCCTACCAGGCAGAGGGCTATCGGGTACTGGCCAACCAGAAGGTGGTCGACCGGCTGCTGGACGAAGAGTCGGGTAACGTCGCCGAACTTGAGGCTTTCATCGGGCGAACCATCCGCTTCCAGGTCGAGTCCATGTATTCCCAGGAACAATATGATGTGGTGCTGCTCTGACCGTCATTGAACGTATCTGTCCCAGGGGCGGGCTGGCAAAGCGCTATTCAGCGGCCATAGTTAGTGGACGACTTGGAGGGCCTTGGCCATGGAGCGTCTGACCCGCGTTCTGAGCGCCTTGACCCGCTGGGGGTTGGCAATTTGCGCCCTGCTGGCGGTGCTGGTGGCGCTGTACGTCAGCCTCGGTCGGCAACTGATACCGCTGGTCGCCGAATACCGTGCGGACGCTGAGCTCAAGGCCGAACAGGCCTTGGGCCTGCCTGTGCACGTAGGGGCGCTGGAAGGCCGCTGGAGCGGCCTGGCCCCGGTCCTGCGGGTGCGCGACCTGCAACTGGGCGAAGGCACCGCCGCGCTGCGCCTGGACGACGTCAAGCTGGTGCCGGACCTGTGGGCCAGCCTCAAGGCGCGCGAAGTGCGCCTGGCGCGCATCCAGCTCGGTGGCCTGCAGTTGATCCTGCGTGAAAACGAGCAGGGCGCCTGGGCCCTGGAAGGCTTGCCGCACAAGGATGATGCGCCGCTCGACCTGGCAGATGCCCTCAAGCGCCTGCGTCAGTTGGGCCGGGTCGACCTGTTCGACAGCCAGGTTACCTTGCACCCGTGGCAGCGCGATCCCCTCACCCTCACCTATGTCAGCCTCGGCCTGCAGGCCGGTGCCTCGCGCCAGAGCCTGGACCTGCGCGCCACCTTGCCCGATGGCCAGCCGCTGGCCGTTAGCCTGCGCAGCCGGGCCACGGCCAAGGCCTGGCGCGATGGCCAGGTCGAAGCCTATTTCAGCCTGCCGCAGAGCGACTGGGCGCGCTGGCTGCCGCCGCGCCTGCTGGGCCAGTGGCAAGCCGATACCCTGCGGGCCGGCGGGGAATTCTGGGTGGACTGGAGCCAGGGCCAATTGCAACGCGCCGTGGTGCGTCTGAATGCACCGCAACTCAAGGGCGCCTACAGCGAGCGTAAAGCGGTCGCCCTGGACAACCTGGCGTTGTCGGCCTGGTTCCAGCGTCGTAGCGAAGGTTTCGATGTAGCCGTGGACTCGCTCGCCGCGAGCATCGGCAAGACCCGCTGGGAATCTCACCTGCAATTGGCGCAGCGTGCCGGACAGACGCCGGCCGAGGAGTCCTGGCAGGTCCAGGCCGATCGCCTCGAGCTGACGCCCCTGACCCCCTTGATCGACGCCCTGGCGCCGCTGCCGGACAACCTCAAGGCCGTGGTCGATGCCCTCAAGGTCACGGGTGCCTTGCGCAATGTGCGCCTGGACATCCGCCCCAAGGCCGAAGGCGACCAGCGTGTGCAGTTCGCCGCCAACCTGGAGAAGGTCGGCTTCGACGCCTACCACGGAGCGCCTGCGGCCGGGAATGTCAGCGGCGCCATCAGCGGCGACCTGGGGCAGGGCGAGCTGCGCCTGGATACCGAAGCGTTCATGCTGCACTTGTACCCGATCTTCGCCAAACCCTGGCATTACCAGAAGGCCAACGCCCGCCTGACCTGGAAGCTCGACAAGGAAGGATTCACGCTGATCGCCCCCTACATCAAGGTGCTGGGCGAGGAGGGCAAGATCGCGGCTGACTTCCTGATCCGGCTGCTGTTCGAAGAGGGCCGCGAAGACTACATGGACCTGCGGGTCGGCATGACCGAAGGTGACGGCCGCTACACCGCCAAGTACCTGCCCGAGGTGCTCAGCCCGGCGCTCGACGAATGGCTGCGCAGTGCCATCGTCAAGGGCAACGTCGACGAGGGCTACTTCCAGTACCAGGGCTCGCTCAACCATGGCGCGCCGCCACATGCCCGCGACATCAGCCTGTTCTTCAAGGTGCATGACGCGGCATTGGACTTCCAGCCGGGCTGGCCGCAGGTGCAGCAGGTGGACGGCGAGGTCTTCATCGAAGACACCGGTGTTCGCGTCAATGCCCGAAGCGGCATGCTGCTCGACACCAAGGTCAGTGATGTGCGCGTCAACATTCCACATGTCGACGCGGGGCAGCACAGCCACCTTTACCTGGATGGCGATTTCGACGGCAGCCTCGGCGATGGCCTGAAGATTCTCAAGGAAGCCCCCATCGGCACCGGGGCGATCTTCGCCGGCTGGGAAGGCGAGGGGCCGCTCAAGGGCAAGGTCAAGCTGGACATTCCTCTGGAGCATGGCCAGCGGCCCAAGGTGCTGGTGGACTTTGCTACCGCGAACGCCACGCTCAAGGTGGCGCCGCCAACCCTGGAACTGAGCCGCCTCAAAGGTGATTTCAGCTTCGATTACGACAAGGGGCTGAGCGGCAAGGACATTGCTTTGCAGGCGTTCGGCAAGCCGGTCACGGCGCAGATTGCCGCCGAAGGCAAGGACGGGCAGATCCAGAGCCGCATCACCGCCAATGGCCAGGTGGGCCTCAAGGCGCTGACCGACTGGCTGCAGTTCCAGCAGGCGCTGCCTGTTTCGGGTGAGCTGCCCTATCAGTTGCAATTGCTGCTGGGCAGCCGCGATAACCGGCTGACCGTCAACTCCTCGCTCAAAGGCCTGGCCATCGACTTGCCGGCGCCATTCGGCAAGGCGGCCTCGGATATCCGCGACAGCCGCTTCAGCTTGACGTTGCAAGGCCCGGAGCGGCGTATCGATGCAGGTTATGCAGACCTGGCCCGCTTTGCCTATGCCGCGCCCGCCGACAAACTTGGCCAGGGCCGTGGCGAACTGCTGCTGGGCAGCGGTGAGGCCAACCCGCCCGGCGGCCAGGGCTTGCGGGTCCGTGGACACCTCGAAACGCTGGACCTGGCCCCCTGGCAGGCACAGATGTCGAGCCTGGCCGGCCAGGACCCAGGCGGCAGTGCCCGGCAGAACCTGCAAGGCGTCGACCTGAGCATCGGCCAGCTCAAGGCTTTCGGCATGGACCTCAACCAGGCCGTGGTGCGCCTGTCGCGCAGCGGCCCAGCCTGGGACCTGCGTCTGGACAGCAAGGAAGTGATCGGCAATGCACGTATTCCCGATGCCAAAGGTGTGCCGCTCACCATCCGCCTGCCATCGCTGCGCCTGCCGCCCGCCGATCCAGGCGTGACCGCGCCGGAGAACGCCCCGGACCCGTTGGCCGGCGTCGACCCACGCAACGTGCCGCCGCTGGACCTGACCATCGACAAGCTGTATCGGGGCGACGACCTGTTCGGCAGTGCAACCCTGAAACTGCGCCAGGTGCCCCGTGGTATCGCCCTCAGCGACGTCGATCTGGACCTCAAGGGCCTGCACATCGATGGCAGTGGCGGTTGGGAAGGTGAACCGGGCAGCACGTCGAGCTGGTACAAGGGCCGCCTGGACGGCAAGAACCTGAGCGATGTGCTCAAGGCCTGGGGCTTTGCGCCCACCGTGACCAGCCGTGACTTCCGCATGGACGTGGATGGCCGCTGGCCGGGCTCGCCGGCCTGGGTGAGCCTCAATCGCTATTCGGGCAGCCTCGACGCGGCGCTGCGTTCCGGCCAGTTCATCGAGGTCGAAGGCAGCGCCCAGGCCCTGCGGGTGTTCGGCCTGCTCAATTTCAACTCGATTGGCCGGCGCTTGCGCCTGGACTTCTCCGACCTGTTCAGCAAGGGCCTGGCCTACGACCGGGTGAAAGGCCTGCTGGTGGCGAGCGAGGGGGTGTACGTGACCCGCGAGCCGATCACCGTCACTGGCCCGTCGAGCAACTTCGAGCTCGATGGCACCCTGGATCTGGCGCGCGATCGGATCGACGCCAACCTGATGGTGACGCTGCCGGTGACCAACAACCTGCCGCTCGCCGCGCTGATCATCGGTGCGCCGGCGGTGGGTGGGGCGCTGTTCCTGGTCGACCGCCTGATCGGCGACCGTGTGGCGCGTTTTGCCAGCGTGCATTACCGCGTCGAGGGGCCGGTGAAAGAGCCTAAAATCACCTTTGTGAAACCTTTTGATAAATAAGCCCGGGGTTGCGATGACGTCAGCAGTGATCCAGATGGTCAGCCAGGACGATGTGCTGGCCAACCTGCAACGTGCTGCTGCGCTGCTCGAGCAGGCCGCTGCCGGCGGCGCGCGGCTGGCGGTGCTGCCAGAGAACTTCGCGGCCATGGGCCGGCGCGACGCTGCCGCCATCGGGCGGGCCGAGGCCCTGGGCGAGGGGCCGATCCTGCCGTGGTTGAAACGCACGGCCCGCGACCTCAAGTTATGGATTGTCGCCGGCACGTTGCCGCTGCCACCGGTCGGCCAGCCTGAGGCAAAGTCCCACGCCTGCTCGCTGCTGATCGATGAGCACGGCGAGATCGCCGCGCGCTACGACAAGCTGCACCTGTTCGACGTGGATGTGGCCGACAACCGTGGCCGCTACCGCGAGTCGGACGATTACGCCCATGGCAGCCAGGTGGTGGTCGCCGATACGCCAGTGGGGCGCCTGGGCTTGTCGGTGTGCTACGACCTGCGCTTCCCCGAGCTGTACAGCGCCCTGCGCGCTGCCGGTGCCGAGCTGATCAGTGCACCGGCGGCGTTCACCGCGGTGACCGGCGCGGCGCACTGGGAGGTGCTGATCCGTGCGCGGGCCATCGAGACCCAGTGCTATGTACTGGCCGCCGCCCAGGGCGGCATGCATCCAGGGCCGCGGGAAACCCACGGCCAGGCGGCGATCGTCGACCCTTGGGGGCGGATCGTCGCGCAACAGGCGCGCGGCGAAGCGGTCTTGCTGGCCACGCGCGACAGCGAAGAACAGGCGTCCATCCGGGCGCGCATGCCGGTGCTTACCCACCGGCGCTTTTTCCCGCAGGACGCTTTGCGGCCTGCGCAGACCTCGGAGTGACTATGAGCCAGATGTTATCCACCGTCAGTGAGCAGCTCCTGGCCCCGGGCGGATTGACCCTCGACAGCTTGCAGACGGTGCTCGGCGAGTTGGCGGGCCCCGGTATCGACGCGGCAGACCTGTATTTCCAGGGCCAGATTTCGGAAACCTGGGCGCTGGAAGATGGCATCGTCAAAGAAGGCAGTTTCAACCTCGACCAAGGCGTGGGCGTGCGTGCCCAGTCCGGCGAGAAAACCGGCTTTGCCTACAGCAATGCGATCAACCTTGAAGCCCTGACGTCGGCCGCTCGCGCCGCCCGCTCGATCTCCCGCGCCGGGCAGAACGGCACGGTGCAGGCGTTCCGCAGCCAGGACGTGACCGCGCTGTATGCGCCGGACAACCCTCTGGACGTGCTCAGCCGTGCCGAGAAGGTCGAGTTGCTCAAGCGCGTCGATGCCGCCACCCGTGCGCTCGATCCGCGGATCCAGCAGGTCAGCGTGAGCATGGCCGGGGTGTGGGAGCGCATCCTGATTGCCGCCGCCGATGGCAGCCTGGCTGCCGACATTCGGCCGCTGGTGCGTTTCAACGTCAGCGTGATCGTCGAGCAGAACGGCCGTCGCGAGCGCGGCGGGCAGGGCGGTGGCGGGCGTACCGACTACCGCTATTTCACCGAGGAGCGGGTGATGGGCTACGCCCGCGAGGCGCTGCGCCAGGCGCTGGTCAACCTCGAAGCGATCCCTGCGCCTGCCGGTACCCTGCCGGTGGTGCTGGGCTCTGGCTGGTCCGGCGTGCTGCTGCATGAAGCGGTCGGCCATGGCCTGGAGGGCGACTTCAACCGCAAGGGCAGCTCGGCGTTCAGCGGGCGCATCGGTGAGAAAGTGGCGTCGAGCCTGTGCACCATCGTCGACGACGGCACCCTGCAAGGGCGCCGCGGTTCGCTGAGCGTCGATGACGAAGGTACCCCGACCGAGTGCACCACGCTGATCGAGAACGGCATCCTCAAGGGCTACATGCAGGACAAGCTCAACGCCCGCCTGATGGGCATGGCGGTGACCGGTAACGGCCGTCGCGAATCCTACGCCCACCTGCCGATGCCGCGCATGACCAACACCTACATGCGTGCTGGCGACAGCGACCCGCAGGAGATCATCGCCTCGGTGAAGAAGGGCATCTATTGCGCCAACCTCGGCGGTGGCCAGGTGGACATCACCAGCGGCAAGTTCGTGTTCTCCACCAGCGAGGCCTACCTGATCGAGGACGGCAAGATCACCGCGCCGGTCAAGGGCGCCACGTTGATCGGCAATGGTCCGGAGGCGATGAGCCGGGTGTCGATGGTCGGCAATGACCTGGCACTGGACAGCGGTGTGGGGACGTGCGGGAAGGATGGGCAGTCGGTGCCGGTGGGCGTTGGCCAGCCGACCCTGAAGCTGGACGCCATTACCGTGGGCGGTACGGGCGCTTGATGAACGATCGCGGGGCAAGCCCGCTCCCACGTTTGTGGGAGCGGGCTTGCCCCGCGATGGGCTCAACGCAGGCCGCGCTGAGTCTCGTCGAGCTCGCGGATGTACTTGAACACTTTACGCATGGCAGCAGGCGGCTTGTTCCGCGCCTTCTCGTGCTGGGCATGACGGATCAGCGAGCGCAGTTGCTGGCGGTCGGTGTCGGGGTACTCGTTGACGAAGCGCTCGAGGTCCTCGTCGTTACCGTCGATCAGGCGGTCGCGCCAGCGCTCGAGGTTGTGGAAGCGCTCGTTGTACTGACGGGTCGAGCTGTCGATCTGGTCGAGCACGGCATGGATGGCGTCCAGGTCCTGCACGCGCATCAGCTTGCCGACGAACGACATGTGGCGTTTACGGGCGCCATGGGCAACGTGCTTGCTGGCCTCGGCCAGCGCCTTGCGCAGCTCGTCGGTCAGCGGCAGGCGCGCCAGGGTGTCGGCCTTGAGGGTGGTGAGGCGCTCACCGAGTTCGACCAGCGCATGCAGCTCGCGCTTGATCTGGGTTTTGCTTTTTTCGCCATCGAAGGCGTCGTCGTAAGAATCAACCATGGGGGCCGTCCGCAAGAAATCGCCGCCATGATAACCAGTCGGGGGCCGCTTGTCCGGCCCGGTCGTAGAATGACCCAAGCCGTACGCAGAATTTTCAGTGGAGAGAACCATGAGTGCAGTCCAGAGCGTAGGCCCCAAGGACCTGCCGGCGTTGCAGGAACAGGTCGAAGCGATCGTCGCCGAAGCGCGTCGCCAGGGCGCCAGCGCCTGCGAAGTGGCGGTGTCGCTGGAGCAGGGCCTGTCCACCAGCGTGCGCCAGCGCGAAGTCGAGACCGTCGAGTTCAACCGCGATCAGGGCTTCGGCATCACCCTCTACGTTGGCCAGCGCAAAGGCTCGGCCAGCACCTCGGCCAGCGGCCCTGAGGCGATCCGCGAGACCGTCGCGGCGGCACTGGCCATCGCCAAGCATACTTCCGAAGACGATTGCTCGGGCCTGGCCGATGCGGCGCTGATGGCCCGGGAGCTGCCCGACCTCGATCTGTACCACGATTGGGACATCGAGCCGGAAAAGGCCATCGAGATGGCGTTGGCCTGCGAGGCTGCCGCCTTCGATGCCGACAAGCGCATCCTCAATGCCGATGGCACCACGCTCAATACCCACCAAGGCGTGCGGGTGTACGGCAACAGCCATGGCTTCATCGGCGGCTACGCCTCCACCCGCCACAGCCTGAGCTGCGTGATGATCGCCGAGGGTGACGGGCAGATGCAGCGTGACTACTGGTACGACGTCAATCGCCAGGGCCATTTGCTGGCCGACCCGAGCAGCATTGGCGTGCGCGCCGCCCAGCGCGCCGCCAGCCGCCTGGGGGCCCGACCGGTGCCGACCTGCGAAGTGCCGGTGCTGTTCAGTGCCGAGTTGGCGGGCGGGCTGTTCGGCAGCTTCCTTTCGGCGATCTCCGGCGGCAACCTGTACCGCAAGTCGTCTTTCCTCGAAGGTACCCTTGGCCAGCGCCTGTTCCCCACCTGGCTGACCCTGGATGAGCGCCCGCACATTCCGCGAGCGCTGGGCAGTGCCTCGTTTGACGGTGATGGTCTGGCTACCTACGCCAAGCCATTCGTCGACAAGGGTGAGCTGGTCTCCTACATCCTCGGCACCTATTCCGGGCGCAAGCTGGGGCTGCCGAGCACCGCCAACTCCGGCGGTGTGCACAACCTGTTCGTCACCCATGGGGTCGAGGACCAGGCGGCGTTGATCCGTCGCATGGGGCGCGGCCTGCTGGTGACCGAGCTGATGGGGCACGGCCTGAACATGGTCACCGGCGACTATTCCCGTGGTGCGGCCGGCTTCTGGGTAGAAAACGGCGAGATCCAGCATGCGGTGCAGGAAGTGACCATCGCCGGCAATATGAAAGACATGTTCCAGCAAATCGTGGCGATTGGCAGCGATATCGAAACCCGCAGCAATATCCACAGTGGCTCGGTACTGATCGAGCGGATGACGGTGGCGGGCAGCTGATCTGCCGCTCCCACGGGCCTGATTGCAAAGCCTGATAAAAACCCGGCCATCGCGCCGGGTTTTTATTTGCCTTTCGGCTACCTTGAATTGATTCTATTTATCAATTAATAATGAATATCATTACCCAGTCATCCGGCGATGATCTTCATGAAAACCGTCCTCCACGAACTGCCCTACCTGGAAAACTGGTGCTGGCTCAGCCGGCGTATTCGTTGCGCCCTGGAGCCTGACGAGCCACGCCTGATCGAGCACTACCTGGCCGAAGGCCGTTACCTGGTGTGCTGCACCGAGACCTCGCCATGGACGGTGGCAATGACCTCTTTCCGCCTGCTGCTGGATACCGCCTGCGACCGCATGCTGCCCTGGCACTGGCGCTGCCTGTGCCTCGACCAGGCGTGGCGCCCGTTGCTCGACCTGCGCAACCTCGATCGCCAGGCGCACAACGAGCGCTGGCAACCCTTTGCGATGCAACTGGCCACCTGTGTGCTGTTGCCGTCGATTTCTCCCGAAGAACTGATGCAAGGACTTGAAGATGAGTGATACCCGTATCGAGCGTGACAGCATGGGTGAACTGCAGGTGCCGGCCCAGGCCCTGTACGGCGCCCAGACCCAGCGCGCGGTCGACAACTTCCCGGTCAGCGGCAAGCCGATGCCGGCCCAGTTCATCCGCGCCCTGCTGCTGGCCAAGGCGGCCGCGGCCAAGGCCAACGTCGAACTGCAGCAACTGAGCCCGGAGCAGGGCGGGGCGATCGTCAAGGCCGTGGAGCAACTGCTGGCCGAGGATTTCATCCAGCACTTCCCGGTCGATGTGTTCCAGACCGGCTCCGGCACCAGTTCGAACATGAACGCCAACGAGGTGATCGCCACGCTGGCCAGCCGTGTGCTCGGCGAGCAGGTCAATGCCAACGACCACGTCAATTGCGGCCAGAGCAGCAACGACATCATCCCCACCACCATCCACGTCAGCGCTGCCCTGGCCCTGCATGAGCAATTGCTGCCGGCCTTGCGTCACCTGACGCAGGTGATCGAGCGCAAAGCCGTCGAAGTGCACAAGTACGTCAAGACCGGCCGCACCCACCTGATGGATGCCATGCCGGTGCGCATGAGCCAGGTGCTCGATGGCTGGGCGGCGCAGATCAAAGGCGCCCAGGCCCATGTCGAGGCCACGCTGCCGAGCTTGCAGGCGTTGGCCCAGGGTGGCACCGCAGTCGGCACCGGGATCAATGCCCACCCGCAATTCGCGGCTGGCTTCGCTCGCCAGCTCAGTGGCCTGACCAAGGTCGAGTTCACTCCAGGCCAGAACCTGTTCGCCCTGATCGGCTCTCAGGACACTGCCGTGGCGTTGTCCGGCCAGCTCAAGACCACCGCGGTGGCGCTGATGAAGATCGCCAACGACCTGCGCTGGATGAACTCCGGCCCGCTGGCCGGCCTCGGTGAAATCGAACTGCAGGGCCTGCAGCCGGGCTCGTCGATCATGCCGGGCAAGGTCAACCCGGTGATCCCGGAAGCCACCGCGATGGTTGCCGCCCAGGTGATCGGCAACGACGCCACCATCGCCGTGGCGGGGCAGTCGGGCAACTTCGAGCTCAACGTGATGCTGCCGGTGATCGCCCGCAACCTGCTGGAAAGCATCGAGCTGATGGCCAACGTCAGCCGCTTGCTGGCCGACAAGGCCATCGCGACCTTCAAGGTCAACGAAGGCAAGCTCAAGGAAGCGTTGTCGCGCAACCCGATCCTGGTTACCGCGTTGAACCCGATCATCGGTTACCTCAAGGCTGCCGAAATCGCCAAGACCGCCTACAAGCAGGGGCGGCCGGTGATCGACGTGGCGCTGGAGCACACCGACCTGTCCCGCGACCAGCTCGAAGCGCTGCTGGACCCGGAAAAACTCACCGCCGGCGGCATCTGAGCCAAGGCTGCCCAGGAGGCACGTCATGCAGCACTGGAGACGCACCACGCAAAACGCCAATCGCCTGTTCGACCAGGGCGAGCTGGTCGATGCCCGGGAACACTACCTGCAAGCGCTGGCCTTGGCCCAGGTGCTGTTCGAGCGCTGGCATGACGTCGATGAGGCGGTGGCCGCGCTGGTCATCGCCCATCACAACCTGGCCGACCTGCACCTGCGGCTGAACCAGCCGCACGAAAGCGCCGACTACCTGTGCGCTGCGCACCAGGCATTGCTCCAGGCCAGCCAGGAGCAACGTCTGCCCCAGGCGTTGCGCGATGCCGCGCTGCGCCACAGCGCACGCACCTACACCGAGTTGCTGAGTTTCATCGCCGACTATGGCCAGTACCCGCGCACCGAGCGCCTGCTCAATCGCCAGGCGCCGGCTACCAGTGAACTGGTCGCACAAACGGACCTCACACTTCGTACACCTGCTCATGGAATCCACTGACATGCCCCATACCTTGCCTGCACTGCCTTATGCCTACGATGCGCTGGAGCCGCACATCGATACCCAGACCATGGAGATCCACCACAGCAAGCACCACCAGACCTACATCAACAACCTCAATGCCGCCATCGAGGGCACCGAGTGGGCCGAATGGCCGGTGGAGCGGTTGGTTGGCGCGGTCAAGCAGTTGCCCGAGAAGCTGCAAGGGGCAGTGATCAACCAAGGTGGCGGCCACGCCAACCACAGCCTGTTCTGGACCGTCATGTCGCCCAAGGGCGGAGGCGAGCCACAGGGTGAGGTGGCCAAGGCCATCGATGCACAACTGGGTGGTTTCGCGGCGTTCAAGGAAGCGTTCACCAAGGCCGCGTTGAGCCGCTTCGGCAGTGGCTGGGCCTGGCTCAGCGTCACGCCGGCAAAAACACTGGTGGTGGAAAGCAGTGGCAACCAGGACAGCCCGCTGATGCACGGCAATACGCCGATCCTGGGGCTCGACGTGTGGGAGCATGCCTACTACCTGAAGTACCAGAACCGTCGCCCGGAATACATTGGTGCTTTCTACAACGTGGTCGACTGGGCCGAAGTGGAACGCCGCTACCTTGAAACCCTGAAGTGAGTCGAACCGGTATGCGCTCCGAGGTGATGTCTGTCAGCAGTGTGCGCCTGTTCCGCCTGGCGCTTGGGACCTTGCTGTTGCTGGTTGGCACCGCGCTGCTGGTGGCGCGCGGCATCGCCTGGCTGGACCTGGAGCCGCGCATGTTGCGCGCGCTGGAGGGCGGTGCATTGTGCGCACTGGGCACGGCGTTGGGCGCGGTACCGGTGCTGGTGATTCGCAACATGCCTGTGGCGCTGGCGGATACCTTGCTTGGCTTTGGCGCCGGGGTGATGTTGGCCGCTACCGCGTTCTCGTTGATCATCCCGGGGCTGGAGGCGGCCCAGGCCATCGGCTACAGCCCCTGGGGCGCCGGTGGCTTGATCAGCAGCGGGCTGTTGTTCGGGGCGTTGTGCCTGTTCCTGGTCGATCTCAGGGTTTCCGGGGCCTCGCCGGAGGCCCTGGTCGGCAGTGATCGACAGCCGGTGATTGCGGCACGGATCTGGTTGTTCGTCATCGCCATCATTGCCCACAACATCCCTGAAGGGATGGCCATCGGCGTGTCCGCCGGCGGTGGCATGCCCGATGCCGACAGCCTGGCCATGGGCATCGCGCTGCAGGATGTGCCCGAAGGCCTGGTGATCGCGCTGGTGCTGGCCGGGGCCGGGATGTCGCGCTTCAAGGCGTTCCTGATTGGCGCTGCGTCGGGGCTGGTCGAGCCGCTGGCGGCGGTCATCTGCGCCTGGCTGGTGAACATCGCCGAACTGCTGTTGCCGCTGGGCCTGGCCTGTGCGGCGGGGGCGATGCTGCTGGTGGTGACCCAGGAAATCATCCCCGAGTCACGCAGCAATGGGCATCATCGCCTGGCGAGCCTGGGGTTGTGCGTGGGCTTCTGCCTGATGATGGTGATGGATACGGCGATGTCCTGAGTGTCAGGCGAAAATCACTTCCACCCGGCCTTCGCGCCGGGTCTGGGGGGCTTCCTTGACCACGATCTGTATGTCCCGGCCCAGGCGGGCGAGGCAATCGATCATCTTGCTTTCGCTGATGCCACGGAATTTGCCGCGGGTCAGGGCGGAGACCTTGGGTTGGCTCAGGCCGAGCAGCTCAGCGGCCTGTAGCTGAGTGAGCTGGCGTGCCTTGATGATGCTGCAGATCTTGCTGGCCAGGCGGGCCTTGACCAGCATCTCGCTGGCGTCGGCAAGGTGCAGGTCGGCATAGACGTTGTCTGTGCCTTCTTCGATTTCAATCATGTGTTTTCCCCTTCGCGTGAGCCTGTGCCAGTTTCAGGCGGGCATGGATCAAATCCACATCATGCCTTGAGGTTTTGATGCCGCTGCGGGATTTCTTCTGGAAGCAGTGCAGCACGTAAACCGCGTCGACCAGGCTGATGGTGTAGACCGCACGATAGGTGTCGCCGTGATGGTCTTCGACCACCTCGAGCACGCCGCCGCCTGAAAACCCTTTAAGCGCCTTTGCCTGCCAGTGCTTGCCGCCCTCCTGTGCTTGGTACAGGGCAAAACCGAACACATCCTGGACATCAGCCGGGAGTGCCTGGATATCCTTTCGGGAGCTGCCAACCCAGAACAGGCGTTTGACATTCTTGATCGCTTCCATGAGATCGCCTCGAATCTATACCCATATTGGTATGGTGGCAACCAGCCGATCATTCACACCGACAATTGGTAGCGGATGTTACACGGGGAGAGTTACTCGCCTTCGTCGAAGAAGTTGTTGATCAGCGCCACCAGCGCATCCATGGCATCGTTGTCCTGCTCGCCTTCGGTGAGCAGATGCACCTGGGTACCCTTGCCGGCGGCGAGCATCATCACTGCCATGATGCTCTTGCCGTCCACCAGTTTGTCCGGTGCGCGGCCGACCCGCACCTGGCAGGGGAAGCGCCCGGCCACGCCGACGAACTTGGCTGCCGCGCGGGCATGCAGGCCCAGCTTGTTGATGATGGTTATTTCGCGGGCGGGCATCGTGGGGCGGATCCTGTGGGCTAGAGGTCGCGGTGGCGGACCTGGACGTTTTTCAGGGATTGCTGGAGCAACTGGCCGAGCCGTTCGGTGATGTACACCGAGCGGTGATGGCCGCCGGTGCAGCCGATGGCGATGGTGACATAGGCACGGTTGCTGGCGGCGAAGCGGGGCAGCCATTTGAGCAGGTAGCTGGAGATGTCCTGGAACATCTCGTCGACGTCCGGCTGGGCGGCCAGGTAGTCGATCACCGGCTGTTCGAGCCCGGAGTGGTTACGAAGTTCCGGTTTCCAGTAGGGGTTGGGCAGGCAGCGCACGTCGAATACCACGTCGGCGTCCACTGGCATGCCTCGCTTGAAACCGAAGGATTCGACCAGGAAGGCGGTGCCGGGCTCCGGCTGGTTGAGCAGCCGCAGCTTGATCGAGTCGCGCAACTGGTACAGGTTCAGCCGGGTGGTGTCGATCTTCAGGTCGGCCAGGTCGGCGATGGGGCCCAGCAGCTCGCTTTCTACCCGGATGGCCTCGGCCAGCGAACGGTTGGCGTTGGTCAGCGGGTGGCGGCGGCGGGTTTCGGAAAAGCGCTTGAGCAGGGTTTCTTCGTCAGCGTCCAGGTACAGCACATCGCACTGGATATGCCGGGAGCGTGCCTCTTCCAGTAGTTCGGGGAAGCGCGTCAGGTGGCTGGGCAGGTTGCGCGCGTCGATGGAGACAGCCACCTTGGGCTGTTGCAGCTCGGTGTTGATCAGCGCGTTTTCCGCCAGCTGCGGCAACAACCCGGCAGGCAGGTTGTCGATGCAGTAGTAGCCGTTGTCTTCCAGCACGTCGAGGGCGGTGCTTTTACCCGAGCCGGAGCGGCCGCTGACGATGATCAGGCGCATGTTCAGGCCTCGTTCTGGACGTCCAGGACCACCTGGTAGAGCGCTTCGTTGCTGTTGGCAGCACGCAGGCGCTTACGCACATCCTCGCGATCGAGCATGCTGGCGATCTGGCGCAGCAATTCAAGGTGCGCATCGGTCGCGGCTTCAGGGACCAGCAGGACGAACAGCAGGTCCACGGGCGCGCCATCGATGGCGTCGTAATCGATGGGAGCTTCCAGGTGCAGCAGGGCACTGACGGGCGCTGAGCAACCCTCGAGCCTGCAGTGGGGAATGGCAATGCCATTGCCAAAACCGGTGGAGCCGAGTTTCTCGCGGGCAATCAGCTTTTCGAAGACGTCTTGCATCTCGAGCTCTGGGATTTGCTCGGCAATTACAGTGGCGACCTTTTCGAGGGCGCGCTTCTTACTGCCGCCCGGCACGTTCACGAGGGAACGGCCGGGGGTCAGGATGGTTTCAAGTCGGATCATGGATGAGGGGGATCAGCGGGCGGCTGCGCCTTGCAGCAGGCTTTGCTGTTTTTCCTTGTGTTTTTTCAGTTGGCGGTCGAGCTTGTCGGCAAGCGCGTCGATCGCGGCATACATGTCTTGGTGTTCGGCATTGGCAACGACTTCGCCACCGGGTATCTGGAGCGTGGCTTCAACCTTTTGCTGCAGCTTCTCGACTTTCATGATCACCGTCACGTTGGTGATCTTGTCGAAATGACCCTCCAGTCGGGCGAGCTTCTCGAGCACGTAATCGCGCAGTGGTTGGGTGACTTCTACATGCTGTCCACTGATGTTGACTTGCATACAGCTTCTCCTTTGTTGCCCGTGCATAAAGAGGCAGGTATTGCACCTGCCACTGAAACGCTATGGCTTGCCCAGGGGCTACATCAGTCGCTTGCGTTCACTCGAAGGGGCGATGCCCAACGATTCACGGTACTTGGCGACGGTGCGACGGGCTACCTGGATGCCTTGTGCCTCCAGTAAACCAGCGATCTTGCTGTCACTCAATGGCTTTTTCTGATTTTCCGCGGCGACCAGTTTCTTGATGATCGCGCGGATCGCCGTGGACGAGCATTCGCCGCCTTCGGCGGTGCTCACGTGGCTCGAGAAAAAGTACTTGAGCTCGTAGATGCCGCGTGGCGTGTGCATGTATTTCTGCGTGGTGACCCGGGAAATGGTCGACTCGTGCATGCCCACCGCCTCGGCGATGTCGTGCAGCACCAGCGGCTTCATGGCCTCGTCGCCGTGGTCAAGGAAGCCGCGCTGGTGCTCGACGATCTGGGTCGCCACTTTCATCAGGGTTTCGTTGCGGCTTTGCAGGCTCTTGATGAACCAGCGCGCTTCCTGCAACTGGTTGCGCATGAAGGTGTTGTCGGCGCTGGTGTCGGCACGGCGCACGAAGCCTGCGTACTGCGGGTTGACCCGCAGGCGCGGCACGGCTTCCTGGTTGAGCTCGACCAGCCAGCGATCGCTGTCCTTGCGCACGATGACGTCCGGCACCACGTATTCGGGCTCGCTCGACTCGATCTGTGAGCCTGGGCGCGGATTGAGCGTCTGCACCAGCTCGATGACCTGGCGCAGTTCGTCTTCCTTGAGCTTCATGCGCCGCATCAGCTGGCTGTAGTCGCGGCTGCCGAGCAGGTCGATATAGTCGCTGACCAGGCGCTGGGCTTCGCTCATCCACGGCGTCGAGGCCGGCAGCTGGCGCAGTTGCAACAGCAGGCACTCACCCAGGGAGCGGGCGCCGATGCCGGCGGGCTCGAACTGCTGGATGCGGTGCAGCACCGCCTCTACCTCATCCAGCTCGATGTCGAGCTCGGGGTCGAAGCCGGCGCAAATTTCTTCGAGGGTATCTTCCAGGTAGCCCTGGCCGTTGATGCTGTCGATCAGGGTGACGGCAATCAGCCTGTCGGTGTCGGACATCGGCGCGAGGTTGAGCTGCCAGAGCAGGTGGCTTTGCAGGCTCTCGCCCACGGACGTGCGAGTGGTGAAGTCCCACTCGTCATCATCGTTGCTGGGCAGGCTGCTGGCGCTGGTCTGGTAGATGTCTTCCCAGGCGGTGTCGACAGGCAGCTCGTTGGGGATGCGCTCGGCCCACTCGCCTTCTTCCAGGGTTTCGCTGTTGCTGGTGGTTTCCTGGAAGCTGGTGTCCTGGGCTTCGGCGACCGGTTTGCTTTCGGCGTTGTCCGCCATCGGGTCGCTGTTGTCGAAGTCGTCGCCGTCTTCCTGGCGTTCGAGCATCGGATTGGATTCCAGCGCCTCCTGGATTTCCTGCTGTAGGTCCAGGGTGGAAAGCTGAAGCAGACGAATGGCCTGTTGCAACTGCGGGGTCATCGTCAGTTGCTGGCCCATTTTTAGGACGAGCGATGGTTTCATGGCAGGGGCTTAATACCTTGTTAGCCGGCGCACATGCGCCATCTACTACCTGTAGGGCGCTGGGCGCCGATTTTAAGCAAGTTCTTATGCAACTCGTATGCCTGAAATTCTAGCGCTTGCCTAGAGCACAGTAACACTTAAGCCCTGAACGGGCGTGTGCGCCAGTGCTCCAGGCGGGCCTGGATCAGAGGCGGAACTCGTGACCCAGGTAGACCTCCTTGACCAACTGGTTGGCCAGGATGGTCTCGGCATCGCCCTCGGCGATCAGTTGACCATCGTTGACGATGTAGGCCGTCTCACAGATGTCCAGCGTCTCGCGAACGTTGTGGTCGGTGATCAGTACGCCGATCCCCTTGTTCTTGAGGTGGTGGATGATCTGCTTGATGTCGCCCACCGAGATCGGGTCGACGCCGGCGAACGGTTCATCCAGCAGGATGAACTTGGGCGCGGTGGCCAGGGCGCGGGCGATTTCGACACGGCGGCGTTCACCACCGGAGAGGCTCATGCCGAGGTTGTCGCGGATGTGGCTGATGTGGAATTCCTGCAGCAGGCTTTCCAGCTCCTTGCGCCGGCCGTCGCGGTCGAGGTCCTTGCGGGTCTCGAGGATGGCCATGATGTTGTCGGCCACCGACAGCTTGCGGAAGATCGAGGCTTCCTGCGGCAGGTAGCCGATACCGGACTGGGCGCGGCCGTGCATGGGCTGGTGGCTGACGTCGAGGCTGTCGATCAGTACCCGGCCCTGATCGGCCTGGACCAGGCCGACGATCATGTAGAAGCAGGTGGTCTTGCCGGCGCCGTTAGGGCCGAGCAGACCGACGATCTGGCCGCTGTCGATGGACAGGCTGACGTCGCGAACGACTTGCCGGCCTTTGTAGCTCTTGGCCAGGTGCTGGGCTTTGAGGGTTGCCATTTACTCGGCCTTTTTCTTCGGTTGAATGACCATGTCGATACGCTGACGTGGTGCAGTCACGTTGCCGCCGCGGCCGGCGGTCGCCACCTGGGTTTTGGTGTTGTAGACGATTTTCTCGCCTTCGGTGGTGTTGCCTTCGTTCTCGACCTTGGCGCGGTCGGTCAGGATGACCATTTCTTTTTGCGCCTGGTACTGGATGGTCACGGCCCAGCCTTTCATCTTGTCCGGCTTGGCAGCGCTCTGCTGCTGCTCGAAGTAGGCCAGGTTGCCCACCGAGGTGACCACGTCGATGTCGCCATTGGCGGCGCGGGTCATGGTCACGGTGTTGCCTTTGATCACCATCGAACCCTGAGTGATGATCACGTCGCCGGTGTAGGTGGCCACACCCTGCTTGTCGTCCAGGTGCGCGTTGTCGGCCTGGATGCGGATTGGCTGGTCACGGTCGTTCGGCAGGGCGAAGGCGCTCGCGCTTCCCAGTGCTACGCCCAGGCTGAGCAGAAGGGGGATGGTTTTAACGAGCCTCATACTGTCCTCTTACGTTAGAGAGCAGGTCCATCCTGCCTTCTTTCAAATACGCTTTCATTCCTTTGCCCGTAGTCGTGCCACCGGCGCCGTCGATTCTAACGGCTTGCTCGGTCTGCGCATATTGCTTCTGCGGGAACACGGTCATGCGTGTGCTGGTAATGATGGTTTCACGCTGTTTTTCGTCGGTGCGGGCAACCCGCACATTGTCGATCAATTCGACTTCGGTGCCGTCCGGGTTGACCTCGGCGCGCGTGCTCTGCACATGCCAGGGGTACTCGGTGCCACGGTACATGTGCAGGTCTGGCGTGGTCACCAGGGTGACTTCGCTGGCCTTGAGGTGCTCGACCTTGTCGGCGGTCATTTCGTATTGCAGCTTGCCGTCAGGCAGGAACTGCACGCTGTGAGCGTTGATCGCGTAATAGTCGATGGCACTCTCGTCGGTCTGCGCGACCGGCTTGTCGAGGAAGCTCTCGGGGCTGATGTTCCAGTACCCGACGGCCGCCAGCACGGCGGCTATCACGCCAAACAGCGCGAAATTTCTGATCTTCTTGCTGAACATGGGGGGCCTTACAGGTAGTGGGCGTTGGCAGCGTCCAGGATGCCCTGGGCCTGCATGATCAGTTCGCAGAACTCGCGGGCAGCGCCTTCGCCGCCGCGTGCCTGGGTAACGCCGTGGGCATGCTGGCGAACGAACGGCGCGGCATTGCTTACCGCCATGCCCAGGCCTACCCGGCGAATCACCGGCAGGTCGGGCAGGTCGTCACCCAGATAAGCGACCTGTTCGTAGCTTAGATTGAGTTCGGCCAGCAGGTCGTCCAGCACCACCAGCTTGTCCTCGCGGCCCTGGAACAGGTGCGGGATGCCGAGGTTCTTCGCCCGGCGCTCGACCACCGGCGTCTTGCGCCCGCTGATGATCGCCGTGGTGACGCCTGCGGCCATGAGCATCTTGATGCCGTGGCCGTCGAGGGTGTTGAAGGTCTTGAATTCGCTGCCGTCTTCAAGGAAGTACAGGCGGCCATCGGTAAGCACGCCGTCAACGTCGAACACCGCCAGTTTGATGGCCTTGGCGCGTTGCATGAGGTCCTGGTTCATTTACATCACTCCGGCACGCAGCAGGTCGTGCATGTTCAGGGCGCCGGTCGGCCGGTCGCTCTGATCGACAACGACAAGCGCGCTGATCTTGTGGTCTTCCATGATTTTGAGCGCCTCGGCGGCGAGCATCTCGGCGCGGGCGGTCTTGCCATGCACGGTCATGACTTCGTCGATGAGGGTCTTGTGCACGTCGATGTTGCGATCGAGGCTGCGGCGCAGGTCGCCGTCGGTGAAGATCCCGGCCAGCGCGCCGTCGTGCTCCAGCACCACGGTCATGCCCAGGCCCTTGCGCGACATTTCGATCAGCGCGTCCTTGAGCAGGGTGCCGCGCTGCACCTGGGGCAGTTCGTCGCCAGAGTGCATCACGTTCTCGACCTTCAGCAACAAGCGGCGGCCCAGAGCCCCACCAGGGTGGGAGAAGGCGAAGTCTTCGGCGGTGAACCCGCGCGCTTCCAGCAGGGCGATGGCCAGTGCATCGCCCAGGGCCAGCGAGGCGGTGGTGGAGGAGGTCGGTGCCAGGTTGAGCGGGCAGGCTTCCTGGGCGACGCTGGCGTCGAGATTGACCTCGGCGGCCTGCGCCAGCGGCGAGTCCGGGTTGCCGGTCAGGCTGATCAGCTGGATCCCCAGGCGCTTGATCAGCGGCAGCAGGGTGACGATCTCGGCGGTGCTGCCCGAGTTGGACAGGGCGAGGATGACATCGTCACGGGTGATCATGCCCATGTCGCCATGGCTGGCTTCGGCCGGGTGCACGAAGAAAGCCGGCGTGCCGGTGCTGGCGAGGGTGGCGGCGATCTTGTTGCCGATATGCCCGGATTTGCCCATGCCGACCACGACCACCCGGCCCTTGCTCGCCAGGATCAGCTCGCAGGCCTTGACGAAGTCACCGTCGATGCGGGCCAGCAGTGCCTGCACAGCCTCGAGTTCCAGGCGCAAGGTGCGCTGGGCGGATTGGATCAGCTCGCTGGATTGGCTCATGTCGAAAACGCAATGCCTGATGAAAAGGCGGCGATTATAGCCGCAATGTGTGAAAGGCTCATCCATTCGATTGTCGTAAGAAACGACTACAAGGCTGTCGCCTGCCTGAACAGCCGGATTTGCGCCCTTGGGGGCGTGCCATCTGCGGTGCTATAGTTCGCCGCTGTTCGGCCCGCCAGGGACCAGTGTGCCTTCAAGATGAGGGCAGGCGTCCATGAAGACGAGGCTGCATTGCAAGGAGTCTAGATGAGTGTGGATAGCGCCTGCGCGGTCGAGCTGAAGGGAGTCACCTTCAAGCGTGGTTCGCGCAGCATTTTCAGCAACGTGGACATTCGCATTCCCCGCGGCAAGGTCACCGGCATCATGGGGCCCTCGGGGTGCGGCAAGACGACATTGCTGCGTCTGATGGGCGCACAGTTGCGGCCGTCCAGCGGGGAAGTCTGGGTCAATGGCCAGAACCTGCCCGCGTTGTCGCGGGGCGACCTGTTCGATGCGCGCAAGCAGATGGGCGTGCTGTTCCAGAGCGGGGCCCTGTTCACCGACCTCGATGTCTTCGAGAACGTCGCCTTCCCGCTGCGCGTACACACCGAGCTGCCGGACGATCTGATTCGTGACATCGTCCTGATGAAGTTGCAGGCCGTGGGCCTGCGCGGTGCCATCGACCTGATGCCCGACGAGCTCTCCGGCGGCATGAAACGCCGCGTGGCCCTGGCCCGGGCGATTGCCCTCGACCCGCAGATCCTCATGTACGACGAGCCGTTCGTCGGCCAGGACCCGATTGCCATGGGCGTGCTGGTCCGCCTGATCCGCCTGCTCAACGACGCCCTGGGTATCACCAGCATCGTGGTTTCCCACGACCTGGCGGAAACCGCCAGCATCGCCGACTACATCTATGTGGTGGGTGATGGCCAGGTGCTGGGGCAGGGCACGCCTGCCGAGCTGATGGGTTCGGACAACCCGCGTATCCGCCAGTTCATGAAGGGCGACCCGGACGGCCCGGTACCCTTCCACTTCCCTGCGCCAGACTACCGCGCCGATTTGCTGGGGGCGCGTTGATGCGCAGAAAATCCTTACTCGAACGTATCCGTCTGTTTGGCCGCTCGGCCATCGACGTGCTGGCGGTGCTGGGCCGCTCCTGCCTGTTCCTTGGTCACGCGCTGAGCGGTCGAGGCGGCGTCGGCGGCGGCTTCCAGTTGCTGGTCAAGCAGCTCTATTCGGTTGGCGTGCTGTCGCTGGCGATCATCGTCGTGTCCGGGGTGTTCATCGGCATGGTGCTGGCGCTGCAGGGCTACAGCATCCTCGCCCGCTATGGTTCGGAGCAGGCCGTGGGGCAGATGGTCGCCCTGACCTTGCTGCGTGAGCTCGGGCCGGTGGTGACCGGCCTGCTGTTCGCCGGCCGCGCGGGTTCCGCGCTGACGGCCGAAATCGGCAACATGAAGTCCACCGAGCAGTTGTCGAGCCTGGAAATGATCGGTGTCGACCCGCTCAAGTACATCGTCGCGCCACGCCTGTGGGCCGGCTTCATCTCGCTGCCGCTGCTGGCGCTGATCTTCAGCGTGGTCGGCATCTGGGGTGGGTCGTGGGTCGCGGTCGACTGGCTGGGCGTCTACGAAGGCTCGTTCTGGGCCAACATGCAGAACAGCGTTTCTTTCACCGACGACGTGATCAACGGGCTGATCAAGAGCCTGGTGTTTGCCTTCGTCGTCACCTGGATCGCCGTATTCCAGGGGTATGACTGCGAGCCCACCTCAGAAGGGATCAGCCGTGCCACCACCAAGACCGTGGTCTATGCCTCGTTGGCAGTCCTGGGTCTGGACTTTATTCTGACCGCCTTGATGTTTGGAGATTTCTGATGCAAAACCGCACCCTGGAAATCGGTGTCGGCCTGTTCCTCCTGGCCGGGATCCTGGCGCTGCTGCTGCTGGCCCTGCGTGTCAGCGGGCTGTCGGCCAGCCCGAGCAGCGACACGTACAAAGTTTATGCCTACTTCGACAATATCGCCGGTTTGACGGTCAGAGCTAAAGTGACCATGGCCGGTGTGACCATCGGCAAGGTCACGGCCATCGATCTGGACCGCGATTCGTATACCGGTCGGGTCACGTTGCAGCTGGACAAGAACGTCGACAACCTGCCGACCGACTCCACTGCCTCGATCCTGACCGCCGGCCTGCTGGGCGAGAAGTACATCGGCATCAGCGTGGGCGGCGAAGAAGCGGTTCTCAAAGACGGCAGCACCATCCACGACACCCAGTCGGCGCTGGTGCTGGAAGACCTGATCGGCAAATTCCTGCTCAATACCGTGGGCAAGGAACCCAAAGAAGCGCAACCGGCTAATTAAGGAGTTTCCATGATTTCGATCCTGCGACGTGGCCTGCTGGTTCTGCTGGCGGCCTTCCCCCTGCTGGCCATGGCGGCGCCGGGGCAGTCCGCCCGTGACGTCATCCAGGGCACCACGACCCAGTTGCTGAACGACCTCAAGGCCAACAAGGCGCAGTACAAGGCCAACCCCGAGGCGTTCTATGCCGCACTCAACGGCAACCTTGGCCCGGTGGTCGATGCCGACGGCATCTCCAAGAGCATCATGACCGTCAAGTATTCGCGCAAGGCCACCCCGGAGCAGATGCAACGCTTCCAGGAGAACTTCAAGCGCAGCCTGATGCAGTTCTATGGCAACGCCCTGCTCGAGTACAACAACCAAGGCATCACCGTCGACCCGGCCAAGGCCGAGGACGGCGACCGCACCAGCGTCGGCATGAAGATCACCGGCAACAACGGTGCGGTCTATCCGGTGCAGTACACCATGCAGAAGATCGACGGCGAGTGGAAAGTGCGCAACGTCATCGTCAACGGCATCAACATCGGCAAGCTGTTCCGCGATCAGTTCGCCGACGCCATGCAGCGCAACGGCAACAGCCTGGACAAGACCATCGACGGCTGGGCCGGCGAGGTGGCCAAGGCCAAGGAAGCCGCCGACAACTCGCCGGATAAGGAAGTCAAATGAGCGATGCCGTCGTGAGCATGCCCGAGCCCGGCGTTCTGTGCCTGGCCGGGGTGCTCGACTACCGCAGCGGGCCGGCCCTGCGCCAGCAGGGCAAGGCGCTGATCGCCGGCAGTGGCGAGCAGCGGCTGGTGCTCGACTGCAGCGCGGTGGTCAAGTCGAGCAGCGTCGGGCTGTCGCTGCTGCTGGCCTTCATGCGCGATGCGCAGGCGGCCGGCAAGGCCTGCGAAGTGCGCGGCATGCCTGCCGACATGCGGGAAATTGCCGGGGTCTATGACCTCGATGAAGTGCTGGCCGGTTGATGGCTTGCACGAAGGTGAAGGCCCCTCGGTCAGCGCATCCCGTCATGGGCTTCGCAGGCGAGGGGCTTTTTTGTATGATGGCCGACCCGCGCGCGTTGGGCGCCGATCGAGGTTGAGCATGCAGGCCGTAGAAGTCAAAAGCTTTCTGGAAGAGAAATTGCCGGGATCCCGGGTCGAAGTTGAAGGCGAAGGCTGCAACTTCCAGTTGAACGTGATCAGCGACGAGCTGGCCGGCCTGAGCCCGGTCAAGCGTCAGCAGGCGATCTATGCTCACCTCAATCCGTGGATCGCCAACGGCGCCATTCACGCGGTAACCATGAAATTCTTCAGCAGCGCAGCCTGGGCTGAGCGCACCTGAGCCAACTTGGCGGCGAGACACAAATGGACAAACTGATTATCACTGGCGGCCCACGCCTCGACGGCGAAATTCGCATTTCCGGCGCGAAAAACGCGGCCCTGCCGATTCTGGCGGCAACCCTGCTGGCCGACGGCCCGGTTACCGTGGGCAACCTGCCACACCTGCACGACATCACCACCATGATCGAGCTGTTCGGTCGCATGGGCATCGAGCCTGTGATCGACGAAAAGCTGGCCGTGGAGATCGACCCACGCACCATCAAGACCCTGGTTGCTCCCTACGAGCTGGTCAAGACCATGCGTGCCTCGATCCTGGTCCTCGGCCCGATGGTCGCCCGTTTCGGTGAAGCCGAAGTGGCCCTGCCTGGCGGCTGCGCCATCGGCTCTCGCCCGGTAGACCTGCACATCCGCGGCCTGGAAGCCATGGGCGCGAAGATCGAGGTCGAAGGCGGCTACATCAAGGCCAAGGCCCCCGAGGGCGGCCTGCGCGGTGCGCACTTCTTCTTCGATACCGTCAGCGTGACCGGTACCGAGAACATCATGATGGCCGCAGCGCTGGCCAAGGGCCGCAGCGTGCTGCAAAACGCCGCTCGCGAGCCTGAAGTGGTCGACCTGGCCAACTTCATCAACGCCATGGGCGGCAAGGTTCAGGGCGCCGGCACCGACACCATCACCATCGATGGCGTCGAGCGCCTGGCCTCGGCCAACTACCGCGTCATGCCCGACCGTATCGAGACCGGTACCTACCTGGTGGCCGCTGCCGTTACCGGTGGTCGCGTCAAGGTCAAGGACACCGATCCGACCATCCTCGAAGCCGTGCTTGAGAAACTCAAGGAAGCCGGCGCCGACATCACCACCGGTGAAGACTGGATCGAGCTGGACATGCACGGCAAGCGGCCCAAGGCCGTCAACCTGCGTACCGCTCCGTACCCGGCGTTCCCGACCGACATGCAGGCGCAGTTCATTTCGCTCAACGCCATCGCCGAAGGCACTGGCGCAGTGATCGAGACCATCTTCGAAAACCGCTTCATGCACGTCTACGAGATGCACCGCATGGGCGCGCAGATCCAGGTTGAAGGCAACACCGCCATCGTGACCGGCGTCAAGGCGCTCAAGGGCGCTCCGGTGATGGCCACCGACCTGCGTGCTTCCGCCAGCCTGGTGCTGTCGGCGCTGGTCGCCGAGGGTGACACCCTGATCGATCGCATCTACCACATCGACCGTGGTTACGAGTGCATCGAGGAGAAACTGCAGATGCTGGGCGCGAAGATCCGTCGCGTACCGGGCTAGCAGCCCGCAGGCGCACGGACGCGCCTACCGAATCGAATACCGGCCAGGCTCACTGCCTGGCCGGCTGTAGCCGCTTAAGGACCGACGTTTCCCATGTTGACCATCGCGCTATCCAAAGGCCGTATTCTCGACGATACCCTGCCACTGCTGGCCGAAGCCGGTATCGTGCCGACCGAGAACCCGGACAAGAGCCGCAAGCTGATCATCCCCACCACGCAGGACGATGTGCGCCTGCTCATCGTGCGGGCCACCGATGTGCCGACCTATGTCGAGCATGGCGCCGCCGACCTCGGTGTAGCCGGCAAGGACGTGCTGATGGAATACGGCGGCCAGGGCCTGTACGAGCCGCTGGACCTGCAGATTGCCCAATGCAAGCTGATGACCGCTGGTGTCACCGGAGCCCCCGAGCCCAAGGGCCGTCTGCGTGTGGCGACCAAGTTCGTCAACGTGGCCAAGCGTTATTACGCCGAACAGGGCCGCCAGGTCGACATCATCAAGCTGTACGGCTCAATGGAGCTGGCCCCGCTGATCAACCTCGCCGACAAGATCATCGACGTGGTCGACACCGGCAACACCCTGCGTGCCAATGGCCTCGAACCCCAGGAGCTGATCGCCACGATCAGTTCGCGCCTGGTGGTCAACAAGGCCTCCATGAAAATGCAGCACGCCCGTATTCAAAGCCTGATCGACACCCTGCGCAACGCTGTCGAATCGCGACACCGCGGCTGACTTCTGCGCGCGACCTTCGCTGTCGCGCCCGTCTATCCGCGTCATAGCCTTCTTTCTCAGGTGCCCGCGCGGATGGACTGGTAGCCTAGGGCGCCTGAGCATTCGCTAATAATCGAGGCCCTCGCCATGACCGTGTCCACTGCAATTGCCCGTCTCAACGCCGCTGACCAGGATTTCGCCCGACATCTGGATCATCTGCTGAGCTGGGAAAGTGTGTCCGATGACGCGGTCAACCAGCGCGTGCTCGACATCATCAAGGCTGTGCGCGAGCGCGGTGACGCAGCGCTGGTTGAATTCACCCAGCGTTTCGACGGTGTCGACGCCAAGACCATCGATGACCTGATCCTCGACCGTGCCCGCCTGGAGCTGGCGCTGACCCGCATCACCCCGGTGCAGCGTGAAGCGCTGGAGAAAGCCGCCAACCGCGTGCGCCTGTACCACGAGCGGCAGAAGCAGGACTCCTGGCAGTACACCGAAGCCGACGGCACCGTGCTCGGCCAGAAGGTCACCCCGCTGGATCGTGCCGGCCTGTACGTGCCGGGCGGCAAGGCGTCGTACCCTTCGTCGGTGCTGATGAACGCGATTCCAGCCAAGGTCGCGGGTGTCGGTGAAGTGGTCATGGTGGTGCCGACCCCGCGTGGCGAGGTCAATGAGCTGGTGCTGGCCGCTGCCTGCATCGCCGGCGTCGACCGGGTGTTCACCGTTGGTGGCGCCCAGGCCGTCGCGGCCCTGGCCTACGGCACCGAAAGCGTGCCGCAGGTGGACAAGATCGTCGGCCCGGGCAACATCTACGTGGCCACCGCCAAGCGCCATGTATTTGGCCAGGTGGGTATCGATATGATCGCCGGCCCGTCGGAGATCCTGGTGGTGTGCGATGGCCATACCGATCCGGACTGGATTGCCATGGACCTGTTCTCCCAGGCCGAACACGATGAAGATGCCCAGGCCATCCTGGTCAGCCCCGATGCCGAATTCCTCGATCGCGTTGCCGCCAGCATCGACAAGCTGCTGCCAACCATGGAGCGCGCCGAGATCATCGAAAAGTCGATCAATGGCCGTGGCGCCCTGATTCAGGTGCGCGACATGCAGCAGGCCATCGAGGTGGCCAACCGCATCGCCCCTGAACACCTGGAGTTGTCGGTGGCCGACCCGCAGGCCTGGCTGCCGCACATCCGCCACGCCGGCGCGATCTTCATGGGCCGTCACACCAGCGAGGCACTGGGCGACTACTGCGCGGGCCCCAACCACGTACTGCCGACCTCCGGCACGGCGCGCTTCTCTTCGCCACTGGGCGTGTATGACTTCCAGAAGCGCTCGTCGATCATCTTCTGTTCCGAGCAGGGCGCATCCGAGCTTGGTCACACCGCTTCGGTACTGGCCCGTGGCGAGTCGTTGACCGCCCACGCCCGCAGCGCCGAATACCGCATCCTCACCGAGAAGGGGAATTGAGCATGAGTCGTTTCTGGAGTCCCTTCGTCAAGGACTTGGTGCCCTACGTGCCGGGCGAGCAGCCCAAGCTGGCCAAACTGGTCAAGCTCAACACCAACGAGAACCCCTATGGCCCATCGCCCAAGGCGCTGGAGGCCATGCGTGGCGAGTTGAACGACAACCTGCGCCTGTACCCGGACCCGAATGGTGACCGGCTCAAGCAGGCGGTGGCCGAGTACTACGGCGTCACCCCGGCGCAGGTGTTTGTCGGCAACGGCTCGGACGAGGTGCTGGCGCACATCTTCCACGGCCTGTTCCAGCACGATGCTCCGTTGCTGTTCCCGGACGTCAGCTACAGCTTCTACCCGGTGTACTGCGGCCTGTACGGCATTCCGTACGAGCAGGTGGCGCTGGACGAGCAGTTCCAGATTCGCGTTTCGGACTACAACAAGCCAAACGCCGGGATCATCTTCCCCAACCCCAATGCACCGACCGGTTGCCTGTTGCCGCTCGAGGCCGTGGAGCAGCTACTGCAGGCCAATCGGGATTCGGTGGTGGTGGTGGACGAGGCGTACATCGACTTCGGTGGCGAGACGGCCATCAGCCTGGTTGATCGCTATGACAACCTGCTGGTGACCCAGACGCTGTCCAAGTCGCGCTCGCTGGCTGGCCTGCGGGTTGGCTTGGCGGTGGGGCATCCGGACCTGATCGAGGCGTTGGAGCGGATCAAGAACAGCTTCAACTCCTACCCGTTGGACCGTGCCGCGATTGTCGGGGCTGCGGTGGCGTTCGAAGATCGCGCGTACTTTGACGAGGCGTGCCGCAAGGTGATCGACAGCCGTGAGGTGTTGGTTTCTGCGTTGCGGGCGCGTGGGTTCGAGGTGTTGCCTTCGGCGGCGAACTTCATCTTTGCCCGGCATCCGCAGCAGGATGCGGCGGGGATCGCGGCGCGGCTGCGGGAGCAGGGGGTTATTGTGCGGCACTTCAAGCAAGAGCGGATTGCGCAGTTCTTGCGGATTACGGTTGGGACGCCGGAGATGAATCAGGCGTTGCTTGATGCGCTTGATTGATTTGAGTTGATTTGAGTTGTTGGTGTTGGGGCGAATTGGGGGTTGGTTTTCTCCTGATTCGCCCTTTGTTGTTGTTGTTGTTGTTGTTGTTGTTGTTGTTGTTGTTGTTGTTGTTGTTGTTGTTGTTGTTGTTGTTGTTGTTGTTTTGAAAGTTTTATGCGCATTCATTTGCGATG
>NZ_QKVM01000149.1 GCF_003231305.1 Pseudomonas sichuanensis | reverse complement strand
ACCATTAGCCGAGCACAAGGCAGTCGAAGCGGCGGTTGAGAAGCTGCAGAGCGCCCGCAGCCCGATCCTGGTAATTGGCGCCGGCGCCAACCGCAAGATGACCGCCAAAGTCCTCAAGCAATTGATCGACGAGACTGGGATCCCGTTCATCACCACCCAAATGGGCAAAGGTGTAGTCGATGAGCGCCACCCCTGCTTCCTCGGTAATGCTGCGCTGTCGTCCGGTGATTTTGTACACCGTGCAATCGAAGCCGCCGACCTGATCATCAACATCGGCCACGACGTGATCGAGAAGCCGCCGTTCTTCATGGTTCGTGGTGGCACCGAGGTCATCCACATCAACTTCCGCGCCGCCGAAGTCGACGCCGTGTACTTCCCACAGGTGGAAGTGATCGGCGACATCGCCAAT
>NZ_QKVM01000148.1 GCF_003231305.1 Pseudomonas sichuanensis | reverse complement strand
CCGCACCTGGTGCTGTCGAGCCCCGCCGGCATCGCCCTGACCACCCCCGGCCCCAACCACCTCACCAGCGGCAGCCACCTGGCCCTGAGCAGCACCGGCCACACCAGCATGTCCGCCGGCAAGCGCCTGCTGGCCAGCGCCAGCCAGGGCATGCGTTTCTTCGTGCAGAGCCTGGGCTGGAAGCTGGTCACGGCCTCCGGCGACATCGACATTCGCGCCCTGAAGGACAGCATCAACCTGCTGGCCAAGCTCGACATCACCGCCAACGCCGACCGCATCCTGCTCAAGGCCAAGACCGAGCTGGTGGTGCAGGGCGGCGGCAGCGCCACCACCTACAACGCCGCCGGCATCACCCACGTCACCAGCGCCAACTACACCGCCAAGGCCGCGCAGTTCGCCCATATCGGCGCGGC
>NZ_QKVM01000147.1 GCF_003231305.1 Pseudomonas sichuanensis | reverse complement strand
ATGGCGCCGCCGTCGACCTGGTAGCTGCGCACCTGGCCGTTGCCGTCGAGGACCGGCTTGCCGGTGCTCAGGGTCACCCGCGGGGTGTTGATGAAGCCGCAGCCGTCGCAGGTGATGCCGTGGGGGTTGGCGACGATGACCCGGGCGCTCTGCCCGGCCACCTCGGTGAAGCCGCGCAGGTGGCTGGGGTTGCTGCCGTTCACTTCGTTGAGAATGGTGCTCGCCGCCGCGCCCTGCAGGTTGGAGTTGCCGAGGATGATCCCGCCCAGCTGTGTGCTCTGGGTGCGCCCGGTGGCGTTGTTGAGGATCAGGCCTTCGCGGCCGACGTTGTAGTCGCTGAACTGGTTGTGCGACAGGCCGCTGCCGTTGGGCGCGGCGATGTTGACGATGGGCACGCCGTTGCCGGCCTGGCCGAGG
>NZ_QKVM01000146.1 GCF_003231305.1 Pseudomonas sichuanensis | reverse complement strand
TCGAGTACCGTGGCCTGACCCGCACCACCGACACCCAGCTCATCCTGTCGCGCGGCCAGGAGCGCCACGAGACCTACGAGCGCGTCGGCGAGCGCTTCCACCTGGTGCATATCGTCATGCGCAACGGCGCCGGCGCGATGCTGCACTACGAGCACAGCCACAACGGCCGCCCGGTGCTGTCGGACATCAACACCTACGCCGACAACGACCCGTCCAAAGTCCACCTGCAACTGGGCACGCTGCTCGATGACCACGGCCATCTCCAGGGCCTGTGGCAGATGGTCGACGGCAAACCACTGCGCCAGCTGTGCGCCTACCACTACGACGACCAGGGCGACCTGATCGCCGCCCAGGACGAGCACGGCGCCGCCTGGCGCTACCAGTACCAGCACCACCTGATCACCCGCTACACCGACCGCACCGAGCGCGGCCTGAACCTGGAATGGGACGGCAGCGGCCCGCACGCCCGGGCGAT
>NZ_QKVM01000145.1 GCF_003231305.1 Pseudomonas sichuanensis | reverse complement strand
GCTGGCGCGTTCACCGCCGACTCGGTGGGCAACACCTACCAGGAAGGCCACGAAGACCAGGTCATGGTCCAGGGCTTCGAGCACGAAGTGATCATCCCGCGTGACCCGCAGTCCGGCCAGCCGACCGGCCAGCGCGTGCACAAGCCAGTGAAAATCACCAAGGTCTTCGACAAGGCTTCGCCGCTGCTGCTGGCTGCCCTGACCTCGGGCGAGCGCATGACCAAGATCGAGATCAAGTGGTACCGCACCTCGGCCCAGGGCACCCAGGAGCACTACTACACCACCGTCCTGGAAGACGCGATCATCGTCGACATCAAGGACTACATGCACAACTGCCAGGACCCGAGCAACGCTCACTTCACCCACCTGGAAGACGTGCACTTCACCTACCGCAAGATCACCTGGACCCACGAAGTGTCCGGTACTTCCGGTTCCGACGACTGGCGCGCGCCGGTCGCAGGCTAAGCCTGGACCC
>NZ_QKVM01000144.1 GCF_003231305.1 Pseudomonas sichuanensis | reverse complement strand
CAGTGGCAGAACCCCGACAAGTTCCACGAGGACAGCGCGCTGGATGGAGTGGCGTATGCATCGCTGAAGGCTGAGGCCTTGGCCGCCGGAGCACAGCCATGAAGACGCTCGGGGAAATCATCGAAGCGGCGAAGTCGGGCGAGCGCCCCGACTATGACGACCTGCGCCTGGCCGTATGCGCGATGGACGGACTCATGACCTTCGACCGCCAGGCCATCTGGAAGCTGGCCGAGGGCGAGCAGAAAGGCAAGAAGCCGCTCTTGGTGTGGAGCAGCCTCTGGCAGCGCGACGAGCAGTTCGACCGTATCAAGCGGGCCATGGCCACAGACCCGAAAACGTGGCTCGGCCCCAACTACGACCCCGACAGCCCGGAAGTGCAAGAGCGCCGGCGCATGTCGATAGCCATCATGGAAGGCGCTGCACGGCGTGCGCAGGAGAAGAAGCCATGACCGTGATCTTCCCCCTCGCCTATATGGC
>NZ_QKVM01000143.1 GCF_003231305.1 Pseudomonas sichuanensis | reverse complement strand
TCGGCCAATACGGCCAGATCCTGCTGAACGCCGATGGCAGCTACACCTACACCCTGACCTCGGCGCCGAACTCGCCGAACCATGTCAACGATGGCCCAAACGTGATCACCGAAAGCTTCACCTACCAGGTGAAGGACTCGGTGGGCAACACCACCACCAGCACCATCGTGATCAGCATCGTCGATGACGTGCCCAAGGCTCAGGCCGACTTCGCTCATGTCAGCGAGGGCGACAGCATCAGCGGCAACGTGCTGGACAACGACGTCAAAGGCGCCGATGTGCGCGCTGACGGCCAGTATGTGGTCGGGGTACGGGCAGGCGACGATACGTCGAGTTCTGCGCATGGCCATTTAGGCGACCCGATCTACGGCCAATATGGCTACCTGACCCTGGATGCCCAGGGCAATGCCACTTACCACGCCAACCCCAATCAGGACCTGCCGCCATGGGCGACGGACACCTTTGTCTACACCATCCGTGACGCCGACGGTGACGAG
>NZ_QKVM01000142.1 GCF_003231305.1 Pseudomonas sichuanensis | reverse complement strand
TATGCCATTGATGCGTGCCAGGGTTGCGCCAGGTGCCACGGTCATTCCTGGACGCAGGTCCAGTGCCTGGATGACCCCGGCGCTCGGTGCGACCAGTGTTACCTGGTTCTGCACCTTGCCGCTGCGTGCGACCCGGTCGAGCAGTTCACCCGGCATGCCGGCCAGCAGCAGGCGCTGGCGTGCTGCAGCTAGCAACTGCACATCACCCAAGTGGCGCAGCGCGAGAAACTCTTCCTGCAGCCCAGCCCATTCCGGAGCCAGTACATCTGCCAGAGGCGCGCCTTTGGCCACCACATCCCCCGTGGCTCGGCCATAGGTGCGCTCAACGAAGCCTGCGGTGCGTGCCTGGAGCACACTGAAATCTCGCTCATCGAAGGCCAGCACACCGCTGACCTGCAGGCTGCGCTGCAGCCGGCCACGGCTCACCGTCGCCAGGCGTACCCCAAGGTTCTGTTGTACGCCTTGGCTGATTTGCACCGCAGGCTCTGCGGGGCCTGTGCCTTCTTCGGCGTAC
>NZ_QKVM01000141.1 GCF_003231305.1 Pseudomonas sichuanensis | reverse complement strand
AATGCCATTGATACGTGCCAGAGTTGCGCCAGGTGTCACGGTCATTCCTGGACGCAGATCCAGCGCCTGGATGACCCCGGCACTCGGCGCGACCAGTGTCACCTGGTTCTGCACCTTGCCGCTGCGTGCGACCCGGTCGACCAGTTCACCCGGCATACCGGCCAGCAGCAGGCGCTGGCGTGCTGCAGCTAGCAACTGCACATCACCCAAGTGGCGCAGCGCGAGAAACTCTTCCTGCAGACCAGCCCATTCCGGAGCCAGTACATCCGCCAGAGGCGCGCCTTTGGCCACCACATCCCCTGTGGCTCGGCCATAGGTGCGCTCGACGAAGCCTGCGGTGCGTGCCTGGAGTGCACTGAAATCCCGCTCATCGAAGGCCAGTACGCCGCTGACCTGCAGGCTGCGCTGCAGCCGGCCACGGCTCACCGTCGCTAGGCGTACCCCAAGGTTCTGTTGTACGCCTTGGCTGATTTGCACCGTTGGCTGCACGGGATCTGTGCCTTCTTCGGCGTAT
>NZ_QKVM01000140.1 GCF_003231305.1 Pseudomonas sichuanensis | reverse complement strand
CTGGGCTGGCGTTAGCTGTCGCTAGTTGGATTGGCTGGGAACTCAGGAATGCAATCGCTGGCAAGCCAGCTCCCACAGGGAAGTGCGAACTTGCAGCCATGCGCTGTACCTGTGGGAGCCGGCTTGCCGGCGATAGGGCCCGAACAAACAACACATAAACAACAGCCAAGTCTGGATAGCCGCATTACTGCTCTTGATCTGCTCTTGATCTTGCTTCTAAGCGCGCAATAGTCCAGGCAACACAAATTGCGACTTCAGGAGGCCGAGTGGAGGTGACTGTAGGGCCCTGGTGCGCAGCACCCTTCGGCGTAAGCCGAAGGCGCGAGATGTAGACTTGCGCAGCAAGTCGTAGGCCGCGCGGGCCCGGAAGGCACCGGAGCGAGGGGACCCCGAAGCGCAGCGTAGGGGCCGTATGATGGGAGCGGGCGGCTTTGGTTACTTTGGCCAAGACCAAAGTAACCCGCCGTAAGGGCGGAAAGGTGACTAAAAGTCGCCATCGCCGCTGAATGCGCATACATCTA
>NZ_QKVM01000014.1 GCF_003231305.1 Pseudomonas sichuanensis | reverse complement strand
GGTGAATGTGACCTGTCTCACAAACACTGGCAAAATCGGCAGCCTTCCCTCGGGGTGTAGAATTTCCAGTAAAACTTTGTAAGGTTGGCGCTGCTTATCCCATAATGTGCCACCAGAGACCTTGGCCGTAGCTTTGCAGAGGTAAGTCGATCCCCATGAACCGCACCGGCCGCGCCCTGACCATGGGCTGCCTGTTGCTTCTTCAGCCCCTGCTGGCCCTGGCGGAGGGCGGTAACTCGTTGCTGATTCCAGCGACGGGCCGCTGCACGCTGAATGCCGCGCCGGAGGATCAGGCGAGCGCCCTGAAGGCCTGCGAGCAAATCGCGGAATCCGGGGATGCCGAAGCACAGTACGAGCTGGGCGAGTTCTACTACAGCGGTACCCCCCGTCACCTCGACAAAGCGCTCAAGTGGTTCGAGAAGGCCTCGCTGCAGGGCCACGCCCAGTCGCAATATCGCCTCGGTTCGATGTTCTTCCACGGCGAAGGGGTCAAGGCCAACAACGTGCAGGCCTACATCCTGCTGAAGATGGCTGCGGTCAACGGCGCCGAAGATGCACTGGACATGGCCGACGAAGTCACCGAGCAGATGCCGCGCGACGAGCTTGAGCATGCCACCCAGGTGCTTGGCCAGATCTTCCGCAAGTACCTGCTGGAACTACAGAACGCCGAAGGGCGCACACCGTTCTCTCCCCTCCCCTGATCGCCGCCCCTATCACACAGCCGTAAGAAACGCCGATCACTATGGGCCGGGGATTTCTCGTGCTCGCGCCGGCCCTATCGCGGGGCAAGCCCGCTCCCACGTCATGGCAGTTTCGTGGGAGCGGGCTTGCTCCGCGATCAGGCCGCCACGGGCAGTAGCGACCCTTGATCGTTTCAGTGCTTTCGCCACTGCCACTCAAGGGTTATTCTTGAGCTCACATTCATTGCCGTCGAGCGGCTAAAAACCACCTTGAACGCTCCCATACAACCCCATCGCTTCATCCTCGAACCTTTCGAGGCCAACCGTTTCGCCAACCTGTGCGGCCAGTTCGACGAGCACTTGCGCCTGATCGAGCAACGCCTGGCCATCGAGATCCGCAACCGCGGCAATCAATTCGAGCTGATCGGCGAACCCAAGACCACCTCCGCCGCTGAACAACTGCTGCGCCGCCTCTATCGCGAGGCCAAGGCCAGCGAGCTGTCGCCGGAAACGGTCCACCTCTATCTCCAGGAATCCGCGGTCGAGAACATCGACAACCCCGCCGTCAATGAAGTCAGCGTCTCGCTGCGCACGCGCAAGGGCAAAATCACGCCGCGCGGCGCCAATCAGCAACGCTACGTCAAAGAGATCCTGGCCAACGACATCAACTTCGGCATCGGCCCGGCCGGCACTGGCAAGACCTACCTGGCTGTAGCCTGCGCCGTGGATGCGCTGGAGCGCGAGCAGGTGCGCCGCATCCTGTTGGTGCGCCCGGCGGTCGAGGCTGGCGAGAAGCTCGGCTTCCTGCCCGGCGACCTGGCCCAGAAGATCGACCCGTACCTGCGCCCGCTGTATGACGCGCTGTACGAGATGCTCGGCTTCGAACATGTGGCCAAGCTCATCGAGCGCCAGGTGATCGAGATCGCCCCGCTGGCCTACATGCGCGGCCGCACGCTCAACAACAGCTTCATCATCCTCGACGAGAGCCAGAACACCACGCTCGAGCAGATGAAGATGTTCCTCACCCGCATCGGCTTCGGCTCGACCGCGGTGATCACCGGTGACATCACCCAGGTCGACCTGCCACGCGGCACCAAGTCGGGCCTGGCTCATGTGATCGAGGTGCTCAAGGACGTACCGGGCATCAGCTTCACCCATTTCCAGCCCAAGGACGTGGTGCGCCATCCGTTGGTGCAACGCATCGTCGAAGCCTACGACCGCTTCGAAGCCCGACAGGCCCAACCCGAGGCGCGCGGCAAAGATGCTTGAACTCGATCTGCAACGGGCCACGGATGCTGCCAGCCCGGATGACGCCGCCTTCCGCCGCTGGTGCGAGCTTGCCCTGCGCCAGCGCAGCGCCGACTCCGAGATGACCATCCGCCTGGTCGACGAAGCCGAAGGCCGCGAGCTGAACCATACCTACCGGCACAAAGACTACGCGACCAACGTGCTGTCCTTCCCCGCCGACGTGCCCGACGACCTGCTGGACATCCCGCTGCTCGGCGACCTGGTGATCTGCGTCGCCGTGGTCGAGCGCGAAGCTCAAGAACAAGGCAAGGCCCTCGACGCGCACTGGGCCCACCTGGTCATCCATGGCTGCCTGCACCTGCTCGGCTACGACCACATCGACGACGACGAAGCCGAAGAGATGGAAGCGCTGGAACGGCAATTGCTGGCGGAACTGGGTCACCCGGACCCATACGCCGACGACGAAACCGACCCAATCACACACTGACACTGCAAGGAACACGAGTAACCGCCATGAGCGAAGACCGATCGAGCAACGGGCAAAAGTCCTGGCTGGGTAAACTGACCCAGGCTTTTGCCCATGAGCCGAAAAACCGCCAGCAGCTGCTTGAACTGCTGCGCGAAGCCCATCAGAACAAGCTGCTCGACAGCGAAGCGCTGACCATCGTCGAAGGCGCCATCCAGGTCGCCGACCTGCAGGTGCGCGACATCATGGTGCCGCGCTCGCAGATGATCAGCATCAAGGCCAGCCAGTCGCCACGCGAGTTCCTGCCAGCGGTGATCGATGCCGCGCACTCGCGCTACCCGGTGATCGGCGAAAGCCATGACGATGTGCTTGGCATCCTGCTCGCCAAGGACCTGCTGCCGCTGATCCTCAAAGAGAACGGCGACAGCTTCAACATCAAGGACCTGCTGCGCCCGGCCACCTTCGTGCCCGAGTCCAAGCGCCTGAACGTGCTGCTGCGCGAGTTCCGCGCCAACCACAACCACATGGCCATCGTCATCGACGAATACGGCGGTGTGGCCGGCCTGGTAACCATCGAAGACGTGCTTGAACAGATCGTCGGCGACATCGAAGACGAGCACGACGTCGAGGAAGACAGCTACATCAAGCCGCTGCCCAGCGGCGACTTCCTGGTCAAGGCACTCACCCCGATCGAGAACTTCAACGAGTTCTTCGACAGCGAATTCTCTGATGACGAGTTCGACACGGTCGGCGGCCTGGTGATGAGTGCGTTCGGTCACCTGCCCAAACGCAACGAGACCACCGAGATCGGCGGCTACCGCTTCCGCATTCTCAACGCCGATAGCCGGCGGATACACCTGCTACGCCTGACACCGATCAACCGTTAAGGACGAACATGCGCTGGATCACCCGCCCCGGCTGGCCCGGTAACCTGCTGGCCATGGTGGCCGGCGCTTCCACCCTCCTGGCCCTGGCGCCTTTCGACATCTGGCCGTTGGCGCTGCTGTCCATCGCCCTGTTCTACGCCGGCCTGCGCACTCTCAGCTCGCGCCAGGCCCTGGCTCGCGGCTGGTGCTTCGGCTTCGGCCTGTATGGCGCCGGCACCTGGTGGATCTACGTCAGCATGAACACCTACGGCGGCGCCTCGCCGTTGCTGGCGATCCTGCTACTACTGGCGTTCTTCGCCTGCCTGGCGTTTTTCTTCGCCTTGCCGGCCTGGCTCTGGGCGCGCTGGCTGCGTCGCGATGAGGCCCCCCTGGCCGACGCGCTGGGCTTTGCTGCGCTGTGGCTGCTGCAGGAAGCCTTCCGTGGCTGGTTCCTGACCGGTTTCCCATGGCTCTACGCTGGCTACAGCCAGCTCGACGGCCCCTTGGCCGGGCTGGCGCCGCTCGGCGGTGTGTGGCTGGTGTCGTTCAGCCTTGCGCTGACCGCGGCACTGTTGTGCAACCTCCTTCGCCTGCGCGCGCGCCCATCGTTCATGGCCATCGGCGCCGTGTTGCTGGTGGCACCCTGGGTCGTCGGCATGGCGCTCAAAGGCCACGCCTGGACCCGGCCGGCCGGCGACCCGCTCAAGGTCGCCGCGCTTCAGGGCAACGTCGAACAGGACCTGAAATGGGACCCGGCCCACGTCAACGCCCAACTGGCGCTGTACCGTGACATGAGCTTCAGCTCGAAACCGGTGGACCTGCTGATCTGGCCGGAAACCGCGGTACCGGTGCTCAAGGACCAGGCCCAAGGCTACATCGACATGATGGGGGCGTTTGCCGCCGAGCGGCATTCGGCGCTGATCACCGGCGTACCGGTACGGCAGATGGTCCACCACCAGCGGCGCTACTTCAACGGCATCACCGTGACCGGTGAAGGCGACGGCCTGTACCTCAAGCAGAAGCTGGTGCCGTTTGGTGAATACGTGCCGCTGCAGGACATGCTGCGCGGGGCGATCGAGTTCTTCAACCTGCCGATGTCGGACTTTGCCCGCGGCCCCGCGGACCAGCCGCTGCTGCAGGCCAAGGGCTACCAGATTGCGCCGTACATCTGCTACGAAGTGGTCTACCCCGAGTTCGCCGCCAGCCTGGCAGCCCGCAGCGACCTGCTGCTGACCATCAGCAACGACACCTGGTTCGGCACCTCGATCGGCCCGCTGCAGCACCTGCAGATGGCGCAGATGCGGGCACTGGAAGCCGGCCGCTGGATGATCCGCGCCACCAACAACGGGGTGACCGCACTGATCGACCCGTTCGGCAAGATCACCACACAGATCCCGCAGTTCGAGCGCGCGGTGCTGTATGGCGAGGTAGTGCCGATGCAACAGCTGACGCCTTACCTGCAATGGCGTTCGTGGCCGCTGGCGATTGTCTGTGCATTGCTGCTGGGCTGGGCGCTGCTGGCCGGGCGGATTGCCAAGACCGTCTGATAGCGCTCGCAAGGGCCTCTTCGCGGGTAAACCCGCTCCCACAGGTTCGCCGCGGCCCTCAAGGCTTGCATGGTACCTGTGGGAGCGGGTTCACCCGCGAAAAGGCCGGCACCTGCGGTGCAAGAATCAGTAGAACACCCGATACCCCACCAGCCCCACCGCCTCGTTCAGCAACTGCCCGCTCTGCCAGATCGCCCGGCTTTCCGGCAGCAACCCGGCAAACGGCCGGGCATGATCGCGCCCGAGGAACCCCACCGGCGCCGGCACCACTTCAAACCCCGCACGTTCAAAGCTCCAGCGCGAGCGCTGCATGTGCCAGGCCTGGGTCACCACCACCACACGGCGGATCCCCAACGGCTGCAGGACCTGCGCGCTGAGCGTGGCGTTCTCCCAGGTGGTATGGCTGGCTTCTTCTTTCCAGGTGACCGAAACAGCGAAATCTGCCTGCAGCCGCTCAGCCATCAACTGCGCCTCGCTCGGCGGCGTGCCATAGTGCAGGCCGCCGCTGGTCAGCACCGGCAACCCGGACGCCTTGGCCAGTTGCGCGGCATAGCGCATGCGCTCCAGAGCCAGGTAGGACGGTTGATCGCTGCCGCCCCAGGCCGGATCGCCTCGATCACGCCCGGCGCCGAGCACCACGATGGCATCGGCACGGCTTGCCAGGCTCGCCCAGCTCTGCGGCGCCAACGCAGGCTCCGTTTCCAGCTGCCGGGCCGCCTGCTCCACCACCAACGGCAGGCTCATCAGCCACAGCCCGCCCAGGCCCAGTGCAAAA
The DNA here is from genome assembly GCF_003231305.1 of Pseudomonas sichuanensis. Lineage (GTDB taxonomy): Bacteria > Pseudomonadota > Gammaproteobacteria > Pseudomonadales > Pseudomonadaceae > Aquipseudomonas > Aquipseudomonas sichuanensis. The sequence continues at coordinate 101,906 of NZ_QKVM01000014.1, read as the reverse complement.
CACGCAGCCGCCAGGCGCGGCCGGCGCCGGCGCCACCACCAGGCCGCCAGCAGCAACAGCAGCAGTACGCCCGGCGGCATCAGCCATTGTTTGATGAAAAAGCGAATCGGCATCGCACACCTCCATGGAAGGCATGCAGCCTAAGAGGATCGGCGCCAGGCCTCAAGGGGAGGTCGACGCCGATCGCAGTGTGGGTGTTGAAGAACCGGCGCGTGAACACGTGCGCCTGCAAACCTGAACGGCTATCGGGATGGCTGCGTCCTGGATCTTGCTGGAGCAGTGGCGCGTTTTCGATCCTTGAGCCAGATGATTCTGGCCGAGGATGGTTCCGGTTGCGGGTAGGCACCGGCGCTGGCATGGCGACCTGCCGGGAGTGACTCCAGGTAGGCCTTGATCACCTCGAACTCGGCGTGGCTCAGGCCACGCAATTCCAGCTCGGCAGGCATCTCGTCGCGCAATCGTACCGAGGTTCTGGCCACTTCCAGTGCCAGGCCCAGGCGGTCGATCAGGCGTTGGTAAAGCTCCGGTTTGCTTGCAGGTAGTTGCGACTCTCCCATCCGTTCACCTCATTGAAGGTAAGAATATCTCCCCCCACAAATGAGCTTAGCGTTGTCATGAAAAGCAGCTGCCCGCCGCGACCAACGGCCCGCGCGGCGGGGGATGCAATCAGGGTTTCCCACGATGCGCGGCGCTCATGTATGCTACGGCGTTCACTCTATCGACACCGGAGTGCCGGTCGCAGCGAGGTTCCGCTGCCTGGAAACAGGGTCCCTTCTCTCTCAGTTAAAAAGTAGCCATGCACGAACAATACAAGCCCAGTGATATCGAAGCCGCCGCCCAGCAGTTCTGGGACGAGCAACAGTCGTTCGCTGTTACCGAACAGCCAGGCAAGGACACCTACTACTGCCTGTCGATGTTCCCGTACCCGAGCGGCAAGCTACACATGGGCCACGTGCGCAACTACACCATCGGCGACGTGATTGCCCGCTACCAGCGCATGCTGGGCAAGAACGTCCTGCAGCCGATGGGCTGGGACGCCTTCGGCATGCCGGCGGAAAACGCGGCGATGAAAAACAACGTCGCCCCGGCCAAGTGGACTTACGAAAACATCGACTACATGAAGACCCAGCTCAAGAGCCTGGGCCTTGGTATCGATTGGGCGCGTGAAGTCACCACCTGCAAGCCGGACTACTACCGCTGGGAACAGTGGCTGTTCACCCGCCTGTTCGAGAAAGGCATCATCTACCGCAAGAACGGTACCGTGAACTGGGACCCGGCCGACCAGACCGTGCTCGCCAACGAGCAGGTCATCGACGGCCGTGGCTGGCGCTCGGGCGCGCTGATCGAAAAGCGCGAAATCCCGATGTACTACTTCCGCATCACCGACTACGCCGACGAGCTGCTGGAAAGCCTCGACGAGCTGCCGGGCTGGCCTGAGCAGGTCAAGACCATGCAGCGCAACTGGATCGGCAAGTCGCGCGGCATGGAAGTGCAGTTCCCGTACGACCAGGCCAGCATCGGCCACCAAGGCACGCTGAAAGTCTTCACCACCCGCCCCGACACCCTGATGGGCGCCACTTACGTCGCCGTCGCCGCCGAGCACCCGCTGGCCACCCAGGCCGCCCAGGGCAACCCGGCGCTGCAGGCGTTCATCGACGAGTGCAAGAGCGGCAGCGTCGCCGAAGCCGACATGGCCACCCAGGAGAAGAAGGGCATGGCCACTTCCCTGCTGGTCGAACACCCGCTGACCGGCGAGAAGCTGCCGGTGTGGGTCGCCAACTACGTCCTGATGCACTACGGCGACGGCGCCGTGATGGCCGTGCCGGCCCACGACGAGCGCGACTTCGAATTCGCCCACAAGTACAACCTGCCGGTGAAGGCCGTTGTGCGCACCAGCGCCGGTGACGACGTTTCCAGCGAATGGCAGGCCGCCTATGGCGAGCATGGCCAGCTGATCAACTCCGGCGAATACGACGGCCTGGATTTCGCCGGCGCCTTCGACGCCATCGAAGCCGCCCTGATCCGCAAGGACCTCGGCAAGTCGCGCACCCAGTTCCGCCTGCGCGACTGGGGTATCAGCCGCCAGCGCTACTGGGGCTGCCCGATCCCGATCATCCACTGCCCTGCGTGCGGCGACGTGCCGGTGCCGGAAGACCAGCTGCCGGTCACCCTGCCGGAGAACGTGGTGCCGGACGGCGCCGGATCGCCGCTGGCGCGCATGCCCGAATTCTATGAGTGCACCTGCCCGAAATGCGGCACCGCGGCCAAGCGCGAAACCGACACCATGGACACCTTCGTCGAGTCGTCCTGGTACTTCGCCCGCTACGCCTCGCCGAACTACGACAAGGGCCTGGTAGACCCCAAAGCTGCCAACCACTGGCTGCCGGTCGATCAGTACATCGGTGGCATCGAGCACGCCATCCTGCACCTGCTGTACGCGCGCTTCTTCCACAAGCTGATGCGTGACGAAGGCCTGGTCACCTCCAACGAGCCGTTCAAGAACCTGCTCACCCAGGGCATGGTCGTTGCCGAGACCTACTACCGCGTGGCCAGCAATGGCGGCAAGGACTGGTTCAACCCGGCCGACGTCGAAATCGAGCGTGATGCCAAGGCCAAGATCATTGGCGCCCGCCTGAAGACCGACGGCCTGCCGGTGGAAATCGGCGGCACCGAGAAGATGTCGAAGTCGAAGAACAATGGCGTCGACCCGCAGTCGATGATCGAGCAGTACGGCGCCGACACCTGCCGCCTGTTCATGATGTTCGCCTCGCCGCCTGACGCCAGCCTGGAATGGTCCGACTCCGGCGTCGAAGGCGCCAACCGCTTCCTGCGCCGCGTCTGGCGCCTGGCCCAGGGCCACGTTGCTCAGGGCCTGCCAGGCAAGCTGGATGTCGCCTCGCTCGACGACGCACAAAAAGTCATCCGCCGCGCCATCCACGCAGCGATCAAGCAGGCCAGCACCGATGTCGGCCAGTTCCACAAGTTCAACACCGCCATCGCCCAGGTGATGACCTTGATGAACGTGCTGGAAAAAGCCCCGCAGGCGACCGAGCAAGACCGCGCACTGCTGCAGGAAGGCCTGGAGGCCGTGACCCTGCTGCTGTCGCCGATCACCCCGCACATCAGCCACGAGCTGTGGCAGCAACTGGGCCACACCGACTCGGTGATCGACGCCGCCTGGCCGAGCGTCGACGAACAGGCGCTGGTGCAGGACACCGTCACCCTGGTGGTGCAGGTCAACGGCAAGCTGCGTGGCCATGTCGAGATGCCCGCCGCCGCCAGCCGCGAGGAAATCGAAACGGCCGCCCGCAACAACGAGAATGTCCTGCGCTTCACCGATGGCCTGACCATCCGCAAGGTCATCGTGGTACCGGGCAAGCTGGTCAACATCGTCGCCAATTGATGGCAGCGCCCGTCCGTGCATGACACGGGCGGGCGTATTAGGCCCACGAGGGAGCTACAACATGATCAAACGCAATCTGCTGGTAATGGGCCTGGCCGTACTGCTCAGCGCCTGTGGTTTCCAGCTGCGCGGCACCGGCACCACCGAACTGACCATCAAGGAGCTGGACCTCAGCGCCCGCAACGCTTACGGCGAAACCGTCAAGCAACTGCGCAACACCCTGCAGAACAGTGGCGTGAAGGTATACAGCGGCGCTCCGTACAAGCTGGTACTCACCAACGAGCAGGAAACCCAACGTGCGGCGACCTACACCGGCGGTAGCCGCTCGGCGGAATACGAGCTGACCACGGTGCTGAACTATGCCATCGAAGGCCAGAACGACACCCTGCTGCTGGAAGACAAACTGCAAGTGCAGCGCTACTACGTGCACGATGGCAACAACATCACCGGCTCCGGCCAGGAAGCGACCCAGGTTCGTCAGGAAATGCGCACCGACCTGGTACAGAACATGATGGTCCGCCTGCAACAGCTGACCCCGGACCGCCTGGCCGACCTGCAGCACAAGGCCGACGAACGCGCCCGCGCCGAAGCCCAGGCACTGCAGGAAGCCCAACGCATCCGCGACGAGACGCCCCAGCAGTCCCCGCTGGAAGTCCCGGCCAACTGAGCCTGAACGGGGTGCCCCGGCACCCCGCCTTTCGCCATGAAACTCTCCCCAGCCCAACTCAACAAACACCTGCAGGGCCAGCTGGCGCCTGTGTACATCGTCAGCGGCGACGACCCGCTGCTGTGCCAGGAAGCCGCCGACGCCATTCGTGGCGCCGCGCGCCAGCAAGGTTACGACGAGCGCCAGGTGTTCAGCGCCGATGCCAACTTCGACTGGGGCAATCTGCTACTGGCCGGTGCCAGCCTCTCGCTGTTCGCCCAGCGCCGTCTGCTGGAGTTGCGTCTGCCTTCGGGTAAACCTGGCGACAAGGGTGCGGCCGCACTCATCGAGTACTGCGCCAACCCCGCCGAAGACACCTTGCTGCTGATCAGCCTGCCCAAGCTCGATGGCAGCGCGCAGAAAACCAAGTGGGGCAAGGCACTGATCGAGGGCGGCCACTGCCAGTTCATCCAGATCTGGCCGGTGGACGCCCAGCAATTGCCACAGTGGATCAACCAGCGTCTGTCACAGGCCGGCCTGACAGCTCAGCGCGATGCGGTCGACATGATCGCCGCCAGGGTCGAAGGCAACCTGCTGGCCGCCGCCCAGGAAATCGAGAAGCTCAAGCTGCTGGCCGATGGCAACCAGATCACCGTCGAGACTGTGCAGGCGGCAGTTGCCGACAGCGCCCGTTTCGATGTGTTCGGCTTGGTCGATGCCATCCTCAACGGCGAGGCAGCCCATGCCCTGCGCATGCTCGAGGGGCTGCGCGGCGAAGGTGTCGAGCCGCCGGTGATCCTCTGGGCCCTGGCCCGTGAACTGCGCCTGCTGGCGGGGCTGGCCCAGCAATTCAGCCAGGGGGTGCCGCTGGACAAGGCCTTCAGCCAGGCCCGGCCACCGGTATGGGACAAGCGCCGCCCGCTGGTGAGCAAGGCCCTGCAGCGCCTCTCGGCGCAGCGCTGGGCCATGCTGTTGCAAGACGCCCAGCGCATCGATGCGCAGATCAAGGGCCAGGCCGAAGGTTCGCCCTGGACCAGCCTGGCGCGTCTGGCGCTGTTGATGGCCGGCCAGCGACTCACACTGCCAGCAGAGTAAGCCTCCCGACGCCGTCCTGGTGCGTCATCAATAGCCTTGGTCCTCCCGGTGATAGCTGAACGCCTGCCCGGTCGCACTGAGGTCAATACGCACCACCGGCTTGACCAGGCTGGCAGAGCTGCGGAACAGGTCCTGCTGGATCTGCTTGGCTTGGGTCAGGGCGCCAGTGCCACCGGCCGAGGTGTAGAAGATCGCATCCAGGGGCAGATTGTCAGGAATATTCTGCGGCCATGCTCTCAACATGATTTCGTTGTAGCCGTAGGACTGGTTCTCGGTGCCCCCGATGAACTGCGCGCGCCCGTCGATTGCGAGCATGAAGCTAAGCGGCTGGATCGCCAAGCTGCACTGGTGATGCAGACGCTGCCAGGCCGGAACTGCCGGTGCCTTTAGAAAGTGCGCGCCGAGCGCAGCCAGGTCATTGATATCCATTGACGCGCAAGGCCCGCTGTCGGAAGGGAAGTCCGTACCGGGCCCGCAACCCTGCATGCTGCGGCTCCAGGTATTGGCATCAGCCATGTAGATGCACAGCGGCTCAATCGCAACGAGCCCAGGGCCAGAGGTGTATCCTAGGCGGTCGAAAAGCAGCCCCTGCGGGAAGAACAGTATTACCGTCTTGACGTCTGCTCTTAAGTACGAGAACGAAACAGCATCTTTGGGATTGGTGTTGGGGTTGGGGTTCCAGGCGTGATACGCCGTGCTGTATTGCGACGCACGCGCCAGCACCCCATTGCAATACACCGGAGCACGGCCATCGGCGCACTGCCGGGACTTGTCCGCGAAACGGGCATTGAGCCGGTCGACGACCTGCCAGCCATCCTCCTGGTCCTGGACGCGCTGGCTGAAACGCTCGGTCGGCGGCCTGGTGAAGTCCAGCCTGACGATTGGCAGCGATAACCCGGTCTTCACGCTATAGGCGTGTCGCATCATTTGGGCATTGATCAGGCTGCCGGAATTAGCAGCGTTGTAGAAGAAGGCTTCGATGGGCAGCCGCTCCGGCGTGTTCACATCCCAGGTCGGAATCAACACTTCGTTCAAGTAGGTGTTGGCCAGGCTTGCCAGTGAGCCTCGCACCACGAGACTGGTCATGAACTGACTGGCATCGTGGGTACTCAATGAGCACTGGTTACGGGGATTCGAGCCGAAGCGCTGAAAGTTTTGTATCCACAGCCCAGGCGTCACCGCCGGTACGGCCAACCCGGCGCAGGTGCTTTGATCAACGTTCGAACTCGCCGAGCGCGTCGCAAAGCCGCAGCCATTCAATGGCCTGCCAGCATTCTGTGTACCGGCGATGAAGGGGTAGATGCAGCGCGGCTCAAACCAGGCCTTGCCTTGCTGCTGGGCCGTGTTCCGGTCCATGAAGATGAAGCCACTGGCATCCGCAATTGAAGTCGTCGCATCAGCGCGCAGGTAGGAAAACGTGACAGAGCCCAGTGCCGCTGCTGCGCTGCTGTGCTCCCAGAAGCTGCTTGAGTTCGAACGCCTGATCAATACACCAGAGCACTCGTAAGCGGCCTCGCCACCGCTGCAACTCTGTGCCGTGTCCTGGTAACGCGCATTCAGGCGCGCCGCGACATCAAGCACCCCCGATGGCTGCGATGGCGTTGGAGCCGGTGGCAAGGGCTCACCGACACGCGGCCCGATACAGCCACTCAAGCCCAGAAGAATGAACATTACTAACAGGGGGGCGAAGCTTGGCTTTGCTGATGTTCCGATGTTCATCGACGCACCCTCACATAGTTTCAATCAATTGGCTCGGTCGTCCAGCAATGGCTTATTCTGCCCGCCCTACTTGAGAGGTATCGAAATGACCAGGAAAACCAAGAAACATCCGCCCAACAAAGCCAAGTCGATCGTCGCCCAACCCCTGTTCCGCTGCCGCCAGGAAAGGCCGGAAAAGGGCAAAGGCAGCTACCGCCGCGAAGCCTTCCAATCGAGAGATTGGGAGGCTTCTTGCTTAATGGCCGCCTGAAATTGCTGTTCGGCGGATAAGCGAACAAACTTCGAAGTTGCTCGAGAAACTTCACTGATACAACGGCAATTAAACTTACTGACGAGACACAACATATAAAACGCCGTATCCAGGCACAACTGACAGTTCTGTCAGTTGACAGTCACTTGATAAAACGCACATCGATACGATTGCCCACATGCATAATTTTCCGGTCGGCCCGGCAGCCATGGTAAGGTTCAGGCCTGACCTGTAAGCCTTGGACCTGTGCATGCTTTCCAGCCTTTCCCACCGCTGGCCCCCCCGCCAGCTGATCGCAGCCACCAGCTTCATCCTGCTCGTCGCCTGCGCGGAGAAACCCACCGCCGCCGACGCCCTGCCGCTGGCCCCCGCCCAGCCCGCCCCCGTGGTGACGCTGCCCGGCACCAGCGCCGATACCAGCACAGAAATCCAGCCCCTGCAGACCTTCGCCCAATGGCAGGCGGGTTTCCGTCAACAGGCCCTGCAAGCCGGTATCAGCCCCAGCCTGTTCGATCGCGCCTTCCTCGGCGTCACCCCGGACATGGACGTGATCAAGGCCGACCGTAGCCAACCCGAATTCACCCGCCCGGTCTGGGAATACCTGGACGGCGCCTTGTCGCCCCTGCGCGTGCGCAACGGCAAGAAGCTGCTGGAGCAGAACGCCGAGCTGCTGGCCCGCATCGAGCAACGCTACGGCGTCGACCGCCAGGTGCTGGTGTCGGTGTGGGGCATGGAGAGCAACTTCGGCCAGTTCCAGGGCAGCAAATCGGTGATTCGCTCGCTGGCCACCCTGGCCTACGAGGGCCGTCGCCCGCAGTTCGCCCAGGACCAGCTGATCGCCGCCTTGCAGATCCTGCAGAACGGCGACATCCAGCCCGACGCCATGCGTGGCTCCTGGGCCGGGGCCATGGGCCAGACCCAGTTCATCCCCACCACCTACCTGACCCACGCCGTGGACTTCGACGGTGACGGCCGCCGCGATATCTGGAACAGCACCGCCGACGCCCTGGCGTCGACCGCGCACTACTTGCAGGCGTCTGGCTGGAAACGCGGCCAACCCTGGGGCTTCGAAGTGCAGGTACCTGCCGGCTTCGACTACTGGCTGGCCGACGGCAGCCAGCGCAAGAGCGTCAACGAATGGTTGCAACTGGGCGTGAAACTACCGGCGGGCACCCAGCTGCCGGCCAACAGCAGCCAGCTGTCCGCCGCCCTGCTGCTGCCGGCTGGCGCTCGCGGCCCGGCGTTCCTGGTGCTGGACAACTTCCGCGCGATCCTCAAGTACAACAACTCGTCGTCCTACGCACTGGCGGTCAGCCTGCTGGGCGATCGTTTCTATGGCTGGGGCTTCATCGCCGGCAGCTGGCCGAAGGACGACCTGCCCTTGAGCCGCAGCGAGCGGATCGAACTGCAGACGCTGCTCAACGCCAGCGGGCACGAGGCGGGCAATCCCGATGGCATCATCGGCGCCAACACCCGCAAGGCCATTCGCAATGCGCAACAGGCGCAGGGCTGGCCGGCGGATGGCTATCCGACCCACAAATTGCTGGATAGCCTGCGCCGCTGAATCCGTTGATGCACATCGCGGGGCAAGCCCGCTCCCACACAGGATTGATATCCGGCGTGGGAGCGGGCTTGCCCCGCGATGGCCTTATGCCCTGAACAGGGACTGCGCCAGCCTCAGGTACTGAAGCGTGCTGTCGAGCGCCACCCGCGCCCCCATCGGCAAACACAGGTTCGGATCACAGTGCCCGCTGCGCCAGCCGGCCAGTACCGGCACCCCGAGCGGGCCGAAGGTATCCAGCAGCAACGGCGTCATCGCTGCAACCGTCACCCCGGCAAAGTCCCCAACCAGCACACCCCGCAGGCCTTGCAGCTTGCCCGCCAGGCGCAACTGGGTCAGCAGGCGATCAACCCGGTACAGCGGCTCGTTGACGTCCTCGATGAAGAGGATCGCGCCCTCGCAATCGATCTCGGCCACAGTCCCCAGCGTTGCGCCCAGCAACGACAGGTTACCGCCAACCAGCCGCCCGCTCGCCACACCCGGCACAACCGTGGTCAGCGGATAGGCCGCCGGGTGAACAATGGCATCACCCTCCCCCAGCCGCCCACCCAGCTGCTCGAACAGTGAGCTCACCGTCGGCTCCAGCTTGCCCCCCAACAGGTCGGCATTAAGCATCGCGCCGTGGAAGGTGATCAGCCCGGCATGTCGATTGAGCACCGTATGCAACGCGGTGATATCGCTGTAGCCCACCAGCGGCTTGGGGTGGCGACGGATCAGGTCGAAGTCCAGCGCATCCAGCAGGCGCATGCTGCCGTAGCCGCCACGCATGCACACAATGGCGTCGATGTCCGGGGCCTGGAAGGCATCGTGCAGGTCTTGCAGGCGCTGCTGGTCGCTACCGGCCAGGTAACCATCGGCCAGGTTCACGCCTGGGTAGATGCGGCATTGATACCCACGGCTGTCGAACCACTGGCGAGCCTTGTCTGCATCCAGTCGGGCCGGCCCTGCCGGGGCGACGATAGCGAACCGGGCATTGCCGGACAGAGCCCCAGGCAGCAGGGTTTCAACGGTCTCCACGCAATTCATCGCGCTACTCCTTGCAGCTTGCTGCTTGAAACTTACAGCTAAAAAAAAGCCGATGCCGCCTTTCGGCGTGCATCGGCATGTTCAGCTCAAGCTCGCTTCAGAGCTTGATCTTGGCTTCGTGAGCCTGCTGGTCAGCGTGGTACGAGGAACGTACCAGCGGGCCGGAAGCGACGTTCTTGAAGCCCATCTTGTAACCTTCCTCGGCGAACCAGGCGAAGGTGTCCGGGTGCACGAAGCGCTGCACCGGCAGGTGGCTGCGCGACGGCTGCAGGTACTGGCCGAGGGTGAGCATGTCGATCTCGTGCTCGCGCATGCGGTGCATGACCTCGATCACTTCCTCGTCGGTCTCGCCCAGGCCCAGCATCAGCCCGGACTTGGTCGGTACGTGCGGCACCATCTGCTTGAACTTCTGCAGCAGGTCCAGCGACCAGTCGTAGTCCGAACCCGGGCGCGCGGCCTTGTACAGGCGCGGTACGGTTTCGAGGTTGTGGTTGAACACATCCGGTGGAGTCTGCGCGGTGATTTCCAGCGCCACGTCCATACGGCCGCGGTAGTCCGGTACCAGGGTCTCGAGTTGCACACCCGGCGACAGCGCGCGGATCTCGCGGATGCAGTCGGCGAAGTGCTGGGCACCGCCGTCACGCAGGTCGTCGCGGTCTACCGAGGTGATCACCACGTACTTCAGGCGCAGGTCGGCGATGGCCACCGCAAGGTTCTTCGGCTCGTCCAGGTCCAACGGCTTCGGCCGGCCATGGCCGACGTCGCAGAACGGGCAGCGACGGGTGCAGATGTCACCCATGATCATGAAGGTGGCGGTGCCACCCGAGAAGCACTCACCCAGGTTCGGGCAGGAGGCCTCTTCGCACACGCTGTGCAGCTTGTGCTTGCGCAGCAGCTGCTTGATACGGTCGACTTCCGGCGAAACCGGGATGCGTACACGGATCCAGTCGGGTTTCTTCGGCAGTTCTTCAGTGGGGATGATCTTCACCGGAATGCGCGCCACCTTCTCGGCGCCGCGCAGCTTCACGCCGGCTTCGACTTTCTTGGGCGCGGGGCGCGAGGTGACGTCTTGCGTCGGGATCAGGTTCGGCACGGCTTCTTGCACAGTTGTCATATTCAGTCGATTCCGCCCGTGAGGGTCGTCTGCTCAGCATAGTCGAGGTGCTTGACCAGCTGTCCGCGCAGCCTTGTCCTGACCTCGTCGAGTTCGATCGGGCCTGCCAGGTCGCGCAGCTGGGTCATCGCCAGCCCCGCATACCCGCAGGGGTTGATTCGGCGGAATGGCGCGAGGTCCATGTCCACATTCAGAGCAAGGCCGTGGAAGCAACGACCGTTGCGGATTCGCAGGCCAAGGGAGGCGATCTTCGCTCCATCGACATATACGCCAGGGGCATCGGGCTTGGCTGCGGCGTTCACGCCGTAGCTGGCAAGCAGTTCGATCAGCGTCTGCTCGATGCGACTGACCAGTTCGCGCACGCCAAAGCCCAGGCGGCGCACATCCAGCAGCAGGTAGGCGACCAACTGGCCAGGGCCGTGGTAGGTCACCTGGCCACCGCGATCGGTCTTCACCACCGGGATGTCGCCAGGCACCAGCAGATGCTCGGCCTTGCCAGCCTGGCCCTGGGTGAACACCGCCGGGTGCTCCACCAGCCAGACTTCGTCCTGGGCATCCGGGCCACGCGCCTCGGTAAAGCGACGCATGGCCTCCAGCACCGGTTCATAGGGCTGCAGGCCAAGCTCGCGTATACCGAGGCATGTGCTCATCACAGCACCATTTTCACGATGCCGGTGGCACGCAGGGCACTGTTGATGTCGTGCAGTTGATCTTCGCTTTCAGCAATGATGTGCAGTTGCACCGTGGTGTACTTGCCTTCCTTGCTCTGGCGCTCCGCCAGTGTGGCCAGATCGACCTTGGCGTACTTGCTGAGGATCTCGATCACGGTGTCCTTGAAACCGACCACGGTATCGCCGATCACTTTGATCGGATAGTCCTCGCAAGGGAATTCGATCTTATGCGACTTGACGTCTTCTTCGCTCATTGCGGGATGGCCTCGTAAGCCGTGGCAACAGCAACGCCCCCGCCTGGTTCACGGGGGCATGCAGGTCACGTATCAGTTGAACAAACCATAGAAGAACAGGCGGATGCTGTCCCACATACGGCCGAAGAAACCAGCTTCCTCCACGCCATCGAGGGCGATCAGGTCGGCGCTGTGAATCACTTTCTCGTCCAGTTTGACTTCCACTTTGCCGATCACGTCACCTTTGGCGATCGGAGCGGTCAGTTGCGGATTCATGCTCATCGAAGCCTGCAGGCGTTTCAACTGGCCTTTAGGCATGGTCATGGTCAGGTCGTTGGCCAGGCCGGCCTTGACCTGGTTGGTCGCGCCTTTCCATACCGGGGCCTGAGTCAGCTCGGTGCCCTTCTGATAGAAGGTCTGGGTTTCGAAGAAACGGAAGCCGTAGGTCAGCAGCTTTTGCGTTTCGGCGGCACGCGATTGCTCGCTGTTGGTGCCGAACACCACGGCGATCAGGCGCTGGCCGTCACGCACGGCGGAGGCGACCATGCAGTAGCCGGCTTCGTCGGTGTGGCCGGTTTTCAGGCCGTCGACGGTCTTGTCGCGCCACAGCAGCAGGTTGCGGTTAGGCTGCTTGATGTTGTTCCAGAAGAACTCTTTCTGCGAGTAGATGGCGTAGTGCGCAGGGTCTTCGTTGATGATCGCGCGTGCCAGCAGGGCCATGTCGTGGGCCGAGGAGTAGTGCTCCGGGTTCGGCAGGCCGGTCGGGTTCATGAAGTGGCTGTTGCCCATGCCCAGGTCGGCGGCAGTCTTGTTCATCATGTCGGCGAAGGCGTCTTCGCTGCCGGCGATGTGCTCGGACAGGGCCACCGATGCATCGTTGCCGGACTGGATGATGATGCCGTGCAGCAGGTCGCTGACGGTCACCTGGCTGCCGACCTTGATGAACATGCGCGAACCGCCGGTGCGCCAGGCGTTTTCGCTGACGGTCACCGGGTCGTTCTCGCCGATCTGGCCACGACGGATGTCCAGGGTGGCGATGTAGGCGGTCATCAGCTTGGTCAGGCTGGCTGGCGGCAGGCGCTCGTCACCGTTGTTCTCGACCAGCACGTTGCCGCTGGCCGCGTCCATGAGTACATAGGACTTGGCGGCCAGTTGCGGTGGTGCCGGCATCATCTGCTCGGCCGCGAAGGCGACAGGCGTGATCAGCAGCAGAACAGGCAGGCAAAGTCGTTTGGCAAGGTTGGTGATGTTCATCCGTCTCTCGTAAATCGCTAATGGTCTGATGTTCCGCGGGCCACATCGTGTGCCCGGCGCCCCGTCAGTCTAGTTTTATGGCCAATGGCCTGGCCCGCAAAAGTGCGACCTAATGCCGCTGCGGGCAAAAGCGGGCATTGTACATGGCAACGCCCGGCAATTCATGAACAAACCGACAGGTCGGCGTCGTCCTTTTCGCGGGTAAACCCGCTCCCACAGGGTTATGCGCAAGCCTGTGGGAGCGGGTTTACCCGCGAAGACGTCAGTCGGTGACGACTTTGGCCTGGCCGAGGTTGGCCAGGCGAATGCTGTCCTGGGTCTGCTGGATCTCGCCCTGGCTGTTGATCGGCCCCAGGCGGACCCGGTGCAGGGTCTGCTGGTTACGCACGACGGAGCTGATGAACACCGGCGCACTGACCATGGTGCTCAGCTTGGAGCGCAGCAGTTCGGCGGCGTCCGGGTTGGCGAAGGCGCCCACCTGCAGGATGCTGCCGCCGTTGCTGTTCGGCACGTTGTTGCCGCTCACCTGCACCGGCACCACGGGCGCTGCGTGCTGCTGCGGCGGCGGGGTCCATTGCTCGACACGCCCGGTGCTGGCGGCGATCGGCTGGGCCTGGGCAACCTGCGGCTCCTTGAGCATCAGCGGCGGCTGCTGGCCGCGCTGGGCCCACCATTGCTGCGGGTCGATGCCTTCGACACGCACATGGGCGGTGCCGCTCTCGGCGTAACCGAGCTTCTTCGCCGCGGCGTAGGACAGGTCGATGATGCGGTCGGAATAGAACGGCCCACGGTCGTTGACCCGCAGGATCACGCTGCGGCCGTTGGCCAGGTTGGTCACCCGCACGTAGGCCGGCAGCGGCAGGGTCTTGTGCGCCGCGCTCATGCCGTAGAGGTCGTACAGTTCGCCGTTGGCGGTGTTCTGCCCGTGGAACTTGGTGCCGTACCACGAGGCAGTGCCCTCGGCGCGGTAGTTGCGCGAGTCCTGCATCGGGTAATAGGTCTTGCCCAGCACCGTGTACGGGTTGGCCTTGTAGTTGCCGGTGTGCACGGTCGGGGTGGCGTCGGGGATCTTGTTGACGTCCACGTCCCACCACGGAGCGCCATCCTTGTGGGCGCGGTTGATGTCCAGGCCCGGCTGCGAACGCACTGCGTTGCCGCTGCCCTGGGAGGTCGGGCGGCTGCTGGAGCAGCTGACCAGGAGCATGCCGACGGTGACGCAGGTCAGCAGCTTGAAGGTGTTGGCAGAGATGATTGCGCGCATTACTTGACGCCCCGTGCTTGAACCAGCTGTTCGGCAAGCTGATGCACCGCCATGGCATACATCACGCTGCGGTTGTAGCGAGTGATCGCGTAGAAGTTCTTCTGGCCCATCCAGTACTCGGGGCCGTACTCGCCTTCCAGGCGGAAGGCGGTGACCGGCAGATCATCGCGCAGCGCATCATGACTCGACCAGCCCAGCGCTCGCAACTGCCCCACGGTCTTGACCGGCTCGATGCCGGTGGTCAGGCCTTCGTCGGCGCTGGCGCCTGCGACCTGCGCGCGGCTGACCACGGCCCCACCGGCTACCCAGCCATGACGCTTGAAGTAGCTGGCGACGCTGCCGATGGCATCGTCAGGGTTGTTCCAGATATTGATGTGGCCGTCGCCGTCGAAATCCACCGCGTAGTTGCGAAAGCTGCTCGGCATGAACTGCGGCAGGCCCATGGCGCCGGCGTAGGAGCCCTTGAGCGTCAGCGGGTCGAGCTGCTCGTCACGGGCCAGCAGCAGGAACTCGCGCAGCTCCTTGCGGAAGAATTCGGCGCGCGGCGGGTAGTCGAAACCGAGGGTGGACAGCGCGTCGATCACCCGGTAGTTGCCGGTGTTGCGGCCGAAAAAGGTCTCCACGCCGATGATCGAGACGATGTACTGCGCCGGCACGCCGTATTCCTGCTCGGCGCGGGCCAGCACCGCCTCGTGCTGGCGCCAGAAGTCCACCCCGCGGGCGATGCGCGCGTCGGTGATGAACATCGGGCGGTACTCTTTCCACGGCTTGACCCGCTCGGCCGGCCGCGAGATCGCGTCGAGGATCGCCTGCTTGCGCTGCACCTCGCTGAACACACCCATCAACTGCTCACTGGCAAAGCCGTAGTCACGGGTCATCTCGCCAACGAACTCGGCCACCTGGGGCGAGCCGTCGTAATCGCCGGCGAGGGCTTGCTGGACAGCGCCGAACAGGCCCAGGGCACCGATCCACGGCGCACAACGGGCAACCCAGCCACGCACTGCTTGCATTGAATTCTTCACCTTTTTCAAACTTGAGCAATCCATTTGCGGTGCGTATGGATCGACATCAGAACGCCAAACGCTGACAGCAGCGTCACCAACGAAGTTCCGCCATAGCTGATGAAGGGCAGCGGCACACCCACCACGGGCAGAAGGCCGCTGACCATACCGATATTGACGAACACATAAACAAAGAAGGTCATGGTCAGGCTGCCCGCGAGCAGCTTGCCGAACAGGGTCTGCGCCTGGGCCGTGATCATCAGCCCACGGCCGATCAGCAGCATGTAGATCAGCAGCAGCAGGCAAATGCCGACCAGGCCGAATTCCTCGCCCAACACGGCGATGATGAAGTCGGTGTGGCTTTCCGGCAGGAAGTCCAGGTGCGACTGGGTGCCCAGCAGCCAGCCCTTGCCGAATACCCCGCCCGAGCCGATCGCCGCCTTGGACTGGATGATGTTCCAGCCGGTGCCCAACGGGTCGCTTTCCGGGTCGAGGAAGGTCAGCACGCGCTGCTTCTGGTAGTCGTGCATGACGAAGAACCACATGGCCACCGCCACCGGCACCGCCGCGGCGATCACGCTGACGATCCAACGCCAGCGCAGGCCGCCCATGAACAGCACGAAGGCACCGGAGGCGAGGATCAGCAGCGCCGTGCCCAGGTCGGGCTGGCGCACGATGAGGATGAACGGCACGCCGATCAGCACCAGGCTGATCGCCACGTGCTTGAGGTGCGGCGGCAGGGTGCGCTTGGACAGGTACCAGGCGATGGTCGCCGGCATGATGATCTTCATGAATTCCGAGGGCTGGAAGCGGATCACCCCGGGGATGTTGATCCAGCGCGTGGCGCCCATGGCGTTGTGGCCCATCACGTCCACCACCACCAGCAGCATCACCCCGGTGAGGTAGGCCAGCGGCACCCAGCGCGCCATGAAGCGCGGCTCCAGCTGGGCAATGATGAACATCGACACCAGGCCGATGCCGAAGGAGGTGGCCTGCTTCATCAGCAGGTCCCAGTTCTTGCCGCTGGCCGAATACAGCACGAACAGGCTGCCGGCGGCCAGCGTCAGCAGGATGAGCAGCAAGGGGCCGTCGACGTGGATGCGCTGCAGGAAGCTGGCGCGTCGGCGCATCACGTCTTCGCTGGAGAGCATGCGATCGAAGTTGTTCATCACGGGGCCGTTTCCTGGGCGACTGTGGCGGGGCCGAACTCAGGCTTGAGTCGGCCGTTCTCGTCGAGCAGCCAGGCGTCCATGACCTGGCGTACCACGGGGGCGGCGACACCGGAGCCGGACTCGCCGTTCTCGACCATCACCGAGACCACGATCTTCGGGTCTTCGGCAGGGGCGAAGGCAACGAACAGGGCGTGGTCGCGGTGGCGCTCCTGGAGCTTGTTGCGGTCGTACTTCTCGCCCTGCTTGATCGCCACCACCTGCGCGGTGCCGCTCTTGCCGGCGATACGGTATTGCGAGCCAAGGGCCGCCTTGCGCGCGGTACCACGGGCACCGTGCATCACCTGCTCCATGCCATGGGTGACCTTGGCCCAGTCGGACTTGTCGCGCAGGACGATGTTCTCCATCGGGTTCTCGTCCACCGGCGGCTGGCCTTCGATGGTCTTGGCCAGGTGCGGGCGGTTCCACACCCCCTTGTTGGCGATCAGCGCGGTGGCCTGGGCCAGTTGCAGCGGCGTGGTCTGCATGTAGCCCTGGCCGATACCGAGGATCAGCGTTTCGCCCGGGAACCAGGCCTGGCGGCGAGTGGCGCGCTTCCATTCGCGGGACGGCATCAGGCCGGGGGATTCTTCGAACATGTCCAGCGAGACCTTCTGCCCGATGCCGAACCGGTTCATGTAGTTGGACAAGCGGTCGATGCCCATCTTGTGCGCAAGATCGTAGAAGTACGTGTCATTCGAGCGCATGATCGCCACATCCAGGTCCACCCAGCCATCGCCGGTGCGGTTCCAGTTGCGGTACTTGTGGTCGTAGTTGGGCAGTTGGTAGTAGCCCGGGTCGAACACCCGGCTGGAGGCGGTCACCACGCCACTGTCCAGGCCGGCAATGGCCACCGCCGGCTTGATGGTCGAACCCGGCGGGTACAGGCCGCGCAGCACACGGTTGAACAGTGGCCGGTCGATCGAGTCGCGCAGCTCGGCATAGGCCTTGAAGCTGATGCCGGTGACGAACAGGTTGGGGTCGAAGCTCGGCTGGCTGACCATCGCCAGCACTTCGCCAGTGCGCGGGTCGAGCGCCACGATCGCGCCGCGCCGCCCGCCCAGCGCCTGCTCGGCCGCTTCCTGCAGCTTGATGTCGAGGCTCAGCACGATGTCCTTGCCCGGTTTGGGGTCGGTGCGCTTGAGCACCCGCAGCACTCGGCCGCGGGCGTTGGTCTCGACTTCCTCGTAGCCCACCTGGCCATGCAGGTCATCTTCGTAGAAACGCTCGATGCCGGTCTTGCCGATGTGGTGGGTGCCGCTGTAGTTCACCGGGTCAAGGGTCTTCAGCTCTTTCTCGTTGATCCGCCCCACATAGCCCACCGAGTGGGCAAAGTGCGCGCCCTGCGGGTAGTGACGCACCAACTGCGCCGCCACCTCGACACCGGGCAGGCGGAACTGGTTGACCGCGATACGGGCGATCTGTTCTTCGTTGAGCTCGAACAGGATCGGCACCGGCTCGAATGGCCGGCGCCCCTGCTTCATGCGTTTCTCGAACAGGGCACGGTCATCCGGGGTGAGCTCCAGCACCTCGACGATCACATCCAGCACTTCCTGCCACTTGCCAGGGTTGCCGGAGCGTTCGCGGGTCATCACCAGACTGAAGCTGGGCCGGTTGTCGGCGACGATCACTCCGTTGCGGTCGAAGATCAGCCCGCGGGTCGGCGGGATCGGCTGCACATGCACCCGGTTGTTCTCCGACAGCGTCGAGTGGTAGTCGAACTGGATAACCTGCAGGAAGTACAGCCGGGCGATCAACACGCAGACGAGCAGCACCACCGCCACGGCGCCCACGACGACGCGGTTGCGCACCAGGCGGGCGTCTTTCTCGTGGTCCTTGAGGCGGATCTGCTGCGGCATCGGCGGGCTTACAGGTTCATTTGTGGTACGGATGCCCGGACAGCACGGTCCAGGCGCGATAGATCTGCTCGCCGATCAGTATCCTTACCAACGGGTGCGGCAACGTCAGCGGCGACAGCGACCAACGCTGCTCGCTGCGTGCGCAGACCTCCGGCGCCAGCCCTTCCGGGCCGCCCACCATCAGGTTGACCGTACGCGCATCCAGGCGCCAACGGTCCAGCTCGCCCGCCAGCTGCTCGGTACTCCACGGCTTGCCATGGACCTCCAGCGTGACGATGCGTTCCCCGGGCTGCACCTTGCTCAGCATCGCCTCGCCCTCCTGACGGATCAGGCGGGCGACATCGGCGTTCTTGCCGCGGGTGTTCAGCGGGATTTCCACCAGCTCGAGCGCAAGCTCCGGGGGCAGGCGCTTGGCATATTCATGCCAACCTTCCTCGACCCACTTGGGCATGCGCGAGCCGACCGCGATCAGACGCAGACGCACGACGCTTCCTTATTCCCGGTCTTTGAGCTTGTCGGAATACTCGTGCGCGTGCTCCGGGCTGTGGTGCTTGCCATCGTTGGCGCGGCTCTGCTCGGCACCCAGCCACAGGCGCTCCAGGTCATAGAACTGGCGCGCGGCGGCGGTCATCATGTGCACGATGACGTCGTTCAGGTCCAGCAGCACCCAGTCGCTGTCGCCCTTGCCTTCTTCGCCCAGTGGCTGAGCGCCCTTGGCCTTGACCGCTTCACGGACCTTTTCCAGCATCGCGTTGATCTGACGATTGGAAGTACCGGTGGCGATGATCATGAAGTCGGTCAGGCTGTGCTTTTCGCGCACGTCGATAACCTGGATGTCCTGGGCCTTGACGTCTTCCAGCGCGGCCTTGGTCAGCGCGACCAGCTCTTCGCCACTGATGCCATTGATTTTCTGCTTGGTCATATAAAACTCGTTCAACTCATTGATTGAGGCGCCCGTGGGCGCCGTCAGTTGGACGCACGATACAGATCGTGCGCCTCGATGTAGGCCAGTACTGCGTCCGGCACCAGGAACCGCGCCGACTTGCCGCTGGCCAGCAGCTGTCGGATCTGCGTGGCGGACACCGCGAGCGGCGTCTGCCAGACGAACGAAATGTGCCCCGCCGGGCCGGACATGGCGGTGGGGTCGTTCTGTGAGCGCGCAGCCAGCAGGTTGCGCAGCTCGTCAGGGGGTTCGACATCGGCATCCGGGCGTTGCAGCACCAGGATGTGACAGTGTTGCAACAACTCTTCCCAGCGGTGCCAACTGGGCAGGCCGCAGAACGCGTCCCAGCCCATGATCAGGAACAACTGGTCGTGCACGTTCAGTTCGGCACGCACCGATTCGAGGGTGTCGATGGTGTACGACGGCTTGTCGCGCGCGAGCTCGCGGGCGTCCACGCTCAGGCAGCCAACACCCTGTACGGCGCTGCGCACCATGGCCAACCGGTCCTGCGCCGCCACTTGCGGCGTATCGCGATGCGGCGGGCGGGCGTTGGGCAGCAGGCGCAATTCGTCCAGGTGCATGAACTCGGCCACTTCCAGCGCACTGCGCAGGTGACCGATATGCACCGGGTCGAAGGTACCGCCGAGCATGCCGACGCGCCGCACTGCCACCGCCTTGCTCAACTCAGCAGGACTCCTGGCCGCGCAGCTGGCCGTCGCCGATCACCACGTACTTCTCGCAGGTCAGGCCTTCCAGGCCGACCGGGCCGCGGGCATGCAGCTTGTCGGTGGAAATGCCGATCTCCGCGCCCAGGCCGTACTCGAAGCCATCGGCGAAGCAGGTCGGGGTGTTGAGCATGACCGACGCCGAGTCGACCTCGGCGATGAAGCGCCGGGCCTGGCCCTGGTGTTCGGTGATGATCGAATCGGTGTGGTGCGAGCCATAGTGGTTGATGTGCTCGATGGCCTGGTCCAGGCCGTCGACCACACGGATCGACAGGATCGCGTCGAGGTATTCGGTGTGCCAGTCGTCCTCAGTGGCCGGCTGGCTGTCGATGATCGCCTGGGTGCGCTGGCAACCGCGCAGCTCGACGCCCTTTTCCTGGAAGCGGCGGGCCATCTCCGGCAGGAAGCGCTCGGCCACGCGCTGGTCGACCAGCAGCGTTTCCATTGCGCCGCAGATGCCGTAGCGGTAGGTCTTGGCGTTGAAGGCAACGCGCCAGGCCTTGTCCAGGTCGGCGTGTTCGTCGACGAACACGTGGCAGATACCGTCCAGGTGCTTGATCACCGGCACCCGCGCGTCGCGGCTGATGCGTTCGATCAGGCCTCGGCCGCCGCGCGGCACGATCACATCGACGAACTCGGGCATGCTGATCAGCGCACCCACCGCGGCGCGGTCGGTGGTCTCGACCACCTGCACCACCGCCGGCGGCAGGCCGGCCTCGGCCAGGCCACGCTGGATGCAGGTGGCAATGGCGCGGTTGGAATGGATGGCTTCGGAACCGCCGCGCAGGATGGTGGCGTTGCCCGACTTGAGGCACAGGCTCGCGGCGTCGATGGTCACGTTGGGACGCGACTCGTAGATGATCCCGATCACTCCCAGCGGCACGCGCATCTTGCCGACCTGGATGCCCGACGGGCGGTAGCTCATGTCCCGCATAGCGCCGACCGGGTCCGGCAGGCTGGCCACCTGGCGCAGGCCGGTGATCATGCCGTCGATGCGCGCCGGGGTGAGTGCCAGGCGGTCGAGCAGTGCGGGCTCCAGGCCATTGGCACGGCCGTTGGCGAGGTCCTGTTCATTGGCTGCGGTGAGCGCGTCGCGGGCGGCGTCCAGCGCGTCGGCGGCGGCCTGCAGGGCGCGGTTCTTCTGCGCGGTGCTGGCACGGCCGATGACCCGCGAGGCCTCACGGGCGGCGTGACCCAGGCGGGTCATGTAGTCAAGAACGGACTCAGTCATGGGCTCGGTGTCTTGGCGAAAGGGGAAATCGGCTGATTATAACTGGCGCGCTTCGGTACGCCCAGCGGTGGGTGGCGGATGGTAGAAAATGGTGGGCGTAGAGGTGTAGGAAAGATGTAACTAGCCTTATCGAAAAATCCTACACCTGCACTACCGTCATCGCTGGCAAGCCAGCTCCCACAGGCTTGGCACCCTCCAGTGGGAGCTGGCTTGCCAGCGATGAAGCAGCCCGCGATTCAGCCTCGATTAAGCCATTCATTGCTATCATCCGCACCTTTACCGCCACGAACCGCCCGCATGCCCGAACACGCTCCCTGCCCGGCCCGCGCCCTGCCCGACAGCTTTTTCGACCGCGACGCCCAGACCCTCGCCCGCGACCTGCTCGGCAAGGTGATCCGCCACCGTCACGGTAATCTCTGGCTGGCGGCGCGGATCATCGAGACCGAGGCCTACTACCTCACCGACAAGGGCAGCCACGCATCCCTGGGCTTTACCGAAAAGCGCAAGGCGCTGTTCCTCGATGGCGGGCATATCTACATGTACTACGCCCGCGGCGGCGACTCACTGAACTTCAGCGCCCATGGCCCGGGCAACGCGGTGCTGATCAAGTCCGCCTACCCGTGGGTCGATGCCCTGTCCGACGAAAACAGCCTGGCGCAGATGCAACTGAACAACCCCGACGCCAGCGGCAACCTGCGCCCACCCGAGCGCCTGTGCAACGGCCAGACCCTGCTGTGCCGGGCCATGGGCCTCAAGGTGCCGCACTGGGACGCCCAGCGCTTCGACCCCGAGCGGCTGTATGTCGAGGACTGCGGCATCCACGTGCCCCGGGTGCTGCAGGCCGCCCGACTGGGGATCCCCCACGGCCGTGACGAGCACCTGCCCTATCGTTTCGTCGACGCCGAATACGCCCGCCACTGCACGCGCAACCCACTGCGCCGCGGCCAGGTCGAAGGCCAAGACTTCTTCATTCTCGAACAAGGAAACTGACCCATGGGCCAATGGCTCGACAGCCTTACCACCTGGCTTGGCGCCAACCCGCAGTGGCTGGGCCTGGCGATTTTCGTGGTGGCCTGCGTGGAATGCCTGGCGATCGCCGGCATCATCGTGCCCGGCACCGTACTGCTGTTCGCTGTCGCCGTGCTGGCCGGCAGCGGCGCCTTCAGCCTGGGCGAAACCCTGTTGCTGGGCTTCCTCGGCGGCCTGCTGGGTGACGCCATTTCCTATGCCGTGGGCAAGTATTTCCACCAGAACATCCGCCGCCTGCCGCTGCTGCGCAGCCACCCGCAATGGGTCGGCAGCGCCGAGGCCTACTTCCAGCGCTACGGCATCGCCAGCCTGCTGGTGGGCCGCTTCATCGGCCCGCTGCGGCCGATGCTGCCAATGGTCGCGGGCATGTTCGACATGCCGCTGCCACGCTTCATCGCCGTCAGCCTGGTGGCCGGCGCCGGCTGGTCGGTAGCCTACCTGCTGCCTGGCTGGGCCACCGGCGCCGCCATGCGCCTGCCGCTGCCCGAGGGGTTCTGGCTGGATGCCGGGATCATCGTCGGCACCCTTGCGGTATTGATTGGCCTGAGCCTGAACAGCAGCATCCGCGACCAGCGCCACGGTACCCGGCTGGTCGCGGCGCTCAGCGGCGTGGCGGTGGCGGCCCTGTTCGTCGGCTGGCCGTACCTGAGCGAATTCGACCAAGGGGTGATGACCCTGGTGCAGGAGCACCGCAGCCAGGCACTCGACGGCGCCGTGGTGATGATCACCCGTCTGGGCGATTTCCGTACCCAGTTCTTCCTTGGCGGCCTGCTGACCGGGCTGTTGCTGCTGGCCCGGCAGTGGCGCCATGCGCTGTTCGCAGGCTCCGCACTGATCGGCACGGCAATCGCCAATGGCACGCTGAAATGGCTGTTCGCCCGGGCCCGCCCGGAGGTGCTGAGCGACCCACTGACCAGCTACAGCATGCCCAGCGGCCACAGCTCAGCGGCGTTTGCCTTCTTCCTGGTGCTGGCGGTACTGGCCGGGCGCGGGCAACCACCGCGCATGCGCCTGACCTGGGTGATGCTGGGCTGCCTGCCAGCCCTGGCGATCGCCCTGTCGCGGGTGTACCTGGGGGCACACTGGCCGACCGACATCCTGGCCGGGGCGCTGCTGGCGTGTTGCGTGTGCGCGCTGAGCCTGACGCTGGTGCAGTATCGCCAGCCGCTCACGGCCTTGTCGCAACGGGTGTGGTGGCTGGTGCTGCCGGCGTGTGTCGCACTGCTGGCGTTCTTTGCGCTGCATGCGTTGCCGAAGGCGTTGCTGCGTTATCAGTATTGAGGGCGACTGTGCTGGCCCCTTCGCGGCTGAAGCCGCTCCCACAGGTTATACGCAGGCCCTGTGGGAGCGGCTTCAGCCGCGAAGGGGCCGGTAAAGCATTCAGGCGAACAGCTCGCCCTGGATCCGCTCCAGCAACGCCTGGATCGCCTCCAACCGTTGCTGCGGCGAATCGATCGCCAGCAAATCGAGCTTGTCTTCTTCCATGAACGGCAACAGGTAGGCGAGCTGGTTGCCCAGCGACTGCCGCCCGTCCACGTCACGCGGCATGTCCAGCGCCTCGACCATCGGGTGCTCGCCCAGCGCCAGCAGCAGCGCCAGCAGGTCATCGTCCTGCTCTACCAGCGGGCTGTCGGCCAGCTCCGGCAGCCAGTTGACTTCGCCGACCAGCAACTGGTCCTTGCGCACCTCGGTCTGCTCGACACTGAAGCGCCGCACGCCTTCGACGCGAATCCCCAGCAGGCCGTTGTCCTGCTGCACGAAATCGCGGATCAGCGCCTCACAACCGATCGATGCCACCGTCGGCGGGGCCTTGCCCACCTGCTCGCCCTCGAGGATGCACACCACGCCAAAGCCTGCGCCTTGCTTCATGCAGCGGCCGATCATGTCCAGGTAGCGTGCCTCGAAGATCTGCAGGTCGAGCAGGCAACCGGGGAACAGCACGGTATTGAGGGGAAACAGCGGTAACGTCATCTCAAGTCCTCATGCCACCAGGCTGACCGCCAACGGCAGGAACACCGCCGTGGCCACTCCCATCAGGCTCATCGCCAGCGCGGCGAAGGCGCCGCATTCATCACTTTCCTGCAAGGCCACCGAGGTACCCACCGCGTGGGCGGTCACGCCAAGGGCCATGCCTCGGGCCTCGGGGCTGAGCACACCGAAGCGGGTCAACAGCGCCGGGCCGAAGATCGCCCCGATCACCCCGGTGATCAGCACGAACACCGCCGCCAGCGCCGCCACGCCACCAATCTGTTCGGCCACCAGCATGGCGATCGGCGAGGTGACCGACTTGGGCGCCATGGTCATCAGGATCATGTGCTCGGCGCCGAACCACCAGCCCAGCGCCAGGCAGGCCAGCGTGGCGAACAAACCTCCGATTACCAGCGTAGTAAATGTCGGCCAGAACAGCTGACGGATGCGTCGAAGGTTCAGGTAGAGCGGCACCGCCAGGGCTACGGTAGCCGGCCCCAGCAACGTACCCATGATCTCGGTGCTCTTGCGGTACTCGGCGTAGTCGATGCCGCACACCAGCAGCACGCCGATCACCACCAGCATCGACACCAGCACCGGCTGCAGGAAGATCCAGCGGGTCTTTTCATAGGCCGCCAGCACCAGCTGGTAGGCCGCCAGGGTGATACCGATGCCGAACAACGGATGATGGATCACCGCGTCGAGCGCACCGTGCCAGTCGAGGGTCATGGCAGCTCCTCGCGCTTGCCCTGGCGGTGGATCAGCTTCTGCATCAGCACGCCAACGAACACCAGGGTCACCAGGCAGGAGATCAGCAAGGCGCCCGCGATGGCCCAGAAGTCGGCGGCGATGTCCCTGGCGTAGACCATCACCCCCACGGCCGGCGGCACCAGCAGCAACGGCAGGTAGCGCAGCAGGCTGCTGGCGGCCTCGTTGAGCGGCTTGCCCACTTCACCGCGCACCATCAGGAAGGCCAACAGCAGCAACAGGCCGATGATCGGCCCGGGCAGGATAGGCAGGAACAGATGATTGATCGCCGTCCCCAGCAGCTGGAACAGCACCAGCCAGGTCAACCCACGCAACAGCATAAAGACCTCCTGAAAGCAGGCGGCCATTATAAGCACGCCAAGCACGCGGCTATAAGGCGATATTCGGCGAAAAACGCATAACTTGACTGCAACGGCTGGCCGTGCTGATCTTGCACCTTCGTACCAAATGACAACCTGGAGAGTCGCGATGCCCTATGTACCGGTTACAGAGCTTTCGCAGTACGTTGGTAAGGAACTGGGACGTTCCGCCTGGCTGAAGATCGATCAGCAACGCATCAACCTGTTCGCCGAGGCCACTGGCGATTTCCAGTTCATCCATGTCGACCCGGTCAAAGCGGCGAAGACCCCGTTCGGCACTACCATCGCCCATGGTTTCCTCACCCTGTCGCTGATCCCCAAGCTGATGGAAGACCTGCTGGTGCTGCCCGAAGGCCTGAAGATGGTGATCAACTACGGCCTGGACAGCGTGCGTTTCATCCAGCCGGTCAAGGTCGACAGCAATGTGCGGTTGAAGGTGGACCTGACCGACGCCATCGAGAAGAAGCCTGGCCAGTGGCTGCTCAAGGCCACCGTCACCCTCGAGATCGAAGGCGAAGAGAAGCCGGCCTACATCGCCGAGCCGCTGTCGCTCTGCTTCGTCTGAAGGGCTGACTGAACAGCTGTGGGAGCGCAGCTCACCTCGATTCCGGGGTTGCAGGGCAAGGGCTTCGCCCTTGTTCGCGGGTGAACCCGCTCCCACAAACGCCCCAATTCACCCTTTCACGCATTGTGCGGCATACTCCATGCATCGTTCGGCCCGGACTCCGCCATGCGCCCCCTGCTACCCCTGACCCTGATCCTGCTACTTGCCGCCTGCGGCGATGGCGAACCCTTGTCGCCACCTGACGCCCGCCTGCCCGATGGCGGCCGCTACCGGGGCCAGGTGGTCAACGGCCTGTTGCAGGGCGAGGGGCGCATCGACTACCCCAATGGCAGCTGGTACGCCGGCACCTTCAAGGATGGCCAGTGGCATGGCCAGGGCGAATGGCACGGCAGCAACGGCGAGGTCTATCGTGGCCAGTTCGCCGCCGGGCTGTTCCAGGGCCTGGGCGACCTCACCACCCCAGGCAGCCACTACGCCGGCACCTTCAAGCACGGCCGCCGCGACGGCGAAGGCACCCTCAAGCAACATGACCAGACCTACCGCGGCCAGTTCAAGGACGACCAGTACGACGGCGCCGGCCAGCTCGACCTGGCCGACGGTAGCCGCTACCAGGGCCTGTTCGCCAAAGGCAAGCCCAATGGCGCCGGGGTACGCAGCGATGCCAGCGGCAACCAGTACAGCGGTCATTTCATCGACGGCCAACTGCAAGGCGCCGGCACCTACGACAGCGCCGACGGTGAGCAGTACATCGGTGAGTTCAAGGACAACCGCCTCGAAGGCCGAGGGCGCTACGAGAATGCCGACGGCGATGTGTGGATCGGCGACTTCAAGGATGGCTCGCTGGTGGGCCAGGGCGAACTGCTGGGCAGCGACGGCAGCCGCTACAAAGGGGCTTTTCGTGACTGGCGGTTCAACGGCAACGGCAGCCTGCAGCTGGCCGATGGCAGCGAGTACCTCGGCGGCTTCGCCGACGATGCCTACCAGGGCCATGGCCGCCTGACCCACCCCGACGGCCGGGTCGAGGCAGGCTACTGGACCAACGGCGTGCGCGTGCGTGACGAGAACAGCAAGCTGCTGCCCGACCCCCTCGATCTTGCCCTGCTCAACCAGGGCAAGCTGCTGGACGATGCCCTGGGCAAGGTGCCGCGCTCGCTCCCACCCGTGCAGCTGTACAGCCTGGTGGTGGCCGGCGATGGTCAGCAAAGCGTGTTCATGCGCGAGGCCGACTACGTCAGCAACATGCTCAAGGTTCGCTTCGGCGCCCATGGCCAGGTGACCCTGGTCAACCACCGCGACCACCTTGCCGACCGCCCCATGGCCACCCGCGAGAACCTCACCCGCGCCGCCCGGGTGATCGCCGAGCGCAGCGGCCCGGAAGACCTGGTGTTCGTCTACCTGACCAGCCACGGCAGCCATGACCACCAGCTGGTGCTCGACCAACCGCGCCTGCAACTGGCCGACCTGACCGCCGACGAGCTGGCCAGCGCCCTCGCCCCCCTCAAGGACCGCGACAAGGTCATCGTTGTCTCCGCCTGCTACTCCGGTGGCTACATCGCCCCGCTCAAGGACGACCGGACCTTGATCATGACCGCCGCCCGCCCCGACCGGGTATCGTTCGGCTGCTCGGAAGAGGCCGACTTCACCTATTTCGGCGATGCCCTGTTCGCCCAGGCACTGAACCAGACCGACGACCTGAAACAGGCGTTTGAACTGGCGCGGCAAAGTGTTGCCGAACGGGAGAGAAGGGAAGGCTTCGAAGCCTCTGAGCCGCAGCTCTGGGCGCCGCCGGCCGTGGTCACGCACTGGCAGCGCCTGCGCCGGCAACAGGCCGAACAAGCCTTGCGCAATAGCACCCAGCCAGTACCGGGCGAACAGGCAAAAATACCTGGCACCCACTAAGCTGTGTGTAACAAGGGAGAGACATCATGTACTTGACGCCTCAGCATGTCCTGCTTGCCGGTGCCACGGGTCTGACGGGGGAACACCTGCTCGACCGCCTGCTCAACGAGCCCACCATCAGCCGCGTGCTGGCGCCGACTCGCCGGCCGCTGGCCGAGCACCCGCACCTGGAAAACCCAGTGGGTGACCCGGCCGTGTTTCTCCCGCAACTGGCCGGCCGTGTCGATATCGCCTTCTGCTGCCTGGGCACCACGCTCAAGCAGGCCGGCTCGGAAAACGCCTTCCGCGCGGTCGACCTGGACATGGTCGTGGCCTTCAGCAAGCGCGCCCGCGAGATGGGTGCGCGCCACCTGCTGGTGATCAGCGCGCTGGGGGCCGACCCGAAATCCTCGATCTTCTACAACCGGGTCAAGGGCGAAATGGAAGAGGCGCTCAAGGGTCAGGACTGGCCGCAACTGACCATCGTGCGGCCTTCGCTGTTGCTGGGTGAGCGCGTGGAGCCAAGGCTTGGTGAGCGCATGGCTGCGCCGTTCTCTCGCCTGATCCCGGGCAAGTATCGTGGGATCGAGGCCTGTACACTGGCCCGGGCGTTGTGGCGCCTGGCGCTGGAAGAAGAGGACGGGATTCGGGTGGTCGAGTCGGACGAACTGCGCAGGCTGGGCAAAAAGTGAATTGAAGCGCGAAGTGCATGACCTGTGGGAGCGGGTTCACCCGCGAATGCGCCATTGAACCCAAAGACGCATTCGCGGGTAAACCCGCTCCCACAGTCTCTACCTGATCAATGACTAACCTTTTGCTACAGCCCGCCCGTGGCGTTAAAGCCAACCCCCGCCGCCGTCAGCAACGACAACGGCAACAGCAAGGTATCGAGCAACGCGCTCCCCGGCAGGTCCAGCCCCGGATAGGCCGGCGCCAGCGCACCGAAGTGATCTTGCGGGCAACAGCCGCCATTCATCACATACAGGTCCAGCCGCGTCCCGGCATACACCACCGGGGCGCCCGGCTTGTTCGCGTCCAGCGTGCGCACCGTGGCGCAACCGCCAAGCTGGGCCAGCACCAGCAGCCCGAGCAAAACCCGCCTCAATCGTCGACCCCGTAGTGATGCTCCCCCCAGCGCGGCAGCATGTCCTGGGGAATGCTCAGCAGGTTGAGAATGCGCGCCACGACGAAATCCACCAGGTCGTCGATGGTCTGCGGCTGGTGGTAGAAGCCCGGCGCCGCCGGCAGGATCACCGCGCCCATCTGCGAAAGCTTGAGCATGTTCTCCAGGTGGATGGTGGAGAACGGTGCTTCGCGCGGCACCAGGATCAACTGGCGTCGCTCTTTAAGCGTGACGTCGGCAGCGCGTTCGATCAGGTTGTTGCAGGCGCCGGTGGCAATCGCCGAGAGCGTACCGGTGGAACAGGGCACCACCACCATCGCTGCCGGCGCGCCGGAGCCCGAAGCCACCGGCGACATCCAGTCTTCCTTGCCGTACACACGGATCTGCCCATCGGCGGCGCCGGTGTACTCGGTGAGGAAGGCCTGCATCGCCTGGGGCTTGGCCGGCAGCAGCACATCGGTCTCGGTGGCCATCACCAGTTGCGCAGCCTTGGAGATGAGGAAGTGCACCTCGCGGTCCTCGCGCACCAGGCAGTCGAGCAGGCGCAGGCCATACTGCGCCCCAGAGGCGCCGGTCATGGCCAGGGTGATGCGCTGCGGCCCGTTCACTTCAGTGCCTCGGCCAGCTTGCCATGCAGGCCGCCGAAACCGCCGTTGCTCATGATCACCACATGGGTGCCCGGGCGCGCCTGGCCCTTGACGCGTTCGATGATCGCTTCGAGGCTGTCGGCAACCACACTGGGCACCTTGCACTGGGCGGCCGTGGCGGCAAGGTCCCAACCCAGGTTGGCCGGGGCATACCAGATCACCTGGTCGGCATCGTTGACGCTTTCCGGCAAGCCATCGCGGTGCGCGCCGAGCTTCATGGAGTTGGAGCGCGGTTCGATCACCGCAATCACCGGCGCCTCGCCGACGCGCTTGCGCAGGCCGTCGAGGGTGGTGGCGATGGCGGTCGGGTGGTGGGCGAAGTCGTCGTAGATGGTCACGCCCTGCACTTCGGCGACCTTCTCCATGCGCCGCTTCACGCTCTTGAACGCACTGAGGCCGTCGATGGCCATGGCCGGCACCACACCGACATGGCGGGCGGCGGCCAGTGTGGCCAGGGCGTTGGCGACGTTGTGCTGGCCGGTCATTTCCCAGTCCACCACGCCTTGCACCTCACCGTCGAACAGCACTTCGAAGCGCGAGCCGTCGGCGCTGAGCAGGCGTGCCTGCCATTGGCCACCCTCGCCGGTGGTCTGCACCGGGGTCCAGCAGCCCATGCCGATCACCCGCTCCAGGGCCTGCTCGGTGGTCGGGTGGATCACCAGGCCTTCGCTCGGGATGGTGCGCACCAAGTGATGGAACTGCCGCTCGATGGCTGCAAGGTCCGGGAAGATGTCCGCGTGATCGAACTCAAGGTTGTTGAGGATCGCGGTGCGCGGGTGGTAGTGGACGAACTTCGAGCGCTTGTCGAAGAACGCGCTGTCGTATTCGTCGGCCTCGACCACGAAGAACGGCGTATCGCCCAGTCGGGCGGATACCGAGAAGTTCTGCGGTACGCCACCGATCAAAAAGCCCGGGCTCATGCCGGCGTGCTCGAGCACCCAGGCCAGCATGCTGCTGGTGGTGGTCTTGCCGTGGGTACCGGCCACGGCCAGCACCCAACGGCCCTGCAGCACATGGTCGGCCAGCCACTGCGGGCCGGACACATAAGGCAGGCCCTTGTTCAGCACGTACTCCACCGCCGGGTTGCCCCGCGACATGGCGTTGCCGATCACCACCAGGTCCGGAGCCGGCTCCAGCTGTGCAGGGTCATAGCCCTGCGTGAGCTCGATGCCCTGGGCTTCGAGCTGGGTGCTCATGGGCGGATAGACGTTGGCGTCCGAGCCGGTGACGCGATGGCCAAGTGCCTTGGCCAGCACCGCCAGCGAGCCCATGAAAGTGCCGCAAATACCGAGAATATGAATGTGCATGGTCGACCTCGCAAAACGTCGACGCAGGGTAGCCCAGGGCGCGGGAAATCGCACCCGCTGTTTCGCTCAGCCGGCCCTGGCGATGCCGTGTTTGCGCAGTTTCCGATACAGGGTGTTGCGGCTGATGCCCAGGTGCTCGGCGACATGGGTCATGTGCCAGCGGTTGGCTTCCAGTACTGCCAGCAATGCATCGCGTTCGGCGTGCTCGAGGCATACGTGGGAGCGAAGGTCCGCGTGGGAGCGGGCTTGCCCCGCGATAGCGTCCGACCGGGCAACATCGAAAGCCCTGCCGACGCCATCGCGTGGCAAGCCCGCTCCCACGCGCACAACTGCAGGCAGATCCTGGTACTCGACCCGCCCCTCATCACACAACGCCACCAACGTGCGCAGCACGTTACGCATCTGCCGCACGTTACCTGGCCAGGCGAAATCGAGCAGTGCCTGGCGCGCCGCAGGCTCGATAGCCACCGCTTGCCCTTCGGCCTCCTGACCCAGCAAAAAGTCCAGCAGTTGCCCTTTGTCACTGCGCTCGCGCAGCGCCGGCAATGCCACTTCCAGGCCATTGAGGCGGTAATAAAGGTCTTCGCGGAAGCCGCCCTGCGCCACCCGCTCGAGCAAATCGCGGTGGGTGGCGCTGATGATGCGCACATCCACTGCTTGCGGTTCACCACCGATCGGCACCACCTGACGCTCTTCCAGCACCCGCAGCAACCGGGTCTGCAACGCCAGCGGCATGTCGCCGATCTCGTCGAGCAACAGGGTGCCGCCATCGGCCTGCAACAGCTTGCCGCGCATGCCTTCCTTGCGCGCCCCGGTGAAACTGCCGCCGCGATAGCCGAACAGCTCGCTCTCGATCAGGCTCTCCGGGATCGACGCGCAGTTGACCGCCACGAAGGGCTTGTGACGGCGGGCGCTGGCCTGGTGCACGGCCTGGGCGAATGCCTCCTTGCCACACCCGGTCTCACCGCGCAGCAGCAGTGGCACATCACGCTCAAAGACCCGCACGGCCCGGCGAAAGTCATGCTGCAACGCCGGGTCGAGCAGGCAGATGCCTGGCTCGGCGGCCTGGCGTGCCTGGGGCAACGCCGCCGGCACCGACCACACAGGTTTACGCGCCTGGCCGCGCAGGCTGGCGAACACCTGCCGGCCATCACGGGTATGCAGTGGCCATGCCGTGCTGCCTTGCGCCGTGGCGCGGCTGAACAGCTCGTCATGACTACAGGCAAAGAACCGATCGACCGGCTTGCCCAGCACGCCGCCGCGAATGCTGCCCAGCAGGTTCAGCGCGCTCTGGTTGGCAGCGCAGATCCGCCCATCGCCGTCGAACGCCAGCAAGCCCTCGCTGAACAAGCCGACCGATTCGGCCTGCAGGTGGAAACGCAGCAGCCATTGCTGCTCGAAGTGGCGCAGGAAGTAACAGCTCTCGATCATCTTCGCCGAAAGGTTGACCAGCGCCATGGTGTGGAACTGGCTCTGGCGCGACACGTCCGGCCGCGCCGACGATACGTCGAGCACCGCCAGCAGTTCACCGTGGGGGTCGAACACCGGGCTGGCCGAGCAGGTCAGGCCGGTATGCCGGCCACGAAAGTGCTCGCCCTGGTGAATGGTCAGGGCCTGGCGCTCGACCAGGCAGGTGCCGATGCCGTTGGTGCCCTCTCGCGCCTCGCTCCAGTCGGCGCCGAGCCACAACCCGGCACGCTCGAAAATGCGCCGCTCGCCGGGTGCGGTCACGCAGTTGAGGATTACCCCGCGGGCATCGGTGAGCAGCACTGCATGCCCGCTGCCCGAAAGCTGCTGGTGCAGGCTGTTCATCTCGTTGTCGGCGATCTGCAGCACCTGTTGCAGGCGCTCGCGGCTTTCCAGCAGGCGGCCGTGCTCGAGCACCACCGGGGCCTGGGCGCGCGCAGGGTCGAGGTGATAGTCCTCCAGGCAACGCAGCCAGGAGCGGGCGATGGAGGGGTCGCTGCCCGGCCCGCTGGCCTGGCCATGGGCGACAGTCAGCACTTGCTGGGCGTGGCGGCTGAACGGGTTGCTCTGCATTTGTTGTTGTTCTCCGCAGATAGAGCGTTGCGCCAGCATCCTCCAGGCACGAGCGCTTTGCAATGCTGGCTGACCACCGAGTCACCGGCTGTGCCATGAACGGTACAAAGTGTCACCCGGCCCGTGTCAGCCCTGGTACAGCGCCGAGCCGGCCCGCCTTGAAAAATGACCCAAGTCATTGATCCACAAGGGGCCGCCGACACTGGCCCGACCTTTGCTCTACGCTTGGTAACTCCGCAACAATCACAAAGACCAGGAGACACACCATGCGTTACGC
This sequence comes from Pseudomonas sichuanensis, assembly GCF_003231305.1. GTDB lineage: Bacteria > Pseudomonadota > Gammaproteobacteria > Pseudomonadales > Pseudomonadaceae > Aquipseudomonas > Aquipseudomonas sichuanensis. The sequence continues at coordinate 68,745 of NZ_QKVM01000014.1, read as the reverse complement.
ACATCCCGGTACCGAGGGCGCCAAGGTCAACTTCAAGGCCCGCTACGGCAACTACATCGGTGGTGAGTTCGTTCCTCCGGTAAAGGGTGAGTACTTCACCAACACCTCGCCGGTGAATGGCCAGCCGATCGCCGAGTTCCCTCGTTCCACTGCCGAAGACATCGACAAGGCCCTCGACGCCGCCCACGCCGCCGCCGATGCCTGGGGCCGCACATCAGTGCAGGACCGCTCCAACGTGCTGCTGAAGATCGCCGACCGCATCGAGCAGAACCTCGAACTGCTGGCCATCACCGAAACCTGGGACAACGGCAAGCCGATCCGCGAAACCCTCAACGCCGACATTCCGCTGGCCGTCGACCACTTCCGCTACTTCGCCGGCTGCATCCGCGCCCAGGAAGGCGGCGCCGCCGAGATCAACGAGAACACCGTGGCCTACCACATCCACGAGCCGCTGGGCGTGGTCGGGCAGATCATCCCGTGGAACTTCCCGCTGCTGATGGCCGCCTGGAAGCTCGCCCCGGCCCTGGCCGCCGGCAACTGCGTGGTGCTCAAGCCCGCCGAACAGACCCCGCTGGGCATCACCGTGCTGCTGGAACTGATCGGCGACCTGCTGCCCAAAGGCGTGCTCAACGTGGTGCAAGGCTATGGCCGCGAGGCCGGTGAAGCGCTGGCCACCAGCAAGCGCATCGCCAAGATCGCCTTCACCGGCTCCACCCCGGTCGGCTCGCACATCATGAAGTGCGCGGCCGAGAACATCATCCCGTCCACCGTCGAACTGGGCGGCAAGTCGCCGAACGTGTACTTCGAAGACATCATGCAGGCCGAGCCGAGCTTCATCGACAAGGCCGCCGAAGGCATGGTGCTGGCGTTCTTCAACCAGGGCGAAGTGTGCACCTGCCCGTCGCGGGCGCTGGTACAGGAGTCGATCTACCCGCAGTTCATGGAAGTGGTGATGAAGAAGGTGCTGCAGATCAAGCGCGGCGACCCGCTGGACACCGACACCATGGTCGGCGCCCAGGCCTCGCAGCAGCAGTTCGACAAGATCCAGTCCTACCTGAAGATCGCCCAGGAAGAAGGCGCCGAGCTGCTGACCGGCGGCAAGGTGGAGCAACTCGAAGGTTCGCTGGCCACCGGTTACTACATTCAGCCGACCCTGCTCAAGGGCAACAACAAGATGCGCGTGTTCCAGGAAGAAATTTTCGGCCCGGTGGTCAGCGTCACCACCTTCAAGGACGAAGCCGAAGCCCTGGCGATTGCCAACGACACCGAGTTCGGCCTCGGCGCCGGCGTGTGGACCCGCGACATCAACCGCGCCTACCGCATGGGCCGCGGCATCAAGGCCGGCCGTGTGTGGACCAACTGCTACCACCTGTACCCGGCGCATGCCGCGTTCGGTGGCTACAAGAAGTCCGGCGTCGGCCGTGAAACCCACAAGATGATGCTCGACCACTACCAGCAGACCAAGAACCTGCTGGTGAGCTACGACATCAACCCGCTGGGCTTCTTCTAAACCGCGTCGCCCTTTTCGCGGGTAAACCCGCTCCCACAGGTTGAGCACAAGGCCTGTGGGAGCGGGTTTACCCGCGAAGAGGCCAGACCTGCTTACACCAGAACCCAGGCTGGTTGCCGTGCAGCAACCGCTCTGGCTCGCTTCCTGCAACACAAATCACCAAGGCCCGGAACCCTTCCGGCCACCAAGAAAAACAACAGGTGAATCCATGCCAAGCGATCATTCCGCCGGCGCGCCGGCAAGCTCCTCCGTCGACTTCGAAAAGGTCAATTCCGAGTATTTCCAGCAACGTGAACTGAAAAAAGGTGCCGCCGGCTGGGTCCTGCTGGTAGGCCTGGGCGTGGCCTACGTGATTTCCGGCGACTACGCCGGCTGGAACTTCGGCCTGGCCCAGGGCGGCTGGGGCGGCATGTTCCTCGCCACCTTGCTGATGGCCACCATGTACCTGTGCATGTGCTTCTCGCTGGCCGAGCTGTCCTCGATGATCCCCACCGCCGGCGGCGGCTACGGCTTCGCCCGCAGCGCTTTCGGGCCCTGGGGCGGCTTCCTTACCGGCACGGCGATCCTCATCGAATACGCCATCGCCCCCGCGGCCATCGCCGTGTTCATCGGTGCCTACTGCCAGTCGCTGTTCGGCATCGGCGGCTGGATGATCTATCTGGCGTTCTACATCATCTTCATCGGCATCCACATCTTCGGGGTGGGTGAGGCGCTGAAGCTGATGTTCATCATCACCGCCATCGCCGCCATCGCCCTGGCGGTGTTCCTGATCGGCATGGTGCCCCATTTCGATGCAGCCAACCTGTTCGACATCGCCAAGACCAACGCTGTCGGTGCCAGCAGTTTCCTGCCGTTCGGTTATGTCGGCGTGTGGGCCGCGATCCCCTATGCGATCTGGTTCTTCCTCGCCGTCGAAGGCGTGCCCCTGGCCGCCGAAGAAACCAAGAACCCGAAACGCGACCTGCCGCGCGGCCTGATCGGCGCCATGCTGGTGCTGCTGGCCTTCGCCCTGCTGATCCTGATAGTCGGCCCCGGCGGCGCAGGGGCCGACGCCCTCAAGGCCTCGGGTAACCCGCTGGTCGAGGCGCTGGCCAAAGCCTACGGCGGCTCCACCTGGATGGGCGGCTTCGTCAACCTGGTCGGCCTGGCCGGCCTGATTGCCAGCTTCTTCTCGATCATCTACGCCTATTCGCGGCAGATCTTCGCCCTGTCCCGCGCCGGCTACCTGCCGCGCAAACTGTCGCAGACCAACAAGAGCAAGGCCCCGGTACTGGCCCTGGTGATCCCTGGGATCATCGGCTTCGCCCTGTCGCTGACCGGCCAGGGCGACCTGCTGATCCTGGTGGCGGTATTCGGCGCTACGCTGTCCTATGTGCTGATGATGGCCGCGCACATCACCCTGCGTATCCGTCGCCCGAAAATGGAGCGCCCGTATCGCACCCCCGGCGGCATCTTCACCTCGGGCGTGGCCCTGGTGCTGGCCTGTATCGCCGTGGTCGCCGGTTTCCTGGTCGACCCGCGGGTGGTGATTGGCGCCGCGGTGATCTATGCGGTCCTGATTGCCTACTTTGCGTTCTACAGCCGCCACCACCTGGTGGCCGGCACGCCGGAAGAGGAATTCGCCGCGATCCAGAAGGCCGAAGAGGCCCTGCACTGATCGTCGACCCGCGCCGCAGGCCAGCCCTGCGGCGCCCTGGAGATTCTGTATGGCAAGTTTCGTACACACGGTGGGTAACCAGCTCTACCGTTTCGACAGCCTCAAAGAGGTCATGGCCAAGGCCAGCCCGGCACGCTCGGGCGACTACCTGGCCGGGGTGGCCGCCAGCAACGATGGCGAACGGGTCGCCGCGCAGATGGCCCTGGCCAATATCCCGCTCAAGCACTTCCTCAGCGAAGCGCTGATCCCCTACGAAGACGATGAAGTCACCCGGCTGATCATCGACAGCCATGACCCGCAGGCATTCGCCCCGGTCAGCCACCTGACCGTCGGTGGCCTGCGCGACTGGCTGCTCGGCGAGCAGGCCGACGAACACCGCCTGCGCGCCCTGGCCCCCGGCCTGACGCCGGAAATGGCTGCGGCCGTGTCGAAAATCATGCGTGTGCAGGACCTGGTGCTGGTGGCGCAGAAGATCCGCGTGGTCACCGCCTTCCGCGGCACCATGGGCCTGCGTGGGCGGCTGTCCACGCGGCTGCAACCCAACCACCCCACCGACGAACCCGCCGGGATCGCCGCCAGCATCCTCGACGGCCTGCTGTACGGCAACGGCGATGCCATGATCGGCATCAACCCGGCCACCGACAGCATCGCCTCGATCTGCGATCTGCTGGTGATGCTCGACAACATCATCCAGCGCTACCAGATCCCCACCCAGTCCTGCGTGCTGACCCACGTCACCACCAGCATCGAGGCGATCAACCGTGGTGTGCCACTGGACCTGGTGTTCCAGTCGATCGCCGGCACGGAAGCGGCAAATGCCGGCTTCGGCATCAACCTCAACGTGCTGCAGGAAGGCTACGAGGCCGGGCTGTCGCTCAAGCGCGGCACCCTCGGGCAAAACCTGATGTACTTCGAAACCGGCCAAGGCAGCGCCCTGTCGGCCAACGCCCACCACGGCGTCGACCAGCAAACCTGCGAAACCCGCGCCTATGCCGTGGCCCGGCATTTCAAACCCTTCCTGGTCAACACCGTGGTCGGCTTCATCGGCCCGGAGTACCTCTACAACGGCAAGCAGATCATCCGTGCCGGCCTCGAGGACCACTTCTGCGGCAAGTTGCTGGGCGTGCCGATGGGCTGCGACATCTGCTACACCAACCATGCCGAAGCCGACCAGGACGACATGGACACCCTGCTCACCCTGCTGGGCGTGGCCGGGATCAACTTCATCATGGGCATCCCCGGCTCCGACGACATCATGCTCAACTACCAGACCACCTCGTTCCACGATGCGCTGTATGCACGGCAAACCCTCGGCCTCAAACCCGGGCCGGAATTCGAAGCGTGGCTCGAACGCACCGGCATCTTCACCCAGGCCGATGGCCGTGTGCGCTTCGGCGACAACCTGCCGCCGGCCTTCCGCCACGCGCTCGCGCAACTGGCCTAGGAGCGCCCATGGACCGACATACCCCTACCGAGCAAAATCCCTGGCTGGCCCTGCGTACCCTCACCCCGGCGCGCATCGCCCTGGGCCGCACCGGCATCAGCCTGCCGACCAGCGCCCAACTGGATTTCCAGTACGCCCACGCCCAGGCCCGCGATGCCGTGCACCTGCCCTTCGACCATGCCGGCCTGCGCCAGCAGCTCAGTGATCGTGGCCGCGACAGCCTGCTGTTGCACAGTGCCGCCAGCGACCGCCACCAGTACCTGCAGCGCCCCGACCTTGGCCGGCGCCTGCACGCGGACTCTGCCCGGCAACTGCGTGAACACGCCCAGGCCAACCCGGCCGGCGTCGACCTGGCCATCGTCGTCGCCGACGGCCTGTCGGCACTGGCCGTGCACCGCCACACCCTGCCCTTCCTCAGCCGCTTCGAGGAGCAGGCCGCCGCCGACGGCTGGACCAGCGCCCCGGTGGTGCTGGTGGAACAAGGCCGGGTGGCGGTGGCCGATGAAGTGGGCGAGCTGCTCAAGGCACGCATGACCGTGATGCTGATCGGCGAGCGCCCAGGGCTGAGCTCGCCCGACAGCCTCGGGCTGTACTTCACCTACGCGCCCAAGGTCGGCCTGACCGACGCCTATCGCAACTGCATTTCCAACGTGCGCCTGGAAGGCCTGAGCTATGGCATGGCCGCCCATCGCCTGCTGTACCTGATGCGCGAAGCCTGCAAAAGGCAGCTGTCGGGGGTGAATCTGAAGGATGAGGCCGAGGTCCACAGCATTGAAAGTGACAATTCGGGCAAAAAAAATGGAAACTTCCTGCTAGGAGATGGGTAAAAAACATGTCACGGAAGGCGGATTGCACTTGTAGGCTGCTTTAGGCAGCATGCTGTTGACTGCTGGCAATCCGCCGTATCCCCCAAATGGACACTGAGGCCCGCACATGCGAATCATCAAGGCTACCCTGGAGCACCTCGACCTGCTCACGCCGTTGTTTGTGAAGTACCGTGAGTTCTATGGCCAGCTGCCTTACCCGGACAGCTCCCGCAGCTTCCTGGAAAAGCGCCTCAGGCGCGGCGAATCGATCATCTACCTCGCCCTGCCCGTTGACGACGACAGCAAACTGCTGGGGTTCTGCCAGCTCTATCCGAGCTTCTCGTCGCTGTCGCTCAAACGTGTGTGGATCCTCAATGACATCTACGTCGCCGAAGACTCGCGGCGCATGCTGGTGGCCGACCACCTGATGCGCGAAGCCAAAAAGATGGCCAAGGAGTCGAACGCCGTGCGCATGCGCGTGTCCACCAGCAGCGACAACGAGGTGGCGCGCAAGACCTACGAGTCCATGGGTTTTCGCAAGGACACCGAGTTCGAGAACTACATCCTGCCGATCAGCCAGGATTGATCGCAAGCGCTGCGCGAGGCTGTTCTCACAGATCTGCACAGATGTAATGGGTGTGGCAGGCCCTGTGGGAGCGGCTTCAGCCGCGAACACCGGCGCAGCCGGCGCCATTCATCGCGTCGCTTGCTTCGCGGCTGAAGCCGCTCCCACGGGTCATGCGTGATCCGTCGTAACCCGCCGCTACAATCTCTCCGGGCACAATCGGTACTTCGCCGTATAATCCCCATCCAGTCATGTGTGAAAAGTTACCTTCCCCCAGGTGAATCTGCCCACGCCCAAGACGCTGTCCGTCATCGCGCGCCCGTGGAAGCGGGTCATGAACTCAGGTGCTGTACATGGATTTCAACCCGCTTGACCTCATCCTGCATCTCGATGCCTACCTTGATCTGCTGGTCACCAACTACGGCCCCTGGATCTACGCCATCCTGTTCGCCGTGATCTTCTGCGAAACCGGCCTGGTGGTGATGCCTTTCCTGCCGGGTGACTCGCTGCTGTTCATCGCCGGTGCCGTGGCCGCAGGCGGCGGCATGGACCCAGTGCTGCTGGCCGGCCTGCTGATGGCAGCCGCGATCCTCGGCGACAGCACCAACTATGTGATCGGGCGCACGGCGGGCGAACGGCTGTTCAGCAACCCCAGGTCGAAGATCTTCCGCCAGGACTACCTGCAGCGAACCCACGACTTCTACGCCCGCCATGGCGGCAAAACCGTCACCCTCGCCCGCTTCCTGCCGATCCTGCGTACCTTCGCGCCGTTCGTCGCCGGCATTGCCCACATGCACTACCCGCGCTTCCTGGCCTTCAGCGTGACCGGCTCGCTGCTGTGGGTGGGCGGCCTGGTCACGCTGGGCTACTTCTTCGGCAATGTGCCGTTCATCAAGCAACACCTGTCGCTGATGGTGGTGGCCATCATCGTCCTGTCGCTGGTGCCTATGCTCCTCGGCCTGCTGCGCGGCCGCCTGGGCCGCACCGCCAAGGCCCACTGACGCGAATGTGGTCGTTCAGCGCCTGGCGGCGCCGGCGCACCCTGGCCCGCTACCCGGTCGATGATCAACTGTGGCAGGCCATCCGCCAGCGCCTGCCAATGCTCGACGGCATCAGCGACGACGAAGACCGCTGGCTGCGCGAGGCTTGCGTGCTGTTCCTGCACGACAAGCACCTGACCGCCCTGCCCGGGGTCGAACTGGATGACCAGCAGCGTCTGTTCCTCGCCGCCCAGGCCCAGCTGCCACTGCTGAACCTGGGCGAGCTGAACTGGTACCAGGGGTTCCATGAGCTCATTCTCTACCCCGACGACTTCGTCAGCCCCCAGCGCCACCGCGACAGCAGCGGCGTGGAACACGTGTGGGACGCCGAACACAGTGGCGAAGCCTGGCAACAGGGCCCGGTGATCCTGGCCTGGCCGGGGGTGCTGGCCAGCGGCGGCTGGGAAGCCTACAACCTGGTGATCCACGAACTGGCGCACAAGCTCGACATGCTCAATGGCGACGCCAACGGCCTGCCGCCGCTGCACAGCGGCATGCAGGTCGAAGACTGGGCCAATGCCATGCAGCACGCCTACGACGACCTGAACCGTCAGCTCGACGCCAACCCCGACGCCGAGACCGCCATCGACCCCTACGCGGCAGAGAATCCGGCGGAGTTCTTTGCCGTCAGCAGCGAGTACTTCTTCAGCGCCCCCGACCTGCTGCACGCCGCTTATCCAAAGGTCTACCTGCAACTGTCGCTGTTCTACCGCCAGGACCCGCTGGCCCGTCTGGCACGCCTGCAGGCCGAGCATCCGGACTACCGCGAAAACCACGCCTGACAGCCCCGCACATCAGGCCGGGCGTGGCATGCCCTGTCGGAATGTGCCTATAATCGCGCCACTTTTTTTTGATCAAACACGGGGGCATAGCCCAATGAGCTACAGCAAGATCCCGGCTGGCAAAGACCTGCCGAACGACATCTACGTCGCTATCGAGATCCCGGCCAACCACGCGCCGATCAAGTACGAAATCGACAAGGACAGCGACACCCTGTTCGTCGACCGCTTCATGGCCACCCCGATGTTCTACCCGGCCAACTACGGTTTCATCCCCAACACCCTGGCTGACGACGGCGATCCGCTGGACGTGCTGGTCGTCACCCCGTACCCGGTTGCCCCTGGCTCGGTCATCCGCGCCCGCCCGGTCGGCGTGCTGAACATGACCGACGACGGCGGCGGCGACGCCAAGGTCATCGCCGTCCCGCACGACAAGCTGTCCCAGCTGTACGTTGACGTGAAGGAATACACCGACCTGCCAGCCCTGCTGATCCAGCAGATCGAGCACTTCTTCGCCAACTACAAAGATCTGGAGAAGGGCAAGTGGGTCAAGATCGAAGGCTGGGAAGGCGCCGACGCCGCCCGCGCCGCGATCACCAAGTCGGTTGCCGCCTACAAAGGCTGAAGCTGACCTATGAAAAAGCCCTGCCTCGGCAGGGCTTTTTTGTGGGCGATGGAAAACTCCTACTCACCCCTAGGAAAATGCCTGCAAACCATAAAGATTCCCACAAATCGCCTCCACATCGAGTTCATTTCCACACAGTAATCAGGGCGATAGACTCGCCAGCATGAACTCATCCGGTGATCGCCTCAAAGCCCTCCTGCAGGAGTGCAACCTGACCCCTTCCGACTTTGCTGCCCAGCGCAACGTCACGCCCCAACACATCAACAACTGGTTCAAGCGTGGCGTGCCGCAAGCTCGGCTCGACGAAATCGCCGACCTGTTCTGTGTGTATCCGCGCTGGCTACGTAGCGGCGAAGGCCCCAAACATCCCGACCCGCTCACCCCTGCCCGCCCTGCCCTTGCCGCCACGCAAGCCCCAGCGCCGCTGCTGGCGCTGGGCACGCAAAGCGTGCAACTGCCCTTGCACCAGTTGCAGCAGGGTAGCCTGAGTGCCACACCCGAACTGTTCCAGCCGATCCCCCGCCAAGCCCTCGACAGCGTCGGCGTTGCCGCGCACAACGCCTTCTGTATCGGCATGCCGGCCGGCAACATGGCGCCGCTATTGCCCCAGGGCACGCTCCTGGCCATCGACTCCAGCCTCACCCGGGTGATCGAAGGCGAGTACTACGCACTGCTGCACAACGGCCAGTTGCGCGTGCACCGACTCACCCAAGGCAACAACGGCACCTTATGCCTGCACAGCCACGACCGCCTCAACCACCCGGTCGAGCGCTTCACCGCCCAGCAGCGCAGAGCGCAGAAGCTGCTGATCCTCGGCTGGGTGTTCTGGTGGTCCTGCCTACGCCCGGCGCGGCCATGCTGAAACACTTCGCACCACTTTTTGCTGGGCATCCCCGGTGAGCCCTAGTATGCTACGCGCCACATCACGCCCCCTGATGGTGCAAGCCGCATTGCAGAGGGCCTGGCGACGCCTCACACAGCCGTCCGCCATCTTTTTCAGGCCATGTTGCCAACCGTTTAAGGCGATTGCGGCTTATCAAAAATGAGCCAAGATCGTCCCCGAGAAGCCGGCCACAAGCCGGCTTTTTAATGCCTGCTCGTTCCCTGCGCATCACCACCGGGCATCGCCTGAGGTTGTCATGCGCGTCTTACGCGCGCCCACCGAACTAGTGGATGAGGTCGTCGGCCAACCATTGAGCAATGTCGCGCTTGGCATGCAAAACTCGCCAGACATCGATGTGGTCATCGCGCTCGACGTAGAACACCAGGTAGGGGTAACGCTTCAACGGCCAACAGAACAACCCAGGCAGATCCAGATCGTGGCTATAGCGGCTGATACCCGATGTCGGATGGCGACTGATATGCCCATAGCCTTGTTGAAGCGCATCGATGAATCCGACTGCGACTTGCTCTGTAGCCTCAGCAAGGTAGTAACTGACAGCACTCTCGACATCTTCACGCGCGAGCACTCGGGGAATCACTGGCTTGGCCGTTGCCTTCACCCCCTGCGTACCTTTGCCCGCAGTGCTTCGAAGTACTCATCATCCACCGAAGTGGTGGGAGCCGAGCCAGCCCCAGCCAGAAGCAGCCCCCGTAGATGTTGCCGATCCTGATCCTTTCGGATCAGTTCGCGCACGTACTCGCTACTGGTGCTGTAGCCGCGCTGGCTGACCTGATCGTCAACGAACGACTTCAATGAGTCCGGCAGGGAAATGTTCATGGTGCTCATGGCTGCGTCCGGATTTGCCAAAATTTGCCAAAGCATACACCCCAGGAAACACTGTTGAAGCCCTGCACGACAGAAGGATGGCCAAGCATTACCCCTGCGACGAAACGCCAGCACCAGGCCAAGCACTCAACAGCCCAGCCGGGTGACGCCCTTGATGCTCAGGGGTGCAAATACTTGAGCACATACAAGGACAGTTCGCGGAACACGTCGGCCGGGATCCGCTCACTCAACGCCTGGGCCTTGCCCAGCGTTGCGCAGCAGGCCTTGAGCATGTTGCCGCGTACCTGATCATCGACCATGCCGGTATGCACCAGCTGGAAGTACTGCGGATAGGTACTGGGCACCTGATCCAGGGATGTGCGGCGGATCTCGAACAGCCCCTCTATATGGGGCGGCTGGAAGTATGCTTCACCGGCCTCTGCCGCCTGCGGCACCAGTTGCAACGCAGGGGAGCAGATGCTGCGGCACAGCAACCTGCTCTCCCGGTCGGTTTCCATGCCGCGTTGATACAGGCTGATCTGCGAGCCGGGGCTGACCAGGCAGGCGGCCTCGAAGGCATCGATGATCCTCGCGGCATTGGCTTGCGACGCCTCGATCTTGCTGAGGGAAACGAAGCGTTCGAGCTGGTCCTCGGCCACGCTCTTCACCCCGCGCTCCAAGGTGTTCCAGTGACCGAATTCCTTCTGGCAGGCGATCAGGTGCAGCTCCAGCTGGTAACCCGCCTGCAGCGCCAGGGTCGGTACATCGGCGAAGGCCGCACTGTCCAGCGCGGTCTCCATGATGATGTCGTAGTGGTTAGCCAGCGCATGTTCGAAGAGCTTGCCGCCCAACTGCCAGATGAACTGCTCGGTGTGGGCGTAGACATGCCGGCCACCGTCGGCCTTCATCTGCTCGTACTGTGGATGCAGCTTGCGATAATCCGGGTCGTAGAGACTGACGTAGTCGTCATAGCGCTTGCTCGCCAGCAGCGAGTTGTTGAGCAGATAGGTCTTGCCCGAGCCTTCGGCGCCGGCCACGACCAGCATTCTCGGCGCCGGGTTGCCCAGGGCGTCGGTCCGTCGTTTGCGGCTGAACAGAAGGGGCTCGAGGGTTTCGAAAGCGCTTGCAACGTCTTCGGCGGTGAAGGTGTGGAGCTGGGACATGCTGGTCATTCCTGTTGGCTGCCCGGGAATGGGCGAGCCAAAAAGGTAAAACCCGTTCAGGCGATGCCTGCGGTAGATACCGCTGCCCGCAACTTCAGCCTTTCACACACACCACCTGGCGCAGGGTATGCACCACCTCGACCAGCTCGCGCTGGGCCTGCATGACCGCGTCGATATCCTTGTAGGCCATGGGGATCTCGTCGATCACGTCCTTGTCCTTGCGGCACTCGACATGGGCCGTGGCGCGCCGCTGGTCATCGACGCTGAAGCGGCTCTTGGCCTTGGTGCGGCTCATCACCCGGCCGGCACCATGGCTGCACGAGCAGAACGACTCCTCGTTGCCCAGGCCGCGCACGATGAAGCTCTTTGCGCCCATGGAGCCCGGGATGATACCCAACTGCCCCTTCTGCGCCGACACCGCCCCTTTGCGCGTCACCAGCACTTCGCGACCGAAGTGCTGTTCCTTCTGCACATAGTTGTGGTGGCAGTTGACCGCCTCGAGGCTGGCCTCGAACGGTTTGCCCAGCACCTTGCGGGTGGCCGCCACCACCGCCTGCATCATCAGCTCGCGGTTGTGCCGGGCGAAATCCTGGGCCCACTCCACGGCCTGCACGTAGTCGGCGAAATGCCGGCTGCCCTCTTTGAAATAGGCCAGGTCCTTGTCCGGCAGATTGGCCAGGTGCTGGCGCATGTCGGCCTGGGCCAGTTCGATGAACAGGTTGCCGATGGCATTGCCGACGCCGCGCGAACCACTGTGCAACATGAACCAGACCCGGTCGGCTTCGTCCAGGCAGACTTCGATGAAGTGGTTGCCACCGCCCAGGGTGCCCAGGTGCTGGCGGTTATTGGTCTTTTCCAGCCGTGGGTACTTGTCGGTGATGGCCTTGAAGCGCCCGGCCAGGCCTTGCCACTGCTGGTCAGCGTGCCTGGGCACGTTGTCCCAGGCACCCTGGTCGCGGCGACCGAAGGTCTTGCCGTGGGGCACGGCCTGCTCGATGGCCGTACGCAGGCCGTGCAGGTTGTCCGGCAGGTCACGGGCATGCAGCGAAGTCCGCGCGGCGATCATGCCGCAGCCGATGTCCACCCCCACCGCCGCCGGGATGATCGCGCCTAACGTGGGGATCACACTGCCGATGGTCGAGCCCTTGCCCAGGTGCACGTCCGGCATCACCGCCAGGTGCTTGAAGATGAACGGCATCTGCGCCGTGTTGAGCAACTGTTTGCGGGCCTCGTCTTCGACCGGCACGCCGTCGGTCCACAGTTTGATCGGCTTGCCGCCGGCGCCTTGCAAGGTGTCCATGTCATCGCTTCCGCAGAGCTTTTGCCGCCATGATACCGCCGAAGGTCGTAGACCGGCCGCTTGCCAGCAGGGTGGCACAGTGCTGTATGCTTGCCCGGTCTTCAGGGCGGGGTGAAAGTCCCCACCGGCGGTAAATCGAAAGATGAGCCCGCGAGCGCCCCGGCCATGCCGGGGGTCAGCAGATCTGGTGCGACTCCAGAGCCGACGGTCATAGTCCGGATGAAAGAAGGCGTCAGGCAGGGGCCATCCGGGCGCCCCTGCGCGCGCATTTTGTTCGCCCCGAGACGTTCATCGATCATTCACGAGGAGCGTTTCATGTCCACCTTGCTCAACAAGCAATTCCCCAATGTCACTGCCGCCGTCGCCGCCTTCCAGGCCGGGCGCCCGGTGCTGCTGCTCGACGACGACGACCGCGAGGACGAAGCCGATATCGTCGCCGCCGCCGAGAACCTTTCGCTGCAGACCATGGCCATGATGATCCGCGACTGCAGCGGCATCGTCTGCCTGTGCCTGGACGAAGCCACCGTCGACGCCCTGCAGCTGGCACCGATGGTGCCGAACAACCAGGCCCGTCACGGTACCGGCTTCACCGTCACCATCGAGGCGGCCGAGGGCGTGAGCACCGGCGTCTCGGCACAGGACCGCATCACCACCATCGAAGCGGCGTTGCGCTCCACCGCGCAGCAGCGGCATATCGTCAGCCCCGGCCACGTGTTCCCGCTGCGCGCCCGCGACGGCGGCGTGCTGACCCGCCGCGGCCACACCGAAGGCTCGGTGGACCTGGCGCGCCTGGCCGGCCTGCGCCCGGCGGCGGTGCTGTGCGAGCTGATGAACCCCGATGGCAGCATGGCCCGGGGCGAGCAGGTGGCGGTGTATGCCCGGCAGTACAACCTGCCGGTGCTGACCATCGAGGAGCTGGCGCGCTATCGCGAAGCCATGCTAGAGCTCGAGGCCGAGCCGGCCTGACAGCAGCATCGCGGGGCAAGCCCGCTCCCACAGAGCACGTGGGAGCGGGCTTGCCCCGCGATAGGCCTGAAGCTCAACGCAGCCCCAACGGCCCCTTCAAGAACGCATACAATCCCGCCGCACTCTTGCGATAGCCGTCAGCCGTCAGGTGCACCAGGTCTGGCCGCGCCAGCCCATTGGCCTGCCAACCGGCAATCGAGCACGGCCCGCCCATGAACGCCTGCCAGTCCCAGAACAGCGCCTTGTGCCGCTGTGCCAGTTGCTTCTGAATGCGGATCACCGATGCCAGCGGCTGTGGTTGGCGCGCCGCGCAACTCACCGCCTTGCGCCGTTTGATCGAGTCCGGCGGCCCGACCAGCAGGATCGCTGCTTGCGGCAGGTCCTTGCGCAGGCTGCGCAGCGTCGCCTCCAGCTGCGATTGGTACAGCCCCAGGTCGAGCGTGTCGTCGAATGCCTCGTTGGTGCCGTAGGCCAGGATCACCAGGTCCGGCCGCACGGCCTTGAGGCTGTCCAGCCAACCCGGCTGCCACTTGTCCACCACCTCCTGGCGGGCACCGTTGATGCCGAGCGCCGAGTAGATCACCCCGGCATTCTTCTGCCCCTGCAGGTACCAGCCACCCAACGCGATGTTGCGACCGCCCTCGACGCCCAGTTGCAGCGGCAGGCCGAGATTGGCGAAGGCCGGGCTGAAGCGCCACTGGCCGTTGGTGATGGCAAGCGGGCGACGCTGGCCGCCGTTGGCCAGCAACGTGGCATTGCCGGTGGACTGGTACAGCGCCGAAACCTTGTAGCGCTGACGGTCTTCATCGCGCGCCTGCAACAGCACGCCGGAGCGGTTGGCCTGCGGCAGCGACAGGTAACCGCCAAGCGGGAACTGGCTGCTCTGCTGGTTGCGTGCCGACACCAGTTGCCACTGGCGTGCCTCGCTCTTGATGATCACCCGGTCATTGCGGATGCCTGGCACCGGTGACGCCGGCACCAGGCCGATACCGCCATCGCCGTATTGGGCCTGCAGCAGCCGACGCAGTTCACCGCTGAACAGGTCGGCGGCGGTGTGCGAGTCGCCCAGCTGGACGATGCCAACCGGCGCACGCCCGGCATTGCGCAATTTGCCGGCGAGCAGGCCGACATTGCCGTCCTGGCGCACCACGGGCGCGGCTGCCGGCCGTGCGGCGGGCTGGGTGGCCACGCTGTTGGCGCCGGTGCTGCACGCGGGTACGGCGCTGATCAGCAGGGCCAGGCCCAGCAAGTGATGCCATTGGCGCATCTTAGTGTCCTGTAACGGTCAGGCCCGGCAAGCTGATCAGCGACAGTACCTGTGCGGCGATCATCTTCTGGCCCGTGATGGTGAAATGAATGCCGTCATCGACCCGCACCTTGACCCGCTTGCCCTCAGGCGTCAGCACCGTCGCGGCAAACCCGTCGTCGGCATAGCCGAGGATCGGGTTGGCCGACACATAGTGCTGGCCGAACAGCGCAGTCTGCTGCTGGTACAGATCGCTCAGGTAGCCCATGGCCGTGGACAACCGCGGCTTCTCCATGTTCGGCGGCCCGACCCACAGCACCTGCACGTTGTGCGCACGGGCCTGCTCGAGGATCGAGTCGATACGTGCACGATAGGCCACTTCCCACTCCGGCGACTTGAAGCGCAGGAACGGCTTGCCCTTGCCCTGGGGCATGTCCCAGGGGTCGTTGGGGCCGAGGAACACTACCATCAGGCGGACATTCGGCTCGTGGGCGAGGGTCTCGGCCACGGTTTTCGGCCAGTTGAAGAAGCCCGGGTAGGCAAGGCCGGTACTCTGCTTGCTGAGGTTGACCGTGCGGATCTGGTAGCGCTTGCGCAGGCTGTTGGCCAGGTGCGGGGCCACGCCCTGCATCAGCGAGTCGCCGACCAGCAGTACGTCGTCGCCGGCGGCCAGGGAAACCACGGTGCCGGGTTGCAGCAAGGTCGGGGCAGGCGTCGCCGGCGGTGCTGCAACGGCCACCTGGGGCTGCGGGGCATGCTCAGGTTTGGGCGCCGGCCTGGCCACTGGCGCCGCCGGCAAGGGTTGGGCCAACGCCGCCGGTGTTTCCAGGTTGACCGTGACCACCGGCATCGGCGCGGGCAGCACCTCGGGCACTGGGCCTGCGAGCTGCTGCTGCGCCTCTTGCAGTTGCGCGATGGCGCTGTCGCGGCCCTGCTCCAGCGCCACCGTCAGTTGCGCCCCGAAGCGCCAGGCCGGCAACTGGCCGAGCAGCGGGATCTCGCAGCTCTGGTGGTACTTCTGCTGGCAGTACAGCCTGATCGAGTCCTGGTTCAGCCAGAACAACAAGGCGGTAGTGACCACGATCGCGTACAACGCACGGGCCGCGCCCATCTGCACCTGAAACAGCTGTTTGCTATCAGAAGCTTGCATAGATGAACCCCGGCACACCCGATTGCGACGCGAAAATCACCAGCGACACGCCAATCCCCAACGGCACCGGGTACAGCTGCCAGGGCAACCGCTGGCTGGCGGCAAAGCCCTTGCGCAGCACTGCCAGCCACTGTGGATAAGTGGCGATGTACAGCACGCAGGCCAGCAGCATCAGGCCAGTGGCGCTGTTGAGCCCGGCCAGGCTCAGTTGGGCGATGTCGCCGAGCATCTCGACGGCGCCGTCCAGCGTCGGGCTGCGGAAGAAGATCCAGGCAAAGGCCACGTAGTGGAAGGTCATCAGGCGTGCCAGCAGGCCAGCGCCCGGCATCTGCGCAAAGCCTGGCAGCAACTGGCTGAACAGCTTGGAGAGGGCCAGGCCAACCCCGTGCAGCGCGCCCCACAGAATGAAGTTGATGCTGGCGCCATGCCACAACCCGGACACCAGCATCGCCAGCAGCATGTTCAGGTTGCCGCGCCACACACCCTTGCGGTTGCCGCCCAGCGGGATATAGACGTAGTCACGGATGAAGCGCGACAGGCTGATGTGCCAGCGCCCCCAGAACTCCTTGAGGTTGTGCGCGGCATAAGGTGCGTTGAAGTTCTCCGGCAGACGGAACCCCAGCAGCAGGGCGATGCCGGTGACCAGGTTGGTGTAGCCGCTGAAGTTGAAGTAGATCAGCAGGCTGTAGCCGTACACGCTCAACAGCACCTGCTCGGGGGTGAAGCTGCCCGGGGTTTCGAACACCGGGTCGACCCACTCGCTGCCCAGCCAGGCGCTGAGGAAGAACAGCTTGACCACCGCCAGCGCGATCAGCCCCAGCGCCCGCTGCGGCTCCAGCACCCGGCGCAGGCCCTGCGGGCGGATCTGCGGCAGCATGTGCAGGGCGCGGTTGACCGGGCCGGCCACCAGGCTGGGGAAGAACGCCAGGTACAGGGCAAGGTCCAGCGCTGTGGCCGGCGCCAGTTCGCGGCGGTTGATCGAAACCAGGTAGCTGACCGAATGGAAGGTGTAGAACGACAGGCCGATGGGCACCAGCAGTTCCAGCAACGGCAGCGACACGTCCAGCCCGGCCGCCGCCAGCGCGGCTTGCACGCCTTCGACGAAGAATGCCTGGTACTTGAACAGGTAGAAGCAGCCCAGCACCAGGGTCAGCAGCAGCACGCCGCAGAACCGGCGCCCGGGGTAGCGCCCGGCCAGCAGCCCAAGCAGGTACACCAGTGCGCTGTAGCCCAGCAGGATGTACAGCGAGTTCAGGCTGAAGCTCGCCACCAGGCCATAGCTTGCCGCCAGTAGCAGGAGGTTCTGTAGCCGTGCACTCCAGCACAGGCTCCAGTAGACAATGAAGAACAGCGTGAAGCAGAGGCCGAATTCGATCGAAAGGAAGCTCACAACGTAGTCCGTTACGTGACATCAAAGGGGGGCGCCAGCCCGCAGGCCAGAGGGCGCGGAGTATGGCAGAGGGCCAACCCCCTCACAATCTGAAAACGACTGGATTTGCAAGGCATCTGTACTCACGCAAATGCAACAAGATAAGACCAAAGCCTTGCTGATTTGCTCCCCCTGCCCCGCTCTGCTAGTGTCGCGCCGTTCTGAATACCACCGAGACAGTCGCCATGGCCCGCAAAAAAGCCTCCATCGATTTCGAACAGTCCCTCGCCGACCTGCAAGCCCTGGTCGAGCGCCTGGAGAACGGCGAATTGTCGCTGGAAGAGTCGCTGGCCGCCTTCGAGCAAGGTATCGCCCTGACCCGTGACTGCCAGGGCGCCCTGGCCCAGGCCGAGCAAAAGGTGCAGATCCTGCTGGAGCGTGACGGCGAGCTGGCTGCCCAGCCGTTCGACGCGGAGCCAGAGGCATGATCGCCGGTTACCAGGCCAGCGCCCAGGTACGCGTCGACGCCGCACTGGAAACGCTGTTCAAGGCCCCCTCCAAAGAACTCGAGCGCCTGTACGCCGCCATGCGCTACAGCGTGATGAACGGTGGCAAGCGCGTGCGCCCGCTGCTCGCCTACGCCGCCTGCGAGGCCCTGGGCGTGCCGGCCGAACAGGCCAACGGTGCGGCCTGTGCGGTGGAACTGATCCACGCCTACTCGCTGGTGCATGACGACCTGCCGGCAATGGACGACGACGACCTGCGTCGCGGCCAACCGACCACCCACAAAGCCTTCGACGAAGCCTGCGCCATCCTCGCCGGCGACGGCCTGCAAAGCCTGGCGTTCAGCGCCCTGCTCGACCCGGCGCTGAGCCCGCAGGCCGACAGCATCCGCCTGCAGATGGTCCAGGCCCTGGCCAAGGCCGCCGGCCCCGCCGGCATGGTCGGCGGCCAGGCCATCGACCTTGGCTCGGTGGGCGTCAAGCTCGACCAGCAGGCCCTGGAATACATGCACCGGCACAAGACCGGCGCGCTGATCGAAGCCAGCGTGCGCCTCGGCGCCCTGGCCAGCGCCCGCGCCGAACAGGCCCAGCTCGACGCCCTACAGACTTATGCACAGGCCATCGGTCTGGCCTTCCAGGTGCAGGACGACATCCTCGATGTGGAGAGCGACACCGCCACCCTGGGCAAACGCCAGGGCGCCGACATCGCCCGTGACAAACCGACCTACCCGGCGCTGCTCGGGCTGGACGCGGCCAAGGCCTATGCCCTGGAGCTGCGCGACCAGGCGCTGGGCGCCCTCGCCGGCTTCGGCGACAGCGCCGAGCCGCTGCGGGCGCTGGCCCGCTATATCGTCGAACGCCGTCATTAAGCCCTGACCGGATCGCGTGGGAGCGGGCTTGCCCCGCGATGACGGCGCTTGCCCTGACATCGCATCGCGGGGCAAGCCCGCTCCCACGAGTCCACAGATCCCTGCTGATACCCCCGTCTGAATGGGCAGCTTTTCCCACAATGGGGTAAACTGCCGCGTCTTCAAACCTATAACGACTCGCCTGATGCCCACGACGTTTCAAGAGATCCCCCGCGAACGCCCGGTCACGCCGTTGCTCGACCGCGCCGATACGCCTGCCGGCCTGCGCCGGCTGGCCGAAGCCGACCTCGAGCCATTGGCCGACGAGCTGCGCCAGGAACTGCTCTATACCGTGGGGCAGACCGGCGGGCATTTCGGTGCCGGCCTGGGCGTCATCGAGCTGACCATCGCCCTGCACTACGTCTTCGACACCCCGGATGACCGGCTGGTGTGGGACGTCGGTCACCAGGCCTACCCGCACAAGATTCTCACCGGCCGGCGCAACCGTATGTTGTCGCTGCGCCAGAAGGACGGTATCGCCGCCTTCCCGCGCCGTAGCGAGAGCGAGTACGACACCTTTGGCGTCGGTCACTCCAGCACCTCGATCAGCGCCGCGCTGGGCATGGCCATCGCCGCCCGCCTGCAGAACGATCCGCGCAAATCCATCGCGGTGATCGGCGACGGCGCACTGACCGCCGGCATGGCCTTCGAAGCGCTGAACCACGCGCAGGAAGTGAATGCCGACATGCTGGTCATTCTCAATGACAACGACATGTCGATCTCGCGCAACGTCGGCGGGCTGTCCAACTACCTGGCCAAGATTCTCTCCAGCCGCACCTACGCCAGCATGCGCGAAGGCAGCAAGAAAGTGCTGTCACGCCTGCCTGGCGCCTGGGAAATCGCCCGCCGCACCGAGGAATACGCCAAGGGCATGCTGGTGCCCGGCACCCTGTTCGAAGAGCTGGGCTGGAACTACATTGGCCCGATCGACGGCCACGACCTGCCAACCATGATCGCCACCCTGCGCAACATGCGTGACCTCAAGGGCCCGCAGTTCCTGCACGTGGTGACCAAGAAGGGCAAGGGCTTCGCCCCGGCCGAGGTCGACCCGATCGGCTACCACGCCATCACCAAGCTGGAGCCGGCCAACAAGCCGGTCGCGCCGAAAAAGCCGAGCGGGCCGAAGTACTCCGCGGTGTTCGGCCAGTGGCTGTGCGACATGGCCGCCGCCGACAACCGCCTGGTGGGCATCACCCCGGCGATGAAGGAGGGCTCGGACCTGGTCGACTTCAGCGAACGCTACCCCGAGCGCTATTTCGACGTGGCGATTGCCGAACAGCACGCGGTCACCCTGGCCGCCGGCATGGCCTGCGAAGGCGCCAAGCCGGTGGTGGCGATCTACTCCACTTTCCTGCAGCGCGGCTATGACCAGCTGATCCACGACGTGGCGGTGCAGGACCTCGACGTGCTGTTCGCCATCGACCGCGCCGGCCTGGTCGGCGAGGACGGCCCGACCCACGCCGGGGCCTACGACCTGTCGTACCTGCGTTGCATCCCCGGCATGCTGGTGATGACCCCGAGCGACGAGAACGAGCTGCGCAAGATGCTCAGCACCGGCCACCACTACAAGGGCCCGGCGGCCGTGCGCTACCCGCGCGGCACCGGCCCGAACGCGCCGATCAGCGGCGACCTCGAGCCACTGGAGATCGGCAAGGGCGTGGTCCGCCGCCGCGGCAGCAAGGTCGCCCTGCTGGTGTTCGGCGTGCAACTCAGCGAAGCCCTGCAGGTCGCCGAAGAGATCGACGCCACCGTGGTCGACATGCGCTTCGTCAAACCGCTGGACGAGGCCCTGGTGCTGGAAATGGCCGCTGGCCATGAGCTGCTGGTGACCGTCGAAGAAAACGCCATCATGGGCGGTGCCGGCGCTGCCGTGGGTGAGTTCCTGGCCCGCGAGGCTGTGGTCAAGCCGCTGCTGCACCTGGGCTTGCCGGACATCTATGTCGAGCATGCAAAGCCTGCGCAAATGCTCGCCGAGTGCGGGCTGGATGCCGCCGGGATCGAGGCTGCCGTCAAAGCCCGAATGGCCAAGCTCGGCCTGTAACGCCCTATCGCGGGGCAAGCCCGCTCCCACGCAATCGCTGTGGGAGCGGGCTTGCCCCGCGATTTCAATTGAACTGCCCATGAAGATCTCTACGCTCTCCCTGCTCTGCCTCCCCGCCGCCGCCCTGGCCGCCGAACCCTCCCGCGACGACGCCCTCAAGCTCCCCGACGTCCTGATCAGCGCCAGCCGCCAGGTCGAATCGCGCAGTGCCACCAGCGCCGCCAACACGGTGTTCACCCGTAGCGACATCGACCGCCTGCAACCCACCAGCGTCAGCGACCTGCTCGCCCGCGTGCCCGGCGTGCAAGTGGCGCCGACCGGCGGCCGTGGCAGCCTGCCCGGCATCTTCATCCGCGGCACCAAGGCCGCGCAGACGCTGGTGCTGGTCGATGGCGTGCGCATCGCCAACGCCACCTCCGGCGACAGCGGCCTGCAGTTTCTCGACGTCGAGCAGATCGAACGGGTGGAAGTGCTGCGCGGCTCGCGTTCGGCGGTGTACGGCAGCGACGCCATCGGCGGGGTGATCCAGATCTTCACCCGCCGTGGCGACGACCAGGGCCTGCAGCCCCGCCTGCGCCTGGCCGCCGGCAGCAACCAGGCCTGGCAACGCAGCCTGGGCCTGTCCGGCGGCGATGGCGACACCCGTTTCAACCTGGGCGCCAGCCTGGACGAAACCGCCGGGATCGATTCGACCGGCCCGTCGTTCACCAGCGACGGCGACCATGACGCCTACCGCAACCGCTCGCTGAACCTGAGCCTGAGCCACGTGTTCAACGAACGCCTCGAGGCCGGGCTGAACCTGCTCGACAGCCGTGGGCGCAGCGAATACGACAACCCGTTCGGCCGCTTCGACCCGGCCACCTTCGACAGCGTCGGCCAGAAGCCCTATACCGACTTCACCGTCAGCAGCCTTGGCACCTATCTGGACGCCCAGCTCAACGACGCCTGGCATTCACGCCTGGAGCTGGGCCACAGCGAGAACCGTGACGACAAGCGCGACAAGCTCAGCGACGAACGTCAGGTGTTCAACACCTACCGCGACCAGGTCACCTGGCAGAACGATTTCACCCTGGATGCGCGCAACAACCTGCTGCTCGGCGGCGACTGGTACCAGGACCGGGTGCATGCCAGCACCGACTTCGACGAGGACAGCCGCTGGAACCGTGCGCTCTTCGCCCAGCACCGCTTCGCGGGTGAGTGGTTCTCCACCGAGCTGGGGCTGCGCCGCGACCAGAACCAGCAGTTCGGCGGCCAGACCACCTGGAGCGCCAGCCTCACCCTGCCCGTCAACGCCAGCAACGACCTGCTGCTGTCCTACAGCGAGGGGTTCCGCGCGCCGACCTTCAACGACCTGTACTACCCGCAGTACAGCAACCCGAACCTGGACCCTGAGCGTTCGAAGAGCTACGAGCTGCAATGGCGTAGCCAGCTGACCGCCGACAGCCGCCTGGAAGCCTCGCTGTACCGCACCGACCTGCGCGACGCGATCATTTTCGGCGCCGACTCGATCCCACGCAACGTGGCCTCGGCCCGCATCAATGGCTTCGAGCTGGGGCTGCAACAGCAGTGGGGCGAGTGGCGCAGCCAGCTCGGCCTGGCACTGATCGACCCGCGCGACCGTGACAGCGGCCACACCCTGGCCCGCCGCGCCCGGCGCACGCTGAGCCTGGACCTTGATCGACAGTTCGAGCGTTTCAGCCTGGGCGGCAGCTGGCAGGCCGTCAGCAGCAGCTACGACGACGAAGCCAACCGCAATACCCTGGGTGGCTACGGCCTGCTCGGCCTGCGTGGCGGCTGGTCGGCGACGGATGAGGTGAAGCTCGAGCTCAAGCTCGACAACTTGCTGGACAAACAGTACAGCCGCGCCCTGTACAGCTTCGACGCCAGCCAGTACGGCTATCGCGAAGAGGGTCGCACCTGGCTGCTCAGCGTCACCTGGACCCCGGCGCTGTAGCGTCCAGCAAGGCACACAAGCGTGCCGTGGCCTCGATCATCTGCCCACTGGGCCGCTCCAGGCCCTTGTCCGGTACCACCAGCAGGTGCCCAGCAGCCACGGCGCTCAGTTTCGACCAGCTGCGCCAGCTGGCCAGTTGCGCCGGGGCGCCCGCGAGGATCACCTGCGGGTCACGCAGCAGCACCGCTTCCACGCTGACCTGTGGCGCCGGTTGCGGCAGGTCATCGAACACATTGCGCGCCCCGCAGACCCGCAACGCATCACTGACCACCTGCCGCCCGCCCAGGGTGTACAGCGGCTTGTCCCACACCTGGTAGAACACCCGCAACGGCGTCTCGCGCCGGTAGCGCTCGCGCAGCCCGTGCAGCCGTTCACGCAGGCTGGCCGCATACACGCGCCCCTGCTCGTCGCGCCCCAGGCGCTGGGCGATGGCTTCGATCTGAGTGATCAACTGGTCGAGGTCGCCGGGCTCGGCGCTGAAGGTGGCGATGCCCAGGCGCCGCAGTTGGTCGCGCTGGGCAGGCGCCACGCTGCCGGGCCAGAGCAGCAGCAGGTCGGGTTTCAGGCTGAGCAGCCGCTCCATGTCCAGTTGCCCATGGCGCCCCACCGAGGGCAGATCCTGCAGCGATGCCGGGCGTTCACCGCCATCGAGCAGGCCGACCAGCAAGTCCTGTGCCTGCAACTCGACAACAATCTCGGTCATCGAAGGCGCCAGGCTGACCACCCGCGGCGCAGCCTCGGCCCAGGCGCCGAAGCTCAGCAGTGCAAGCAGGACGAGCAGCGCCCGCATCAGCCGAGCTGGCGCGGAATGCGGTAGAGGTACAACAGCACCACGGTGGAAATCGCCAGGAGGATCTGCGGCACCGCTTCCAGCCCGACCAGCACCGACAGGGCGGCGACCCAGGCCGGGAAACAGGCATACAGCATGGCCAGGCGCCGCACCCGCGCCAGCTCGATCCAGGCAGCCGGCTCCTCGGCACTGCCGAGAACCTTGTCGGTGGCGATCAGCGTGCGCTTGTAGGCGCCGAAGCGCGGCAGGCTGAGGAACATGGTCGCGGCGCCTGCGATGAACAGCGGCATGGCCAGCACCGGGATCAGCGGCTCGCCGCCACCGAAAGCCCAGGCCATCACCGGCAACGGCACCAGGCCGACCGCCAGGTACTGCCACCAGGCCAGCGCCAGGCGCCGCTTCACTTCGCCACGGGTCACGCCTGCGGCACCTCGCCCTGGTGCTTGTTGCCCATCATGTGGCCCAGCTTGTCGGCCTTGGTGGCCAGGTACAGGCGGTTGTGCGGGTTGTGGCCAGTGTGCAGCGGCACGCGTTCGGCGACCTTGATCTGCATGTCGGTCAGGGCTTTGACCTTGCGCGGGTTGTTGGTCATCAAGCGCAGCGCGCTGACGCCCAGGTGCTCGAGCATCGGCAGGCACATGGCGTAGTCACGCTGGTCGGCGGCGAAGCCCAGGCGCTCGTTGGCCTCGACGGTGTCGGCGCCGCCGTCCTGCAGCTCGTAGGCGCGGATCTTGTTCAACAGGCCGATGCCACGGCCTTCCTGGCGCAGGTACAGCAGCACGCCACGGCCTTCGCGGGCGATGGCCTGCAGCGCGGCGTCCAGCTGGGAGCCGCAGTCGCAACGCTGGCTGAACAGCGCATCGCCGGTCAGGCACTCGGAGTGCAGCCGCCCCAACACCGGCTCGCCGTCGGCAATGTCACCCAGGCTGAGCACCACATGCTCACGGCCGGTGGCTTCGTCGAGGAAACCATGCATGGTGAAAATCGCGTAGGGGGTCGGGAGTTTGCAAGCGGCGACAAAGACGACGGGCACGTTGTGCTCCTGGGAAGTAGGAAATTTCAGTTGGGCCGATTGTATCAGCAGCCCGGCGCGGGTGCGCAGGCTGAATATCGCCGCTTAAGATCGAAAAGTTCGATGCTTATGGGGAGCGCGCGCTGCATGCACCTGGGAACAACTGCCCTGCTGATTGTCAGGACGCTGGCGCGAACCCTGTGGGAGCGGCTTTAGCCGCGAAGCAGGCAACACAGTGGATGGCACCGGCTTCGCCGGTGTTCGCGGCTAAAGCCGCTCCCACAGGATCAGCGCCAGCAGTGGAAACCACCAGCCGCCCTTAATGGGGCTGGCTGTCGGCGGTGAACGGATACGGCTGCTTCCAGCGCTCGAAGATCGGCTTCAACTCACCGCTGCGCACCAGCTCGGCCATGCGCTTGTCGAACAGCGCACTCAGGGCCTTGCCCTGCTCGCTACGGGTAAAGGCCAGGTACAGCGGCAGCTCGGCGACGTGGGTGCTGCGAAAACGCTCGGGGTGTGGCGACTGCCCAAGCACGAAGTCGACTTCGGTCTGCGCATCGATGTAGAAGTCCACCCGGTCATGCTCGAGCATCGGCAGGATGCCCTCGCGGCGCTGGACCTCACGGAAGTTGTGCACGTTGGGCAGGTAGCTGGCGTAGTCATAGCCGCGCACCCAGGCCAGGCGATACTGGCCGACGTTTTCGGGCGTGGGCGGTGCCTTGCCGGCCAGGCCCAGGGCGTAGATGTGGTCCATGTCGAAGTGCCAGCGCGGGTAGAGGTTGTCGTCGTTCTCTTCCTTGTACGAACCTACCCAGGCATCGGCCTCGCCACGCCTGACCAGGCCGACTGCACGGCTGTACGGCGCGCTTTGGGTGACGACCTTGACCCCTGCCGGCTCGAACACCTTGCGCAGCACGTCCCAGGCCACCCCACTGCCGTCTGCGTTGGTGTAGTCGAGCCATTCCTCGCTGACCAGGCGCACCTGCGCGGTTGTCTCGCGGGCCATGACGGCCGGGGCGACGAGCAGCATCAATGCCAGTACAACAGTCCTAACGCCCATCACCACACTCCTGTGTTTCAGGCCACCGCCCACACCAGAACCTGCATGCCCAGCCAGGCAAACACGCCGGCCAGAATATCGTCGAGCATGATCCCGAACCCGCCATGCACATGCCGGTCGACCCAGCGGATCGGCCACGGCTTGAGAATGTCGAAGAAGCGGAACATCAGGAACCCTGCGAGCAGCCACTGCCAGCCTTCCGGCACCAGCCACAGGGTGATCCACATGCCGACGATTTCGTCCCAGACAATGCCTTCATGATCGTGGACGCGCAAGTCATTGGCCACCTTGCCGCACAACCACACACCGAACAGCATGCTGATGCCCAGCAGCAGCCAGTAGCCCCAGTCGGGCAGCATCTGCCACAGCGGAATGAACGGCAGCGCCACCAGCGAGCCCCAGGTCCCGGGGGCCTTGGGCAAGGTGCCGGAGCCGAAGCCGAAGGCGATGAAGTGCCACGGGTTGCGCCAGACCGAAGGCGGAACGAACTCCGCAGGCACCTGATTGGGGTGGTCGGTCACGGTGTCTCCCTGAAATGTTGATAGCCCCGCTGTTGCGGGGTGATGTCCCGGCCCTGCGGGTCGCGCAGGGTCACGCCCTGGCCTTCCAGCACATGGCCGATCACGTGCACGCCGGCGCCCAGGGTCGCCAGGGCCGCCTCGGGCACGGTGAACGCCAGCACGTAGTCGTCGCCACCGGTGAGCGCCGCGTGCAGCGCCCCCTCATGGCCGAGCAAGGCCTGCAAAGCGGGAGACACTGGCACCTGCGCCAGGTTCACCTGCAATGCCACGCCGGACGCCTTGGCGATGTGCCCGCAATCGGCCAGCAGGCCGTCGGAGATATCCAGCGCCGACGTGGCCAGGCCACGCAACCGCTCGCCAAGCCGCAGTTGCGGCAGCGGCGACCAATAGTGCTCAAGCAACGGCCCAGCCACCTCGTCGGTGGCCTCGCGCTCGCCCAGCACCAACGGCAGCGCCCCGGCCCCATTGCCCAGATCACCGCCGACACACAGCAGGTCGCCCGGGCGCGCGCCACTGCGGCGCAGCGCCTGGCCGGCCGGCACCCGGCCGAACACGGTCACGGTGATGCTCAACGGGCCACGGGTGGTGTCGCCGCCGATCAGGCTGATGCCACAGCGCCGGGCCATGCGCCCGAGGCCGTCGGCGAAGCCTTCGAGCCAGTCGGGGCCGACCTGGGGCAAGGTGAGTGCGAGGGTGAAGCCGATCGCCGTGGCGCCCATGGCCGCCAGGTCGCTGACCGCCACGGCCAGCGAACGCTGGCCGAGCAGCAAGGGGTCGCAGACTGCGGGGAAATGCACACCGGCCACGAGGGTATCGGTGGAGATCGCCAGCTGCTCGCCGGCGGGAATGTCCAGCAGGGCGCAGTCGTCGCCGATGCCCAGGGCCACGCCTTCGCCGCCCTGCGCACAGGGCGCGGCGGCGAAGTAATGGCTGATCAGCTCGAACTCACCCATGGCTGGCAGGCGCGCACTCAGCGCTTGTTCGCCTTGACTTCCGCCTCACGCAGACGCGGAGCCAGTTTGTCCAGCACGCCGTTGACGAACTTGTGGCCGTCGGTGGCGCCGAACACTTTCGCCAGTTCCACACCTTCGTTGATCACCACGCGGTACGGTACGTCGGCGCGCATGATCAGCTCCCAGGTGGACAGGCGCAGAACCGCCAGTTCGACCGGGTCGAGCTCTTCGAGCGGGGTGTCCAGGCACGGCTTGAGCGCTTCGTCGATTTCGCTCTTCTTCGCCGGGACCCCGTGCAGGATCTCGCGGAAGTAGGCGCCGTCGATATCGGTGAAATCGTTGTCGACCCGGAACTGCGCTTCGACCTCGTTCAGCGAATGCTTGGCCATGTGCCACTGGTAAAGGGCCTGGGTGGCGAGCTTGCGGGCTTCGCGACGCTTGGCGCTTTTCGAGGGCTTGCCGGCATCCGCAGGTTTCGGATCGCGCGGGTTGAAACGATCGCTTTCGTCGCTAATCACTTGGCCTCCAACTGCGCCAGCAGGCTGACCATTTCCAGAGCGGACAGGGCAGCTTCAGCACCTTTGTTGCCGGCCTTGGTGCCGGAACGCTCGATGGCCTGTTCGATGGAGTCGACGGTCAGCACGCCGAAGGCCACCGGAACACCGAACTCCATGGACACCTGGGCCAGGCCCTTGGTGCACTCGCCCGCCACGTATTCGAAGTGCGGGGTACCGCCACGGATCACGGCGCCCAGGGCGATGATCGCGTCGTAGTTGCCTTGCTGGGCGACTTTCTGTGCCACCAGCGGGATTTCGAACGCGCCCGGGGCACGGATGATGGTGATGTCGCTTTCGCTGACGCCGTGGCGTACCAGGGCATCGACTGCACCGCTTACCAGGCTTTCGACGACGAAGCTGTTGAAGCGGCCAACCACCAAAGCATAGCGACCTTTGGGGGCGATGAAGGTACCTTCGATGGTCTTCAGGGTCATTCTTGAGTTCTCATCTTCAAGAGCGAGGCCGCGCTGTGGCGGCCTCGGGAGGGTTTTGACTCGAGTTGCAAGGCGATCAAGCCGCCTCAAGTCACTCGGAGGGCACGTATTCTACAACTTCCAGATCGAATCCGGATATCGCATTGAACTTCATTGGCGAACTCATCAGGCGCATCTTGCGCACACCGAGGTCGCGCAGGATCTGCGAGCCGGCGCCAACCGTGCTGTAGGTGGTCGGTGCCTTGGGTTGCGCATCGCCCGCGCTTTCGCGGATGTGCGCCAGCAGCACGTCGCCGTCCAGCGGGTGGCCCAGCAGCAGCACCACGCCGCTGCCGGCTTCGGCCACGGCGGCCATGGCCGCGCGCAGGCTCCAGCGGCCAGGCTGCTTGACCATCAACAGGTCGCGCAGCGGGTCCATGTTGTGCACCCGCACCAGGGTCGGCTCTTCGGCGCAGATCTTGCCGAGGGTGAGGGCCATGTGCACGTCGCCTTCCACCGCGTCACGGTAGGTGACCAGGTTGAATTCACCCAGTTCGCTCTCGATCGGCTGCTCGGAAACCCGCTGCACGGTGCGCTCGTGGATCATGCGGTAGTGGATCAGGTCGGCAATGGTGCCGATCTTCAGGCCGTGCTCGGCGGCGAACACTTCCAGCTCGGCGCGGCGCGACATGGTGCCGTCGTCGTTCATCACTTCACAGATCACCCCGCTCGGCTCGAAACCGGCCATGCGCGCCAGGTCGCAGGCGGCTTCGGTGTGGCCGGCGCGGGCCAGGGTGCCACCGGGCTGGGCCATCAGCGGGAAGATGTGGCCAGGGCTGACGATGTCTTCGGCCTTGGCGTCCTTGGCGGCGGCGGCCTGCACAGTGCGCGCGCGGTCGGCGGCGGAGATGCCGGTGGTGACACCCTCGGCGGCCTCGATCGACACGGTGAACTTGGTGCCGAAACCGGAACCGTTGCGCGGCGCCATCAGCGGCAGCTTCAGGGTTTCGCAGCGCTCGCGGGTCATCGGCATGCAGATCAGGCCACGGGCGTGCTTGGCCATGAAGTTGATGTGCTCAGGCAGGCAGCATTCGGCCGCCATGATGATGTCGCCTTCGTTCTCGCGGTCTTCGTCATCCATGAGGATGACCATTTTGCCCTGGCGGATGTCTTCTACCAGTTCTTCGATGCTGTTGAGCGCCACGCGGCACCCCCTTCTCAATCAGGATTTCAAGAAGCCGTTGGCGGCCAGGAAGCTTTCGGTAATGCCACTGCCCTTGCTCGGCTCGGCGGCCTTGTCGCCCAGCAGCAGACGCTCCAGGTAACGGGCCAGCAGGTCGACCTCAAGGTTCACCCGACGCCCTGCGCGGTAGTCGGCCATGATGGTTTCGGACAGGGTGTGCGGGACGATGGTCAGCTCGAACTCGGCGCCATCGACTTCGTTGACCGTCAGGCTGGTGCCGTCGACGGTGATCGAGCCCTTGTGGGCGATGTACTTGGCCAGTTCCTTGGGTGCGCGCACGCGGAACTGGATGGCGCGGGCGTTATCGGCCCGCGAGACGATCTCGCCGACGCCGTCGACGTGGCCGCTGACCAGGTGGCCGCCCAGGCGGGTGGTGGGCGTCAGGGCCTTTTCCAGGTTGACCCGGCTGCCGGTCTTCAAATCGACCATGGCGGTGCGCTTGAGGGTCTCGACGCTGACGTCGGCCCAGAAGCCGTCGCCGGGCAGCTCGACGGCGGTCAGGCACACGCCGTTGACGGCGATGCTGTCGCCGAGCTTGACGTCGCCCAGGTCGAGCTTGCCGGTTTCTACATAAACGCGCACGTCACCGCCCTTGGGGGTCATGCTGCGGATGGTGCCGATGGATTCGATGATGCCGGTGAACATGCTGTTCTCCTCAAAGACAGGCTGCGCGGGGCAAGCCCGGCATTATACGCCGGGGGCCGGCAGGGGGATGGCAGTGACTCGCCAGTCATCGCCGACTGCGCGCATTTCGGTGATCTTCAGCCGCGGCGCCTCGCTCATCTGCGCCAGCGGCCAGTCCAGCAGCGGGCGGGCAGCGGAGCCGAGGAAGGTGCCGGCGACGAACAGCTGGAACTCGTCGACCAGGCCCTGGCGGGCAAAGGCACCGACCAGGCCGGCACCGGCCTCCAGCAGGATTTCGTTGACGCCGCGCCCGGCCAGGGTGCGCAGCAGCGCCGGCAGGTCGACCTGGCCAGCGCTGCCAGGCAGGTTGATCAATTCGTGGCCAGCGGCGGCATAGCGCGGATCTTCACCGGCGGCGGTGACCACCAGCGCCGGGCCGGCCTGGAAGAAGGGCGCGTCCAGTGGCAGGCGCAGGCGGCCGTCGATCAATACCCGCAAGGGTGGGCGCGACAAGGCCAGGGCCGTGAGCTCGGCGTCCAGGCCCAGCTGTTCGGCGCGCACGGTCATCCGCGCCTTGTCCTGCAGCACACTGGCGGCGCTGGTCAGCACCACGCTGGAGCGAGCGCGCAGGCGCTGCACCGCCGAGCGGGCGGCGGGGCCGGTGATCCACTGGCTTTCGCCGCTGGCCATGGCGGTGCGGCCGTCCAGGCTCATCGCCAGCTTGGCGCGAACGAACGGCAGGCCGTGCTCCATGCGCTTGAGGAAACCAGGGTTGAGGGCACGGGCTTCGGCTTCGAGCACGCCACTGGCCACTTCGATCCCGGCTTCCTGCAGGCGGCGCAGGCCATTGCCGGCCACTTGCGGGTTGGGGTCCTGCATGGCCGCCACCACCCGCGCCACGCCGGCCTTGACCAGCGCCTCGGCGCACGGCGGCGTGCGACCATGGTGGCTGCAAGGCTCGAGGGTGACGTAGGCACAGGCGCCACGGGCGCGCTCGCCGGCCTGGCGCAGGGCGTGGACTTCGGCATGGGGCTCGCCGGCGCGCACGTGCCAGCCTTCGCCGACCACCTCGCCATCGCGCACGATCACGCAGCCTACGCGTGGGTTGGGGTGGGTGGTGTAGAGGCCCTTGCGGGCCAGTTCCACGGCCCGGGCCATGTAGTGGGCGTCGAGAATGGCGGCTTGGCTGGTCATGCTTACTCTTTGGCTGGCTCGCGGGCCAGGCGGTCGATTTCTTCGCGGAACTCGTCGAGGTCCTGGAAACGCCGGTAGACCGAGGCAAAACGGATATAGGCGACTTCGTCGAGCTTGCGCAGCTCGGCCATCACCAGCTCACCGACCACCAGCGACTTCACTTCACGCTCGCCGGTGGCGCGCAGGCGGCTCTTGATATGCGCCAGCGCCGCTTCCAGGCGCTCGACGCTGACCGGGCGCTTCTCCAGCGCGCGCTGCATGCCGGCGCGCAGCTTGTCTTCGTCGAAGGGCTGGCGCGTGCCGTCCTGCTTGATCAGCCGTGGCAGGACCAGCTCGGCGGTTTCGAAGGTGGTGAAGCGCTCGCCGCAGGCGACGCATTCGCGACGGCGACGCACCTGTTCGCCCTCGGCGACCAGGCGCGAGTCGATGACCTTGGTGTCGTTGGCACCGCAAAACGGACAGTGCATGGTGGCAGGCAACAAAAAAAGGGAGGGCCATGGTAGCGCATTGCACTGGCAAGACAAGCTAACATCCATGCAAATCTGCCCGCCAAGGACTACACCATGCACTATCGAGCGCTCGTCGTGCTGTGCGCCGCCGCCCTGCTCGCCGCTTGCGGCAGCGACCGACCAAAGCCTGAGCAGGCCCCCGCGCCCGTGCCGGCCAAGGTGGCGAAGAAAGCCCAGCCACTCGGCCCGCTGCCGGCCTACCAGCGCGAGTTGAGCGGCACGCTGATGGAGATCCCCGCCGGCGCCGACGTCGAACTGGCACTGCTGGTCATCGACGACCGTGGCCGCCCGCAACAGCTGCTGGCCAGCAGCACCCTGACCGGCACCGGCCAGGCCCTGCCCTACCAACTGCGCTTCAACCCCGAGGCCTTCCCCGCCGGGGCCCGCGTGGAGCTGCGTGGCCGTGCCAGCCAGTCCGGCCAGTTGATCATGCACCTGCCACCGGTGCGTATCGCCCAGGCCCAAACCCAGGCCACCGGCCCGCTGCGTTTCGAAAAGGCCCCGTAAATGGCACCGCACGCCCTGCAACAGGCCCTGAGCGGCCTGATCGGCGAAGCGCGCCTGGTGGTCAGCGAGCTGCCCGGGTGCGCACTGAAACTCTGGTTGATCGACGACCGGAACATGGACCGTGAATTCAGCAGCGAGGAAACCCGGCGCATCCTCGAAGAGCCGCCCTACTGGAGCTTCTGCTGGGCCAGCGGCCTGGCCATGGCGCGCTACCTGGCCGAGCGCCCGCAGTGGGTGCGCGGCAAGCGCGTGCTGGACTTCGGCGCCGGCTCCGGCATTGCCGGCATCGCCGCGGCCCGGGCCGGGGCGCTGGAAGTGGTGGCCTGCGACCTCGATCCGCTGGCCCTCGACGCCTGCCGCGCCAACGCCGCGCTCAATGGCGTGGCGCTGAACTACAGCCGCGACTTCTTCGCCGAAGCCGACCGCTTCGACCTGATCCTGGTCGCCGATGTGCTGTATGACCGCGCCAACCTGCCGTTGCTGGATGAATTCCTCAGCCGTGGCCGCCAGGCGCTGGTGGCGGATTCGCGCGTGCGCGACTTCAGCCACCCGCAATACCGCCCGCTGGGCGTGCTCGAGGCGCTGACCCTGCCGGACCTGGCCGAGCCGCACGAATTCCGCCGGGTCAGCCTGTACCACGCCAGCCGCGAGCCTTTATAGTGGGGCATTCACGTTTGCGAGAGTCACGATGAGCCAGGAAACGCAGTACATCTTCGATGCCACCGATGCCACCTTCCAGCAACTGGTCATCGAGAACTCCTTCCACAAACCTGTCCTGGTCGACTTCTGGGCCGAATGGTGCGCGCCGTGCAAGGCGCTGATGCCGCTGCTGGCGAAGATCACCGAGGGCTACCAGGGCGAGCTGCTGCTGGCCAAGATCAACTGCGACGTCGAGCAGCAGGTGGTGGCCCAGTTCGGCATCCGCAGCCTGCCGACCGTGGTGCTGTTCAAGGACGGCCAGCCGGTCGACGGTTTTGCCGGTGCCCAACCCGAGTCGGCCATCCGCACCATGCTCGAGCCCCATGTGCAGATGCCCGCAGCGCCAACCGCCGCGCCGCTGGAGCAGGCCAAGGCGCTGTTCGCCGAGAGCCGTTTCAGCGAGGCCGAAGCGCTGCTGCAGGTGCTGCTGGGTGAAGACAACAGCAACGCCGAGGCGCTGATCCTGTACGCCCGCTGCCTGGCCGAACGCGGTGAGCTGGGCGAGGCGCAAGTGGTGCTGGACGCGGTGAGGACCGACGAGCACAAAGCCGCCCTGGCAGGCGCCAAGGCCCAGCTGACCTTCCTGCGCCAGGCCGCCAGCCTGCCGGAAGCCGCCGAGCTGAAAAGCCGCCTGGCGCAGAACCCGCAGGATGACGAGGCCAGCTATCAGCTGTGCATCCAGCAACTGGCGCGCCAGCAGTACGAAGCGGCGCTGGACGGGTTGCTCAAGCTGTTCCAGCGTAACCGGGGCTACGAGAACGGCTTGCCGCAGAAGGCGCTGCTGCAGGTGTTCGAGCTGCTGGGCAGCGATCATCCGTTGGTGGGTGTGTACCGCCGTAAGTTGTCGGCGGCGATGTTCTGAGCCAATGGTTGGCGAGGGCGTCGCCCTCGTTCGCGGGTAAACCCGCTCCCACAGGACTCAAGAACAGCGCGATCCCTGTG
Source organism: Pseudomonas sichuanensis (assembly GCF_003231305.1). Taxonomy (GTDB): domain Bacteria; phylum Pseudomonadota; class Gammaproteobacteria; order Pseudomonadales; family Pseudomonadaceae; genus Aquipseudomonas; species Aquipseudomonas sichuanensis. The sequence continues at coordinate 34,987 of NZ_QKVM01000014.1, read as the reverse complement.
GGAGCGGGTTTACCCGCGAAAATGCCAGCACAGAACCTGCTGGTTCACCCCAGCCAGTGATACACCGGCGCATCCACGCCGCTTTCCACCTTCACCTCACTGCTGTGCCGCAGACGCACCAGCAGGCGCTTGCCCGCCGCCGTGCTGCCGGTGAGCCCTTCCAGGCGGTCGAGCAACTCGGGCCCGCTCATCTGCCCGGCCTGGCGCAACACATCACGCGCGGCCATCCACTGCCCATCATCCTGGCGCGGCACGGGGCTGGCACTCACCGGTGCGCTTTCGACCACCACCGGCTGCTCCAGCCGGCGCCCCAACTGCGCCCACTCTTCCGGCGCCAGTTCAATGGTCAAGTCCACCGGCCATTCACCGATCTGTCCACGAATTCTCACGCTGCCTTCCTCGTCCCAGGGCTGAATGCCGTCATGCTCCCACGAACATGAAACCTGTGCCAGGCAGGCTGGCGAGGCGCGGAAAAATTGTTATAACATTACCAAACCATTCCAAACCCCCTGGAGCCGTTCATGCGTCGTCTGCTGCTCGCCCTGCCCTTTGCCCTGCTGCCCCTGGCCGTGGCCCATGCCCACGACGAGCATGATCACGGCACCCTCGCCGCCCACGAGCATGGCGTGGCCAAGCTCAACGTGGTGCTCGACGGCAACACCCTGGAGCTGGAACTGGACAGCCCGGCCATGAACCTGGTCGGCTTCGAGCACGCCGCCAGCACCGATGCCGACAAGGCCAAGGTCGCCGCCGCGCGCCAGCAGCTGGAACAACCGCTGAAGCTGTTCGGCCTGGCCCAGGCCGCCGGCTGCAAGGATGAAGCGCAAGAGCTGCAAAGCCCGCTGTTCGGCGACGCCGCCCATGCCGACGACGATGGCGACGCGCACGAACACGAGCACGGCCACCAGCACGCCGATGTGAACGCCCACTACCAGTTCACCTGCGCCACCCCGGCCAAGCTCACCCAGCTCGACCTTGGCCCGCTGTTCAAGACCTTCCCGCAAACCCAGAAGATCAACGTGCAACTGATCGGCCCCAATGGCCAGAAAGGCGTCGAGGCCACCGCGGCCAAGGCCGTGGTCGCGTTCTGAATGGGCCAGGCGCTAATCGAGCTGCATGACCTGGTGTTCGCCTGGCCCGGCCAGGCGCCGCTGCTGGATATCCGCGAGTTCCGCCTGGAAGCCGGCGAGGCGCTGTTCCTCAAGGGCCCCAGCGGCAGCGGCAAGACCACCCTGCTCGGCCTGCTGGGCGGGGTGAACCGCCCGGGCCAGGGGCGCATCCAGTTGCTGGGCCAGGACCTTGCCAGCTTGAGCCAGGGCGCCCGCGACCGCTTTCGGGTCGATCACACCGGGTACATCTTCCAGCAGTTCAACCTGCTGCCGTTCCTGTCGGTGCGCGAGAACGTCGAGCTGCCCTGCCGCTTCTCGAAGTCCCGTGCCGAGCGCGCCAGCCAGCGCCATGGCAGCGTCGACCAGGCCGCCGCGCACCTGCTGGCGCACCTGGGGTTGAATGACTCCGGCCTGCTCGCCCGCCGTGCCGGCAGCCTGTCGATCGGCCAGCAGCAGCGCGTCGCCGCCGCCCGGGCGCTGATCGGCCAGCCCGAACTGGTGATCGCCGACGAACCCACCTCGGCGCTCGATGCCGACACCCGTGAAGCCTTCATCCGCCTGCTGTTCGACGAATGCCGCGCGGCCGGCTCCAGCCTGCTGTTCGTCAGCCATGACCAGAGCCTGGCGCCGCTGTTCGACCGTCACCTGTCCCTGGCCGAACTCAACCGCGCCGCCACGCCCCGGGAGGCATGATGTACCTGCTCCGCCTTGCCCTGGCCAGCCTGGCCAACCGCCGTTTCACTGCCTTGCTCACCGCCTTCGCCATCGCCCTGTCGGTGTGCCTGCTGCTGGCCGTCGAGCGGGTGCGCACCGAAGCCCGCGCCAGCTTCGCCAGCACCATCAGCGGCACCGACCTGATCGTCGGCGCCCGTTCGGGCTCGGTGAACCTGCTGCTGTATTCGGTGTTCCGCATCGGCAACGCCACCAACAACATTCGCTGGGACAGCTACCAGCAGTACGCCAAGGACCCACGGGTCAAGTGGGCCATCCCCATTTCCCTGGGTGACTCGCATCGCGGCTACCGGGTGATGGGCACCACCGGCGACTACTTCGCGCACTATCAGTACGGCCGCCGCCAGCACCTCGAGCTGAGCCAGGGCCGGCCCTTCGCCGACGACCCGTTCGAAGTGGTGCTGGGGGCCGAAGTGGCCGACGCGCTGCACTACAAGCTCGGCGACAAACTGGTGCTGGCCCATGGTGTAGCCGCCATCAGCCTGGTCAAGCACGACGACAAGCCATTCACCGTGGTCGGCGTGCTCAAGCGTACCGGCACCCCGGTGGACCGCACCCTGCACATCAGCCTGGCGGGCATGGAGGCGATCCACATCGACTGGCACAACGGCGTGCCGGCGCGCGGTGCCGGGCGCATCAGCGCCGAGCAGGCCCGCGGCATGGACCTGCAACCGGCGGCGATCACCGCGTTCGTGCTCGGCTTGAACAACAAGATCGCCACCTTCAGCCTGCAACGCGAGATCAACGAGTACCGCAACGAGCCGCTGCTGGCGATCCTGCCCGGCGTGGCGCTGCAAGAGCTGTGGAGCCTGATGGGCACGGCCGAGCAGGCGCTGTTCGTGGTGTCGCTGTTCGTGGTGCTGACCGGGCTGATCGGCATGCTCACGGCGATCCTCACCAGCCTCAACGAACGCCGCCGGGAGATGGCCATCCTGCGTTCGGTGGGGGCCCGGCCGTGGCACATCGCCGGGTTGCTGATACTCGAAGCACTGGCCCTGGCCGTGGCCGGGATCGCCGCCGGGCTGGGGTTGCTGTATGCCGGGATCGCCCTCGCCCAGGGCTATGTGCAGGCCAACTACGGGCTGTACCTGCCGCTGGCCTGGCCGAGTGCGCATGAGTGGACGTTGCTGGCGGTCATCCTCGGCGCGGCGCTGCTGATGGGCAGCGTGCCGGCCTGGCGCGCCTATCGGCAGTCGCTGGCCGATGGGCTGTCGATTCATCTTTGAGGGCAGGGATGATCATGCACCTTGGCGTCACCACAGAAAAAAGCACGCTTCAAACCCATCCGTGGGAGCGGCGGTGCGCCGCTGCGACTTGCCCCGCGAAACAGGCACCGCGCAGCTTGGCACCGGCTCCGCCGGTCTTCGCGGGGCAAGCCCGCTCCCACGCAACCCTGATGCGCTACCTGCTGCTCCTGGCGTTGTTACTGCTCTCACTGCCGCTCTGGGCCAGCGAACCGCGCGAACTGGACTGGCCCGCGCTGATCCCCGAGGGCGCACCGGTCATCCCGCCGCAACTGGCCCCGCTGCACGACCTGTCGCAGATCGGCAGTGCGCTTTCCGAGTCGGCCCCGGCCGCACGCCAGCAGGCGCCCGACGCGCCGGTGGTCAAGGCACTCGATGGCCAGCAGGTGAAGCTGCCCGGCTACATCGTGCCGCTGGAGGTCAGCGAAGAGGGCCGCACCACCGAGTTCCTGCTGGTGCCCTACTACGGCGCCTGCATCCATGTGCCGCCACCGCCGTCGAACCAGATCGTGCATATCTTCAGCGAGATGGGCGTGCGCGTCGAAGACCTCTACCAGCCGTACTGGATCGAAGGGACGATGCAGGTCAAGGCCAGCAGCAGCGAACTGGCCGATGCCGGTTACCAGATGGAAGCGCAGAAAATCTACGCCTATGAGCTGAAGTGAGCACTGACTGGGGCTCATGACACGGCTTCGTTGAGCTGGGTCAAACTTTCTGTTTAGTCGGCTTCGTACCATTGGACTACTCGATTACTCACGTCCTTTGGGAGCTTCCATGAACAAGTCCTTGCTCAGTGCCTCGCTCGTCGCGTTGGCGCTCGCAGCCCCTGTTGCCCACGCCCACCAGGCAGGTGATTTCATCATCCGCTCCGGCGCCATCACCACCGCGCCGAACGAGAACAGCGGCGACATCAAACTCGATGGCGCCAAGGTGTCGGGCACCAAGGCAACCCTGGACAGCGACACCCAACTGGGCCTGGCCTTCGCCTACATGCTCACCGACCACATCGGCCTGGAACTGTTGGCCGCCACCCCGTTCAAGCACACCGTCGGCGTGAAGGGCCTGGGCGGCGGCCTGGACGGCAAGCTGGCCGACATCAAGCAACTGCCACCGACCCTGTCGCTGCAGTACTACCCGATGGACGCCAGCTCCAAGTTCCAGCCTTACGCCGGCGTGGGCCTGAACTACACCCTGTTCTTCGATGAAGACCTGAGCAGCAACCGCAAGGCGCAAGGCTTCAGCAACATGAAGCTGAAAGACTCGGTCGGGCTCGCCGGCCAGTTGGGCATGGACTACATGCTCACCGAAAACCTGCTGTTCAACGCCGCGGTCTGGTACGTCGACATCGACACCAAGGCCACCATCGACGGCCCGAGCGCCCTGGGCGTGGGCAAGACCAAGGTCGACGTGGACGTCGACCCGTGGGTCTACATGGTGGGCCTGGGCTACAAGTTCTGACCCGGCACCGCCCGACAAGCCCGCTCGCCCGAGCGGGCTTTTTCATTCTGGCCCAGCCGCCACAGGTACACCCAATACCCCAGGGCCAGGCCACTGATGCCGGCCCCCAGCCCGCACACCGCGCCCCAGCCCCATTGCCCGTAGACCCAGGTCGCGGCCACCGCACCCAGCCCGCTGCCCAGCGAGTAGCAGCACATGTAGGCACCGATCAGCCGGCTGGCCATTTCGCCACGCCCGGCCAGCAGCAGGCTCTGGTTGGTCACGTGCACCGCCTGCACGGCGAAGTCCAGCAGCAGCACGCCCAGCAGCAGCGCCAGCAACGAGTGCTCGAGCAGGGCAATCGGCAACCATGACAGCACCAGCACCCCCAGCGCCAGGCCGGTGGTCTTCTGCCCTTGCCCACGGTCGGCCAGGCGCCCGGCCCGTGCGGCCGCCAGGGCACCGGCAACCCCCGCCAGGCCGAACAGGCCGACCTGGGTATGCTCCAGCGCCAGCGGCGCGGCGCTCAGGGGCAGCACCATGGCACTCCACAGCACACTGAAGGCGGCAAAGATCAACAGGGCGAAGGTGCCCCGCTGGCGCAACAGCCGGTCGTGGCGGTACAGCGCGAACACCGAACCCAGCAGGGCCAGATACCCCTGTCGCCCGCCGCGCGGCGGCGCCTCGGGCAAACGCCAGCCGAGCAGCAGCGCCATCAGCAGGGCAAGGCCCGCAGCCACGCAATAAACCGTACGCCACCCCGACAGATCGGCCACCAACCCCGAGGCCAGGCGTGCCAGCAGGATACCCAGCACCACGCCACTGGTGACCGTGCCCACCGCTTGCCCCTGCTGCGCGGGCGTGGCCAGTGTGGCGGCGTGGGCCACCATCACCTGCACCACCACCGCCATCAGCCCGACCATGCCCATGGCCGCCAGCAGCATGGCCCAGTCAAGGCTCGACGCCACCGCCAGCAGGGCAACGGCCGCCAGCACCAGTTGCGTGAGGATCAACCGCTTGCGCGCGAACAGGTCGCCCAGCGGCACGATCAGCAGCAACCCTGCGGCATACCCGGCCTGGGTCGCGCCGACCACCAGGCCGACCTGGGCCTGGGCGATACCCAGGCTGCCGGCCATGGCCTCCAGCAGCGGCTGGGACAGATACACAGTGGCCACCGCAAGGCCGCAGGCGAGCGCCAGCAGCAGCGTCAGGCCGCGGGTCAATGGCGGCGCTACAGATGAGGCAGATGTCATTGCACAGTCCTCGACAGATTCCTGTTTCGTTTTGAAACCACAACTGGATTTCTAGCAAATGTGGTTTTAATCTGCAACCAACATTGATCAGGAATGGCCCATGCTCGACGAAAACAACCAGCAATGCCCCGTGGCCCGCGCACTGGAAGTGCTCGGCGATCGCTGGGCGCTGATGATCCTGCGCGATGCCTTCGATGGCCTGCGCCGCTTCAGCGAATGGCAGAAGAACCTGGGGCTGGCGAAGAACATCCTCGCCGCGCGCCTGAAGCTGCTGGTCGAGGCCGGCCTGTTGGCGCAACAACCCGCCTCCGATGGCAGTGCCTACAAGGAATACGTGCTGACCGAGCAGGGGCGCGCGGTGTTCCCGATCGTGATCGGCCTGCGCCAGTGGGGGGAGCGGTATCTGTTCACGGAAGGGGAGCCACGCTCGCAACTGGTCGATGAGCGTGGCCAGGGGCTACAGACGCTGCAGGTGCGGGCTGAGGATGGGCGAGCGGTGGAGCCGGAGCAGTGCCAGCGGCGGTTGGTTCGGCATGGGTGATGGCCTGCAAGGCCCGATCGCCGGCAAGCCGGCTCCCACACCGACCGGGTAATACCCTGTGGGAGCTGGCTTGCCAGCGATCGGGCCGCGCCTCAGGCCTTGCCGAGCAAGCGAGCCACGCCTTCAACGAAGGGCGTTGGCTGCGGGAAGTCGAAGCGCGCCAGCAGCCGCGCATTGTCCGCCCGCGAATGGCGGATATCCCCGGAACGCGCCGGGCCGTGGCTGATCGCCGGCAGGCTGCCGATCACCTGTTCCAGGGCCTTGAGCAACTGGTTCAACGAAGTCGCCTGGTTCAGGCCGATGTTCACCGCGCCCTCTTCCACCGCCGGCTGCTCCAGCGCCTGGACCATGACCTGGACCAGATCGCCGACATACAGGAAATCACGGGTCTGTTCGCCATCGCCGAACACCATGATGGGTTTGCCGCTGATGGCACGCTCGCAGAAGATGCTGATGACCCCGGAATACGGCGAAGACGGGTCCTGGCGCGGGCCGAAGATATTGAAGAAGCGGAATACCACCGGCTCCAGGCCGTGCTGGCGACGGTAGAAATCCAGGTATTGCTCGCTGGCCAGCTTGTCCACCGCGTACGGGGTCAGCGGTGCCTTGGGCGTGTCTTCGGCGATGGACTGGCCTTCGCCATTGTTGCCGTACACCGCCGCGCTGGAGGCGAACAGCACCCGGCGTACGCCATGCTGACGCATCGCTTCACAGACGTTGAGCGTGCCGATGAAATTGCTCTGGTGGGTTTTTACCGGGTCCTCGACCGACGCCTGCACCGAGGCCACCGCGGCCAGGTGCACCACGGCCTGGCAGCCGGCGACCGCACGCGCGACCAGCGCCGCATCGGCGACATCGCCCTCGATCAGCTCCAGCTGCGGGTGGCCCAGTTGCAGGTTGCTGCGCTTGCCGGTGGACAGGTCATCGAGAATGCGTACCGCGTAGCCTTTTTCCAGCAGCGCATCGCACAGGTGGGAGCCAATGAAGCCGGCACCGCCGGTGATCAGGATGGGGGCATCAGCCATGTCGGTAGAAACGGTCCAGTAGGGGCGGCAAGCCGGCACGCCAGGCGCGCGGCTTGATGCCGAAGGTGTGAAGGATCTTCTTGCAGGCCAGCACCGCATGCTGCGGCTCTTCGCTGGCATCCGGGCGCGCGGCATGGGCCTGGGCGGTCGGTTGCTGCACGGCCAGCTTGTGCCACTGCGCGGCTTCGCCGAGGATCGCCTGGCCCAGCGCCAGCGGCGTGGTGGCCTCGTTGCCGGCGTAGTGGTAGGTGCCCCACAGCGGCGCCTTGCAGTCGAGCTGCTTGAGCACCGAGAGGATGACCCGCGCGGCGTCGTCCACCGGCGTCGGGTTGCCGCGCCGGTCATCGGCCAGCAGCAGCTCCTGGGGTTGTTCGGCACGGGTCAGGAAACGCCCGAGCGCACCGTCGCGGCTTTCGTCCAGCAGCCAGCCGAAACGCAGCAGCACATGCTGCGGGCAGGTGGCGCGCACGCTCTGCTCGATGCGCCACAGGGCCTGGCCGCGCAGGCCGAGCGGTACCGGCTCGTCCTTCTCGCTGTAGGCCGTGGCGCGCGAGCCATCGAACACCCGGTAGCTGGAAGGCTGCACCAGGACCATTTCGTGGTGCTGGCACAGCTCGGCCAGCCGCTCCACCGCACGCTCCTGCTGGGCCAGGCGCTGCTCGCTGACCGACTCGGCCTGGAACCAGTCGAAGTAATAGGCAAGGTTGACCACCGCGTCGGGGCGGTGCTCGTCGAGCAACAGGGTCAGGCTGGCCGGGGCCCAGCCGCTTTCCGGGGGGCGCGGTGCCAGGAAGGCGATGTCTTCCTCGGCGCCAAGACGAATCAGTGCTTGCCCGAGGGCATTGCCTCCACCCAACAGCATCAGGCGCATACGCATAGAGTCAACAAGTCCGCTCAGATCGATGGAGGAAAAGGGGCATTTTGCGGTTTCCGGCAGGGGAAGTCCAACGTAGGCCGGGTCGCAGCAGCACGCTGCGCGGTTCCCCCTTGCCCGACAGCTACTTATACTGCGCCAGGCCTGCACAAGGAGATGTTCATGGACGCCGAATCGACCACCGCGCAACGCGCTCTCTGGCAGTACGACGAACCCGCCCCGGGTGCAGAGCGCTTCATTGACGAAGCCTTCGACGGTTATCGCCAGCAGGCCCGCCTGCTGTTGCCGGACAGCGAACGGGCGCCACCGGTGTTCGTGGTCGGCGGCGCCCGTTCGGACTTCACTCGGCTCAACCCGCTGCTGTACCGTCTGCAACAGCAAGGCATCGGCTCGCTGACCGGCAACCTGTCCGGCCACAGCCTGGCCAGCGAACCGGGGGCAAAGGATGCCTCGCTGGCCAGCAACCTGCAGGAAGCCTTGCGCTTCCACCAGCATCTGGACAGCCGCAGCGACACCCTGATCGGCCACAGCCTGGGCGGCGCCATCGCCCTCAAGCTGGCGGCGCAGCGCCCGAACGTGCGCAAGCTGGTGCTGATCTGCCCGGCGGTGTACCCCGATGCCGCCCACAGCGCGCCCTTCGGCCCAGCGTTCAGCGCGGCGATCCGCAAGCCCTTCGCCTTTCTCGACTGCGACAGTTATGCCTTCCTGCGCCAGTTCCAGGGCCGCGTGCTGCTGGTGATCGGCGAATACGACGGACTCAACTCGCGGGTGCACGGCCAGGGGGCCGGGACGTCGGCGGGGTTGCGGCGCATGGCGGGGGTCGAGCGTTACAGCCCGATCCCCGAGGAAGTTACCCACAGCCTGCTGCGCTCTGTGCCGGCGCCGCACGTGGAGTGCCTGATGCTCACCGACTGCGACCATGGCATTGCCGCCCACCTGCGTGACCGGCCGGAGGTGGCGGATCAGGTGGCGCAGACGGTGGGTGCGTTCATTCTCGAATAACCCGGGTCTGTGGCATCCATGTCGGAGCGGCGGTGCGCCGATGCGACTAGGTCGTTTCATCGCGGGGCAAGCCCGCTCCCACGCGCCACATTCAAGGAAAGGAGACGGTACTACTCGATCTCGAACAGGCCGTTGCTGATCGAACCTGCGCTGAGGCGGTCGCGGATATCGTCGTCGATGCGCGGGTCATCCGGGCGATACAGGCGTACCTGGCGGAAGGCGTTGATCCGGTTGATCTCCTCGCCCAGGTACTCCCAGACCACGCGGGTGCACGCCGGGTTACGCCGGTCGCCGCTGGACACGCCGGTTTTCAGGCCGTTGAGGCGGGTGATGCGGCTCTTGAAGCTGGGGATGAGGATGGTCTGGCTCATCTCGTTCAAGGTCAGCGACTCGTAGTCGACCAGGAACAGGCGATCCTGCAACTGAAACGCCGCCCCCAGGTAGCGGCAGCGCACTTCGGCGTGGGGGTCGGTGGCGCTGCTGCGCTCCTGGCGCTCCTGGCGTTCGAACAGGTAGCGCTCACGTTCTTCGCGCAGGTGCACCAGCGACACCAGGATCAAGCCCGGCACCGACATGCAGTTGGAGTATTCGAAGTAGTAACCGCAGTAGCGCGACAGATTGACGACATGATCGTTGAGCGGCTTGAACAGCTCGCTGATCGGGTTGTTCTGCTGCGCGGCCGGGTTGCGCGCGCCGATCAGGCGGGCGAACTGTTCGGGCGGCAAACCCAGTTCGTAATCCTCGACGCCGAAGAAGTCGCCGATGCGCTTGAGGTTGTACGGCGTCGGCCGGCTTTGCCCGCTCAGGTACTTGTTGAACTGCCCGCGGTTGATCGACAGCTGCCGGCAAACCTCCGAGATAGAGCGGTAGTGGCTGCAGGCCAATTTAAGGTTGTCAGCGAAGTGATCGCCCATGATGCCGGGGTCCAGATGATGCGAGTGATGCAATTCTAGCATCAAGTCGCACCAAAACAGAGCAACCCGCGAAATTGTAACCGCAGTTGTCATGACCCACCCTGCGCCCCAATCAATCGCGGTGCGCCTGCCGTCCGCAGATTTTCCACACGAACAATAAGAATCGAGGTCATTTAAAAATGCTCGAAGCACTCAACGATTTCCTCTCGGGGAAGCTCCTCATCGTGCTGATCGTCGGTCTCGGCAGCTACTTCACCATCCGCTCGCGGTTCGTGCAGTTCCGCCACTTTGGCCACATGTTCGGTGTGTTCAAGGAATCCCTGCGTGGCCAGGCAGGCCAGCTGAGCTCGTTCCAGGCCCTGATGCTGAGCCTGGCCGGCCGTGTCGGCGCCGGTAACATCGCCGGTGTCGGTATCGCCGTGACCCTCGGCGGCCCAGGCGCCGTGTTCTGGATGTGGGTCACCGCACTGGTGGGCATGTCCAGCAGCTTCTTCGAATGCACCCTGGCCCAGGTCTACAAGCGCGCCGACGGCGACGGCCTGTACCGCGGCGGCCCGGCGTACTACATCCAGCACGGCCTGAAGCGCAAGAGCATGGCGATCGTGTTCTCGATCCTGCTGCTGGTCACCTACGGCTTCGCCTTCATCGGCCTGCAGTCGTACACCGTGACCCACTCGCTGCAGAACGCCTTTGCCTTCGACCCACGCCAGACCGGTATCGTCCTGGCCGTGCTGCTGGCGATCACCTTCATCGGCGGTATCAAGCGCATCGCCGCGGTGTCCGACCTGCTGGTACCGATCAAGACCCTGGCCTACATCGGTGTGACCCTGTACGTGATCGGCACCCAGATCGAACACGTGCCGGCCATGCTGGAAACCATCTTCAAGAGCGCCTTCGGCCTCGACCCTGCGTTCGGCGGCCTGCTGGGCAGCGCCATCGTCATGGGCGTGAAGCGTGGCGTGTTCGCCAACGAAGCGGGCCTGGGCAGTGCGCCGAACGTCGCCGCCGTGGCCGCGGTGAAACACCCTGGCGCCCAGGGCGTGGTCCAGGCCTTCAGCGTGTTCCTCGACACCTTCGTGATCTGCACCTGCACCGCGCTGCTGATCCTGCTGTCGGGCTTCTACACCCCAGGCTTCGAAGGTGACGGCATCGTCCTGACCCAGAACTCGCTGGCCGCCGTGGTGGGTGACTGGGGCCGCGTGTTCGTCAGCGTCGCATTGTCGCTGTTCGTGTTCACCTGCATCCTCTACAACTACTACCTGGGCGAGAACAGCCTGCAGTTCCTGACCCGCAACCGCGCCGTGCTGATGGCGTTCCGCGGCCTGGTGCTGGCGCTGGTGGTATGGGGTTCGATGCAGGACCTGTCGACCGTGTTCGCCTTCGCCGACATCACCATGACCTGCCTGGCCTTCGTCAACCTGGTGGCCCTGGCCCTGCTGTTCAAGGTCGGCCTGCGGGTGATGCGCGACTACGACGCGCAGCGCAAGGCTGGCATCAAGCAGCCGGTGTTCGACTCGAGCAAGTTCACCGACCTGGACCTGGACCGTGCCGCCTGGCCGGCCAATCCGCAGGCTGAAACAGCCGCTGACAATCGCGCCGCCCAAGCGCAAACCCAGCGCTGATATTCTCCCCTGCCCCAGCCGCCCCGTTCGTGGGCGGCTGACTCTTTCTTCGTCTTCGGGCCCCTCGCCGGCAAGCCGGCTCCCACAGGGGATCGCGCTGCCTCGGGCATACGCTGCGACAGGGCCTGACATCGCTACGGAATGTTCCAATGCGTGCAGTCAAGAATCTCCTCGTCCTCTACACCGGTGGCACCATCGGCATGCTCCAGTCCGCCGAAGGCCTGGCGCCAGCCGGCGGCTTCGACGCACGCATGCGCGAGCACTTTGCCGTTTGCGCCGATGCCCCCCAGTTGCCCTGGACCCTGCGTGAACTGAACCCGCTGATCGACAGCGCCAACATGCAGCAGGCCAACTGGCTGGCAATGCGCGATGCCATCGTCGAGGCGGTCGAGCAGCAGGGCCACGACGGCGTGCTGGTGCTGCACGGCACCGACACCCTGGCCTACAGCGCCGCGGCCCTGTCGTTCCTGCTGCTGGGCCTGCCGGTGCCGGTGCTGCTGACCGGCTCGATGCTGCCGGCCGGCGCGCCGGACAGCGATGCCTGGGCCAACCTGATCGGCGCCCTGCGCCTGTTCGAAAGCGGCCTTGAAGACGGCGTGCAGCTGTACTTCCACGGCCAGCTGCTGCACGGCTGCCGTGCGTCGAAGCTGCGCAGCGAGGCGTTCGACGCCTTCACTGCCCTGCCCCGCCACCGTGAGGGCGAGCGAGCCGCAGCGATCCCGGCGGTGCTGGGTTATCGCCAGCCACGCCAACCGGTCAACCTGGCGGTGCTGCCGGTGTTCCCGGGCCTTGCCGCCGAGCACCTGCGCGGCCTGCTCGGCAGCGGTATCCAGGGGCTGGTGCTGGAGTGCTATGGCAGCGGTACCGGGCCGTCCGACGACCAGGCGCTGCTCGACGTACTGCATGACGCCCGCCAGGGCGGCGTGATGATCGTCGCCATCAGCCAGTGCCCGGAAGGTTCGGTGGTGTTCGATACCTATGCCGCCGGTAGCCGCCTGCGCGATACCGGGCTGGTGAGTGGCGGTGGCATGACCCGTGAGGCGGCGTTGGGCAAGTTGTTTGCGCTGCTGGGGGCGGGGCTGGATGCCGATGCGGCCGAGCATTGGTTTGCGCTGGACCTGTGCGGGGAGCGCGCGTAAACCCGTAGGCCGTCAGTACGTCATCGCGGGGCAAGCCCGCTCCCACGCCCTGTTGAGGGCTGTGGACTGCCCCAAGGATTGGATGGGGGCAGTCCAACTGCGTGGGAGCGGGCTTGCCCCGCGATCGTTTGTACAGCTGGAAAAGTGGCGGAAGGCAGCGGGAGTCGAACCTGCCCGGGAACGGATGCCGTCCCCAACCGGGTTTGAAGCCCGGCCGCGCCACCGGGCGCGATTGCCTTCCTTGGATCGTTCAGAGCTCGGCCTGCTGCTGGGCCAGGGCACTGTCGGTACGGATGTGACGCTGGTCGGCGACCCTGCGGGTCAGGCCGATGCGGTCGAAGTATTCGAGTATCTGCACACTGCGCTTGCGACCGATGCCCAACCTGTCGCGAAACGCGGCGACCTGTACTATCGGCGATCCCGCCGCCAGCTGCAACAGCAGCTCTGCCATGCGCCTTAGCGTCTCCTGCGGGTAGAACAGGTCACGCACCACCTGGTGCACCACACCCAGCCTTGCCAACTTGCGCAGCAACAGCCGCACTTCGGCCTCTTCGCGTTGCAGTTCCCCGGCCAGGGTCCTGACCCAGGGTGGGTCGTACTCGCCTGCCAGCAGGCACGGCTGCAAACGCGCCCACAAGGCCGCATCGGCCTCGCTCAATTGAACCTTGTGATCCGGCAAGTGCAGCCAGGGCCCACTGCTGTCTATCGCGCCGTCAGCGAGCAGCTCATCGAGCAGGCTGACGAACGCCGGGCGCTCCAGCGGCATGGCGCAGAAGCGGCGCAGCCGGTCACGGTCGGGGCCGAGCTGATCGGGTTCCTGCTCGTGGAACTGCGCCAGGCGCGCCAGCAGCTGTTGCTTGAGTGCCTGCCATTGCTGACGGGCGAACAACAGCTGGCCCTGGCGCGTGGCGATCACCACTACGTGGTCTGGTAGCTGCCAGGTTTCACGCCGGCGGTTGAACTGGCGCTCCAGGCGCTGCGGGTCGAGCCCTGCGGGGGCGGTTTCGAGCAGCGCGGGCAAGGCCTGCTCCAGCTCGATGGCATCACGCAGCACCTGCAACTGGCGCAAACGCACCTCACTGCGGCGTTGCCGGCTCGGGGCGAATGGGTCGAGCACCCGGCCGCCACCCAGCGTGCGTTGGGCACGCTGGTCGCGCAGCACCAGGCGATCGCCGTGCACCGCCTGCAAGGGGGCATTGAGCAGCAACTGGGCGAACATGCGCTCGCCGGCGCCCAGCTTTTCACCTTCCAGCAGCGCCACCCGGGCCGTCACATCCTGGGTGCCGAGGTGCACGTGCACTGCACTGAAATGTTCGAAGGTGCGGGTTTCCGTGGGCAGCAGGTTCAGTTCGATATCGACCCGCACACTGGGCGCATGCAACCACTCAGGCAGCAACCAATCGCCACGATGCACCTGCTCGATCGCCAGGCGTTCGCCGGTGATGTTCAGCGCTACCCGCTGCCCGGCTTCGGCCATCAGCGCCGTCTGGTTCTGTGCGTGCAAGCCGCGCACGCGCACCGGTTTGCCGGCCTTGCCCAGCAGCAGGGTGTCACCGGTGCTGACCTGCCCGGCCAACGCCGTCCCCGTGACCACGATACCCGCGCCGGACACGGCAAAGACGCGGTCCACGGCCAGCCGAAAGCCCCCGCGCGCACTGCGCCGATGAACCTGTCGTTCAGCGTCGAGCAAGGCCTTGCGCAAAGCCTCGACCCCTTCGCCGCTCAAGCTCGAAACCGGGAACTGCAACGCCCCCGCATAGGGCCCGGGCGCCAGTAGCTCGGCAACCTGCGCCTGCACCTCGAGCAGCCGCGCCGGCTCGACCCGGTCGCACTTGCTGATCGCCACCAGCGCCTGCGCAATGCCCAGCAACTCGATGATCGCCAGGTGCTCGCGGGTCTGCGGCATGACGCCATCGTCGGCGGCCACTACCAGCAGCACCAGGTCGATGCCGTGGGCCCCGGCCAGCATGTTGTGGATAAAGCGCTCATGCCCGGGCACATCGATGAAGCCGGTCAGCGGCGCGCCCTCGGCCAGCGCCGCGTAGCGGTAGCCGAGGTCGATGGTCATGCCCCGCGCGCGCTCTTCCTGGCGGGTGTCGCCGGCCTGGCCGGTCAGGGCTTGCAGCAGCGCGGTCTTGCCATGGTCGATATGCCCGGCGGTGCCGACGATCACTGTACCGGCCCCAGTTGCAGCGCCGGCAGTTGCGCCAGCCACTGGGCCTCGTCGTCGAGCTGACGCAGGTCGAGCCACAGGGCATCGTCGTCGATGCGGCCGAGCACCGGCACCGGCAAATCGCGCAGGGCCCGCTCCAGCACGTGCAGGCTGCGGCCACGCAGCTTCTTCGACACCTGCGGGCGCAGGCACAGGGCGGCACTGGGCAGGCGCGCCACCGGCTGGCTGCCGCTGCCGATCATGCCCAGGGCCGGCTCCACGGTAACCGCCCATTGTTCACCCAGGTGGGCCCGGAGGTCGGGAGCCAGGCGCAGTGCCTGGGCCTGGATATCGGCCTGGCTGCGGGTCAGCAGGCGCAAGCTGGGCAGCCGTTCGGCCAGGCGGTCGGGGTTGCGGTACAGCGCCAGCACCGCTTCCAGCGCGGCGAGGGTGATCTTGTCCACGCGCAGGGCGCGCTTGAGCGGGTTCTTCTTGATCTTCGCGATCAGGTCCTTGCGCCCGACGATGATCCCGGCCTGCGGGCCACCGAGCAGTTTGTCGCCGCTGAAGGTGACGATATCGGCGCCGTCGGCCAGGGCCTGGCGCACCGTCGGTTCGGCCGGCAGGCCCCAGCGGGTGAGGTCGAGCAGGCTGCCGCTGCCCAGGTCTTCGAGCAACGGCAACTGGTGTTGGTGGGCAATGCTTGCCAGCTCGGCGGTGGGCACCTGGGTGGTGAAACCCTGGATGCTGTAGTTGCTGCAGTGCACGCGCATCAGCAGCCCGGTGCGCGGGTTGATCGCGCCTTCATAGTCGCGGGCATGGGTGCGGTTGGTGGTGCCGATCTCGTGCAGCTTCACGCCGGCGCGGGCCATGATGTCGGGGATGCGGAAGGCGCCGCCGATCTCGATCAGCTCGCCGCGGGAGATGATGCCCTCCTTGCGCGCGCCCAGGCTGTTGAGCGCCAACAGCACGGCGGCGGCGTTGTTGTTGACCACGGTGACGGCTTCAGCGCCGGTCAGCTCGCGGATCAGGCCTTCGATCAGGTCGTCGCGGTCGCCGCGCTTGCCGGTGGCCAGGTCGAATTCCAGGTTGAGCGGGTAACGGGCGGCGGTCTGCATCGCCTCGACGGCTTCTTCGGGCAGCAATGCCCGGCCCAGGTTGGTGTGCAGGACCGTGCCGGTGAGGTTGAACACCCGGCGCACCTGGCTGCGTTGCTGGATGGCCAGGCGTTCGCCGGTGCGGCCCAGGAGGACTTCGGCGGTCAGTTCGGCGGCATTCAGTTGGCCGAGACGAGCTGGCTCGCGCAGGTCGTCGAGCAGATGGCGCAGGGTGGCCAGCGTGGCGTCGCGGCCGTGGCGGTCGATCAGCGGGGCGCAGGCTGGGTGGCGCAGCAGGGTGTCGATGGAGGGCAGGCGTGGGGTGGCGCTGGCGGGGCTTGAAGACATGCGGTACTACCTATGACTGATCCGTTGTCTGGTCGGGCGCAATCGCGGGGCAAGCCCGCTCCCACGCCGATCTCATCCATTGCGTGGGGGCGGGCTTGCCCCGCGATCCGGTTCAACTCGATTGCAGTGTAGACACTACCCCGGCGCCAGCAGCAGGTTCGGCGCCAGGCGATGGAAGCCCTCCTCGTCCAGGCGTATGTCCAGCGCCAGGCTCGCCAGGTCGTCGGCCAGCGGCTCGGCGGCGGCGTCGTTCTCCAGGTAACACTGCTTGAGGTAGCTCTCGCACCCCGGGCAACATTCGGCGCGCAGCGGCGCCTTGCCGGCGGCGTAGCGGTCATCTTCGAAGTGGCTGTAGCGCAAGTCCTTGCTCGACTCGCAATACACGCACTTGACCCGCACCACATGCCATTCGCAGGCACACAGCGAGCAGGCCAGGTAGCGCAGGCCGTTGTGCTTGCCGCGGTTGCGCACCACACCGGCCATGGCCGGCGAGCCGCAGGCCGGGCATTGCGCCAGGCTGCCAGCGGGCTTGAGCTCGGGTTCGGGCAGCGCCAGCAACCAGCTCGACCAGGCCGCCTGCAACGCGGCGCCGATGAAGGGCACCAGCGCCGCCGGCAGCGCATCGTACTGGCCACCCAGCAAGGCGATGCCCCAGCCTTTGCGCTGGCTGTCGTCAGCATCGCGCAGGGTTTGCAACGCATCGGCCAAGGGGCCCTCGGCGTCGACCTTGAAATGCTCGAGCAGCGCCTGCAACCACGGCAACCACGGCCCTTCGCGCACCAGGCTGTCCGCCGCCAGCGGCGGCAAACCATGGCTTATGCACAGGCGCTGACGCTCTGCCGCCACCGGCAAGGCGCCGGGCGGGTTATCCACAAGCAGCTGCTGGATCCGACAAAGCTGCGCAACCCATTGCAGGTACTCACCCAGGGCGTTGCCCTCGGCCAGGTACTGCAACCGCGCGGCCCGCAGTTCGAACAGGTTGGCGGGGGGCAGGTGCAGAAACGGCGGCATCACTGCCGACGCTTCGATCTGCCCGGGTTCGAGAATCGTGCTCAAACGGTCATCCTTCCTTACGGCCGTGATTGCCCGGCGTCTTGTCGCCGGTCACATCGCGGTACCAGAGTTCATGATGCTTGCGTGCCCAGGCGCGGCTGACCCAGCCATGCAGCATGGCGCCGATCGAGCCCTTGATCCAGATCCCGGCATAGATATGCACGATGATGCTGAGGATCAGCACGAGCGCCGCCAGGGCATGCAGCAGGGCCGACAGACGTATGACGTCGATGCCGAACCAGTGGCTGAAGTACGCCCGCCAGATCACCACGCCGCTGATCAACAGCACCAGCATGCAGGCCAGCAGGGTCCAGAACAGCAGCTTCTGCCCGGCGTTGTACTTGCCCACCGGCGGTACGCCCTCTTCCTGGTTGAGCATCACCCGGTCGACGCGGCGCAGCCACAGGCGATCATTGGCGGTGATGAAGTTGGCGCGCCAGAAGCGGAAAACCAAGCCGAGGAAGAACACGAACATCGCCACGCCGATGAACGGGTGCAGGATCCGCGTCCACGGCCCGCCGCCGAACAGGTGGCTGAGCCAGAACAGCGCCGGGTGGAACAGCGCCAGCCCCGACAGGCCGGCCAGCACGAACAGGATCGCCACCACCCAGTGGTTGCTGCGTTCGTTGGCGTTGTAGCGCAGGATCGGTTTGTCGTCGTTCATGGCCGCTGCTCCCCCTGCCCGCCGGGGCGGTTCGGATCATAGACATGCACCGCCGGGTCCACCTGATGGACCGTGTTATCCACAGGCGCCGGGTGTTCGTCCTCCTCGACCCGCTGCGGCCCGACGCGCACGTAGTGGAAGAACCCGGCCAATACCGCCGCGCCCATGGCCAGCAGCGCCAGTGGCTTGGTGAAGCCCTTCCACAGCCCCACCAGCGGGCTGATCACCGGCTGGTCCGGCAGGCCGGCGTAGATCCGTGGCGTGTCGGCATGGTGCAGCACATACATCACGTGGGTGCCGCCGACGCCATCCGGGTCGTACAACCCGGCGTTCTCGTAGCCGCGCGACTTCAGATCGACGATGCGCTCGTCGGCATGCACCTTCATCTCTTCCTTGCTGCCGAAGACGATCGCCCCGGTGGGGCAGGTCTTCACGCAGGCCGGCTCCAGGCCCACGCTGACGCGGTCGGAACACAGGGTGCACTTGTACGCCTTGTGGTCCTTCTGCGAGATGCGCGGGATGTTGAACGGGCAGCCGGTGATGCAGTAGCCGCAGCCGATGCAGTGGTCCTGGTTGAAGTCGACGATGCCGTTGGCATGCTTGATGATCGCCCCCGGGCTCGGGCAGGCCTTCAGGCAACCGGGGTCGGCGCAGTGCATGCAGCCATCCTTGCGGATCAGCCACTCCAGGTTGCCATCGTCGCGCTCGTGCTCGGTGAAGCGCATCAGGGTCCAGGTTTCGGCAGACAGGTCCTGGGGGTTGTCGTAGGTGCCGTGGTTGTGGCCCACCTCGTCACGCAGTTCGTTCCACTCCGAGCACGCCACCTGGCAGGCCTTGCAGCCGATGCACTTGGTGGTGTCGATCAGCTTGGCGACTTCCTGCTGCTGGCGTACCGAGGGCGGCACGGTGGTGGTGGCGGAGCGGGCAATGATGTCTTGGCTGGCCATCAGAGTTTCTCCACTTTGACGAGGAACGACTTGGACTCGGGCGTCTGGGTGTTGCCATCACCGAGGAACGGCACCAGGGTGTTGGTCAGGTAGCCGTGCCGCGTGCTGCCGGTGAAGCCCCAGTGCAGCGGGATGCCGATCTGGTGCACGGTCTGGTTGTTGACCTGCAGCGGGCGGATCCGCTTGGTCACCACCGCTACCGCGTCGATATGCCCGCGCTTGCTCGACACCCGCACCCGGTCGCCGGCCTTGATGCCTTTCTCGTTGGCCAGCACCTCGCCGATTTCGACGAACTGCTCGGGCTGGGCGATGGCGTTGAGCCGGCAATGCTTGCTCCAGAAGTGGAAGTGCTCGGTCAGCCGGTAGGTGGTCGCCGCATAAGGGAACTCGTCGTGGGTGCCGAGGGTGTCCCACACCGAATCGAAGATGCGCCCGGCCGGGTTGCTGGTGGCCTTCTTGTTCTGCGGGTGCAGCGGGTTGATCCCGATCGGCGTCTCGAACGGCTCGTAGTGCTCGGGGAACGGCCCTTCGGCCATCTTGTCGATGGCGAAGAACCGGGCCACGCCCTCGGGGTTCATGATGAACGGGTTCATCCCCGCTTCCGGTGGCGAGTCGACCTTGAAGTCCGGCACGTCGGTGCCGGTCCAGGCCTTGCCGTTCCACCACACCAGGCGTTTTTTCTCCGGGTCCCACGGCTTGCCTTGCGGGTCGCTGGAGGCGCGGTTGTAGAGGATGCGGCGGTTGGCCGGCCAGGCCCAGGCCCAGTTCTGCACCTGGTGCATGCCGTACGGGTCGCTGTTGTCGCGGCGGGCCATCTGGTTGCCCTGCTCGGTCCAGCTGCCGGCGAAGATCCAGCACCCGGAGGCGGTGCTGCCGTCGTCCTTCATCTGGGCGAAGCCGGCGAGCTGTTGCCCGGCCTTGAGCGTGGCGCCGCTGGCGTCGGTGAGGTCGCTGACCGCCCAGCCGTTCATCTCCTTGGCCAGCTCCTCGGGGGATGGCTCCTCAGGGACCTTGTAGGGCCAGCTGATGTTGAGCATCGCGTCGGGGTAAGCGCCGCCCTCGGCCTGGTAACGCTTGCGCAGGCGCAGGAACAGTTCGCTCATGATGTGCACGTCGGTGCGGGTTTCACCCGGGCCGTCGGCGCCCTTCCAGTGCCATTGCAGCCAGCGGCTGCTGTTGACCAGCGAGCCGTCTTCTTCGGCGAAGCAGGTGGTGGGCAGGCGGATCACTTCGGTCTGGATGTTGGCCGTGTCGACGTCGTTGAACGGGCCGGCGTTGCGCCAGAACTCGGAGGTTTCGGTGGCCAGCGGGTCCATGATCACCAGCCACTTGAGCTTGGCCAGCGCGGCGGTGACGCGGTTCTTGTCCGGCAGCGCGGCAATCGGGTTGAAGCCCTGGCACATGTAGCCGTTGACCTTGCCCTGGCCCATCATCTCGAACATGCGCAGCACGTCGTAGGCCGGCACGTCGAGCTTGGGCAACCAGTCGTAGCCCCAGTTGTTGTCGGCGGTGGCGTTGGCGCCGTACCAGGCCTTCATCAGGCTGACATGGAACTTGCCGTAGTTCTGCCAGTACGACAGCTGCCCGGGGCGCAGCGGTTTGGAGGCGCGCTTGTCGATGTAGCTGGCGTAGTCCTGCTCGGCGTCGCCGGCCAGGGTGAGGTAACCCGGCAGCGAGTTCGACAGCAGGCCCAGGTCGGTCAGGCCCTGGATGTTGGAGTGCCCGCGCAGGGCGTTGACCCCGCCACCCGGCATGCCGACGTTGCCCAGCAGCAACTGCACCATGGCCGCACTGCGGATGATCTGCGCGCCGATGGAGTGCTGGGTCCAGCCCAGGGCGTAGAGGATCGTCATGGTCTTGCCCGGCACCGAGCAGGTGGCGATCTCTTCCCAGACTTTCATCATCTGGTCCTGGGGCATGCCGCAGGTCATGCTCGCCAGCTCCGGCGTGTAGCGGCTGTAGTGCTGCTTCATCAGCTGGTAGACGCAACGCGGGTGCTGCAGGGTCGGGTCGACCTTGGCAAAGCCGTCCTCGCCCAGCTCGTAGCCCCAGCCGGACTTGTCGGCGTACACGCGCTTGGCCGCGTCGTAGCCGCTGAACAGCCCGTCCTCGAAGCCATAGCTTTCTTTGACGATGAACGACACGTCGGTGTAGTTGCGCACGTACTCGTGCTGGATCTTGTCGTTGCTCAGCAGGTAGTTGATCAGCCCGCCCATGAAAGCGATGTCGCTGCCGGTGCGAATCGGCGCGTAGTAATCGGCTACCGAAGCGGTACGGGTGAACCGCGGGTCGACCACGATCAGCCGCGCCTTGTTGTGCGCCTTGGCTTCGGTCACCCACTTGAAGCCACACGGGTGCGCTTCAGCGGCGTTGCCGCCCATCACCAGGACCAGGTTTGCGTTGGCGATGTCAGACCAGTGATTGGTCATCGCGCCACGGCCGTACGTCGGGGCAAGACTTGCCACCGTCGGGCCGTGTCAGACACGCGCCTGGTTATCGAACCCCAGCATGCCGGTCGAACGGATCACCTTGTGCGTCAGGTAGCCCGCTTCGCTGGAAGCGGCGGACGCAGCAAGGAAGCCCGTGGTGAGCCAACGGTTGACCGTCTGGCCCTGGGCGTTCTTCTCGATGAAGTTGGCATCGCGGTCCTTTTTCATCAGGTCGGCGATGCGGTCGAGGGCTTCGTCCCACTCGATGCGGGTCCATTCCTTGCTGCCCGGCTTGCGGATCTCGGGGTACTTGAGGCGGCTCGGGCTGTGGATAAAGTCCAGCAGGCCCGCGCCTTTCGGGCACAGGGTGCCGCGGTTGACCGGGTGGTCCGCGTCGCCCTCGATGTGGATGATGCTTTGTTTGACGTTTTTGCCCGCATCGCCCTGGCTGTACATGATCAGGCCGCAGCCGACCGAGCAGTAGGGGCAGGTGTTGCGGGTTTCTTTGGTGTGCGCCAGCTTGAAGTGGCGTATCTGCTCGGCGAATGCGGGGGTTGGGGCCATGCCCAACGCCGCAAGGCTCGAGCCTCCAAGGCCGACGGCGGCGACCTTGAAGAATTGCCGACGGTTGAGGTCCATCGTGCACTCCTGATCAGGTTCTCGGGCGCGCGGGACATGGCCGGCGCCTCAGGGACTTCACGGTGGCGGCACACAGAGGCCGCCAACGGTTAAGACTAGTCAAGAATTCGGGAAGGGGGATGACCTGGGTCATGATTGGAGTGAGTGCCGGGCTCATGCCGGACTCTCTTGGGGGCCACGGATCAGCAGGAGCATTCCTACCTGCCAGGGCGTGCTGGACGGGTATCGACTCGCAGGTGGAGCCGCTACCTTCCTTCTGCCAACCCCACACGCCCAAGATTTCGCCAGCCAATGCCCTCTGCGCCATTACCCACCCAGCCCCTGTATCGACCCGAAGCCGTTTGCGCATCGCGGGCACAACAACTCGGCAAGGTCCTCGTCGATCAGCCCCTGAGCTATTGGTTGATAGCCCTGCTGGCCGGTCTTCTGATCGCCATGATCTCGGCGTTCGGCTATTTCGGCAGCTACACACGCAAAGCCACCTTGCACGGCCTGTTGATGCCCGAGCAGGGCATGTTGCGCCTGAGCGCGCCCGGCACCGGAATCCTCAGCGAGGTGCTGGCCGCAGAGGGGCAGCGCGTCGACAAAGGTGATGTGCTGGTAGTGATCTCGGGTGAACGTCAATCAGGCCTGGGTGACACGCAGGCATTGATTGCCGAGCAGTTGCAAAAGCGCCAGGCAATACTCGAGAGGCGCCAGGCCCTGGCGGATGAACGCTTGTCGGGGCAACAGCGGATGCTCGACAGCCGCCTCACCACCATCGCCGGCGAGCTTCGTCAGTTCAGCGAAGAACACCGCCTCCTGAAACGCCGGGTGGAACTGGCGCATGCCCACTTTGCACGCCAACAGCAACTGGCAGCGGCCGGGTTCATTGCCGCTGCCCAATTGCAAACCGCCGAGAGCGAGTTGCTGGCCCTGCAAGGCCAACTGCAGGCTACCCAACGCGCACGTGCCGGCCTGGAGCGTGAACGCACTGGGCTACTGGCCCAGCAGCAGGAAGCAGGTTTGCGCCATCGCGACGAGACGAGCGACGTGGACGGGGCCATGGCTCAGATCAAACAAGAGCAGGCGGAAAACGGGGCACGTAGCGAAACAAGGATCGTGGCGCCCCATGCCGGGACGGTGACCGGCTTGAACGTGCAAGTCGGCCAGCAAGTCAGCGCGGGTACGGTGCTCGCCAGCTTGCTGCCAGAGGGATCGGACTTGAACGCCCACTTGTATGCAGCGTCCCGTCAGGCCGGTTTCATCGAGCCAGGGCAGCCAGTGTTGATGCGCTATGCCGCCTATCCGTACCAGAAGTTCGGCATGGCTCGGGGCCGAGTGGTGAGTATCACTCAGAGCCCCTATGCCGTTCAGGAGCTGCCGTCCCATATCGCCTCGTCGCTGCAAGGCCAGGGCGGGCCATCTGAACTGTTCTATGGGGTCACGGTGGCGCTCGACGCGAACAGCATCAGGGTCTATGGGCATGAGCAGCCATTACAAGCAGGCATGTTGCTGGAGGCGGATGTCGTCCAGGACCGAAGGCGGCTGTATGAATGGGCGTTGGAGCCTTTGTATTCGGTAACGGGGCGATTGCGGGATTGAGCATTTTCAACAAGGGCGATACCCAACCTACTACGGGGAAACGATGAACTTGACGCCACGCGAGTCAGAGGTACTGCGGCTGCTGTTGCTCGGCAAGACTAACAAGCAGATCGCGATTGATTTACATATTAGCGATTACACGGTACGCGACCATGTGTCATCGCTGCTTCGGAAACACTGCACGCGCTCTCGCTCGACATTGATGGCAGCGCATTTATCAGGCCACCACGACACCTGTCGGATATGAAGGCGCATCAAACGAGTGCAGCATTACAGCCCAACCCGCTCCGAAAGCCAAACATAAAGCTTTTGGCGCAAATTAGATTGACACCAAGCGATTCAACCGAAGGTAAACAACTACCTACTAGCCCATATTTCAGGAGACACGCCATGAAGGATTTACTAATCGAAGAACTCGAGCTGATCGCAGGCGGGTACGGTGTTTCCGGAGCTGTTGTCGGTGCAGCCGCCGCCGGGGCCGGCTACATCGGGTACCAAAGCATGTCAGGTGAAGGCTCAATGAATGGTTTCGCAACGACTGTGGCGGCAGGTGCCATAAGCGGCTTCGTGGCAGGCCCTGCGGGTGCGCAAGCCGTTGCAGCCGGAGCTATCGCAGGCACACAGGCCAGTTTTTATGGCGGTATGGCAGGCGGAATGATGAGTAATTGGATGAATGCCGCCGGGACCAACTACAACCGATAGCCGTTAAAACCACACTTCCAATGCGCGCCATCAGCTATGGACAATTAAAACATGGATGCCTTAGGTGCATTAAAATTTGCACTCACCATAGGCGCAAGCCTGATAATCACACTTGCAATAAAGTACATACTTTTTTATCTTAAGAGAAATATATCAGACCCATTATATTTTCCGTTCGCCATCACCTTTTCCACATTAACAGCGCTCCACATCGCCGATAAATTGTCACGCACACTGGCCATCGCCTTAGGCATAATCGAGTGATAGACATGGAGCCCCTTGAAGCAATCAGGCTCAGCCTTACAGTAGGCGTAGCACTGATCAGTTGCATCCTAATAAAAATACTTCTTCTACTTTTTAAACCAAAAATTCCAGAACCTCTAGAATTTTCATTGCTCACCGGAGCGCCCGCCATAATTGCTGCCCACATCACAAGCACCTATTCACAATCTTTAGGCTCCCTACTCGGACTGACAAACCAACTGCAGAAACTTTAAATAACTTCCACCTCACAAAACAGAAATACATTCTCTCCCGGGCAATCCGTCCAATCTAATCATTGGCGAACCTACTGGAGTCTATTCCAATGCCACAGCTTTCATAACGGTCGGGGAAATTAGTTTTTATTGGGGAATGATTGGTGAAGTGATAAGCCGTGGACTGGATACTTCCGAAACCAACTACAACCGTTGAGTGACGCCCCTGACGAATATAAAATCCATCCTTACCCAGAGAAACCAAATATGACTTGTGTTGGCGCCGTACAGTTTTTCTCCTCATCACTCTTAATGCTGGCCGGCGCACTAATCATCAAGGCGCTGCTTTTGATATCCGGCTGGCGAACATCAAAGTCGCTCGATATTTTTCTATTAGTATTCCCTTCAACCATCCTATCAGCCTACCTCTCCAACAGATGGTCGCATCAGTTGATAAATCACCTGTGCCTGGAAAGCTAGACCACACACCACCCACACATAATTAACACTCCAAACACCGGCCTCAAGATATCTTTCATACCGACAACCATGATCATTGACTTCAAAATCACGAAGCACGATTTCACTCGCCTTCACCAAGGTAAATCGCCACTTGTAATCAATAACGCCATTAGCACACCGCTATCTTTCTCCTGGCCCGACGCCAATGAGATCATCGAGCGAGCGTCTATTGATACAGACGACTTCAAGATCCTCCACAACGGCCTGATCCCCAAGCAGGAGTACATCGAAACCTTCTATGACGTCGGCATGGTCAGGCACCGACTGATCAAGTCGGCGGTCTATGAGCGTCTCAAGAATGGCGCAACCCTGATCGCCAACAAGCTCGTCAACGAACCCAAGATCCACGCCCTGGCTCGCCAGGTGGCGCACTTCACAGGCCGACAAACCGTCAGCAGCGTGTATGCCGCCTTCGGCCGCCAGGCATCCTTCCAGACCCACTGGGACACCCGGGACATATTCGCCATCCAGTTGATCGGTCGCAAACGCTGGCTCATCTACCCGCCAAGTTTCGCCGAGCCGTTGTTCATGCAGCAGAGCAAAGACCTGGAGCATGACTATCCCTGCCCAACCGAGCCCTGCATGGATCTTGTCCTCGAGCCAGGCGACATCCTTTACCTGCCGCGAGGCTGGTGGCACAACCCGCTGCCCTTCGAGGAAGAAACCTTCCATCTCTCCGTCGGCACCTTCCCAGCCAACACCCTGGACTACCTGCACTGGACAACGCAAAAGCTCCCGGAGCTACTGGCAGCGCGCCAGTCGATGAGCAGCTTCAAGCACGACCGCGACAACCTGTCGTCACTCGCCGCACATCTGACCGAACGCCTCATCGATCCTGATCACTACCAACAGTTCATGGAGGCTTTTGACGCGGCCCAACGTATCGATACGCCACTGGCCATGGATCTCTTCGGCAACCCCGCCATGGCACCTTTACCAGATGATGCCCAGTTACGACTTGCCGCCAACCGCACCGCGTCGATCGCTCAGGGTCGCCTGATCGCCAATGGTTCTCGAATCACCCTGGATGAATCGGCGTTGCGCGTGGTGCGCTGCATCGATGACCAGCCGGGAGTCCGCCTGGGCCAACTGATCGCTGTCCTGGCCGATATGCCCCCCAGCAAACTTCGAACCCTGATTCACGACCTGTGCTGCCAGGACATCCTGGAGTTGAGCCGCCCATGAGCAGCGGGCTGCCATCTCCGGTCGGGATATTCAGACCATGCGCGTGATCCTGCAGGCCGAAAGCCAGGAGTGCGGCCTGGCCTGTCTGGTGATGATCGCCGCCGCCCATGGCCTGCATCTGGACCTGGCGACCCTGCGCCGGCGCTTTGCCGTTTCAAGTAAAGGCACCAGCCTGGCGCAACTGATCCGCCACGCTCAGCAGCTGGCGTTCACTTGCCGGCCATTGCGCCTTGAACTCGAGGAAATCCGCCAGTTACGTACCCCCTGCATCCTGCACTGGAACCTGAACCACTTCGTGGTGCTGGATACGATCAAGGCCGGCCGCCTGGTGATTCTCGACCCCGCCCGGGGCCGCCAGGTGATCACGCTGGAAGAAGCCTCCCGGCACTTCACCGGGGTGGCCCTGGAGCTTTCGCCCAACGCCGAGTTCGTGCCCGCCCAGCACAACCCGCGCCTGCGGCTGAGGGCGTTGACCGGCCGGGTGCAGGGGCTCAAGCGTGCGCTGGGCAACATCCTGGTGCTGGCACTGGCGCTGGAAGTGGTGGCCCTGCTCTCTCCCCAAGTCACGCAGTGGGTGGTCGACGGCGCCCTGGTTTCCGCCGACCGCCAATTGCTGCTGCTGGCCGTGATGGGGGGCTGCCTGTTGCTGCTGGTCGACTTCGCCCTGCGCATGGCCCGGGGCTGGATGAACCTGCGCCTCAACCAGCAACTGGCGCTGCAATGGTCAGGCAACCTCTTCAGCCACTTATTGCGCCTGCCCTGGCCGTTCTTCGAAAAACGCCAGCTGGGGGACATCACCGCACGTTTCCAGTCGCTGGCGGCCATTCGCGCGGTCTTCACCAATGGCGCCGTCACCGTGGTGCTGGATGCCCTGGTCACCTTCATTACCTTGGGCATGATGCTGCTGTACAGCACCACACTGACCGGCATCGTCGGGGTGGCGGTGCTGCTGTACGCGGCCCTGCGCCTGGCGTTCTACCACCCCTTGCGCAATGCCTCGGAAAAGCGAATCGTGCTGGCCGCCCGGGAGAACTCGTACTTCCTCGAAACCATCCGCACGGTCATGCCACTGAAGCTGTTCAACATGACCTCGGCGCGCCTGGCCACCTGGCAGAACCTGCTGGCCGATGTACAGAATCGCGACGTCGCCACCCAGAAGATGCTGTTGGCATTCGCCAGCCTCAATACCCTGATCTTCGGCATTGAAGGCATGTTGCTGTTGTATATCGGCGGCCTGGCGGTGCTGGAGGGCGGGCTGTCGCTGGGCATGTTGCTCGCCTTCCTGGCCTACAAGAGCCAGTTCACCGGGCGCGCCAGCAAATTGATCGACCTGGGGGTCGAGATCAGGATGCTGTCGTTGCATGCCGAGCGCCTGGCGGATATCGCTCTGGAACCCACCGAGCCGATGACGCAGCTGGAAACCGATATGCAGCGCATCGAGCCCTGCCTGGAGTTCCGGGATGTTTCCTTCCGCTATGCCGAAGGGGAGCCGTGGATCCTGCGTAAACTGTCCCTGACCATTGCTGCCGGCGACTCGCTGGCGATCGTCGGCGCATCGGGCTGCGGCAAGTCCACGCTGTTCAAACTGATGCTCGGCCTGCTGCAACCCACCGAAGGCGAAATACGGATCGGTGACATCCCTGTGCGCCAACTAGGGGTCGAGGGGCTGCGCGGCCTGGTGGGCGCGGTGATGCAGGATGACCATCTGTTGGCCGGCTCCCTCGCCGAGAACATCGCCTGCTTCGATCCTCACGCCGATCAGGGCGGGATCGAAACGGCGGCGCGGCATGCCCATATCCACGACACGATCAGCCAGATGCCCATGGGCTACCAGACCCTGGTGGCGGAGATGGGCAGCGGCCTGTCCGGCGGCCAGCGACAACGCTTGCTGCTGGCTCGGGCGCTGTACAAGCAACCGAAGATCCTGGCCCTGGACGAAGCCACCAGCCATCTGGACCTGCACAGTGAGCAATGCGTGGCAAAAGCCATGCAGCAAATGCGCATGACCCGCGTCAGCATCGCCCATCGCCAGGAAACCATTGCCCTGGCCAGCCGCGTGGTGCGCCTTGAGAAAGGAGCGATCGTCGAAGACTGGCGGCGCGCAGCCCTGCCGGAGCCTGCCTGATGCCCTTTGCTACACGCCTGCTCGCCTTGGCCCTGGGCTACCTGGTGCTGCCCACCCAGGCCGACGACCTGCTCAGCATTTACCAGGACGCCCTGCTCAACGACCAGCAATGGTCGGCGGCCCAGGCCGAACACCAGGCAGGGCTGGAAGCCGAGGCACAAGCTCGCGCCGGCCTGCTGCCCGAGCTGTCCCTGCAGGCGCAGAACGCCTGGAACCGCACCCAGTACCAGCTCGACAACGAGGCGATG
The DNA here is from genome assembly GCF_003231305.1 of Pseudomonas sichuanensis. Taxonomy (GTDB): domain Bacteria; phylum Pseudomonadota; class Gammaproteobacteria; order Pseudomonadales; family Pseudomonadaceae; genus Aquipseudomonas; species Aquipseudomonas sichuanensis. The sequence goes on along the minus strand of NZ_QKVM01000014.1, from coordinate 5,924 downwards.
ACATATCGCCGCCAGAGCCGGACCTACAGCATCCAACTGGTGCAACCGCTGTTCCGTTGGCAGAACTGGGTCCAATACCAGCAGGGCAGCCAACAGACCGCCCTGGCCATCAGCCGTTACCACGAAGCCCGCCAGGCGCTGTTGCTGCGCGTGGCCGAAGCCTACTTCGCGATCCTGAACGCGGAGGCAAGCGTGGATGCCCTGCGCCAGCAGCATGCCGCCGATACCCAGCAACTGGCCAGCGCCCGCAAGCATTTCGAGTTGGGCAACGTCAGCATTGCCGACGTGCACGAGGCACAAGCCAGCGCCGACGCGGCCCTGGCTGCATCGATCAAGGCCGCCAGCCAAGTCGAACTGGCCCGCCACGTACTGGCGCGGATCATCGGCCGAACCCCTGGCCCCCTGCAGGGCCTGCGCGAGGGCGTGAGCCTGGCCCCACCGCACCCCGCCGATATCGGCGCCTGGTTGGCTGCGGCGCAGCAAGACGCCTACGAGGTCCAGACGCAAGCCTTGCGCCTGGCCATCGCACAGAACGAAGTACGCAGCCGAAAGGCCGAGCACCTGCCTACGCTCGACCTGGTGGCAAGCCAAGGGGTGCAGCAGCAGCCGAACATCGGCGCCGCGCGCAGCGACCTTACCAGTGTCAGCCTGCGCCTGAGCCTGCCGCTGTACGCGGGTGGGCGCCCCAGCTCGGCGGTGCGCCAGGCCCAGGCATTGAGTGCTCAAGGCGAGGCCCAGTACGAGGAAGCCAAGCGCACCGCGCAGTTGCAGGTGCGCGAAGCCTGGCTGGGTGTACTCGATGGCAGGGCCCAGGTGCAGGCGCTGGAGGCGGCGAGAATCTCGGCCAGGTCGGCGTTGGAGGCCAACCGGCTTGGATACCGGGTGGGGGTGCGCGTGAGCATCGACGTGCTGGAGGCCCAGGGGCGTTTCACCGACATCGTGCAACAACTGTCCCGAGCGCGCTACGACACCCTGCAGGCCCAGCTGCGCTTGAAGGCAGCCGTGGGCGGCCTGATGGAAAGCGACCTGCATGAGGTCAACCGGCTGCTTGGCTCAACGCTTGCCCGTGAAAACGAAGGTGAAGCGCCCGACGCTTTCGCGGGTAAACCCGCTCCCACAGGTTACGCGGTGAACTAGAGGGTCACCGCAACCTCGAGATACCCATCCATCAATCAGGCTTCCTTGTCGTGTATGGAACTGCATTTCGAGCAGTCTGCATGGCGTGGGAGCGGACTTGCCCCGCGATGCCGGCGACGCGGAGCCTGGTATCGGCCAGCCCGGCCTGTACAAGAAGACGGTTGCCCACTGGGTATGTGTTGTCCCCGCAGGCCAATTTCAGCTGGCGACACCGCTTTTCGGGCCGCTGGCGATCAGCGCCGCGCCGCAGGCGGTCTTGTGCCCATCGAGGGCGACCGGGGTGCCGTCGACGTTGTAGGTGGCGCTGCCTTCGACGATGGGGAACACGCCCTTGCACAGCGGGCAACTGACCATGTGCCCGACACCGGCGATGGGCTTGCCGTTGACGTTGGTGTTGCCGAAGGAGCCGAGCACCTTGCCACCGTGGGTGGTGGAATCGCCGAGGCGGATGATGTCTTTCATGGGGGGAACTCCGTGTCAGTAAGGTGGCGTCGATGCCGGTGGCAAAGCCTAACATGGCGTGGCAGATCAGAGGCTATAGGGCATCACTGCGATTGATGTGCTGAGGGTGACAGGGGCAACCCGTCAGGACACTGAGAGTTTTACCACCGAGCCATCGGCCACTCCTGCCATCTGCCGTGCGATGCAACCCCGGTAGCGCATGCCCTCGATGGCATTGCCTGCGCGCAGGTTATCCACCGAGAACGAACCACCGAAGGCAAACCCAGTGAGTGGCAGCAATCGCTGGCCCTGGGCCAGGGGGCCGTGCAGCGCTTGCCAGGCGTTCGCCAGGGGCCAACCGGTCAGCACCTTGTAATCGGCCAGAACTGCCGCTGCCCAACCCTCCAGGTCATTAGCCAGGTATTCGAACCCGCCTGTTTCCGGGTCGAATGTGTACACCTGGCCCTGGCGCAGACAGAACTGCACACCGAATACGTCCTCGGCGAAGAACAACACCGGCGCTTCTTCCAGTTCAGGAAATTCGAAGCGCCACAATTCTGGGGCATTCCACTGCTGCAGGCTGGATTCGCCGCCCGGCGCGGCGGCCCCTGTGGCGAACACATGCAACGCGCTTTCAAAGGCGTAGAAGCCATTGCACCGTAAGAGCAGGCTTTCCAGCTCATCGGCCCGCGGGCCCGCCAGGGCGCGACTACGTGCATCGAGCGTGTCGGGCAGGGCCAGGGGCTCACCTGCGATCGACAACAGTTTTTCCAGGCGAGTTATCTGAGTGTCCGTCAATTCAACTTTCCTTCGTTGTGATGCATCAGCGTCTGCATCCGTGTAAGCCTGCCATCCATCAGACAAGGTCGCTCGCGAGCCATGGCCCAACAAATGCACCTCGGTTTGTGGGGACTCCTCGAGAACTAGCTATCGGACCTTCTCTTTGGAAATGCGAGGGACCGTACAGCGCGACTAACGGCAGCGAGCTTTTCCTTCTTTAGCTCTGCTAAAAGGTTCAATTTTTAATCCTGAACGCCTCTCTCAGAGTCACCTCGTCATCAAGGTCGCCATCTTCAAAGCACCTCACATTTGCCCCTGCCAATGAAGTACTAAAGAGCTCATACAACTCCAGCGACCTAAAATTGACCTCCAACCACGCAGAAAGTGAGTCAAGCCTGGTCAATCGCACATCATAAGCAGCTAATGTTGACTGTTTCTGATCTTTGAGACACACAACTCCTTCAGCCTCTCCCGCATGCGCTTGACTGGTGCGAAGCCTTTCGATAACTCGCTGTAACGCAGCAGGGTCATCAAAAACAAGACTGTATTCGTAGCTCATGATCCATGCGGCCTTTTTCGGACGGTAGGCAGGTCTGTGGGATTACGGATCGTCTTACTAATTACGACTAAGCATGCCTAGATTGCCTCAAGCTCTTGGAATGAGGCCTCGGGTAGGAGCAGGGGCAGGATATCAACCCCTCAAGCTCCGCCCCCATCCCTCATAGAGGTTATTCAAACCGCACCAAGCGTGGAGATTTCCTCATTGACAATAAACACCTCATCACTCAGCAAGCTCAGGGCAATACAAAATCTGTGCGTAGACTGAATGTAAATCAAGTCACCCTGCCGCTTTATATCCACAAACGGATTAGATGTCATCGAGAACAAAAACCACTCTATATTATTGTCTTTATCCGTTCGCGCAATAAACCCCTCATTGCCCATTTCGCCCTCACCGCAAAAAATTACCCGCCCATCTTCCAGCAATAGCTTATTGTACACCTGTACTTCTGACCAAATATCATCATCGCCAAGCATCTCATCAAGCTCGATCTCACCTTCATATGAGATTCTATACTCTTTGCCAAAAGCGTGCGCAAGCCTATCATTTTCAATAGAGTCAATGTCTATATTTTTAACAGCGACAGCCCCGCAATACAAAACATCCAGCCCTATTATCTGGCCGGCCACCCATCTGTCTTGTAGCTCTTTCATGCCATCCACATGAGTTCCCTATCTTTTCTTCGGCCTACTATTTGAGACCTGCCCGGCGCCTCGCCTCAGATAATTTAAAAAAGGAAACAGATTTATTTTCTCAAACCTAACTTCTGTCTAGCCTGCTTCTTTCGTTCGATCTATTTACCAGCGACTCGCGCAGGCTCGCCCACGAACCGAATATTGCCCGCCAGTTCTGCCCATTGGAAAACCAATCGAATCAAGGAAAATTTCCCAGCCGGAACTTCCTGAGCTCTGTGATCCCTTGGCCCCAAGTCGACAGAAATTAGAATAAAAAACAAATCTGTCCCCTTTCATTTTTAGAAATCACTCCGCTTTCCAAAAACGTTTCCTTTTAAGCTTTTTACGGAGCACATCCAACTCCTCTCGACCACAGCACGCCTCAAACCTATCCGAAAGCTTACGTTTAATCTTCTCCAGCCTAGAAATCATTTGAGAGTCGCATATAAACCTTGCAGTTTCCACGCGATAGTCCCTTTCATCATTCGCGGCAACTTCTTCACGCATATAGTAATGCAGCCCGATATCCCTTAACGAAATCAGGAGATACTCCAACTCCCAAAGAATATCTACAGCCTCTTCACCAGAGACTGTTACATCTTGTTCTTCACGCAACTACTACCCTCCCCACCGAGTTAAATTTTAATCCACTCTGAACCACCGAAGCTATGCATCCCCCGGCCGTTCCCAAAGCTCAATTTTATCCAACACCCTCTCCAGATCATCCATATCATCATCGCCTAGCGTATCATCGAACCTTGAAGAAATTATCATTCTCATTTTTGCCAGCCTGTCAGTCACCCGCTCGCAATCAAAAAATTTCGTGATCGCAGCATAGTAATCTTCACATTCCGCGAGATCCGCGACTGACTCACTTTCATAGTGCCGATTCAATCTTCCAAGCGATACCAAAATGAACTCTATCTCCCTCAATATGGCGTCCACATCTTTTCTGCTCAGGGAGATTTCTTCATTCTCAATTCTCATAATCACTTCCTTTGCACCAGCGTATGACTTTTCAGTTCAAGATCACCTTTGACCGTCAACTCTTTATATGACGACGGGGATTGCCCACCCACTCCAGTCTACTATGTTCAACATCAGTCTCTATATAATCCCGAACTTTATTTCCCTTGAACTGATATTTTTCTGCACCTCAATTTTTGACAACGGCTTTTTACTGGCAGGCTCCAGATACACTCTATTATTGCCCTTCGCACGAATCCCCCTCCTAACATGCGCGGCCTGGCCACTTTTCGCCAGTTGCAGGTCGCTGCCGGCCAGGGCCTTGGACCTGCACTCAATGATCGAGCCAAGACGTAGGAAGTTAATTGTTTTAAATGCCATCCATAACTTATTCCCCCAGCGAAAAGCAATGCCTCAACGAGTCGATTCAACACCTGACCAATCAATTTGTTTTTTGGCAAACGCACGATCAGCACTTAACATTGATAGTTCACCAGCAAATACCGGATCCTCCTTCACCGCCGTTTCTTGAGCAGCGCTGAACACTACCGCCCCTGCACCACCAATGTTCTCCAAATGCATCTGAGCCACGTAGAAGTCATAAAAATCAATAACAGCCGCCTCCACACACTCCAAGCTCTCAAATCCACCCTCCTTGAAATACTGAGCAAGATCTGACAGAGCGTACAAGTACATATTTAGGAGAATGCTCTCGGCTTTAGCATTTTGCTCCTCAACAACCGTGCTTCGCATGGTTTTCTCTACCCCTTTAAGAGTGACTTTTTTGCCTTCCGCAAGCCACCTCCATGCCTGATCGAGCAAACCAGTAAATACGGCCGGAATTACGATACCTTTACCCTCCAACAGCACTGTAAGGCGACCAAGTGATTTCAATACAACATAAAGCCCAACTCGCTCATCATCACTCATGCTCTCCTCCGCCTCAACGGCGACACAGGCTTGGCGCCATACCCCATGATTGTTTCCTCGCAGTTCACGCATATTGGCGTGCTGGCCGCAATTTCCTGCACCAAAATATTATTTTTCTCTGCGTACCTTTTGATAATGCTGGCCTCCACATGTCCATCATGCTTGTTACGGCGTGGATCGCTCTCCAGCGGGCTATTGAACTCCTGAGTTTTCTCGTCCAGAAGATTGCCTGCCGGATCGAAGGCATAGTTCTCGGCACCGAGGCTGCTGGTGGTTTGCAGCGGGCGGCCAACCGGGTCGTACTGATAGGCCAAGTGACCACGGCGGGTATCGTGGATATCGGGCAGTTGACCCACGGCGTCGTACTGATATTGACGCTTGAGCAAGGTGACATTGCCGTCATGGCTACCCAGCAACTACTCCTGCAAACGTCT
>NZ_QKVM01000139.1 GCF_003231305.1 Pseudomonas sichuanensis | reverse complement strand
CTGGTCGATCGCTACTCCGAACGTAAAGAGTCGGCTGAAGAACTATCCAAGCGTGTCAATCAACGATCCATTTGAGGCTTTGTGAGCATGCAATTGCACCCGTATTCCGTGTTGGCTAATTCCGAACTGGTCGGCCAGCTGATCTTCACTCCGTGCCCAGGTACCAAGGAGACATCGGTATCTCAGGCTCTGGCAACGCTGCGCGATGCCGGCGCGAGCGCGCTGGTAACCCTGATGCCGAGTGAAGAACTGCTGCAGAACGAGATCGATCTGCTTCCCGAGGAGTGCCAACTGCTGGGCCTCGAATGGTTCCACCTGCCGGTCGAAGACGACGAAGCACCCGGTGAGCCGTTTGCTGCTGCCTGGGAAACTCACCGGGAACGCCTGAAAGAGCTGGTGGTGACCGGTAAGACGATCGCCATTCACTGCAAGGGCGGCTCTGGCCGCACCGGCCTGTTTGCCGCCCGCCTGATGATCGAGTGCGGCATCCCTGTGCAGGAAGCTGTTTCCCAGGTCCAGGCCCTGCGTCCACGTGC
>NZ_QKVM01000138.1 GCF_003231305.1 Pseudomonas sichuanensis | reverse complement strand
ACTGGCCTGTACCAGGCGCCCCAGTTCGTCGTACGCCCATTTACTGGTCTTGCCGGAGCAGTCGGTGTACTCGAGCAGTTGCCCGGCGTCGTTGTACGCCAGCTGCTTCTCGTTGCCGTTGGCGTCCTTGATCGCCTTGAGCAGCCCGGTGGAGGTGTAGGCGAACTCGGTCTTGTTGCCCAGCGGGTCGACCGTTTCTACCAGGTTGCCGACGTCGTCGTAGTCGCGCAGCCACAGGCCGCCTTCGGCATCGCTGATCTTGATCAGCTGGTCTTTGTCGTCGTAGGCGTAGTGCACGACGCTATGGTCGGCGCGGATGTGTTGCAGACGGTTGCTGCGTTCATCGTAGGTGTAGCGGTCCTGGCTGCCGTCGGCGTGCAGGTGGCGGATCACGTTCTTGCGGGCGTCGCGGAACAGCCACTCCGAGCGCTGGTCAGCGTGCTGGATGCGGTAAGTGTAGCCGTCGGCGTCGTAGTAGTGGCGGGTCTGGCCGACGTGGGCGTCGGTCACGGTGGTCAGGCGGATGTGCTCGTCCCACGTAAGGCGA
>NZ_QKVM01000137.1 GCF_003231305.1 Pseudomonas sichuanensis | reverse complement strand
TCGCGAATGGGCCGACGATGGCAGCTTCGAAACCCGCCTGGCGTGGGACGCCCACATCCGCCTGACCACCGTGACCGACGCCCATGGCGGCCAGACCCGCCACTACTACGACGCCGAGGGCTACACCTACCGCATCCAGCACGCTGACGAGCGCTCCGAGTGGCTGTTCCGCGACGCCCGCAAGAACGTGATCCGCCACCTGCACGCCGACGGCAGCCAGGACCGCTACACCTACGATGAACGCAGCAACCGCCTGCAGCACATCCGCGCCGACCATACCGTCGTGCACTACGCCTACGACGACAAAGACCAGCTGATCAAGATCAGCGATGCCGAAGGCGGCCTGTGGCTGCGCGACTACGACGATGTCGGCAACCTGGTCGAGACGGTCGACCCGCTGGGCAACAAGACCGAATTTGCCTACACCTCCACCGGGCAGCTCAAGGCGATCAAGGACGCCAACGGCAACGAGAAGAAGCTGGCGTACAACGACGCCGGGCAACTGCTCGAATACACCGATTGCTCCGGCAAGACCAGTAAATGGGCGTACGACGAGCTGGGGCGCCTGGTGCAGGCCAGC
>NZ_QKVM01000136.1 GCF_003231305.1 Pseudomonas sichuanensis | reverse complement strand
CCGGCTATTCAATCCTTCCAACCTCGGTTCACGGCAAAGGTCTTTTGCGCTTCGGATAGCTCTGCAAGCGGCGCCAGGGGTGCGACAATTATTACCGTTCGATGACGTGACTTTCCCGCATCGACCCTGCGTCAAGACTTAGGTTCGGGGCAATCCTCGCACCCGGACAGAGCGATGCCAGCGTACCGTGCTGCGCATTTCTGGACCTCCACCGCCCTATACACTGAGGTAAGAAGCAAAATGGCCAAGGCCGCCGATGTCGTTGTGCAATGCCTGGAAAACGAAGGTGTCGAATATGTGTTCGGCATCCCCGGCGAGGAGAACCTCGACCTGCTCGAGTCCCTGCGCAAATCGAAGATCAAGCTGGTATTGACCCGCCATGAGCAGTCCGCAGGCTTCATGGCTGCCACCTATGGCCGCCTGACCGGCAAGACCGGCGTCAGCCTGTCGACCCTCGGCCCCGGCGCCACCAACCTGGTGACTGCCAGCGCCTATGCCTACCTCGGCGGCATGCCGATGATGATGATTACCGGCCAGAAGCCGATCAAGAAGTCCAAGCAGGGCCGTTTCCAGATCATCGACGTGTGCGGCATGATGGA
>NZ_QKVM01000135.1 GCF_003231305.1 Pseudomonas sichuanensis | reverse complement strand
GGGCGCCGGTGTGCATGGCGTCATCACTCACTTCCGCCAGGGCGCCATCGGCACGCGGCTCACCCACTACCACGCCCGGCTGGAGCCGCGCCTGGCGCGCCTGCACCTGCGCCATAACCACCGGGTGTTCCAGCAGTGCACGGTGGCGCAGATCGTCGGCCAGGTGCTCAGTGAGCATGGGCTGTTCAGCGACAGCTATCAGTTCCTCCTCGAAGAGCCTTACCCACCCCGTGACTACTGCGTGCAGTACGGCGAGAGCGACCTGGCGTTCATCGAGCGGCTGTGCCAGGAAGACGGCATCCACTACCACTTCAGCCATTCGCGCCTGGGCCACCGCGTACTGTTTGCCGATCACCAGTCGCATTTCCCCCGCCTCGGGCCAGCCGTGGGCTTTCACCCACCGTCAGGCTTGCAGGCCGACACGGTGGTGGTCAGCCGCTTCGGCGTAGGGGTGCAAACCGCAGTCAACCAGGTGGAGCTGCGTGACCACGACTTTCGCAAGGCCGCCTTGCCGCTGGCCTACCCCAGCAAAAGCGGCGAGGCCCAAGAGGTGGCCCTGGAGCACTACAGCTACCCCGGCGGCCTGCGCCAGACCCTCGACCAGCAGCTGGGCGGCTCGCTGAGCAA
>NZ_QKVM01000134.1 GCF_003231305.1 Pseudomonas sichuanensis | reverse complement strand
TTGCGCGCCCAGCGCGACTTCGAGCAACTGGTGGTCAACGACAGCCACGTGCAAATCGGCGGCCACCGCCAATTGCTGGTCCGGGGCGACAGCCTGGTCACGGTGGAAACTGACGAGCAGCGCAGCGTGGGCGGCGAGCGCAAGGTGCTGGTGCGGGCCAGTGACCACCTGGTGGTCGAGCAGGGCAGCCAGACCCGCGTGGGCACGGTGCTGGTGCAGCATGCCGGGCGCCAGGTGCAAGTGTCGGCGGACGGCGAGGTGGTGGTGGAAGGCGGGGCCAGCATCAGCCTCAAGGTCGGCGGGCAGCACCTGATGATCAACAGCGCCGGCATTTTTGCCAGCAGCCCGATCCAGGTGGGGGGCACGCCGGCGGTCAGCGTCATGGCGCAACCCTTGCTGCCGGGCGACAGCCAGGCACAGCCTGCCATGTTGCTACCGACCACGGTAGGCCCGGTGCAACTGGCGCTGGTGACGGCGAGCCAGGAGCTTGGCCGCGCGGTGTGCCCAGTGTGTGACAGCTGTTGCGAGGCACTGCCCTTGGGAGGTGCCGCATGAGCGCGCCGACCCCTTGGCAATGGATGGCACGGGAGCGGGCCAGTGGCCGCGACATCGTGCTGATACTGGATGCCGGCTTCGACGCCCGCCAGGC
>NZ_QKVM01000133.1 GCF_003231305.1 Pseudomonas sichuanensis | reverse complement strand
CCCGGCCGGCGAAGAGATCTACTGCGACGAGTACGGCCGCATCAAGGTGCAGTTCTTCTGGGACCGCGAAGGCCAGGCTGACGACAAGTCCAGCGTGTGGATGCGTGTGGCGTCGAGCTGGGCCGGGCAGGGTATCGCCGGGCTGCAATTGCCGCGCGTGGGCATGGAGGTATTGGTCAGCTTCCTCGAAGGCGACCCCGACCAGCCGCTGGTGACCGGCTGCCTGTACCACGGCGTGAACATGCCGCACTACAAGCTGCCCGACCTGAAGACCTTGGCCACGATCAAGAGCAAGGAATACAAGGGCAGCCGCGGCAACGAACTGCGCATCGACGACACCACCAGCGAAATCAGCATCGCCCTGCGCAGCGACCACGGTGCCAGTGCGCTGAACCTCGGTTACCTGACCCACCCCAGACCGAGTGGCGGCGCGCCACGTGGTGAGGGTTTCGAACTGCGCACCGACCGCCACGGCGCCATCCGCGCAGCCGGTGGCCTGCTGCTCACCACCGAGCCCCGCGCCAACGAAGCCAAGCACCACAAGGACCTGCCCGAAACCGCCGAACGCCTGGCCACCGCCAGCGACCAGCAGGACAGCCTGGCCGAACTGGCCAAGCAGATGCAGGCCCAGGAGCCTGGCGATCAGGACACCGTGGCCAAGGACCTGCACAAGCAGCACCAAGGCATCCTCGGCAGCGGCCCGGGCGACCTGACGAAAAACGAATTCGCCGAATTCACCCAA
>NZ_QKVM01000132.1 GCF_003231305.1 Pseudomonas sichuanensis | reverse complement strand
GCGGCCCGCTGCTGCGGGCGGTGCTGGCCGAGTACCAAGGCGAACAGCGACTGCTGCTGGTGATCCATCACCTGGCGGTGGACGGGGTGTCGTGGCGGATCCTCTTCGAGGACCTGCAACAGGCCTACGAGCAAGGCGCGCAAACCCAACTGCCAGCACGCACCAACAGTGTCCGCGACTGGGCGGGGCAACTGCAGGACTACGCCCGAGGTGAAGCGGCGTCGCAACGGGATTACTGGCAAGCGCAACTGCAGGGTGCCGACACAGCCCTGCCGTGCGAACGCCCCGAAGGCAGCCTGGCCAACCAGCACGGCCGTTCGGTGGCTACCCAGCTTTCGCGGGAAACCACCCGCAAGCTGCTGCAAGAAGCCCCGGCGGCGTACCGCACCCAGGTCAACGACCTGCTGCTGTGCGCCCTGGCCCGGGTCATCGGGCGCTGGAGCGGGCGTGACGACACGCTGATCCAACTGGAAGGGCACGGCCGCGAGGCGTTGTTCGATGCCCTCGACCTGACCCGCACGGTGGGCTGGTTCACCAGCCTGTTCCCGGTGCGCCTGGGCCGCTGCGAGGCGCTGGGCAGCAACCTGCGCCTGGTCAAGGAACAACTGCGAGCGATCCCGGACAAGGGCCTGGGCTGGGGCGCGCTGCGCTACCTGGGCGACGAAAGCGTGCAGGCCGAGCTGGCAGCGCTGCCGGTGCCGCGCATCACCTTCAACTACCTGGGCCAGTTCGACGGCAGTTTTGCGGCCGAGGACGGCGCGCTGTTCGTGCCGGCCGGCGAGGCCGTGGGCCCGGACCAGAGCCCG
>NZ_QKVM01000131.1 GCF_003231305.1 Pseudomonas sichuanensis | reverse complement strand
CCGCCTTACGTGGGACGCGCACATCCGCCTGACCACCGTGACCGACGCCTACGGCGGCCAGACCCGCCACTACTACGACGCCGAGGGCTACACCTACCGCATCCAGCACGCCGACGAGCGCTCGGAGTGGCTGTTCCGCGACGCCCGCAAGAACGTGATCCGCCACCTGCACGCCGACGGCAGCCAGGACCGTTACACCTACGATGAGCGCAGCAACCGCCTGCAGCACATCCGCGCCGACCACACGGTGGTGCACTACGCCTACGACGACAAAGACCAGCTGATCAAGATCAGCGATGCCGAAGGCGGCCTGTGGCTGCGCGACTACGACGATGTCGGCAACCTGGTCGAAACGGTCGACCCGCTGGGCAACAAGACCGAGTTTGCCTACACCTCGACGGGATTGTTGAAGGCGATCAAGGACGCCAACGGCAACGAGAAGAAGCTGGCGTACAACGACGCCGGGCAACTGCTCGAATACACCGACTGCTCCGGCAAGACCAGTAAATGGGAGTACGACGAGCTGGGGCGCCTGGTGCAGGCCAGCAATGCGCTGGGCGAGAGCATTCAGTACGCCTACAAGGCGGGGCAGTTGAGCAAGGTCACCCATGCGGACATGACCGAAGAGCGCTTCGAGCGCGATGCCGAAGGCCGGTTGCTGGCCCATGTCGATGCGCTGGATCGCTGTACCACCTGGAGCTATACCCGCGCCGGAATGCTCGCCGAGCGTGTCGATGCGCTGGAGCACAAGCTGCGCTACCGCTGGGACAAGCTCGGCCGGTTGATCAGCCTGGAGAACCAGAACGAGAGCCGCGCCTGCTTCGTCTACGATCTGGCCGGGCGCCGCCTGGAAGAGACCGGCTTCGACGGGCTGACCACGCGCTACCAGTACGACCCGAGCAGCGGTCGGCTGGCGAGCAGCCAGGTTGGCCAGCGCCGCATCGACCTGCGCTTCGAC
>NZ_QKVM01000130.1 GCF_003231305.1 Pseudomonas sichuanensis | reverse complement strand
CCTGAATTCATAGAATAAGCGCAACGCTTGAAACGAGAGGCAGAGAGCCAGCCACCGGTAGAATCCAGGCTCTCACACCGAAGGATTCAAGCGCAGATGACTACGCATTACCGGCAGCTGACTCAGGGACAACGTTACCAGATTGAGGCTGGCTTGAGCGCCGCAGAGAGCCAGGCGAGCATTGCAAAGCGGGTCGGCGTGCATCCCTCGACGATCAGTCGCGAGGTTCGCCGCAACAGCACCCAGAATATCTACAAGGCTGTTTCTGCGGCCCATGAAAGTGATGCTCGTCGAGCGGGTGCGCGCAAGTTTTGCAAGCCGGCGACATGGCTCAGCCATCATCTCCCGGTGTGGCTCAAGCATGGCATGAGTCCGGAGCAGATCGCCCAGCGGTTGAAGCAGGAGCAGCCAAGCCGGGCGGTCAGCCATGAGTGGATTTATCGGTTCATTGCCGCCGAACAGCGCGCCGGTGGTGAGCTTTATACCTATCTGCGACATCGCCGAAAGCGCTACCGGAAACGCTATGGAAGCCACGATCGGCGCGGGCAGCTGCGTAATCGCGTGTCAATCAGTGAACGCCCAGCCGAGGTCGAAAGCCGCGAGCGCCTGGGGGACTGGGAGGGCGATACGGTACATGGACTGGGCGGTAACCTGGTGACCCTGGTTGATCGCAAAAGCGGCTATCTGAGCGCCTATCCGGTCAAGCGCAGAACGCGCCGGCAGGTAACGCGGGCGATCAATCTGATGCTTCAGGGCCATGCCGCTCACACGCTGACGCTGGATAACGGAAGGGAGTTTGCCGGGCATGAACGCATCGCGCTACGGAGCCAGTGCCAGGTCTTTTTTGCAGACCCCTATTCATCCTGGCAACGTGGCACCAATGAAAACACCAACGGTCTGCTCCGCCAGTATTTCCCCAAGGGCAGCGACTTCAGCAAGCTGACCGTCGAAGCCGTCAATCGGACAGTAGCGAGGATCAATCTACGCCCGCGCAAGCGCTTGGGCTGGAAGACGCCGTACGAAGTGCATACAGGGGTGAGCGTTGCACTTATGTGTTGAATTCAGG
>NZ_QKVM01000013.1 GCF_003231305.1 Pseudomonas sichuanensis | reverse complement strand
CATCACAAACGAATGCGCATACAACTACAAAAACCAACCAACCAACCAACTAACCAACTAACTAAAGGCCAGTCACCGCGCCTCCATGTGAGCAATCATCAGCTGCACACTCTCATTCCCCCGAAACTCATTCACATCCAACTTGTAAGCCAACTCCACCCACCGCACCGTTGGATTCGGCCAAACCTCCCGATCAATCCCAAAGGCAATCCCATCCAACCGCACCGAACCACACTCGCTCTTGAGCACCACCTTCAGATGCCGCTCACCGACGACCCGCTGCTCGACCAGCTGAAACACCCCATGGAACAACGGCTCAGGAAAGTGCTGCCCCCAGGGCCCGGCATTACGCAAAGCCCGCGCCAGGTCCAGATGAAACTCCTCGACCGCCAAAGTCCCATCCGACAGCAACCGCCCCGTCAGGTCCTCCTCACGCAGTTGCCGGCGCACCTCCTCGTCGAACGCCTCGGCAAACGCCGGGAAATTCGCCTCGGGCAATGAAAGCCCCGCCGCCATGGCATGCCCACCGAACTTGCTGATCAACGCCGGGTGGCGCGCCGCCACCGCATCCAGCGCATCACGGATATGGAACCCCGCCACCGAACGCGCCGAGCCCTTGAGCATGCCCTCGCCCGCGTCGGCGAAAGCGATGGTCGGCCGGTGGTAACGCTCCTTCAGCCGCGAGGCCAGAATGCCGATCACCCCTTGGTGCCAATCGGCATCGAACAGGCACAGGCCATAGGGCATCGATTCGACCGGCAGGTCCTTGAGCTGCGCCAGGGCTTCGCGCTGCATGCCCTGCTCGATGGACTTGCGGTCCTGGTTCAGGCCATCCAGTTGCTGAGCCATGTCCAATGCCAGCGCGGCGTCATCGCACAGCAGGCATTCGATGCCCAGGCTCATGTCGTCCAGGCGCCCGGCGGCGTTGAGCCGTGGGCCGAGGATGAAACCCAGGTCGGTGGAGGTGATGCGCTGGTGGTCGCGGCGGGCCACCTCGAGGATCGCCTTGAGCCCGGGGCGGGCGCGGCCAGCGCGGATGCGCTCCAGGCCCTGGTGCACCAGGATACGGTTGTTGGCATCCAGCGGCACCACGTCGGCGACGCTGCCCAGCGCGACCAGGTCGAGCAGCTCACCGATGTTCGGCTGCGGCTGGCTGTCGTAGCGGCCGAGGCTGCGCAAGCGAGCGCGCAGGGCCATCAGCACGTAGAAGATCACCCCGACGCCCGCCAGCGACTTGCTCGGGAACGCGCAGCCTGGCTGGTTCGGGTTGACGATGGCGTCGGCCTCCGGCAATTGCTGGCCGGGCAGGTGGTGGTCGGTGACCAGCACCTTGAGCCCGGCAGCCTTGGCCGCCGCCACGCCTTCGACGCTGGAGATGCCGTTGTCCACGGTGATCAGCAACTGCGGCTGGCGCTGCAACGCCACTTCGACGATCTCGGGGGTCAGGCCATAGCCGTATTCAAAACGGTTGGGCACCAGGTAATCGACATGCGCCGCGCCCAACAGCCGCAGCCCCAGTACACCGACTGTGCTGGCGGTGGCGCCGTCGGCGTCGAAGTCGCCGACGATGAGGATGCGCTGGCGCTGATCGAGGGCTTCGACCAGCAGGTCCACCGCCGCCTCGATGCCCTTGAGCTGCTGGTACGGCAGCAGCCGGGCCAGGCCTTTGTCCAGCTCGGCTTCGGACTGCACGCCACGGGCGGCGTACAGGCGGGTCAGCAAGGGCGGCAGGTTACCCAAAAATGGCAGGGTCGACGGCAGGGGGCGGGGTTCGATACGCATGGGGTCTTCGGTAATCAGTGTAAGGGGCGGCTTAGCCGCGCTCGCCGAGCAGCCACTCCAGCTGCACTTCGTGCTGGCCGCGGTCGTCGGTGACGAAAATAGTGCCTTCGCTGATCATCACGTCCCACTTGATGGTCCGTGGCATGTCGGTGGCCAGGGTCTCCAGCACCTCTTGCGGCACAGCGGCGATGTTCAGGTTCTTCAGGCCCTTGACCGCATCGCCCACCTTGGTCCGCCACACCCGTAGGCTGCCGTAGGCCAGCAGGCTGGTGCGTTCAGTGCGGCGCGAGCACCAGGTCAGGCGCTCGGCATCCGGCTGGCCAACTTCGATCCAGTGCAGGATGCGGTCGTCCAGGCTCTTTTCCCACAGCGGGGCTTCGTCGACATCCGACAGACCACGGCCAAACGACAGCTGCTCGTTGTACCAGATGGCATAGGCCAGCAAACGCACGGCCATGCGCTCCTCGGTCTCCGAAGGGTGACGGGCGATGGTCTGACGGACACTCTCGTACACGCCGCGGTCGAGGTCGGTCAGATTCAGTTCGAACTTGTAGGTGGTGGACGGCTGGGCCATGGGCGCGGGGCTTCGTAGAAAAGAAAGTCGCACAGTCTAACCGATCTGGCAGACGAAGACCCTTGCCCATCGCGAGTGCGCGGCGACAGTACCTGCCACCGCCGAGCTGTGATACAACCTGCGCTCACGCCCAGCTGCCACGGATGCCCCATGACCACGCCCAGCAAACCCCTCGCCGGCCTGAAAGTGATCGAGCTCGGCACCTTGATCGCCGGCCCGTTCGCCTCACGCATCTGCGCCGAGTTCGGTGCCGAGGTGATCAAGGTCGAGTCGCCCGACGGCGGCGATCCGCTGCGCAAGTGGCGCAAGCTGTACGAGGGCACTTCGCTGTGGTGGTTCGTGCAGGCGCGCAACAAGCAGTCGCTGACCCTCAACCTCAAGCACCCGGAAGGCCGCGAGGTGCTCAAGCGCCTGCTGGCCGAGGCCGACATCCTGATCGAGAACTTCCGCCCCGGCGTGCTGGAGAAACTCGGCCTGGGCTGGGATGTGCTGCACGCGCTGAACCCGCGCCTGGTGATGGTGCGCCTGTCGGGCTTCGGCCAGACCGGCCCGATGAAGGACCAGCCGGGCTTTGGCGCGGTGGGCGAGTCGATGGGCGGGCTGCGCTACATCACCGGTTTCGAGGACCGCCCGCCCGTGCGCACGGGGATCTCCATCGGTGATTCGATCGCCGCCCTGTGGGGCGTGATCGGCGCGCTGATGGCGCTGCGTCACTGCGAGGTGAACGGCGGCCAGGGCCAGGTGGTGGACGTGGCGCTGTACGAGGCGATCTTCGCCATGATGGAGAGCATGGTCCCGGAGTTCGACGTGTTCGGTTTCATCCGCGAGCGCACCGGCAACATCATGCCCGGCATCACCCCCTCCTCCATCCACACCACCGCCGATGGCCGCCATGTGCAGATCGGCGCCAATGGCGATGCGATCTTCAAGCGCTTCATGCAGGCCATCGGCCGCGACGACCTGGCAAACGATGCGGCATTGGCCAGCAATGATGGCCGCGACGCACGCCGCGACGAGCTGTACGGGGTGATCGACCGTTGGGCCAACGGCCTGCCGCTCGACAGCGTCATGCAGGTACTCAATGACGCCGAAGTGCCGGCCAGCCGGATCTTCTCGGCCGAAGACATGTTCAGCGACCCGCAGTACCTGGCACGCGAGATGTTCCTCCAGGCCAAGTTGCCGGACGGCAAGCCGTTCAAGATGCCCGGCATCGTACCCAAGCTCTCCGACACCCCAGGTTCCACCGAATGGGTAGGCCCGGCCCTGGGTGAGCACACCGACAGCGTGCTGGCCAGCCTGGGCTACGACACGGCCGCCATCGCCGGCCTGCGCCAGGCGGGCACGGTCTGACTCGCGCGACAGCCAGGCGTAGGCGCCTTGCGCGCCTGCCCGTCATCCTCTGCCTGCTGCTGGCGATGCCGTCGGCACACGCCAAGGAGCGCCTGTTGTGGCTGGTCCGTGACCTGCCGCCGTTCACCATTTTCGAAGGCGCCGGGAAGGGCCAGGGCGTAGTCGACCTGATGCTGCCGAAGCTGATCGCGCAGATGCCCGAGTACGACCACAGCATCGTGCGGGTCAATCGCGCCCGGGGCATCCAGATGCTCATGGAACCGAGTTTCACCTGCGACCCGACCCTGCTCTGGACGCCCGAGCGCGCCAAGTACGTGCATTTCTCCAAGCCTTCGCTGGGGGTGCTGAGCAGCGGGCTGGTTGTGCGCAAGCAGGACCAGCCGTTGCTGGAACCCTTCCTCGACGGCCAGCAGGTCGAGCTCAAAGCCTTGCTCGACAAGACCCGGCTCAAACTGGGCATCGTCGCCGAGCGCAGCTACAGCGCGCAGGTCGACGAAATCCTGCGCCAGCTGCCCGACAGCGCCTTCAGCCGCCACTTCGGCAACGATGCGACCGCCAGCCTGCTGCAGATGCAGCAACTGGGCCGCCTGCAACTGGTGCTCAGCTACTGGCCAGAGGCGCGCTACCTGATCGAGCAGCAAGGCGGCTCATTGGACGACTACCGCTTCTATCCCATCAGCGGCGTAGACCACTACCAGTTCCTGCATGTGGGGTGCTCGGACACACCGCAAGGGCGCGAAGCCATCGCCCACATCGACCAGTTGCTGCCGGCCCTGCGCCGCGACACCCTGCCCGCCCTGTACGCCCGCTGGCTGGACCCGGAACTGCGCGAGGACTACCTGCAACAGGCGCGTCACTTCTTCGATAACAGCAACGACACCTCGGCAGCGCAGCCCTGAAGCGGGCAAAAAGAAACCCCGGCCGCTGGGGAAGACGACCGGGGTCAAGCGAAAGCCAATGCGGGCTTCCCGCGACAGCCTGACACTACCGGAGCCAAGCACCGTCAAACTGGCGTTGATGAATCTGATGTGGCTGTCAGGCAAAGGTTCCCTGGCTGGGGCGTTGATGTTGCAACGCGGCGATCACGCAGGGCTGCAGGCGGCCCTCGGCAATCTGCAGGTCACGGTGCAGGCCATCGACCAGGTCGATCAGCAACTGCTGCTCCTGCAGCTGGCGCTCAGCCACCTGGCGCTGCAAGGTCACGCCGCCGCGCGGGTCGTAGAGGGTCAGTTGGCGATTACCGCTGGCGTCGACGGCGCCAAGTGCGGCCAGGTAGGGGGTCAGGGCATCGTTGAGCAGGCTGCAGACTCTTTCCATCCGGATCACTCGCTGGCTTATGGGCTTGGAGGAACTGACCGTCAGGCCTGGCGCAAAGTTCTCGAATGCCGGCCCTTGCAGCGAGCATGCGCGGGCAACATGACAGTTTGAATGCCCTAACCGCCCAGCTGGCCAATCGGTGCCGGCAGACGCCCAAGTGCCTTGCCCAGCGCCACGGTGGACATTGGCCATGGCAGCTCATCCAGCACCCACAACCCCAGCTTGCGGGCCTCACGGGCCAGATCCGGGCCATTGCCTTGGCCTTGCCCGACGAACAGCAGCGCCTGTGCCGCCCCTTCGGTCGCCAGGTGGCGGAACAACGATTGCGCGCTGCCGATCGGCATGTCGTGATCAAGCACCAGCACATCCACTGGCCGCTGCTGGTTCAGGCAGGCCAGGGTACCCGGCATGTCCTCGGTCAACCGCACGCTGTAGACGCCCTGGGCATTGAATGCTTGGTGCAGAACAATCTGGTGGAAAGGACGGGGCTGGTGGATAAGAACCTGAAATTGATGCATGGACATTTCCCTCGACGAGGCGCTTTGGCGGTTCGATGCCGCACTTTAGTAGGCACTTCGACAACGCCAAACAGGAAAATTCTGAAAAGCCCTGAGAAAAAACGCAAAAAAAATGAGCGCACAAAAAAGCCCGTCCGAGGACGGGCTTTTTCAGTTGCAGACAGGCTTACAGCGGCTTGCCGCGATTCCCATGCTGGCTGACGAAGGCCTGTACGGTCTTCAGGTCGTTGGCCAGCACCGTGCAGCGCTCTTCGCGGCTGAACAGGTCGCTGAGGTGCGCCGGCAGCTCCAGGGCCTTGCCGACGCCGGCCTTCTCGACCGCGTCCGGGAACTTGACCGGGTGTGCGGTACCCAGCACCACCATTGGCGTGTCCAGGCTGCGACGGCATTCGCGGGCAGCCTTGACGCCGATCGCGGTGTGCGGGTCAAGCACTTCACCGGTGCTGGCGAAGACTTCAGCGATGGTCTCGCAGGTCTGCTCGTCGGTCACCGCCAGCGAATCGAACAACTTGCGTGCTTCGGTCCAGCGGTCCTGGTCGACGCTGAAGCCGCCACCTTGCTTGAAGGTGTCCATCAACTCGGCGATGGCGGCACCGTTGCGCCCGTGCAGGTCGAACAGCAGGCGCTCGAAGTTCGACGAGACCATGATGTCCATCGACGGCGACAGGGTCGCGTGCAGGGTTTCCTTGACGTACTGGTTGCCGCTCATGAAGCGGTGCAGGATGTCGTTGCGGTTGGTCGCGACCACCAGTTGGCTGATCGGCAGGCCCATGTTGCGGGCCAGGTAACCGGCGAAGATGTCGCCGAAGTTGCCGGTCGGCACCGAGAACGCCACCGAACGCGCCGGGCCGCCGAGCTGCAATGCTGCGTGGAAGTAGTAGACGATCTGGGCCATGATCCGCGCCCAGTTGATCGAGTTGACCGCCACCAGGCGGGTACCCTTGAGGAACGACTGGTCGGCGAAGCTGGCCTTGACCATCTCCTGGCAGTCGTCGAAGTTGCCCTCGATGGCGATGTTGTGGATGTTGTCGCCGAGGATGGTGGTCATCTGACGGCGCTGCACTTCCGACACGCGCTGGTGCGGGTGCAGGATGAAGATATCGACGTTGTCGCAACGGCGGCAGCCTTCGATGGCGGCGGAACCGGTGTCACCGCTGGTGGCGCCAACGATCACCACACGCTCGCCACGCTTGACCAGCAGGTGGTCGAGCAAGCGGCCGAGCAGTTGCAGGGCAAAGTCCTTGAACGCCAGGGTCGGGCCGTGGAACAGCTCCATCACCCACTCGTTGCCGTTGAGCTGGCGCAGCGGCGCGACGGCGGCATGGGCGAAAGAGCCGTAGGTTTCTTCGAGGATCTTCTTGAAGTCGGCGTCGGCGATGCTGCCGGCGACGAACGGGCGCATTACCCGGAACGCCAGCTCGTGGTAGGGCAGGCCGGCCCAGGAGGCGATCTCTTCCTGGGTGAAGCGTGGCAGGTTCTCGGGGACGTACAGGCCTCCGTCACTGGCCAGGCCGGCGAGCAGCACGTCTTCGAAATTCAGGGCCGGAGCCTGGCCGCGGGTACTGATATAGCGCATATGCAAACCTTCGGTTCTGAAGGCGGGCCGCCGTCGCGGCCCGCCGCTTGAATTAATTGAGCTGTTCGACGCGGATGCGCACGACCGGGCCAACCACATCCTGCAACGCTTCGAGGGCGACGATGGCATCATTGATGCGCTGCTCGACCACGCCGTGGGTGACCAGGATCATCGGTACCAGGCCGTCCTGCTCCTCGGCTTCCTTCTGCATGATCGACTCGATGTTGATGCCGCGCTCCGAGAGGATGCTGGCGACCTGCGCAAGCACGCCCGGGTGGTCCTTGGCCTGGATGCGCAGGTAGTAGGCGCTTTCGCAGGCTTCGATCGGCAGGATCGGGTGGGCCGACAGCGAGTCCGGCTGGAAGGCCAGGTGCGGCACACGGTTCTCCGGGTCGCTGGTCATGGCGCGGACCACGTCGACCAGGTCGGCGATCACCGACGAGGCGGTTGGCTCCATGCCGGCGCCGGCACCGTAGTACAGGGTGGAACCGGCGGCGTCGCCGTTGACCATTACCGCGTTCATCACGCCGTTGACGTTGGCGATCAGGCGGTCGCTAGGGATCAAGGTCGGGTGCACGCGCAGCTCGATGCCTTCGGCGGTGCGACGGGCCACGCCCAGGTGCTTGATGCGGTAGCCCAGGGCTTCGGCGTAGTTCACGTCAGCAGTGGTCAGCTGGGTGATGCCTTCGGTGTAGGCCTTGTCGAACTGCAGCGGGATGCCAAAAGCAATGGACGCCAGGATGGTCAGCTTGTGCGCGGCGTCGATGCCCTCGACGTCGAAGGTCGGGTCGGCCTCGGCGTAGCCCAGCGCCTGGGCTTCGGCCAGCACGTCGGGGAAGGCACGGCCTTTTTCGCGCATTTCGGTGAGGATGAAGTTGCCGGTGCCGTTGATGATCCCGGCCAGCCAGTTGATGCGGTTGGCCGACAGGCCTTCACGGATCGCCTTGATCACCGGGATGCCACCGGCGACGGCGGCCTCGAAGGCGACGATGACGCCCTTCTCGCGGGCCTTGGCGAAGATCTCGTTGCCGTGCACGGCAATCAGCGCCTTGTTGGCGGTGACCACGTGCTTGCCGTTGTCGATGGCCTTGAGCACCAGGTCGCGGGCGATGGTGTAGCCACCGATCAGCTCGATGACGATATCGATATCGGGGTTGTTCGCCACGTCGAACACATCAGCGGTAATGGGGGTACCGGTAATCTGGCAGTTCGGGTTGGGCGAGCGCATGGCAATCTGTGCCACTTCAATACCGCGCCCGGCACGGCGGGCAATCTCCTCGGCGTTGCGCTGAAGTACATTGAAGGTTCCGCCACCGACGGTCCCTAACCCACAGATGCCTACTTTGACCGGTTTCACTGTGAACTCCCCATTGAACGGCCAGCACTTGCGCCGACCGTGAAACATGCCATCACCCCATGACGATGGCGTATTGAATTGATTACTTGCGCTCTGCCAGGGCCAGCTTGGCCACTTGCGGTGCCGGCTGATAGCCCGGAATCACCTGGCCACTTTCCAGGACGATGGCCGGCGTGCCATTCACGCCGATCGACTGGCCGAGCTGGAACTGCTTGCTGACCGGATTGGCGCACTTGGCCGCCTTGATCTCTTTACCGTCGACCATCTTGTCCAGCGCCGCGCGGCGGTCGCTGGAGCACCACACCGCCTGCAACTGCTGGTCACCCGGCGAGCCTAGGCCCTGGCGCGGGAAAGCTACGTAGCGCACTTCGATACCGCGGCGGTTGAGCTCCGGCACTTCGGCGTGCAGCTTGTGGCAGTACGGGCAGGTGGTGTCGGTGAACACGGTGATGTGCGACTTGGTCTCGCCCTTGGCCGGGTAAACGACCATTTCTGCCGCCGGGATGCCGTTGATCAGCTTGGCGATGCCTTGGCGCTCAGTCTTCTCGGTGAGGTTGACCGGCTTGCCGTCCTGGATCTGGTACAGGTAGCCCTGCATCACGAACTGGCCATCGGCACTGGCGTACAGCACGCGACCGCCCTGCAGCTTCACTTCGTACAGGCCGTTGAGCGGGCTGCTGGCAACGCTTTCGACCGGCACTTCCAGGGCCAGGTTCTGCAGCGACTTGCGGATCGCCTGCTCGGCACCGGCCGCAGGCTCGGTGGCGGCAGCGCCGGCAAAGGTACTGACCAACGCCAGGGCGGCGGCGGCAAAAATACGGGTGACACGCATGGGGGTACTCCTGAAGACGGACGGGGCCGGAGGGGCGTCGCCTACGCTTCAGAGGTGGCGAACGGTCGGCCCGTGCAACAAACCGTCCAAGCCTACCACAACAGGCCCGCGCAGAAAGGCTCCTCAGGCACCGGTAAGCGGAACATGAAGATCATTCATCCACGCGGATGGTGTTGCGCATGCAACTGCTGCAGCCGCGCCTTGGCCACATGGGTGTAGATCTGCGTGGTGGACAGGTCGCTGTGGCCCAGCAGCATTTGCACCACGCGCAGGTCGGCACCGTGGTTGAGCAGGTGCGTGGCGAACGCGTGGCGCAGGGTATGCGGCGACAGCGGCTTGTCGATACCGGCCACCCGCGCCTGGTGCTTGATACGGTGCCAGAAGGTCTGGCGGGTCATCTGCTCACCGCGCAGGCTGGGGAACAGCACATCGCTGGGGCGACCACTGAGCAACTCGGCCCGGCCATCGCGCAGGTAGCGCTCGATCCATACCACCGCCTCTTCGCCCATCGGCACCAGGCGCTCCTTGCTGCCCTTGCCCATCACCCGCAGCACACCCTGGCGCAGGTTGACCTGGTCGAGCGTGAGGCTGACCAGTTCGGTCACCCGCAGGCCGCAGGCGTACAGCACTTCGAGCATGGCCCGATCACGCTGGCCGATGGCTTCGCCCAGGTCCGGCGCCTGCAGCAGCGCCTCGACGTCGGCTTCCGACAGCGACTTTGGCAGCGGACGCCCCAATTGCGGCATGTCCACCTGCAGGGTCGGGTCGACGGCGATCAATCGCTCGCGTAGCAGGTAGCGGAAGAAACCCCGCACGCCAGAAAGAAATCGCGCCGTGGAGCGAGGTTTGTAGCCTTGGTCGAAACGCCAGGCAAGATGATCGAGGATCAGCTCGCGACCGGCATCGGGCAGCGCCACCCCGTGCTCCTGCAACCAGCCGTTGAACAAGGCCAGGTCACTGCGGTAAGAGGCGCGGGTATTGTCGGAAAGCCCCTTTTCCAGCCACAGGGCATCGAGGAACTGGTCAATCAGGGGGTGGTCGAGGGCGGGCATGAAGACTCGGTGGCAAACGGCGAAATGGCGCTTAGTCTTTCATAACCGCGCACGCATAGGGAGCCCGCATGAGCGAACAGCAGATTCTCCTGAGTTTCGGTGGCATCGGCGCCGCCGCCCTCGCCTGCCAGTGGCTGGCCTGGCGCCTGAAGCTGCCGGCGATCCTGTTCCTGCTGCTGTCCGGCATCCTCGCCGGGCCTGTGCTGGGCTGGCTGCAGCCACAGGCGCTGTTCGGCCCACTGCTGATGCCGCTGGTGTCGCTGGCCGTGGCCCTGATCCTGTTCGAGGGCAGCCTGACCCTGCACGTGTCGCAATGGCGTGAGATCGGCAGCGTGGTCCACCGTCTGGTCACGGTCGGCGCCCTGAGCACCTGGCTGGTGATCGCCGTGGCCACCCACTGGCTGCTGGCCTTCGACTGGCCGCTGGCGATCCTGTTCGGCACCCTGACGCTGGTCACCGGGCCCACCGTGATCGTGCCCATGCTGCGCGTGGTGCGGCCCAAGGCGACCATCGCCAACATCCTGCGCTGGGAAGGGATCGTCATCGACCCGATCGGCGCGCTGCTGGCGGTGGTGGTGTACAGCTTCATCATCGCCCGCAGCGACGGTGACGGGCTGGTCCAGAGCCTGGGCACCTTCGCCGGGGTGATCTTCTGCGGCGGCGCCCTGGGCGCCGCCGGGGGCTGGTTGTTGGGGCAGATCATGCGCGCCCAGTGGCTGCCGGAATACCTGCACAACCTGGCCTCGCTGGCCGCAGTGCTGGGCATCTTCATCGCCGCCAACCAGATCGTCCACGAGTCCGGGCTGCTGGCCGTGACGGTGATGGGCATGTGGCTGGCCAACATGCCAGGGGTGGATGTGCGGCAGATCCTGCACTTCAAGGAAAACCTCAGCGTGCTGCTGATCTCCGGCCTGTTCATCCTCCTGGCGGCGCGCCTGGACCTGCATGCCATGCTCGGCTTGGGCCCTGCGGTACTCGCCCTGCTGCTGGTGATCCAGTTACTGGCCCGGCCACTGAACGTGTTCATCTCGACACTGGGCTCCACCTTGAGCTGGCGCGAACGTGCGTTGCTGGCCTGGATCGCCCCGCGCGGCATCGTTGCGGCGGCGGTATCGGCGATCTTCGCCATCCGCCTGCATGAGGCCGGCCACGAGGGGGCGCTGCTGCTGGTGCCACTGACCTTCGCCGTGATCATCGGCACCGTGGTACTGCAGAGCGCTACCGCAAGGCCCCTGGCGCGCCTGCTCAAGGTCGCCGAGCCCGCCCCCAGCGGCTTTCTCATGGTGGGCGCCAACCCGCCTGCCCGTACCATTGCCAAGGCTTTGCAACAACTTGGCTGCCGAGTGCTGCTGACCGATTCGAGTTGGGAGAACATCCGTGCGGCGCGCATGGACAACCTGCCCACCTACTTCGGCAACCCAGCCTCGCAACATGCCGACGCGCATCTGGACCTGGTCGGCCTCGGCCACCTGCTGGGCCTGTCTCCGGCCGGTGAAATCAACGCCCTGGCCTGCGCACGGTTTCGCCACGATTTCGGGCATGGCCGGCTGTTCGTGCTGGCCAGCGGCCTGGAAAAACAGCGCAGCGACAAGCACCGGGCCAGCGAGGAGCATCGTGGCCAGCCACTCGGCTCCCGCGCGATGACCTACAACCAACTGGCCAAGCTGCTGAACCAGGGGGCAGAGTTGTACAGCACGACCCTGACCGAGGCGTTCACCTGGGATGCCTACCAGCAATTGCACGGTGAGCGGGCGACATTGATGTTCGCCCGTGACAACCACGGCTGGGTGCATGTGGCCACCCCGGAACACCCGCTGCAGCCGCAACCGGGCTGGACGCTGGTGGCGCTGATAGAGCCTGAAAATAAAGCACAGGCTGAAGGGGCAGCCTAATTCGTGTGGGAGCGGGTTTACCCGCGAAGCAGGCGGCGCGGTGGATGGCACCGGCTCTGCCGGTGTTCGCGGGTAAACCCGCTCCCACAGAATACACGCCGCTTTGACGCCAAGCGTTGCAACTGTGGTTGAGCAGCCTGCGATGAGTTAAACGCAGGCAGTACAAGACAGTTACTCCTACAGTGGCCGTGCAAGTCCGTTTAGTGGGAGGCGGCCTGCGGCAACACCGGCACCGGGCGCTTGTCCTCGTCGATGGCGACGAAGCTGAACACCCCATGGATCGCGCGCTCGCGGCCATCGAGGTACATGTTCTCGACGAACACATCCACCTGCACCTGCAGGCTGGTGTTGCCGACCTTGATCACGCTACCCACCAGCTCGACGATCGAGCCCGCCGGGATCGGGTGCTTGAAGTCGATGCGGTCGGTGGACACGGTCACCAGCGGCAGGCGGCAAAAACGCGTGGCGGCGATGAACGACACTTCGTCCATCCACGCCAGGGCCGTACCGCCGAACAGGGTGTTGTGGTGGTTGGTGGTGTTGGGGAACACCGCCTTGGTCACACGGGTCTCCGACAGTTCGGTACGGCGCTGGATTTCCTGGTCTCGAGTTGTCATGTTCGGGTCACATCGCTAAGGCAAGGTACAAAAAGCAAAAAAGCAGCCCGAAGGCTGCTTTTTCTCTCGCAAGGTGACCAAGGCCACCGGTCAAACTGCACTCAGGACAGTTTTTCCTTGATGCGAGCGGCTTTGCCGGACAGGTCGCGCAGGTAGTACAGCTTGGCTTTACGCACGTCACCACGACGTTTCACGGCCAGGCTGTCGATCTGTGGGCTGTAGGTCTGGAAGGTACGCTCTACGCCAACGCCGCTGGAGATCTTGCGCACGGTGAAGGCGCTGTTCAGACCGCGGTTACGCTTGGCGATAACGACGCCTTCGAACGCCTGCAGACGCGAGCGGTCGCCTTCCTTCACTTTGACCTGGACGACAATGGTGTCGCCTGGTGCGAAGGTCGGGATTTCCTTGCTCATCTGCTCGGCTTCGAGCTGCTGGATGATCTTGTTGGTCATGCTGTGCTCCTAAGATGGATAACGCGATCCACCATCGATACGTTTAACTATCGTCCCGCTCGCGGAGATATTCCTCGAGCAGCTTCTTCTCTTCTCCAGAAAGCGAGCGACTTTCCAGAAGATCGGCGCGTCGTTCGAAGGTCCTACCAAGGGACTGCTTCATCCGCCAACGCCGGATATGTGCATGGTTGCCACTAAGCAACACGTCGGGTACACGCTGATCCGCATACACCTCAGGTCGGGTGTAGTGCGGGCAATCCAGCAGACCGTCGGTGAAAGAGTCTTCCTCCGCCGAGTCCACATGCCCTAAAGCTCCGGGCAGCAGCCGCGTAACCGCATCGATCAGTACCATGGCCGGCAGCTCGCCACCGGAAAGCACATAGTCGCCAATCGACCACTCCTCATCGACATGAGCCTCGATAAAGCGCTCGTCGATGCCTTCATAACGACCGGCGATCAGGATCAAAGATTCCTGTTCGGCCAGGCCTTTGACCGCTTGCTGAGTCAGCTTGCGGCCTTGCGGCGAAAGGTAGATCACCTTTGCCGTTGCTCCGGCGACTTGCCTGGCGTTGACCAGGGCGTCTTCCAGAGGCTTGATTTTCATCACCATGCCCGGACCACCGCCAAACGGCCGATCATCCACGGTGTGGTGGCGATCAGTGGTGTAGTCCCGCGGGTTCCAGCAGGTCACTTGCAGCAACCCCTGTTTCACCGCACGGCTGGTAATGCCGTACTCCGTGATGGCCGAGAACATCTCGGGGAACAACGTGATGACGTCTACGCGAAGGTTACCCATCGTTTAGAAATCCGCGTCCCATTCGACTCGCATCACACCCGCTTCAAGGTCGATTGCCAGCACGCATTGCTCCGTATAGGGCAACAGACGCTCGCGATCATCCAGGCTGCCTGTGCAAGGCTTGACCACCATTACATCGTTCGCGCCGGTCTCCAACAGGTGATCGATCGTGCCGAACAGCTGTTCGTCCTGATTGATGACCTTCAGGCCTTCCAACTGGTACCAGTAGTACTCGTCGGCTGCCAGGTTGGGCAAAAGGCTCCGCGCAATGCAGATTTCGTAACCGCTCAGAAGCCGGGCTTCATCACGATCATCGAGGCCTTTCAATTTCACGACCAGGCCCTTTTGGGAGCCACGACCGCTGACCAGCTCGACCTGCTTTACCTTGCCTTCGTGCCTAAGCGTCCAGCGCGGATAATCCAACAGGTTTTCAATCGGATCGGTAAAGGAGTACACCTTCACCTCGCCGCGAACGCCGTGAACCGAAAAAATCTTGCCAACGACGATGAGGTCGTCAGCCTTTTCTGGCGTCGCGTTCATACTGCTCAGGCTGCAGCCTTGGCAGCTTCCTTCAGCAGCTGAGCAACACGCTCAGACGGCTGTGCGCCCTGGCTCAGCCAGTAGGTGACGCGCTCTTGGTTGACCGACAGCTTGACTTCGGCGCCCGATGCGATCGGGTTGAAGAAGCCAACGCGCTCAACGAAACGGCCGTCACGGGCGTTACGCGAGTTGGTCACGGTCAGGTGGTAGAAAGGGCGCTTTTTCGAGCCGCCACGGGCAAGACGGATGGTTACCATGTGAACATCGTTCCTATAGTCGGTGCTGCAAAACTGAATGCCCAATGGGCACACGGGTGCCCAAAAGGCCGCATATTCTCGGGGAATACACGGACATTTGCAAATGCCTTTTTCGGCGAGCGCTTGACCCACCGTTCAGATCTGCCGGTTAAGCCGCTGTTTTGCGGCGCTATTCCCGCCGAAGCGGGGGTTGGGTGGCCATCTTCCTATAAAGGCAGCCACCCAAATTCGATTACATCTTGGGCATGCCGCCACCCGGCAGCATGCCGCCAAGGCCGCGCATCATCTTGGCCATGCCGCCCTTGGCGGAGAATTTCTTCATCATCTTCTGCATCTGCTTGTGCTGCTTGATCAGCCGGCCGATGTCCTGCACCTGGGTACCGGAACCCAGGGCGATGCGGCGCTTGCGCGAACCGCTGATCAGATCAGGGTCGCGACGCTCGGCCGGGGTCATGGAGTTGATGATCGCTTCCATCTGTTTGAACTGCTTCTCGGCCGCGCCCTGGGCATTGCCCATCTGCGACAGGTTGACGCCGCCCATGTTCGGCAGTTTGTCCATCAGCCCGCCGAGGCCGCCCATGTTCTTCATCTGCTGCAGCTGATCACGGAAGTCTTCGAGGTCGAAGCCCTTGCCCTTCTTCAGCTTCTTGGCCAGTTTGTCGGCCTTTTCCTTGTCGATGGTCTGCTCGGCCTGCTCGATCAGGCTGAGCACGTCACCCATGCCGAGGATGCGCGAGGCGATGCGGTCAGGGTGGAACGGCTCGAGGGCTTCGGTCTTCTCGCCCATACCAATGAACTTGATCGGTTTGCCGGTGATGGCGCGCACCGACAGTGCGGCACCGCCACGGGCATCACCGTCGACCTTGGTCAGGATCACACCGGTCAGCGGCAGTGCGTCGCCGAAGGCCTTGGCGGTATTGGCGGCATCCTGGCCGGTCATGGCATCGACCACGAACAGCGTTTCGATCGGTTTGACCGCGGCGTGCAGCGCCTTGATCTCGTCCATCATGTCGGCGTCGACGTGCAGGCGACCGGCGGTGTCGACGATCACCACATCGATGAACTTGAGCTTGGCTTCGCGGATCGCCGCTTGCGCGATGTCCACCGGCTTCTGGCTGATGTCGGACGGGAAGAAGGTCACGCCGATGTCGTTGGCCAGGGTTTCCAGCTGCTTGATCGCCGCCGGGCGGTAAACGTCGGCGGACACCACCATCACGCTTTTCTTCTTGCGCTCTTTCAGGTGGCGCGCCAGCTTGCCGGCGGTGGTGGTCTTACCGGCACCCTGCAGGCCGGCCATCAGCACGACTGCGGGCGGCGCGGCATTGAGCGTCAGCTCTTCGTTGGCCGCGCCCATCAGGCGCTCAAGCTCGGCCTGGACGATCTTGACGAAGGCCTGGCCTGGGGTGAGGCTGCGCGACACTTCGGTGCCGACCGCGCGCTCCTTGATGCTGTTGACGAAATCCTTGACCACCGGCAGGGCAACGTCGGCCTCGAGCAGGGCCATGCGCACTTCGCGCAGCGTGTCCTTGATGTTGTCTTCGGTCAGCTTGGCCTTGCCGGTGACATGGCGCAGCGTCTGTGACAGGCGGTCGGTCAGGTTTTCGAACATGGTGATCCTTTCAGGCCCAGTGAAGCCGAGGTTTTTCAGGCGCCCAGGTGAAAATGCACACGCGCTGGGCACAACAAGGCGGCGATTATAGCGAAGAGCGGCGCTGGCGCACACCTTGGTGCAGAGGCTCTGGATATTCGGTGGCCTGGAGGTCGCTTTCGCGGGGCAAGCCCGCTCCCACAGTGTCAGCGCAACCCTTGTGGGAGCGGGCTTGCCCCGCGATTGATTCGCAGTCTTCCTTGCCCACCGCGTTCTATGCCAAACTCCGTCCCTTTAAGGCTTGCCTGCCAGGACTTATGCTCTCTTCACCCAGCCTCATCCCCAACCTGATCGCCGCCTTCCTTTATGTGGCCGCGACCGTCTACCAGGCTACCGGCCTGGCCCGTGGCGCCCGCGCCGACAAGCGGCTGCTCGGCCTGCTCGGCGCACTGGCGGTGCTCGCCCAGGGCGGCGCGCTGTTCTTTCAGCTGATCACCCCGCTGGGCCTGAGCCTGGACTTCTTCAGCGCCGCCAGCCTGATCGCCGTGGCGGTGATCGGCCTGACGCTGATCGCCTGCCTGAGCATTCCAGTGGAAAACCTGCTGGTGCTGCTGTTCCCGCTGGGTGCGATAACTGCGTTACTGGCGCAGTTCGCCCCGCCCGGCACGGTGCCGCTGATCAATGAAGAGCCGGGCATCCTCGCGCACATCCTGCTGTCGATCCTCGCCTATGGCCTGTTCACCATCGCCGTGTTCCAGGCCCTGCTGCTGTTGCTGCAGGACCACCAGCTCAAGCACAAGCACCCGTCCGGGCTGATCCGCAACTTCCCGCCGCTGCAAACCATGGAAAGCCTGCTGTTCGGCTTCCTCTGGGCCGGCTGGGGGCTGCTGTCGCTGTCGCTGATCTCCGGCTGGCTGTTCCTCGACAACCTGTTTGCCCAGCACCTGGTGCACAAGACCTTGCTGGCCTGCGTGGCGTGGATCGTGTTCAGTGTGTTGCTGTGGGGCCGCACCCGCCTGGGCTGGCGTGGCCACAAGGCGATCCGCTGGACCCTCGCCGGTTTCTGCCTGCTGATGCTGGCCTATTTCGGCAGCAAGCTGGTCCGCGAATTCATCTTGCATATCTGACGGCCGCCCATGGATACCCTGCCGTACGCCCCGCTGCTCGGCACACTGGTACTGGCACTGCTGTGGTCGGCGCTGTTCACCGCCGTGGACTGTGCTCGCCAGCAACAGAACGGCCACGCCGACCCTACCCTGCCCGCCCAGGCCCTGGTGCTCTGCGCCAGCCTCGGCAAGCTGCTGGTGCTGGGCCTGGCCTGCCTGATCGGCCAGCGCTACAGCGGGGAGCACGGTTTCTGGCTGGCCGGGCTGGCCGCCACCGCAGCCCTGCTGGTGCTCGCCGAGTACCTGCCGCGGCGCCTGGCCCGCCGCAATCCGCAGGCATTCATCAGCCTTGGCGCCAGCCTGCTCAAAGTCCCGCTGGCCGCACTGCAACCCTTGGCCTGCCTGCTCGATGGCTGCGCCAGGTTGATCCTGCGCCCGTTCCGCGTGCAGCCCATCGCGGTGGCGCTGCACCCGCAGGAAGACGACTTCGATGATGACGAGCAGCATGCCCCGTCCCGCAATGGCTTGCTGGAGGGCCTGCAGGCCCTGGACAAGATCACCGTCAACGACATCCTGGTACCGCGCAACGAAGTCGACGGCATCAACCTCGACGACCCCATCGAGCGCATCGTCGAGCAACTGATCGTCAGCCGTCACACCCGCCTGCCGGTCTATCACAACGACATCAACCAGGTGGAAGCGGTACTCAACACCAAACTGATCAGCCACCTGCTGCCGCGCGCCGAACTCACCTTCGAAAAGCTCCAGGCTGCCTGCTACGAGCCCTACTTCGTCCCCGAAAGCACGCCCCTGCAGATGCAGTTGCTGAACTTCCACAAGCAACAACGGCGCATGGGCGTGGTGGTGGACGAGTACGGCGAAGTGCTGGGCATCGTCACCCTCGAAGACATCCTCGAAGAGATCGTCGGCGAATTCGAAGACGAACACAGCCTCGACAACCCGCACGTGCACCCGCAGAGCGATGGCCGCTTCATCATCGAAGGCACCGCCTCGCTGCGTGAAATCAACCGCACCCTCGGCTGGCACCTGCCCTGCGATGGCGGGCCGAAAACCCTCAACGGCCTGGTCACCGAGGCGCTGGAAAGCATCCCGGCAACGGCGGTATGCCTGAAGATCGGCCGTTATCGCCTGGAAATCCTCGAAACAGAGGACAATTGCGCGAGCAAGGTGCTGGTCTGGACCGTGACCCGATAGTTATACTCGGCCAACGCTTACCCAGCCCTGCCGTCCCGCCTGCTACCCGCACCCGGCGCCCCACGGCCAGTCCGCAGCACTGACACGCCCCACGGCCCTGCGTCACCACCCCGAACAGCGCCCGCCCCTCCCTACCCCCTGGGCTATCGTCAGTCACGCGACTCATAACAATACGCTCCGGCTCCCGTGTGCCCGCCACATGGGCCGTGCCCCATGGAGCATCGACTGTCAGGGACCTACGCATGACTACCAGCAGCACCTACGCCGAACCTGCCTCGGCGGCCCCGGTCAACTCGCCTGCGCGGGTGGCCACCGCCAGTTTCATCGGCACCGCCATCGAGTTCTACGATTTCTACGTGTACGCCACCGCCGCCGCCCTGGTAATCGGGCCGGTGTTCTTCCCATCCG
Source organism: Pseudomonas sichuanensis (assembly GCF_003231305.1). Taxonomy (GTDB): domain Bacteria; phylum Pseudomonadota; class Gammaproteobacteria; order Pseudomonadales; family Pseudomonadaceae; genus Aquipseudomonas; species Aquipseudomonas sichuanensis. The sequence goes on along the minus strand of NZ_QKVM01000013.1, from coordinate 93,063 downwards.
GGTCGGGCACCGCGCAGATGCTCGCGGCCTTCCTCACCTTCGGCATCGCGTTCCTCGCCCGGCCACTGGGCTCGGCGCTGTTCGGTCATTTCGGCGACCGTATCGGGCGCAAGTCGACCCTGGTCGCTTCGCTGTTGCTGATGGGCGTCTCGACCACGCTGATTGGCGTGCTGCCGGGCTATGACAGCATCGGCGTGTGGGCGCCGGTCCTGCTCTGCATCCTGCGCTTCGGCCAAGGCCTGGGCCTGGGCGGCGAATGGGGTGGCGCGGCGCTGCTGGCCACCGAGAACGCCCCCGAAGGCAAGCGCGCCTGGTTCGGCATGTTCCCGCAACTGGGCCCCTCGATCGGCTTCCTGGCTGCCAACGGCCTGTTCCTGACCCTGGCCCTGGTGCTCAGCGACGAGCAGTTCCGCGACTGGGGTTGGCGCATTCCGTTCCTGCTCAGCGCCGCGCTGGTGCTGGTCGGCCTGTACGTGCGCCTGAAACTCGAGGAAAGCCCGGTATTCGCCAAGGCCGTGGCGCGCCAGGAGCGGGTCAAGATGCCGGTGGTCGAGCTGTTCGCCCAATACTGGCTGCCGACCCTGCTGGGCGCGGCGGCGATGGTGGTGTGCTACGCGCTGTTCTACATCTCCACGGTGTTCTCGCTGAGCTACGGCGTGTCGACGCTGGGCTACAGCCGCGAGACCTTCCTCGGCCTGCTGTGCTTCGCCGTGGTGTTCATGGCCCTGGCCACGCCACTGTCGGCCTGGCTCAGCGACCGCTACGGGCGCAAGCCGGTCTTGATCGTGGGTGCGCTGCTGGCCATCGCCTCGGGCTTCGCCATGGAGCCGCTGCTCACCTCGGGCTCGACCACGGGCGTGGCACTGTTCCTGAGCATCGAGCTGTTCCTGATGGGGGTGACCTTCGCGCCGATGGGCGCCTTGCTGCCAGAGCTGTTCCCGACCCACGTACGCTACACCGGTGCCTCGGCGGCCTATAACCTGGGCGGCATCGTCGGTGCTTCGGCGGCACCGTTCTTTGCCCAGAAGCTGGTGAGCATGGGGGGCTTGAGCTGGGTGGGGGGATATGTGTCGGCGGCGGCGGTGATCAGCCTGATTGCCGTGTTGTGCCTGAAAGAAACCCGCAATACCGAGCTTTGAACCGCTGAAACAATCGCGGGGCAAGCCCGCTCCCACGCCATGTAGCTATTGGCGTGGGAGCGGGCTTGCCCCGCGATGCATTTCAGATCAGAACTCGACCTTGACCGCCTGCGAAGCGCGGGTCGCCTTGGCCCGTGCGGCCTCGACCGACTCATCACGCGCCAGGCACACGCCCATGCGGCGGGTGCCGTTGATCTCAGGCTTGCCGAACAGGCGGATGGCGGTGTCCGGCTCGCTCAGGGCGGCGTTCAGGTTGGCGAAGGCGGTCTGCTGCGACTGGCCTTCGGGCAGGATCACCGCCGAAGCCGACGGGCCGAACTGGCGCACCACCGGGATCGGCAGGCCGAGAATCGCCCGGGCATGCAGGGCGAACTGCGACAGGTCCTGGGAAATCAAGGTCACCAGACCAGTGTCGTGCGGGCGCGGCGACACTTCGCTGAACCACACCTGGTCACCCTTGACGAACAGCTCGACGCCGAACAGGCCACGCCCACCCAGGGCGTCGGTGACCGCCTGGGCCACCCGCTGCGACTCGGCCAGGGCTTTCGGGCTCATGGCCTGAGGCTGCCAGGACTCCTGGTAGTCGCCCTTCTCCTGACGGTGGCCGACCGGCTCGAGGAAGGTGGTGCCGCCGACATGGCGCACGGTCAGCAAGGTGATTTCGTATTCGAAGTCGATGAAGCCTTCGATGATCACCCGGCCCTTGCCGGCACGGCCGCCTTCCTGGGCGTAGTCCCAGGCCTTCTGCAGGTCATCGGCGCTGCGCAGCAGGCTCTGGCCTTTGCCCGACGAGCTCATCACCGGCTTGACCACGCAGGGGTAGCCGAGGTCGGCGACGGCCTTGCTGTAGTCCTCGAAGGTGTCGGCGAAGTGGTACGGCGAGGTCGGCAGGTCCAGCTCTTCGGCGGCCAGGCGGCGGATGCCTTCGCGGTTCATGGTCAGTTGAGTGGCGCGGGCGGTGGGGACGACATTGAAGCCTTCGTTCTCGAGCTCCACCAGCGTGGCGGTGGCGATGGCCTCGATCTCGGGAACGATGTAGTGTGGCTTTTCCGCCTCGATCACCGCGCGCAGGGCCACGCCGTCGAGCATGTTGATCACGTGGCTGCGGTGCGCGACCTGCATGGCCGGAGCATTGGCGTAGCGGTCGACGGCGATCACCTCGACGCCCAGGCGCTGCAGCTCGATCACCACTTCCTTGCCCAACTCGCCGCAGCCGCACAGCAGTACACGGGTCGCGGTGGGCGACAATGGGGTTCCGATACGGGTCATTTCAGGTCCTCGAAGGCGTCCGGGGCCGCGCCACGCTGGCTGCCGCCCGCTGAAAATTGGACCCGCATTCTACATCAGGATACGACCACCGCGCGCCGGGCGCGCCAGGCCATGATCAGCCACACCGCAGTGACCCCGGCGAACTTCGACGCCAGCGCCGTGCCGATCACCACAGGGGTCAATGCGCCGATCATGCCGAAGAAGATCAAGGTGTCCACCGGGATGCTCAGCGCCGAGCTCAGCCACAGGCGGTCGCGCAGGGGGCGGCGAGTGACGCTGAATACCAGCCAGTCGATCAGTTCGGAGACGAAGAACGCCGTAGCGCTGGCCAGGGCGATGGCAGGCTCGGAGGTGGCATACGAGAGCACCAGCGCCATCAGCATGGCCAACAGTGCACCATGGCCGTAGCGGGTCTGCACCATGTCGCGCAGGATGAATACCAACCCGCCCCAGGCGGACCAGATCACATCCAGGTGCGGTGCGCTGGAGAAGGCGTAGTTGATCAGCACCACGCTGCTGATGTAGGCGATGAGGTAGAACATGGGCTTTCTGGATGTTGGGCAAGCCGCACAGAATACTTGAATTCAAGGTCAGCGCCAGACTCTTCGCGGGTAAATCGCAGCGGCGAACCGCCGCTCCCACATGGATCGCGCTAGCCTTGAGGCAAGCGTCGTAACTGTGGGAGCGGCGGTTCGCCGCTGCGATTTACCCGCGAGTGAAACCGCGACGGTTCACAAGCCGATGATCAGCCCCGCCGCCGCCGCCCGCTCATGGCAGCGCTTGAGCACCTCACGGCGTTCCTGGTTGTCCATGCGCCCCCAGCGGGTGATCTCGCTCACCGTGCGCTGGCACCCAGTACAGATATCCTGCTCGTCCAGGGCGCAAATGCTGACGCAGGGCGAGGCCACGGGCCGTTCGTCAGTCTTCATCGAGCACCAGTTCACGGGCGTAACGCTGGGCGTTGTGCACGTAATGCGCAGCACTGGCTTCGAGCATGCGCTGCTGCTGCTCGGTCAGCTCGCGCACCACCTTGCCAGGCGAGCCCATTACCAGCGAGCCGTCGGGGATTTCCTTGCCTTCGGGGATCAATGCATTGGCGCCGATGATGCAGTGCTTGCCGATGCGCGCACCGTTGAGGATCACCGCATTGATGCCGATCAGGCTGTAGTCGCCCACCGTGCAGCCATGCAGCATGGCGTTATGGCCGATGGTCACGCCCTTGCCGAGGGTCAGCGGCGAGCCCATGTCGGTGTGCATCACCGTGCCGTCCTGGACGTTGCTGTCCTCGCCGATGTCGATCAGCTCGTTGTCGCCGCGCAGCACCGCGCCGAACCACACGCTGGCACGCGCCTGCAGGCGTACCTTGCCGATCAGCGTGGCATTGGGTGCGGCCCAGCTGGTGGGATGGGTCTCGACCCGCAGGTCGCCCAGGCGGTATTTCATGTGTCGCTCCTCACGGTTGAACGCCGGTGGCGGGGTGTGCCCCGCTCAGTTCTGGATGAATCGCTCTGGCGGCTTGTGCAGGCTGATGCCGGCATCGAACAGCAGGTTGACCAGCTCGACGATCATGATCGCCGACAGCCCCCAGATCTTGTAGTCGCCATAGCGGTAGCTGGGCACGTACCAGCTGCGGCCCTGGTAATCGATACGGTGGGTGTGGTCGCGCGGGTCCTGGCGAAAGAACGCCAGCGGCACCGTGAATACGGCGGCAATTTCCGCATCGTTGGCGTGGTACTCGACGTAATCGGGGATCACGCCGACGAAGGGTGTCACCTTAAGGCCATGCAATGAAATCAACGGGCTGAGCGGGCCGATCACCTCGACCAGGCCGGGCGGCAGGCCGATCTCTTCTTCTGCTTCACGCAGGGCCGTGTACACCAGGTCCGGGTCCTCCGGGTCGCGCCGCCCGCCAGGGAACGCCACTTCGCCACCGTGGGTGGACAAGCCCTTGGCACGCAGGGTGAGCACCAGCTCGGGCTCATCGCTGCGGGTGATGGGTAACAGCACCGCTGCTTCCGGGAAACGGCTGTCCATCTGCAGTGACGCAGGGGTGTGGTTGCTCATTCGGCGAAGAAGCTCGTCCAGCATTACGCACTCTCGATTCCAAGGCCTGCCGTGCATGATGCACCAAAGCCTGCGGGCACCCAAGCCCTGCCCCGGGCTGCTTGCAGTGGGCCGACCGCGCGCGCCAAGATAGCCAGACCCCACAGGAATGATGAAAGCATGAAATTCTGCAGCGCGTGCGGCCAGCCGGTCATCCAGCGAATCCCCGAAGGCGACAGCCGCCCGCGGTATGTTTGCGAGCATTGCCAGACCATCCATTACCAGAACCCCAACATCGTTGCCGGCGTGCTGCCCACCTGGGGCAGCCAGGTGCTGCTGTGCCGCCGCGCCATCGAGCCACGCCGCGGCTTCTGGACCCTGCCCGCCGGTTTCATGGAGAACGGCGAGACCCTCGACGCCGCCGCTCGTCGCGAAACCGTCGAAGAAGCCTGCGCCCGGGTCACGCACATGAGCCTGTACCAGTTGTTCGACCTGCCGCACATCAACCAGGTGCACGTGTTCTTCCGCGCGGAACTGGCTGACCTGGACTTCGCCGTCGGCGTCGAAAGCCTGGAGGTGCGGTTGTTCGAGGAACACGAGGTGCCTTGGGATGAGCTGGCTTTCCGCACCGTCACACGCACACTAGAATGCTACTATCGCGACCGCGTCAGGCAGCACTACCCGATAGGCCATGAATACCTGCCGCCGATGAATGTCGCGTCATCCACCACTTAAGTTTTCAGGGATACGGTTTCATGCGCTGGTTGCTTGCCCTTTTCTGCCTCAGTGTCGCCTCGGTGTCGCATGCCGCGTTCACCGAAACCATCATTCGCAAGCCACAACCGGTCGTGCAGCCCGTTTCACCCGCCAGCGCGGTGGTGCAGGGGCCATTGATCGACAAAGTGCTGGTGCTCAAGTCCGAACGCCGCCTGCAACTGATCAGCCGTGGCGAACCGCTCAAGACCTACCGCATTTCCCTGGGCAAGCAACCCAAGGGCGCCAAGGTGCGCGAGGGCGACAAGAAAACCCCCGAGGGCCTGTACTGGCTGGACTGGCGCAAGGTCAGCGACCGCTACAACCTGGCCATGCACATCTCCTACCCGAACATCACCGATGCCGCCAAGGCCCGCCGTGAAGGGGTGGATGCCGGTGGCATGATCATGATCCACGGCACCCCGATCAACGAGGAATACCCGGAGTGGTACTTCCACACCCTCGACTGGACCGAGGGCTGCATCGCCATGCGCAACGACGACATGCGCGAAGTGTGGAGCATGGTCAAGGACGGCACCCTGATCGAAATCCGCCCCTGAGCCGACCGAATCATTCTCGGTAACATTTCTGCCAAACAATCATCACATTGGCGTCTTAAAGTCGCGGTTTGCCACAAAATCAGCGAACAAAGGACAGCCTGATGAGTCGAGACAGCGGCGACAACCTGGACCGCAACCTGAGCGGCAACCTGCCGATGGCCAGCGTCATGGACACCTACCTGAGCCGTCGCGCCGTGGTACGCGGTGGCCTTGGCGCTGCGATCGCCATGATCGCCGGCGCAGGCCTGACCGGCTGCTTCGACAGCGGCGCCAGCACCCCTGCCCCCACGCCGAAACCTGCCACACCCAAACTCGGCTTCCAATCGATCAAGGGCTCGCGCACCGACGCCTGCGTCGTCGCCGCCGGCTACAGCGCCTATGTACTGGCGCCTTGGGGCACGCCGCTCACCAGCAGCGGCAAACCCTGGCAAGCGGACGGCAGCAACAGCGCCGCCGATCAGGCCAATGCCATGGGCATGCACCATGACGGCATGCATTTCTTCCCCATCGATGGCAGCTCCGACGACGGCCTGCTGGCGATCAACTTCGAATACATCGACACCGCCGCCCTGCACCCGGCCGGCCCTACCACGGTCGACGGCAAACGCCCGGCCGAAGAGGTGCGCAAGGAGATCAACGCCCACGGCGCCGGCGTGGTGCGCATCCGCAAAGTCAGCGGGCGCTGGCAGGTGGTCGACAACGACCCGCTGAACCGGCGCTTCACCACCGCCACGGTGATGGACATCGCCGGCCCCCTGCGTGGCACCGAGCACGTCAAGACCCGCTTCTCGCCCAGCGGCATGCAATGCCGCGGCACCAACAACAACTGCGGCAACGGCTACACCCCCTGGGGCACTTACCTGACCTGCGAGGAGAACTGGCCGGGCATCTTCGTCAACACCGCCACCCGCCCTGCCGACCAGGTGCGCATCGGCGTCTCCGCCACCACGGGCCAATACAGCTGGGAAACCGCCGCCGGTGACGCCAGCGAGTTCGACGACGAATTCGCCCGCTTCAACATCACCCCGAGCGGTGCCAGCGCCAGCGACGACTTCCGCAACGAGGCCAGCACCTACGGCTACATCGTCGAGATTGACCCGTACAACAGCGCAACCCGGGCGGTGAAGCGCACCGCGCTGGGGCGCTTGCGCCACGAGGGCTGCTGCCCGGGCCTGGCCGTGGCCGGCAAGCCGCTGGTCTGGTACACCGGCGACGACTCCAACAACGAGTACCTGTACAAGTTCGTCTCGGACGCGCCGTGGGACCCGGCCGACGCCAAGCCCACCGACCGCCTGGCCACCGGCGCCAAGTACCTGGACAAGGGCAAGCTCTACGTGGCGCGATTCGATGCCGACGGCAAGGGTGTGTGGCTGCTGCTCGATGCCGCAACCGCCACGACGGACGGCGCCACCCTAGGGGCACGTTTTGGCGACCTGGCGGGCATCATCCTCAATACCCGTGGCGCCGCTGACGCCGTGGGCGCAACGCCGATGGACCGCCCCGAGTGGACCGCGGTCAACCCGCTCAATGGCGACGCCTACCTCACCCTGACCAACAACAGCGCGCGCAGCCCGGACAAGGTCGATGCGGCCAACCCACGCGGCCCCAACCGCCACGGCCACATCATCCGCTGGCACGAAAGCGACGATCACCAGCGCTTCACCTGGGACATCTTCGTGTTCGGCGCCAACGCCGCCGGTGGCCCGGACATCAACCGCTCCGGCCTGACCGAGATGAACCAGTTCGCCAGCCCCGACGGCATGCGCTTCGATAGCCGCGGCGTGCTGTGGTTCGAGACCGACAACGGCGAACAGAGCGTGACCAGCTACACCAACGACCAGCTGCTGGCGGTGATCCCAACCGACCTGGTGGATGGCAACGGCAAGCAGATTCCGGTCAACGCCAGCAACCAGGCGGACCTGCGTCGTTTCTTCGTCGGGCCCAATGGCTGCGAGGTGACGGGCATCGCCTTCACCCCGGATAACAAAACCCTGTTCGTCAACATCCAGCACCCTGAAAACTGGCCAGCCGGCGGGATCGCCACCGATGCCACGCCGACGGGCGAAAAGGTGCGCCCACGCTCTTCGACCGTGGTCATCCAGCGCAACGACGGCGGGGAAATCGGCATCGCCTGAAAGGCGCGGTAAATCGATTGCAACAGGTCATACGGCAGCCACTGACGGCAGGGTCGTCAGCGGCTGCGGCCAGCCGACTCAGACCTGGAGGAACACCAAGAAAGATATTTCCCGCATCACTGTAGGACCCAGTTCCATGTTCTTCCGGCGCTTGTGAACTATCACGCTGAACGTCCTACACATCTGATGAGAGGACGCGACATGCACGAAATGAACAACGCCACGATGCACGAGGAAGAAGCACCCGTTTTCGAGAGCTCTTTCGCTCACGACCAGCTTGCCGAATTTGCCATGGGTACCCCGGAGCTCGACTTCCTGCTCACCTTCATGCCGGTGTTCGGCCCGCAAGTCCCGGCAGAGGTCTATCTCAAGCTGCGCACTGACATACTTGAAGGCGCCCTCGACAACCCTGCCTACCAGGTGGTGAAGCAGCAAGACTCCATCACCCGCTACGACAACGGCTTGCAGGTCATCTTCATCGACCAGGCGGCCATCGACCGGGTGCTCGCCAATCCACAAGACACACCCGAACTCCTGTTGGCCCTGCTCGGCGCCTTTGGTGACCATCTGGCCAACCTGATCCAGATCGAGCGCCACGCCATGGGCGAGGACGATCTGTTGCCACCGACACCTGAACAAGCGCAGGAAGTTGCCGGTAAATACGCCAGCATGATGACCTTCATCGACAGCTCCCCCGAGAACGGCACGGTGTTCGGCTATTTCACCGTTGCCGGGGAAGCACTGACACTGGCACTGGATGTGAGCGACGCGCCCCCTGTCGAAGCGGTGATCCCAGAACTGCGTCGTGTCGGGCCACAACCACGGTTCGCCGCAGGCGAAGGTGGCCACGAAACGATCGCGCAGGCGCTGAGGGAAGTCGGTTTCAGTGCGCAGGAAGTCCAGGCTGTCTACTTCGGCAACTGGCTACGCGACCATTCGCAACTGATCGACCCCAAGCTCGTTCGCCCCAAAGATGCTCCCAAGCAATTCCCCGGAAAGATCTCCAGAGACGTCCTCACCCAGATCGTCGATCTGTTGGCACTCAAAACGTTCAACAGCCTGCAGAACACCGATGAGGGGCGCGAAGCCTACAGGGTGACTACCGATCTGCTCGGGGTGTATCGCCCGTCGGAACACATCGACAACCCCACCGACCATAGCGAGATGCCCCTCGACCCCAGGGAAATCGACGAGGATTTCGAAGCGCCGGTCAGGCCAGGTGATGACGCAACCATGGTCTATCGCACTCTATCGAGAAAGGTCTACATGGATAGGCCGATCATTAACCTGCATCACCACATCCAAAGGGCTGGGTACTCCGACAAAAAAACTGATCGCCTGCGGCATTTCGGCGAGGCCCTGCATATCGTTGAAGACTATTTCGCCCATTCCAACTTCGTCGAGCTCAGCTTGCGCAAACTTGGCTATGAGGACGTACTGCCCTGGACAACAGAAACCGATTGTGAACATGGCCTGCCGGTGGTTACCGGCCTGTTCAGCGGTTTCGACATCCTCGCCAGTGTCGCCGAACCGTTGGGCAAGATGATGTTCCCCGCCAACCCTCCGGCGTTCGAGGGCATTGAACGTGGCCACCGTAGCGATGCCGAGAAGTTGATGCTGATTCTGCTCCGCGAGCAGGAAAATCCCATGTGGCTGAATGCACTGGAAAGACTGCTGGCTCTGCGCGACAACCTCGCCGATAACCCGTTGTTCCGCTTTGCCCACTATGTGTATTGGGCAGTGACCCTGCCGTTGCGGGTAGTCGGCCATTACTGCAATCAAGTCTTCCAGTCACTGCTGACAAAACTCGGCGACCTGGTGGACGATTTCCAGACAGAGTTTGGTGATGACCCCAACACTACGCCGGGCGTAGACCCGACCCACTCACAGTTGGCCAAGGACCACGACACCCACCCCTTCCACGAACTGGCGACCTTGCTCGCCAAAGAGGCAGTACGCCAGTTGGGCAGTCACATGCAGGCGTACTGGCGGGGTGAGCTTGCACTGCCACCCTCAGAAGAAGCCACCGCCCTCATTCAGCACCCTTATGATACCGACTGGCAGGATGCAATCGTCGCCGAATGGGCAAGTACCCATGAACAGGAAATTGCCCGGGGTGCCTCTTCAAGCCTGTTCGACGAGCTGCGTGACAGTTACCAGAAACATGCACGGCAACTTCTGCGCGAGCTTGATGAGAACAAGAACTACACGCCGATCAAGACCAGCGAAAGTTTCAGAAATCTCTTCCCGTTCTTTTGATTGCAATAACCTTTGAGCACAAAAAAGGGTGGGCCTAGGCCCACCCTTTTCGTATACATGCAAACCTCGGCTCAAAGGTCCAGCAACTGCCAGACCTCAAAAGCCGGTGTCTCATACGGATGGCTGCGTTTGAGCGCGTCGACGACCTGAACGATCAGCCCGTCGGCCACCACCAGCTCCACCTTCCACTCCTCGACCACCTCGACCTGGCCGGCCTGCCCGAGGTACGGCTGGCTGCCGTCCAACGGGCGGAACTGGCCCTGGCCGAGGGTCTGCCAGGCGCAGTGGTCATAGTCGCCGATGCGTCCGCCACCGGCGGCAAACACAGCGGCCTTGACCACCTCGACATGGCTGTCGGGGACGAAGAAGGCGAGCTTGTGCACCCTTAGTTCACCCAGACGCGCGCGTTACGGAACATGCGCATCAGGGCCGCGTCTTCCTGCCACTCGTCCGGGCGCCAGGAGTTCTGCACGGCGCGGAACATACGCTCCGGGTGCGGCATCATGATGGTCACGCGACCGTCACGGCTGGTAAGGCCGGTAATCCCGCGCGGCGAGCCGTTCGGGTTGGCCGGGTAGGCTTCGGTAACCTTGCCGTGGTTGTCGACGTAGCGCAGGGCCACGCAACCGGACAGGTCGGCTTCCAGCAGTGCCTCTTCGCTTGCGAACTCGGCATGGCCTTCACCGTGGGCGATGGCGATCGGCATGCGCGAACCGGCCATGCCCTGCAGGAAGATCGAGTTGGACTTCTGCACCTCGACCATGGCCACGCGCGCCTCGAACTGCTCCGAGCGGTTGCGCACGAAGTGCGGCCAGTACTCGGTGCCCGGGATCAGCTCGTGCAGGTTGGACATCATCTGGCAACCGTTGCACACGCCCAGGGCGAAGCTGTCGGTACGCTCGAAGAACGCCTGGAAGGCATCGCGGGCACGGGCGTTGAACAGCGCCGACTTGGCCCAGCCTTCACCGGCACCGAGCACGTCGCCGTAGGAGAAACCACCGCAGGCCACCAGGCCTTTGAAGGCTTCGAAATCGACACGGCCGGCGAGGATGTCGCTCATGTGCACATCGATCGCGGCAAAGCCTGCGCGGTCGAAGGCGGCTGCCATCTCGACCTGGCCGTTGACGCCCTGCTCGCGCAGGATCGCCACTTGTGGGCGCACACCCTTCTTGATGTACGGCGCGGCGATGTCGTCGTTGACGTCGTAGCCAAGCTTGACCGACAGGCCAGGGTTGTCTTCTTCGAGCAGCAGGTCGAATTCCTGGTCGGCGCAGTCGGCGTTGTCGCGCAGGCGCTGGACCTGGTAGCTGGTCTCGGCCCACTGGCGCTGCAGCATGCGGCGGTCATCGTCGAACAGCACTTCGCCATTGAGGCTGATGGACACTTCACCGTTGTTGATCGGCTTGCCGATCACCGCGACGCAGTCGCCCAGGCCGGCGACGCTGAACTGTGCCAGCACGTCCGGGGTAGCGTCCTGGCGAACCTGGATGACCGCGCCCAGCTCTTCGTTGAAGAGGATGGCCGGCACGTCAGCCTTGGCATCGGTCAGCGGGTCGAGTTGCAGGTCGAGGCCACAGTGGCCAGCAAAGGCCATTTCCAGCACGGTGGTCAGCAGGCCGCCGTCGGAACGGTCGTGGTAGGCCAGCAGGTGGCCGTCGGCATTCAGGCCCTGGATCACGGCGAAGAACGCCTTGAGGTCTTCGGCGTCATCGACATCCGGTGCCTGGGCAGCGATCTGGCCGTAGGTCTGAGCGAGGATCGAAGCGCCCATGCGGTTCTTGCCGCGGCCCAGGTCGATCAGGATCAGGTCGGTTTCGCCCTTGTCCATGCGCAGCTCTGGGGTCAGGGTCTTGCGGATGTCGGTAACCGGGGCAAAGCCGGTGATGATCAGCGACATCGGCGAGGTGACGCTCTTCTCGACGCCCTCTTCGCTCCACTTGGTCTTCATCGACATCGAGTCTTTGCCGACCGGGATGGTGATACCCAGCTCAGGGCACAGCTCCATGCCCACGGCCTTGACGGTGTCGTACAGACGGGCGTCTTCACCCGGGTGACCAGCGGCGGACATCCAGTTGGCCGACAGTTTGATGTCGGACAGCTTTTCGATGCGCGAGGCAGCCAGGTTGGTCAGGGTTTCGCCGATGGCCATACGGCCGGACGCCGGGGCATCCAGCAGTGCCAGCGGAGTACGCTCGCCCATGGCCATGGCTTCGCCGGTGTAGACGTCGAAGCTGGTGGCGGTGACGGCGCAGTCGGCCACCGGGACCTGCCATGGGCCGACCATCTGGTCGCGGGCGACCAGGCCGGTGATGGTACGGTCGCCGATGGTGATCAGGAAGCTCTTGCTGGCCACGGCCGGGTGGTTCAGCACGCGCTGGACAGCCTGGTCCAGGTCCAGCCCGCTCGGGTCGAACTCATCGCCCAGCTCGGCTTCGCGGGTCACCGAACGGTGCATGCGCGGCGGTTTGCCCAGCAGCACGTCCAGCGGCATGTCTACCGGGGTGTTGTCGAAGTGGCTGTCGGTGACGGTCAGGTGCGGTTCTTCGGTGGCTTCGCCAACGACCGCGAACGGGCAGCGCTCACGCTCGCAGATGGCCTGGAAGCGCTCGAAGTCTTCGGCGCTGACCGCCAGCACGTAGCGCTCCTGGGATTCATTGCTCCAGATCTCGTGCGGGGCCATGCCCGGCTCGTCGTTGGGCACGTTGCGCAGCTCGAAGCGCCCGCCGCGGCCACCGTCGTTGACCAGCTCAGGGAAGGCGTTGGAGATACCGCCGGCACCCACGTCGTGGATGAAGGCGATCGGGTTCTTGTCACCCAGCTGCCAGCAACGGTCGATGACTTCCTGGCAACGGCGCTCCATTTCCGGGTTTTCGCGCTGCACCGAGGCGAAGTCCAGGTCGGCAGAGCTGGCGCCGGTGGCCACCGACGAAGCGGCGCCGCCACCCAGGCCGATCAGCATGGCCGGGCCGCCGAGCACGATCAGCTTGGCGCCGACGGTGATTTCGCCCTTCTGTACGTGATCTTCACGGATGTTGCCCATGCCGCCGGCGAGCATGATCGGCTTGTGGTAGCCGCGCACTTCTTCGCCGTGGGGGGTGTTGATGCTCTGCTCGAAGGTACGGAAGTAGCCGGTCAGTGCCGGGCGGCCGAATTCGTTGTTGAACGCAGCGCCGCCCAGCGGGCCTTCGATCATGATGTCCAGCGCGTCGACGATGCGCTCCGGCTTGCCATAGGCTTTTTCCCATGGCTGTTCGAAGCCCGGGATACGCAGGTTGGACACGGTGAAGCCGGTCAGGCCAGCCTTGGGCTTGGCGCCGCGGCCGGTGGCGCCTTCGTCGCGGATTTCACCGCCGGAGCCGGTGGAGGCGCCGGAGAACGGGGCGATGGCGGTCGGGTGGTTGTGGGTCTCGACCTTCATCAGGATGTGCACCGGCTCCTGCACCGCGCCGTATTGGCGGGTTTCAGGGTTCGGGAAGAAGCGGCCGGCCACCGAACCGACGATCACCGAGGCGTTGTCCTTGTAAGCGGACAACACGCCTTCGCTGTGCATCTGGTAGGTGTTCTTGATCATGCCGAACAGGCTTTTTTCCTGCTCCTGACCGTCGATGTCCCAGCTGGCGTTGAAGATCTTGTGGCGGCAGTGCTCGGAGTTGGCCTGGGCGAACATCATCAGCTCGATGTCGTTCGGGTTGCGCTTCAGGCCCTGGAAGGCATTGACCAGGTAGTCGATCTCGTCTTCAGCCAGGGCCAGGCCCAGGTCGATGTTGGCTTGCGCCAGGGCGGCGCGGCCACCGGCCAGCACGTCGACCGAGGTCATCGGCTTGGGCTGGGCGTGGCTGAACAGGTCGGCGGCGCCTTCGAGCTTGGCCAGCACGCGCTGGGTCATGCGGTCGTGCAGCTCGGCGGCGATCAGCTGGGCATCGGCCTCGGACAGTTCACCGGCGACGTAGTAGGCGATGCCGCGCTCCAGGCGCTGGATCGACTGCAGGCCGCAGTTGTGGGCGATGTCGCTGGCCTTGGAAGCCCAAGGCGAGATGGTGCCCAGGCGCGGGACCACCAGGAACAGGCGGCCGCTCGGCTCCTGCACCGGCACGCTCGGGCCGTACTTGAGCAGACGGCCCAGCACCTGCTGCTGGTCGGCGGTCAGCTCGCCGTCGACGTCGGCGAAGTGGGCGAATTCGGCATACAAACCAGTAACAGCGGGGACTTTCTGGCTCAGTTGCTCGAGTAATTTACCGTGGCGAAAGGCAGAAAGGGCAGGAGCGCCGCGCAGGATCAACATCGTCGGGACAGCCTCAGGAAGGGGTGTGCTTAGAGGCCGTGCATTCTAGCCTAATTTGCAGGCTTTCGGCACCCGCTCTAAGCCAATGCTGCCGGGCGGTGGAACCGGACCTGGGAGTCAAAAAAAACACCCGTCCAGACGTGGGAACGGGCTCGCCCCGCGGTAGCGCCAGAGCCCGCACATGCGCCGCCAGTACCTGCCAATCGCGGGGCAAGCCCGCCCCCACGCGCGCCTTGATGCCGCCAGTGGCGCAGAATCCGCTACCAGACAACCCGCATATTGTCGAGATATGGCGCCAGCAGTCCTTTGCGTATACTGCACGCTATGTTCGCCCACACTGCTTTACGCCAGCGTTGCGCCAAATGGCTCTTCGCAACCGGACTCTTCCTGATGCTCGGTGCCTGCGTTGAAAAACCCAGCACCCTCGAACGCGTCAAGGAGGACGGCGTATTGCGCGTGATTACCCGCAACAGCCCGGCCACCTACTTCCAGGACCGCAACGGCGAAACCGGCTTCGAGTACGAGCTGGTCAAGCGTTTTGCCGACGACCTTGGGGTGAAGCTGCAGATCGAGACCGCCGACAACCTCGACCAACTGTTCGACCAACTGGGCAAGCCGTCCGGCCCGGTGCTGGCCGCCGCCGGCCTGGTCAGCAGCGAGCGGCGCGCCACCCAGGCGAAGTTCTCCCACCCCTACCTTGAAGTCACGCCCCAGGTCATCTACCGCAATGGCCGTTCGCGCCCCACCAATGCCAAAGGCCTGGTGGGCAAGAAGATCATGGTGCTCAAGGGCAGCAGCCACGCCGACCAGCTGGCGGAACTGAAAAAGCAGAACCCGGGGCTGGAATACGAAGAGTCCGACGCCGTCGAAGTGGTCGACCTGCTGCGCATGGTCGACGAAGGCCAGATCGACCTGACCCTGGTCGACTCCAATGAGCTGGCGATGAACCAGGTCTACTTCCCCAACGTGCGCGTGGCCTTCGACCTGGGCGACAGCCGCGACCAGCGCTGGGCGGTGGCCGCCGGTGACGACAACAGCCTGCTCAACGAGGTCAACGAGTTCCTCGACAAGGCGCAGAAGAACGGCACCCTGCAGCGCCTGAAAGACCGTTACTACGGCCACGTAGATGTACTCGGCTACGTGGGCGCCTACACCTTCGCCCAGCACCTGCAGCAGCGCCTGCCCAAGTACGAGAAGCACTTCAAGAGCTACGCCAAGGTCGAGCAAGTGGACTGGCGCCTGCTGGCGGCCATCGGCTACCAGGAATCCATGTGGCAACCGGAAGTCACCTCCAAGACTGGCGTGCGCGGCCTGATGATGCTCACCCAGCGCACCGCCCAGGCCATGGGGGTGTCCAACCGCCTCGACCCCAAACAGAGCATCCAGGGCGGTGCCAAGTACTTCATGAAGATCAAGGAAGAGCTCGACGACAGCATCAAGGAGCCCGACCGCACCTGGTTCGCCCTGGCCGCCTACAACGTCGGCAGCGGCCACCTGGAAGACGCCCGCACCCTGGCCAAGCGCGAAAAGCTCGACCCGAACAAGTGGCTGGACGTGAAGAAGATGCTGCCGCGCCTGTCGCAGAAGCAGTGGTACAGCAAGACCAAGTACGGCTATGCCCGCGGCGGTGAGCCGGTGCACTTCGTGGCCAACATCCGCCGCTACTACGACATCCTCACCTGGGTGACCCAGCCGCAGCTCGAGGGCCAGGTGGCCGAAGGCAACCTGCATGTGCCAGGGGTGAACAAGGACAAGCCGGCGGAGCAGTCGCCGGCGATGTAATTCCGGCTTCCCATGGCGCCTGTGGGAGCGGGTCTACCCGCGAAAGGGCCGGTACAGGCGACACAAGACTGCCAGAGCTACGCCTTCGCCCGCCTGGCCTTGAAGAACTCACTCAGAATCGCCCCACACTCCTGCGCCAACACCCCGCCCTCGACCATCACCCGATGGTTGAGAAAGCCCTGCCCGAAGAACTGCCCCTGGCTCTGCACGATGCCGGCCTTGGGCTCCAGCGCCCCGTACACCACCCGCGCCACCCGCGAATGGACGATCAGCCCGGCACACATGCTGCAGGGCTCCAGGGTCACGTACAGGGTGCTGCCCGGCAGCCGGTAGTTGCTGGCGGACTTCGCCGCAGCACGGATGGCAACCATCTCGGCGTGGGCGCTGGGGTCGCTGTCGATGATCGGCCGGTTGAAGCCCTGGCCGATCACCTGGCCATGCTGCACCAGCACCGCACCCACCGGCACTTCACCCAGGCTTGCGCCTTCGGCGGCCAGTTGCAGCGCCAGGCGCATGAATTCCTGATCGCGGCTGCGATCGATGATCTGTGGGCGCATCAGACCACCGCGATCGCGGCCATCAGGCCGGTTTCCATGTGGTCGATGACATGGCAATGGAACATCCAGGTCCCCGGGTTATCGGCCACCAATGCCACCTGGGCACGCTCGTTCTTGCCCAGCAGGTAAGTGTCGGTGAACCACGGCTCGACGATCTTGCGGCGATTGGACGCGATCACCTTGAAACTCATGCCATGCAGGTGGATCGGGTGCTGGTACTGGGTCATGTTCTTCAACTCGAAGATGTAGCTCTTGCCCTTCTGCAGCGTGGCGATCGGTCGGTCGGCGCAGGTCTTGTCGGTGATGTCCCAGGCCTGGCCGTTGATCTGCCACAGGCTCGGCGGCTTGCCGTTGTCGGTGTTCACCGAGACCTTGCCGACCCATTCGAAGTTGAAGTTGAGTTTCTCGGCATTGTCCAGGTCCGGCTCGGCAATCGGGTTGGCCGGCAGCGCCTTGGGCCAGTCGCCCGGCGCCTGGTTGCTGGCCACCGAGCGCAGGGTTCCCAGGCGCACGAAGCCGTCGCGCAGGGACACCTCCTCGCCCGCCTCGGGGATGCGGATGGCCAGGCAGATACGCATGCCCGGCCCGAGCCAGTAATCGTCGTCCAGCGGACGCGGCGTGACCGGGTTGCCATCGAGGGCGTAGATCATCGCCTCGCAGTTGCCCTTGAGGTTGAGGCGGTAGGTCCAGGTGTTGTCCAGGTTAAGCAGGCGCACCCGCACCACCTGCCCGGCCGGCAGCTCGGTGACCGAGTCGGGCTGGCCATTGATGGTGATCAGCCGGCCCGCGGTGCCGTTGCGGGCAGCTTCGCGCGGCACGCTGAAGGGCATCCAGGCGCCCTGCTCGTCGACATGCCAGTTCTTCAGGCTGAGGGTGCGCTCGTGCTGGAAGCCGGTGGGTTCGCGTTCCTCGACGATCAGCGGGCCGACCAGGCCACGACCGAGCTCCTCGGAGCTGCTGACGTGCGGGTGGTACCAGTAACTGCCCGCATCCGGCACCTTGAACTTGTAGTCGAAGTACTCGCCCGGCTTGACCGGCAACTGCGACACGTAAGGCACACCGTCCATTTCCAGCGGCAGGCGGATACCGTGCCAATGAATCGTGGTTTCCACCGGCAGGTGGTTGATGAAGCGTACCCGCAACCAGGTGCCCTGACGCACCCGCAGCTCGGTACCCGGCGCCGACGGGCCGAAGGCCCAGGCCTCGGTCTTGAAACCCGGCACCAGCTCGACATCCAGGGGTGCGGCGATCAGCTCGTAGTCGTGCCCGGCGTTGTCATCCTCGACCTTGCCCAGCCAGTAGCGCGCTGCGCCCCCGGCGCCCAGGCCTACCACCACCAGGCCGGTCAGGCCCTTGAGCATTTGTCGACGGGTAAAGGACATCGGTGCGGGTACCTCGTTTCTGCACAATCAGCACACCGGCAATGGCCGGCGATGAAGGGCGAATACGATACACCTGCATTTGCGAAATATTAAGTGAAGTCTTGTCGCAGCCGCGTATAACGCCACCCCGGGGCTTTCTTGCCCAAACAGGGACGTGCTGCTTAAGTGATGTCATTGGCCTGTGCAGGGACTCGGGGGAGCGAAGCGCCATGGAGCGAAGAAACCATCTGCTTGAGGTTGCGCTGCTGTTTGCCGTTGCGCTGCTGCTGGTGCCGAAGATCATCCTGGTCAGCTACTTCTCCAACCGCTGGATCGACACCGACCTTGCCAGTATTGCCCTGTACCTGTTGCAAGACCTGCTGCTGGCGGGCCTGGTCTATCTGGTCGCTGTCACCACGCTGCGCAGGCACAGGTACAACTTTTTCCTGGTCAGCATCCTGTGCGGCGCCTTGCTGCTGTTCCTGCTGATAGACATGCGCGTCAGGGAGCTTTGGCTCAAACCGCTGGACTGGTCGCTGATCCAATACAGCCTCGAGAATGCCAGCAACCTGACGTCGGGGGCGCCGGTATTCCTCAACCAGCTGGCAGGCTTTGGCCTGACCTTCCGCTTCATCGTGTTCGTGCTGTTCCTGGCTTACCTGGCCACTTGGGGGCTGGTGGGCCTGGCCACCTACCAGGCGCTCAAGCGCCCGCCTGCCACGCCGGCAAGGGCGCGCACGCTGGGCTTGGTCGTGTTGCTGTGCGGCCTGCTGCTGGGGGCGGTCTTCGCCAAGGACGCCCGCTATGACCTGAACGACAACATCGTCACCCGCTCGCTGGTCTCAGCCCTGCAGAACGCCACCCAGGTGAATGCGAGCCTGCACCCCAACCTGCTGCCCTTCGAACAACCCGCTTACCCCGTGTCCACCATCAACACCCTGCGCAAACTTGAGACCGCGCCCACAGCAGACTTCAAGAACCTGGTGTACATCGTCATGGAGTCGGTGCGTTGGAACAGCATTTTCGGCGCCGAAGTCAGCACCGCCCAGCGCTTCCCCACCTTCGACAGGCTTTCGCGCGAGGGCATGCTGTTCAAGTCGTATGTGACGGTGCCTCATTCCTCCAAAGGCTACTACTCGATCTTCACCGGGCAACACGCCTACCCCGGCGTTGAAATCAAAGAGGCGATGCCCTTGCACCAGCCCGGCGTGATCCATGAACTGGTGCAACGAAAGAACATGCAGGCCGTGGCCTTCAGCTCACTCTTCCTGCAGTTCGAAAACATGGACGGCTTCCTCAAATCCATCGGTGTTGCCAACGCCTATGCCGTCGCCGACATCGCGCCCGCCAACACACTGGCGCAGAACAACAGCAGTTTTGGCGACAGCGACGAGCTGCTGTACGCATCCAGCATTCCCTACCTGCAGGCCATCAGCAAAACCGGTAAAGGGTTCATCGCGTTGTACTTCCCGAGCGCCGCGCATTACCCCTACGACTGCACGGGCACTTCCGCCTCGCAGTCAGCGCTGGAAAAGTACGAAACCTGCATCGAGACCACCGACACCCTGATCGGGCAAATGCTCGAGGGGTACGACAAGGCGGGCCTGCTCGACTCCACCCTGTTCGTGCTGGTGGGCGACCATGGCGAGTCGTTCGGCGAACACGGGCTGTTCATTCACAACTCGTCCATGCACGAAGAAGAAGTGACCGTGCCACTGATCTTCTGGGCCAAGGGCAAGACCCTGGCCAAGCCGATTTCGACCACCAGCCAGCAGACCGACATCGCCCCCACCATTGCCGACTTCTTCGCGGTGGCCGACGCGCCGTTCAACGTGCAAGGCATCAGCTTGCTCAGGGACCACGGCAAACGGGTGTTTTACATGTCGACGTTCTTCGACCAGTTGTCTTCTGCACTGGTGGAGCACCCGTACAAGTACATCTACGAATACAGCCCGGATACCCTCGTGCGCTACCACCTCGAGGACGACCCGCAGGAAAAGAACCCTCAGCCGGTCGAAGGCGACGCGTTCACGGCCACGAAGAACCGCCTGCTGTCCTACGACGCGTACCAGAAGGCGCTGTTTGCAAAAGACCCCAAGCCACGCGAGTGATGTGCAATCATCCCCCGTCCATACGCACTCACAAGGAAGGGTCATGAAGGAACATACCTACGCGTTGACCGTGAACTGGACCGGCAATACCGGCCAGGGCACCACCAGCTACACGGCTTACCAACGGGACTTCAGTGTCGAGGCCCAGGGCAAGCCAGCGCTGCCCGGTTCGGCCGACCCGGCTTTTCGTGGCGACCGCAGCCGCTGGAACCCCGAAGACCTGCTGCTCGCCTCGGTATCAGCCTGCCACAAGCTGTGGTACCTGCACCTGTGCGCGGTGAACAACGTGAATGTGCTGGCGTACAGCGACAACCCCGAGGGCCGAATGGTCGAAGGCGATGGCGAACGCAAGGGGCATTTCACCGGCATCGTGCTGCGCCCGCAGGTGGTGGTGAGCAATGATTCGGATCCGCAAGTCGCCCTGCGCCTGCATGAAGACGCCCATCACGAATGCTTCATCGCCAACTCGGTGAACTTCCCGGTGCGTTGCGAGGCGGTGATCAACCGCGAGGGCTGAGGCCAGATACGACAAGGGCGCCTTGCGGCGCCCTTGTGGCTCAACTTATTCCCACTCGATAGTGGCAGGCGGCTTGCTCGACACGTCGTAAGTAACGCGCGAGATCCCCTCGATTTCGTTGATGATACGGCCGCTGACGGTCTCCAGCAGCTCGTACGGCAGGTGCGCCCAGCGTGCGGTCATGAAGTCCACGGTCTCGACGGCGCGCAGCGCCACGACCCAGGCGTAGCGACGGCCATCGCCGACGACGCCCACCGACTTGACCGGCTGGAACACCACGAAGGCCTGGCTGGTCTTGTGGTACCAGTCGGCCTTGCGCAGTTCTTCGATGAAGATGTGGTCGGCGCGACGCAGGATGTCGGCGTATTCCTTCTTCACTTCACCGAGGATACGCACGCCCAGGCCCGGGCCCGGGAACGGGTGGCGGTAAACCATGTCGTACGGCAGGCCCAGCTCCAGGCCGATCTTGCGCACTTCGTCCTTGAACAGCTCACGCAGCGGCTCGACCAGCTTGAGGTTCATCTCCTCCGGCAGGCCACCGACGTTGTGGTGCGACTTGATCACGTGGGCCTTGCCGCTCTTGGCGCCGGCCGACTCGATCACGTCGGGGTAGATGGTGCCCTGGGCGAGGAACTGGATATTGTCCAGCTTGCTGGCTTCGGCGTCGAACACGTCGATGAAGGTGCGGCCGATGATCTTGCGCTTCTTCTCAGGGTCCGCTTCGCCTTCCAGGTTGTCGAGGAACTGCTTCTCGGCGTCGGCACGGATCACCTTGACGCCCATGTTCTCCTTGAACATGGCCATCACCTGGTCGCCTTCGTGCAGGCGCAGCAGGCCGTTGTCGACGAATACGCAGGTCAGCTGGTCGCCGATGGCGCGGTGCAGCAGCGCGGCAACCACGGAAGAGTCGACGCCACCGGACAGGCCCAGCAGCACGTTGGCCGAACCGACCTGCTCACGCACCTGGGCGATGGCGTCTTCGACGATGTTCGACGGGGTCCACAGGGCTTCGCAGCCACAGATGTCCTGGACGAAGCGCGACAGGATGCGGCCGCCCTGCTTGGTGTGGGTCACTTCCGGGTGGAACTGCACGCCGTAGTAGCCCAGGGCATCGTCGTACATGCCGGCGATCGGGCAGCTTGGGGTGCTGGCCAGCACGCTGAAGTTGCCTGGCATCTGGGTGACCTTGTCGCCGTGGCTCATCCACACGTCCAGGCCCAGTACGCCGTCATCGTCGACGTGGTCTTCGATACCGTCGAGCAGGCGGCTCTTGCCAACCACGTCAACGCGGG
The DNA here is from genome assembly GCF_003231305.1 of Pseudomonas sichuanensis. Classification (GTDB taxonomy): domain Bacteria; phylum Pseudomonadota; class Gammaproteobacteria; order Pseudomonadales; family Pseudomonadaceae; genus Aquipseudomonas; species Aquipseudomonas sichuanensis. The sequence continues at coordinate 71,003 of NZ_QKVM01000013.1, read as the reverse complement.
CATAGCCGAATTCGCGCAGCTCGGAACCTTCGACCTTGCCGCCCATCTGTTCGGCCATGGTCTGCATGCCGTAGCAGATGCCCAGCACCGGTACTTTCAGGTCGAACACGGCCTGTGGCGCGCGCGGGCTGTTGGCTTCGTGGACCGACTCGGGGCCGCCGGCGAGGATGATGCCGCGCGGGTTGAATTCGCGGATCGCTTCATCGTCCATGTCGAACGGGTGCAGCTCGCAGTACACGCCGATTTCGCGCACGCGGCGGGCGATCAGCTGGGTGTACTGGGAACCGAAATCGAGGATCAGGATGCGGTGAGCGTGAATGTCGAGGGCCATGACTTAATCTCGTCAGTGGAAATCGGAAACGACGCGGGGCTGTTTGTGACAGCCCCGTTCGGTAATTGCTGGAAGCCTTAGCCTACGCGGTAGTTAGGGGCTTCTTTGGTGATCTGCACATCATGCACGTGGGACTCGGCCATGCCGGCACCGGTGATCCGCACGAACTCAGGCTTCGTACGCATCTCTTCGATGGTAGCGCTGCCGGTGTAGCCCATGGACGAACGCAGGCCGCCCATCAGCTGGTGGATGATCGCCGACAGGGCGCCTTTGTATGGCACGCGGCCTTCGATCCCCTCGGGAACAAGCTTCTCGGCACCGGCCGAGGAGTCCTGGAAGTAGCGGTCGGAGGAGCCTTGCGCCTGCGCCATGGCACCCAGCGAGCCCATGCCGCGGTAGGCCTTGTAAGAACGGCCCTGGAACAGCTCGACTTCACCCGGAGCTTCTTCGGTACCGGCGAACATCGAACCCATCATCACGCAGGAAGCACCGGCAACGATGGCCTTGGACAGGTCACCGGAGAAGCGGATGCCGCCGTCGGCGATCAGTGGCACGCCAGTGCCTTCCAGTGCGGCGGCGACGTTGGCGATGGCGCTGATCTGCGGCACGCCGACACCGGCAACGATACGGGTGGTGCAGATCGAGCCCGGGCCGATACCGACCTTGACGGCGTCGGCGCCGGCTTCGGCCAGGGCCTTGGCAGCAGCGCCGGTGGCGATGTTGCCGCCGATCACCTGCACTTGCGGGTAGGTCTCTTTGACCCAACGCACGCGGTCGATCACGCCTTTGGAGTGACCGTGGGCGGTGTCGACCACCACCACGTCAACGCCGGCAGCGACCAGGGCGGCAACGCGCTCGCCGGTGTCCTTGCCGGTGCCGACCGCGGCACCCACGCGCAGGCGACCCTGGTCGTCCTTGCTCGCCAGTGGGTAGGCCTTGGCTTTTTCGATGTCCTTGACGGTCATCATGCCCTTGAGGGCGAATTTGTCGTCGACGATCAGGACTTTTTCCAGGCGGTGCTTGTGCAGCAGCTCGCGGACTTCGTTCTTGTCGGCGCCTTCGCGCACGGTAACCAGGCGCTCTTTAGGCGTCATCACCTCGCGGACCTTGGCGTCCAGACGGGTTTCGAAGCGCACGTCACGGGAAGTGACGATGCCCACCAGGTCACCGTTGGCCAGCACCGGAACGCCCGAGATGTTGTTCAGGCGGGTCAGGTCGAACAGGTCGCGCACGGTGGCGTCGGCGTCGATGGTGATCGGGTCCTTGACCACGCCAGCCTCGAACTTCTTGACCTTGCGCACTTCGCCGGCCTGCTGCTCGATGGTCATGTTCTTGTGGATGATGCCGATGCCGCCTTCCTGGGCCATGGCGATGGCCAGACGCGCTTCGGTCACGGTATCCATGGCAGCGGAAACAAGGGGAATGTTCAGCTCGATGCCACGAGTCAAACGGGTCTTGAGACTGACTTCATTGGGCAGTACCTCGGAATAACCAGGTACAAGGAGGATATCGTCGAAAGTCAGGGCTTCTTGGCTGATACGCAGCATCGCGGGGGCTCCCGGGAGGGAAAAATGGAAGCGCGCCATTATACTCATCCACGGCGCGCCGCTCAATGCAAAATAAGGGCCTTCGGTCAGCCTTGTGGCAGTTTTACCTGCACCACCGCCACCGGCTGATCGAGCCAGTCGGCAAAGCTGTCGAGGAAGGCCTGGGTAAACCCGGCCTCGCCCCAGTTGTTGAAGATGAACCCCAAGTTGGAAAAGGCACATGACTGCAGGTAAAGGAAGCCATTGATGTCGTCCTCGAAGCCGCACAACGGGCAGGTGAAGTTGTCGCTCACCCCCGGCGTCCACTCCTCCAGACTCTCGAACAGCGGCTCGCCGACCTCGCGCCGGCACTCCGGGCAGCCGGCTTCTTCGAGGAAACCGTCGGTGGGGGTGTAGATGCAGCGCTTGAGCACCACCTCAAGGCCGTTGACCTGCTCGCCGAAGGGCAGTTTCTCCGGGTGCAGGGCAACCTTGCGCGCCCCCTCGGCCAGGGCATGGCCCATGCGGTTGCCGGTACGCCCGCAGGTGGTCAGCTGCTCCTCGACGATCTTCTCGCGCACCAGCCAGCGCAGGATGGCCCTTGAGCGGGCTTCGTGGGACGGCACGCTGGACAGTTTGGGGACGATGATACTTTGGGTGTTCATGAACGAAACGGGCCTGCCGACTGCGGTAATGGCGCAATTCTAGCGCTTGCTCACGCGCTCAGGTAGCGACCGATCAACGCCAGGCCGCTGGCCAGCACCAGCCAGGTGACCAGGCGCACGAAGGCTTCGCGGGACAACTTCAGGGTCAACCGCCTGCCAACCCACAGCCCGAGGAACATCACCGGCAGCAGGCAGGCGGCGAGCAACAGCAGGTTGGTATCGGCATACACACCGGCAATCAGGAACAGCGACAGGCGCACGATCGTGCTGCAACTGATCAAGGCGCTCTGGGTGGCGCGCACCTGCTCCTTCACCTCCAGCCGGGCACTGAGGTAGATCGCGTACAGGAACCCGCCACTGCCGAACAGCGCGCCGAACAGGCCGCCCACCGTGCCCATCGGCACCGCCCACAGGCCCGACAGATTCGCCGGGCGTACCTTCACTGCCAGGCCGTAGATGGCGTAGGCCGTGACGAACAAGCCCATCAGCAGCAACAGCAGATCTGACTTCAGATGCAGCAGGAACACCACACCCAAGGTGCAGCCCACCGCCATGCACGGCAGCAGCCGCAGCAGTTCGCTGCGCACCACATCCCGGCGCGAAGGGAGCAGGTTGCCGAAGGCGGCGACGAAGTCCAGCAGCACCAGCAGCGGGATGATTCGCGACAGGGGCATGAAGTGGATCAGGACCGGGCCTGCGACCAGCGCGGTACCGAAGCCGGCAATGCCGAAGACGATGTAGGCGACGGCGATCGCCAGCAGGATGGGGAGCCAGTCAAGGGGGGTGAGGGAGAGTTGGGTTAGCGTCATGCTGGGGGCCTGGAGTCGTCCGTGGGAGTGTTTGTCGTGGAAATGCGGTGAGGCGAACAGGTGCAGGCCTTTAGGGTTATGGCGCCTATGAGATCGAGCGCCGCCCGCGCGGCGCATCGCGGCACAAGGCCGCTCCTACATCTGTTTCGGGCCAATTATGCCTGTGAAAGTACCGCTGCCCGCCTTGGTGCATGCCTCAAGCCTGGCGAAGCCTCAGCAGTGCCCACCTTAATACCGCGTCGTACCAACAAGGCGGACCAGGTAATAGCACAGGAGAGACTGGCCCGAAACAGATGTAGGAGCGGCCTTGTGCCGCGATGCGCCGCGCGGGCGGCGCTCGATCTCGAGAGCGCTGCAAACCTTCCGCCATGCACCTGTATGTCCTGATACAACCTCCCGCCATGCACCACCTGCCTCACACCCCACCCCACCGCAACAATCTCAACCCTGGCATCCCCCCACGCTCCCCCTTATCATGCCCCCCATGATCAAAGACCCTTTCGAACGACTCGGCCTGGACCGCGAGGTCCTCACCGTCAGCCAGCTCAACGGCCGCGCCCGGGTGCTGCTGGAAGACGTGTTCCGCAGCGTCTGGGTGGAAGGCGAGATCTCCAACCTCGCCCGCCCCGCCTCCGGCCACCTGTACTTCACCCTCAAGGACAGCGGCGCGCAGATCCGCTGCGCGCTGTTCCGCCAGAACGCCCTGCGCGTACGCCAGGCGCTGCGCGACGGCCTCGCGGTAAAGGTGCGCGGCAAAGTCTCGCTGTTCGAGGGCCGTGGCGACTACCAACTGATCCTCGACACCGTGGAACCTGCCGGTGACGGTGCCCTGCGCCTGGCCTTCGACGCCCTGAAGGAAAAACTCGGCGCCGAAGGCCTGTTCAGCACCGAGCGCAAGAAACCCTTGCCGGTGCATCCGCAACGCATCGGCATCATCACCTCGCCCACGGGCGCGGTGATCCGCGACATCATCAGCGTGTTCGGCCGCCGTGCACCGCAAGTCGAGCTGAACCTGATCCCCACCGCGGTACAGGGCCGCGAGGCCATCGCGCAGATCGTCCGCGCCCTGCAGTTGGCCGACCGCCAGGGCTTCGATGCGCTGATCCTGGCCCGTGGCGGTGGCTCGCTGGAAGACCTCTGGTGCTTCAACGAAGAAGCCGTGGCCCGCGCCGTGGCGGCGTGCGTGACGCCCATCGTCAGTGCCGTGGGCCATGAGACCGACGTGTCGATCAGCGACTTCGTCGCCGACGTGCGCGCCCCCACCCCGTCGGCGGCCGCCGAACTGCTGGCGCCCGACAGCAGCGGCCTGCAACAGCGCCTCGACAGCCTGCAGCGGCGTCTGTTGCTGCGCATCCAGAACCGCCTGGCCCACGACCGCCTGCGCGTCGATGGCCTGGCCCGGCGCCTGCGCCACCCGGGCGAGCGCCTGCGCCAACAGGCCCAGCGCCTGGATGACCTGGACATGCGCATGCGCCGCGCCTTCATGCTCAGCCTGCAACGCCGCCACGAGCGCCTGGGCCGGCTCGACACCCGCCTGGCCGCGCAACACCCCGGCCGTTCGCTGAAGCTGCTCAAGCAACGCCTGGACAGCCTTGGCGAACGCCTGCCACGGGCCATGCGCGAAGTGCTCAAGGACCGCCGCCAGCGCTTCCAGGCACAACTGCAGACCCTGCAGGTGGTCAGCCCGCTGGCGACCCTGGCCCGCGGCTACAGCATCCTGCTCGACGACCGCGGCCAGGCCATTCGCAGCGCCGCCCAGACCCACAATGGCCAACGCCTGACCGCACGCCTCAATGAAGGCGAACTCAAAGTGCGGGTCGAGGACAACCACCAGACTCCGGTCACCCTTTCGCTACTGGACTGACACATGCCCCGCCTGTTCGCCCCCCTGCTCGCCCTGTTCCTGCTGCTGCCGGTCACCGCTGCCCAGGCCAGCTACATCACCCGCACCCTCGACAAGCCGGTGCCCGGCGGCGTCGCGGTGGTCGACCTGGGCCCTGCGGCCAGCGCCCCGAGCGCGCGCTTCGACGGCAAGCCGGTGCTAGTGGTCAAGGAGCAGGACACCTGGCTGGCCATCGTCGGCATCCCGCTGACGCAAAAGCCCGGCAACGCCGTGCTCACCCAAGGTGGCCGCACCCTGCCCTTCACCGTCGGCAGCAAGAAGTACCCTGAACAGCACATCACCCTGAAGAACAAGCGCCAGGTCAACCCCGAGCCCGACGACCTCAAGCGCATCGACCGCGAACTGGCCGAGCAAGTGAAGGCCTACCGCAGCTTCAGCCCTACGCTGCCGAGCAACCTGATCCTCGACAAGCCGGTCAATGGCCCGCTGTCGAGCAAATTCGGCGTGCGCCGTTTCTTCAATGGCGAAGAGCGCAACCCCCACGCCGGGCTGGACTTCGCCGTGCCCGCCGGCACGCCGATCAAGACCCCGGCCAATGGCAAGGTGATCCTGGTGGGCGATTACTTCTTCAATGGGCGCACGGTGTTCGTCGACCATGGCCAGGGTTTCATCAGCATGTTCTGCCACATGTCGAAGATCGACGTTAAGCCAGGCCAGGTACTGCGCCGTGGCGAGGTGGTCGGCCGAGTGGGCTCGACCGGGCGCGCCACCGGGCCGCACATGCATTGGAACGTCAGCCTCAATGATGCGCGGGTGGATCCGGCGATTTTCATCGGTGCGTTCCAGCCCTGAATGGCCATCGCGGGGCAAGCCCGCTCCCACGGCTGCCACATTTCAACGTGGGAGCGGGCTTGCCCCGCGATTTGCGCAATAAAAAAGCATCGAGCAAAACAAAACCAACAAGATGCATTAATTCAGCAGAAAATCTCGATCAAGTTACTTTTTTAAGCATTCCTCTCAATTTTTTCACAGTGCTTGCCATCCCCCACCCCACTGGTTAGGGTTGAGCACATGAAAACCTTCAGCACCCTCATCCTTCTCCGACAACACCGCAGCCTCTGCCTGGTCAGTGCACGACTACCAGGGTGAATCGCGTCGCCTCGCCTTTTCATCTCGTTATCGTTTGGCAGGCCCGATTTCGGCCGCACATAAAAGGATTGCTTCCATGACCATGCTCAAAGACCCTTCGAAGAAATACCGCGCCTTCCCGACCATCGACCTGCCCGACCGCACCTGGCCGTCGAAAACCATCACCCAGGCGCCGATCTGGTGCAGCTCCGACCTGCGTGATGGCAACCAGTCGCTGATCGAGCCGATGGATTCGGAGAAGAAGCTGCGTTTCTGGAAGACCCTGGTGCAGGTCGGCGTGAAGGAAATCGAAGCCTCGTTCCCGTCCGCGTCGCAAACCGACTTCGACTTCGTGCGCACCCTGATCGAAGACGGCCACATCCCGGACGACACCACCATCCAGGTGCTCACTCAAGCCCGTGAAGACCTGATCGCCCGCACCTTCGAATCCCTACGCGGCGCCAAGAAGGCCATCGTCCACCTGTACAACGCCACCTGCCCGTCGTTCCGCCGCATCGTCTTCAACCAGGACAAGCAGGGCGTCAAGGACATCGCGGTCAATGCCGCCAAGCTGTTCGTCAAGTACGCCGCGCAGCAGCCGGAAACCCACTGGACCTTCCAGTACTCGCCAGAGACCTTCAGCGCCACCGAACTGGAATTCGCCAAAGAGGTGTGCGACGCGGTGATCGAGGTGTGGAACCCGACCCCTGAGCACAAGGTCATCCTCAACCTGCCGGCCACCGTCGAAGTCGCCACGCCGAACATCTACGCCGACCAGATCGAATGGTTCTGCCGCAATGTCAGCCGCCGCGACAGCGTGATCATCAGCCTGCACTGCCACAACGACCGTGGCACCGGCATCGCCGCCACCGAGCTGGGCCTGATGGCCGGCGCCGACCGTGCCGAAGGCTGCCTGTTCGGCAACGGCGAGCGCACCGGCAACGTCGACCTGGTGACCCTGGCGTTGAACCTCTACACCCAGGGCATCGACCCGCAGCTGGACTTCTCCGACATCGACGGCGTGCGCAAGGTCGTCGAGGAGTGCAACCAACTGCCGGTGCACCCACGTCACCCGTACGTCGGCGACCTGGTCCACACCGCCTTCTCCGGCTCGCACCAGGATGCCATCCGCAAAGGCTTCGCCAAGCAGCAGGACGGCGAACTGTGGGAGGTGCCATACCTGCCGATCGACCCGGCCGACATCGGCCGCAGCTACGAGGCGGTGATCCGCGTCAACAGCCAGTCGGGCAAGGGCGGCATCACCTACCTGCTCGAGCAGGAATACGGCATCAGCCTGCCACGCCGCATGCAGATCGAGTTCAGCCAGGTGGTCCAAGGCGAGACCGACCGCCTGGGCCTGGAAATGACCGCCAAGCAGATTTACACCTTGCTGCAGAAGGAATACCTGCAAGCCAATGCGCCATACGCGCTGGTCAGCCACCGCCTGCAGGAAGAGAACGGCAGCAGCCACGTGCAAGTGGAAGTCTCCGGTGAAGGCGAGACCACCCTGCATTGGCACGGTAAGGGCAACGGTGCTCTGGAAGCGCTGGTGGCCGGCCTGCCGGTGGCCGTGGAAATCATGGACTACAACGAGCACGCCATCGGCGCCGGCACCAACGCCAAAGCCGCGGCCTACATCGAGCTGCGCGTTGCGGGCGGTCGCCCGGTGCACGGCGTGGGCATCGACGAGAACATCACCACCGCCAGCTTCAAGGCCCTGTTCAGCGCGCTGAACCGCTCCCTGAGCCAACAGCAAGCCAAGGCAGCGTAAACCCGCCCTGCTCGCCTGCAAACCCGCATCCTCGGATGCGGGTTTTTTTATGCCCGAAATATCCAGCAAGGTGTGTCAGACGACGCCATCATTTCGCCTGCAATCATGGTTATACTGCCGAACTTCCACCGCTTCGATCACGGATGACGGCCAGTGGACTCATCCGTTCACGTATCGACATAGACACTCGGACACGGATGCTTCGCCCCATGACACCTGGCACCCTCGCAGCGCTCGCCGAAGACAACAGCCGCGACTACCTGCGCCGGCTGACTCGCGAACAGCGCAACTGCGCGCAATTGCACCACCAGCACCTGCACCTGCAGGCCCGCATCCTCTGTGGGCTCTATGACATCGCAGACACGGCCTTCGAGGCTGCGCAGATTCGCCAGATCCTCGAACAGCGCCAAGCCCGCGAAGACGATGGCTTCACCCGCCTCGAGCAGGCCAACGCCAGCCTGGACAACCAACTGGCCCTGTTCCGTCAGGCCCAGGAGCGGCTCGCCGCCAGCCGCAGTCGCCAACTCGCCGAACAGCGCCAGCACCCTGCGCTGCACCAGAGCCAGCAGCAACTGCAACAGGCCCGCCAGCAGCGCGAGCAGATCGCCGCCGACCACCAGCCACTGGTGGATGAATGCACCGGCAAACTGGCGGCCTACAGCCAGCACCGGATCTACGCCTACCTGCGTTTGCGCCAGTACGGCACGCAACACTACCAACGCAATGTGCTGTCACGGCGCATGGACGACTGGCTCGCCCGGCAGTGCAACTTCGTCGGCAACCAGCAGAACGAACAGCTGTTGCGCGCCATGCTGGAACAGGACGCCACCCGCCTGGCCGCCTGCGATCAGCAGATTGCCGAGCTTGAACGGCAACTGACCGCACTGCAGCGCAGTAGCCTGCCAGCCGCCGACCAGGACCCGCTCAGCCAGGAGACCGAAGCCCTGGCACGCCAGGTGATCGCCGCCCGGCAGCACCTCAAGCGTGTCCGCCAGGACATCGACCTGCTCGAACAATGCGCCGACAGCGACAGCCAGGATGCCCTGCGCTGGCTCAGGTTCGAACTCAAGACCGACAGCCTCAACCAGGCGCTCGCCCAATGGGCCGCCATTGGCGCCCAGCAGGCCACCCGCTTCCAGCAGGAGCTCGACGAGCTGCGTCGGCGCCTGGACAGCGCCAGCCAGCGCGTCGGCCAGGCCAGGGACCTGTACGAACAGGCATGCACCTTCGAGTCCGCCCTGGGCAAGCGCCTGCGGGGCGACGCCGGCTGCGCCAGCGACTGCAGCTGCCACACCCAGCCCAGCCTGGACGACTGCCCCTGCCAGCTGCGCTACCCCTTGGCCGACCAGTACCGCGACGACACCAACTACCGGCAACTGATCGTCGAGTACATGAACAGAGCCCAGACGCTCAATACCGTGCTCGGCACCATCACCGCCCTGCGCCTGCTCCCCGGCAACCCGAACGCCACCCTTTCCGACCGCCCCCTCATGCAAGGACAACCATGAGCCAATACCTGGAACGCGCCCTCGACGGCCTGCGCAAGCTCGGCATCACTTTCGGCCAACCGGCACAGCAAGCGCCGGTGATGGTCCTGCTGGACAAGATCGCCCATTACGACAACCAGCGGGTCACCGGTATCGCTGCCGTGCTGCAACAGGCCACGGTGTTCAACCAGACCGTGCGCGAGCAGATCGCCGGCATGGACATCTCGCACCGCTACATGGACATCACCGACAGCTTCACTTCGATTCGCGAGGATGCTTCGGCCATGGCCTCGTGGATGGATGATGGCCGCCTGGACACCCTCGAACGCCTCAGCATGGCCTGGATGAACCTGCGCCGTGGCTCGATCCCGAGCCGTTTCGAGGACATCCGCAAGCACTACCTGGATGTGTGCAAGGCCGCCAGCGACCAGATCACCCGCGAGGGCCTGATCCTCGAGTCGTACATGGACTTCCGCCTGGCCATGAAGACTGCCGAAGTGGACGCCCAGCAGGTGCTGGCCATCGCCGGCCAGTCGCTGCAGGAATGCACCAGTGCCCTGGACACCGCCAACGCCACGGTGGCTGCGGCCGCCAACCAGGAGCCGGCCCAACGCGCGGCGCTGGAGCTGCAACGCGACGAAGCGGTGCGCGCCCTGCAGAACGAAGACAAGCGCTACCAGATCGTCAAGGACATCGCCGACGACCTGCGTGTCGGCTACAACACCGCCGAACTGGTGTTCGCCCGCATCAGCCAGGTGCACGTGGTCAAGGAGCGCCAATACCAGCGCATGGTCTCGTTCTTCTCCACCAACGAAGTGGTGCTGACCAGCCTGGCCGTGTCGTTCACCGCCAACCAGGGCATGGCCGAGGCCACCCACACCCTCAACGCCACCACCGACGGCATCAGCAAGGGCCTCGAAGCGCTGGGCGAAATCGGCAACCAGCAGCTCGGCGCCGCGGTCAAGGCCAGCTACGGCTCGACCATCCGCGTCGACTCGGTACGCGCCCTGGCCCAGGCCACCCTGGACTTCCAGAACGACATGCAGGGCCTGACCGAAACCTACCGCGCCGAATCGAGCAAGGCCGCGCTGGAAATCTCCAACGCCGTCGAAGACGCCAAGCGCGCCTTCGCCGCCTTGCTGACCAAGGCCGCGCAATGAGCCAAGGCTCGCTCAGCGAACAGATGGGGGCCATGGCCCTCGTCGACGAGCTGCGCCAACAGCAACGCCAGGTGCAGGAGCACCTGGACCTGCCGCGGCGCCGCGCGGAAGTTGCCGAGCGCATTCGCGGCTACTACCAGCGCCAGGGCATCGCCTGCGACGACAGCCTGATCGAACAGGGGGTGAAGGCGTTCTTCGCCCGCCGCCTGGTGTTCGAGGCGCCGACGCTGGCCTGGCCCCGCCGGCTGCTGGCCGGGATATTCCTGCGCCGCAGCCTGCTGGCCTGGGTGCTGGTGTGGGTCGCCCTGCTGGGCGGTGCCCTGCTGGCGGCGAACGTGCGCCAACCCGCCGCGCTCAGCCAACCGGCCACAGTCACCAAGGCCACCGGCAACGGCCTGGGGATGGCGGCGCCAAGCTGGACGCCAGAAGCAGACCGCGCCGCGCACCAGGCTCGCCTGGACCAATACACTGCGCTGATGGCCCGCCTGGAGGCCATGCCGTTGCCGGGTGACGTGCGAGCCAAGCTGCTGCCGTTCGCCCGCTCCACTGGCGCGCTGGTGGCCGACCATGGACCGGACAGGGCTATCCAGGCCCTGCGAGAGCTGCAGGTCTATGCCGACTTCACAGAGACAAAACTGCAACTGCGCATCGCCGACGGCGCCGGCCAGATGTCTGGTTACGAACGCTGCCGCAAGACCTCGGTGTGCAAACCAGGCAGCGATGACGGCAAGGCATGGTTCCTGGCATTCCAGGCACGCGACCCGCAGGGCAAGGTGGTGACCATGCCACTCGCCAACGGCCGCACCGGCGAGATCGCGCTTGCCGACACCCTCGGCGTACAGGTCAGCCACGCGCAGTACTTGCAAGCACAGCAAGCCAAGCAGGCCAAGGGGCGCGTCGATAAACCGGTCATCGGCAGCAAGGATGCCTACAGCATGAACCGGAATTTCGACCGTCGCGTCCTCGACGGTAGCGCCTTCGACAACCCGGCCGACAACGGCCAACAGATCATCTCCGCCAGCTTCTGATGGGCCGCCAATGACCGTCTCACTTTCCGAACAGATGGGGGCCATGGCCCTGGTCGACGAACTGCGTCACCGGGACATGGAACTGCAGGACCACCTTGACCTGCCTCGGCGCCGCGCCGAGGTGGCCGAGCGGATCCGCGCCTACTACCAGAACAACGGCATCCACTACGAGGACGCCCAGATCGAGGAAGGCGTGCGCGCGTTCTTTTCGCGTCGGCTGATGTTCGAGGCCCCAACCTTGAACTTCGCACAACGCCTGCTGACGCGCCTGGCCATGGCCCACCGCAAACTGATGATCTGGGCAGCATGCGGCGTAATGGCCTGCGCCCTTGGCCTGGGCATCAACCACCTGGTGGACACGGCCCAGAACACGAGGGTGGGTCAAAGCGCCGACCGATTGGCCAGGATCAACGAGCAGTTGAACCAAGACATTGCCGTGCAACGACAACGGCTGGGGCAGGTGAAGGCGCGCCTGGAGCAACAACCGCAACCCCTGGTGGCCGCGCTGGTTGCGAAAATCGACCCCCTGCTGCCCAGCGCCAGCCTGCCTTTCACCCTCGATCGCCCAGACCCGATCACCCGCGAAAACCGCGCCCAGCTACAGGCTCGCATCCAGAGGGCACAGCAGCAGCTGTCGACACCGCGCAAGCAACTGGAAAGCGCCAGAAAAAGGCTCAATCGCGTGGATCATCTCTACGCCAGCCTCGATCTCCAACGCCATTTGCTGGATCGTCTGAAGGCCATGCCATTGCCCGCCGCCGAGCGCCTGCAGATGAAGACCTGGGCCGAGTCGGCCGGCAAGGACATTGCCAGGCTGCAGTTGAAAAAGGCGGACGCTACACTTGCAGCGCTGAAGGACTACCTGGACTTCGCCACCGAGCCCCTGACCCTCGAACTGATCGACCGCCCCGGTATCAAGTCCGGCGTGGAGCGCTGCTATGAAGCGTCCGGGTGCAGCGAGAACAGCCTGCGCGGCAAAAGCTGGTACTTGATCGTCGAGCCGCTGGACAGCACCGGCAAGCCGGCCTTCGCCCCGGTGACCAGCGTGGAGGACGGCACGACTCGATGGGCCAGCCGCTTCGGTGTGCGCGTCAGCTACAACGAATACCTCAGGGTCCGCCAGGACAAACTCGACGATGGCCACATCAGCCAGCGCTTGATCGGTGAAAAACCGGCCAATAGCCTGACCCTGCGTTTCAACCAGCGCATCAGCCCCGCTCCCGACATGATCCTGGAATGGTGACGCCATGACCCCCACCGCCCTCAGCAACGCGCTCGAAAGCAATACGCGCCAGGCCGAACAACAGCTGCGCGAGGCCGAACGGGCGCTGTATACCGAGTCCGAACAGCAAACCCGGCTCGAACACCTGATCAGCTCGAAACTGGCCGATATTGCCAGCCTGCAGCTCAGGATCGACCCTATGCGGGACCTGCAGACCCGGCAGTTGCTCGAACAACGCGAGCGAACCCATGCCGCGCTCACCCAGGAACTCGAAAACGTCGAAGGGCTCATCGCCCATAGACTGGAAAATCTGCAGGCGCTGCGTAACAACCTCGATCGCCTGGACACCCAGTCGCAGGAGCTGCTCGAACAGGATCCGGCCCTGCGCCAACTGAGCGAGCAACTGGACGCAGCCCGCCAGGCTGAACAGCAAGCCCATGCCAGTTACGATGAAATCCGCGACGAGTGCGCCAGCAAGCTGCAAGGCTACAACAGCAACCCGCTGTACCGTTTCCTGAAGGCCAACCGCTACGGCACCGAGCAGTACCGCCCGCGTCTGTTCCAGCGCGCGTTCGACAACTACCTCGCACGCAAGGTCGGCTTTCGCGTCAACTACGCCAACGAGCAGATCCTGCTGAGCATGCAGGCGCGCAACGAGGCCCTGCGCCAGGCCCTCGGCGAAGCCCGCGAGCAACTGCAGGCACAGCACCAGCAGCAACTGGACAAGGCCCGCGAGACCTTCGGCATGCCAGCGTTGCGGGTCGAGGAGCAAGGCCTGAGCACGCTGCTGAGCGAGGGCAAGGCCCAGGCCCGCTCACTGCAGGCCCAACTGGCCGACTTCGCCCAGAAGCGCGATCCGTATCTGCAACAGATTCGCCAGGGCATCGCCGACCAGCTCCAGGCACGGCCATTGGCCGAACTGATCGCCGAAGCGGCGAAGACCCCCAGCCCCCATGACGATGTCCTGGTGAACGACCTGCAACAGCTGCATGCCCGCCTGCGGGAAATCCAGCAACGTCTGCACGGCCTGCAGGATCAGGCACTCGGCAAGCGTCGCCTTTACGACCGCGCCAAGACTCTGGAGTACGCACTGCGCAACGATCATTTCAGCGATCCGCGCCACGAGTACCAGTTGAGCCAGCCAATCGAGCAGGTACTGGCCGACTACATGAACGGCCTGCTCGACCAGCAAGCAGTGGAGAAACGCCTCGATGAAGGCCGGGAGTATGTTGCCCCAAGGCATCGCGGCAACAACACCTATAGTACGGGCAGATCGTCCAGCGGTTCGAGCAGCGGTGGCTTTCGTACCAGCAGCAGTTCCGGTGGCGGTGGCTTTCGCACCAGCAGCAGTTCCGGTGGCGGTGGGTTCCGCACCACTGGCAGTTTCTGACAGGCAAAAAAAAGGGGCGCCGACCAAGCGCCCCACAAGCCGGGTAGCACACAACGAAATCGGTCAATCCAGCAGCGCCATCGCGGGGCAAGCCCGCTCCCACGCCTGCACCAGCACCAGCACCAGCAGCGTGGGAGCGGGCTTGCCCCGCGATTGGGCCCAGGCAAAAAAAAGGGCGCCGACCAAGCGCCCCATAAGCCGTGTAGCACACAACGAAATCGGTCAGTCCAGCAGCGCCATCGCCTCGGCGCTGCACGTCTCGATACGGCCCCAGTCGCCGTTCTTGATCCAGCTGCTGTCGAGCATCCAGGTGCCGCCCACGCACATCACATTGGGCAGTGCCATGTAGTTGCGCACGTTGGCCGGGTTCACCCCGCCCGTGGGGCAGAAGCGGATGTCGCCGAACGGGCCGGCGAAGGCCTTGATCGCCGCCACGCCGCCGCTGATCTCGGCCGGGAACAGCTTGAAGCGCCGGTAACCCAGGGCGTAACCCATCATGATCTCGGACGGCGTGCTGATGCCGGGCAGCAGCGGGATGTCGCTGTCCACGCCGGCCTCGAGAATGTCCTGGGTGATGCCCGGGGTGACGACGAACTGCGCGCCTGCGGCCTGCACGGCGGCGAACATGCTGCGGTCGAGCACGGTACCGGCACCGACGCACAGCTCCGGGCGCTGCTCACGCAGCACCTGGATGGCCTTCAGGCCCAGCGCCGAGCGCAGGGTCACTTCCAGGGTCCGGATGCCACCGGCGGCCAAGGCGTCGGCCAGCGGCAGGATGTCTTGCTCGCGGGCGATGGTGATCACCGGCAGGATGCGCGCCTTGGCGCAGATCGCGTCGATGCGTTCGGCTTTCTCGGCCATCGAGAGCAAAGGCTGTGGGCGTTCGAGGGTGGTCATGACTGTGGATCCTTGGCTCATGGGCACCAGTAGATGCTCAGGGGGTCGTGAAGAAAAGCGCGAATCGGCATTTCGGTAAGGTCGTTGCCCGCCAGCGCGGCGCGCAGGGTAGCGAGTTTGCCGGCCCCTTGCACGGACAGCGCAGTGAAACCGGCGCTGGCCAGCAATGCGCGGGTCATGCTCAGGCGCTGGTGCGGCACGCTGGGCGCCAGCATCGGCAGGCAGCGGCGCTCACCCACCTTGGCCAGGCCCTGGCGCAGGTTGGGGCTGGCCGGGAACAGCGAGGCGGTGTGGCCATCGTCGCCCATGCCCAGCACCAGCACATCGATCGGCGGCAAGTCGGCCAGTGCCTGGTCGGCCCGTTCGGCAGCGGCTTCCAGGCTGGCAGCCCCCTGGTAGAGGCCGATGAAGCGCGCCTTGGCCGCCGCGCCCTTGAGCAAGTGACGGGCCAGCAAGCCAGCGTTGCTGTCGGCATGCTCCACCGGCACCCAACGCTCGTCGGCCAGGCTCACGGTCACCTTCGACCAGTCCAGCGCTTGCGCCGCCAGCTGCTCGAGGAACGGCACCGGGCTGCGCCCGCCAGACAGCACCACACAGGCCTGGCCCTTGCTGGCGATGGCCTGGCGCAGGCGTTCGGCCACGTCATGGGCCAGGGTCGCCGCCAGGCTGTTCGAATCGGCCAGCGCATGCGCCTTCACGCTCGCCGGCAGTTGCAGTTCAGATATCGCCATACCAGGCCCTCCCATCACGTGTGATCAGTGCAATCGAGCTCATCGGCCCCCAGGAACCGGCCGCATAGGGCTTGGGGGCATCGCCGCTGGTCTTCCAGCCGGCGATCAGCTGGTCGCACCATTTCCAGGCGTATTCGATTTCGTCCTTGCGCACGAACAGGTTCTGGTTGCCGCGCATCACTTCCAGCAGCAAGCGCTCGTAGGCATCAGGAATCCGCGCGCTGCGCCAGGTGTCGGAGAAATTCAGTTGCAGCGGGCCACTGCGCAGTTGCATGCCCTTGTCCAGGCCCTGCTCCTTGGTCATCACCCGCAGCGAGATGCCTTCGTCCGGCTGCAGGCGGATGATCAGCTTGTTGCCGATCTGCAGGCGCTGTTCCGGGGCAAAGATGTAGTGCGGCGTCTCTTTGAAGTGGATGACGATCTGCGACAGCTTGCCCGGCATGCGCTTGCCGGTGCGCAGGTAGAACGGCACGCCAGACCAGCGCCAGTTGCGGATGTCGGCGCGCAGGGCGACGAAGGTTTCGGTGTCGCTCTGGGCGTTGGCGTTGTCTTCTTCCAGGTAGCCCGGCACCGGCTTGCCGTCGCTGTAGCCGGCGATGTACTGGCCACGCACCACGCGGGTGCTCAGGCCCTCTCCGGTGATCGGCGCCAGGGCCTTGAGCACCTTGACCTTCTCGTCGCGGATGCTGTCGGCGGAAAGGTCGCTGGGCGGGTCCATGGCGATCAGGCAAAGCAGCTGCAACAGGTGGTTCTGGATCATGTCGCGCAGTTGGCCGGCCTTGTCGAAGTAGCCCCAGCGGCCTTCGATACCGACCTTTTCGGCGACGGTGATCTCCACGTGGGAGATGGAATTCTGGTTCCACTGGGTTTCGAACAGGCTGTTGGCAAAACGCAGGGCGATCAGGTTCTGCACCGTCTCTTTGCCCAGGTAGTGGTCGATGCGATAGACGCGGTTTTCCGGGAAGTAGCGCGCCACGGCGTCGTTGACCCGGCGCGACGACTCCAGGTCGTGGCCGATGGGCTTTTCCAGCACCACCCGGGTGCGCGGCGCCAGGCCGGCCTTGTCGAGGTTCTCGCAGATCGCCCCATAGACGGCGGCGGCCGTTGCGAAGTAGGCGATCAGTGGCAGCTCGCCAGGCGCTTGCTCGACCAACGCCTGGTAATCCTCGGGCTGGACGAAGTCCACATGCAGGTAGTTCAGGCGTTCGAGGAAGCGGCCCAGGGCAACGGCGTCGATGTCCGCATCGGGGACGTGGCGGCGCAGGTGCGCCTCGATGGTGCCCAGGTGCTCCTGCGCGGTGCCTGGCTCGCGGGCCAGGGCCAGCAGCCGGGTGTCCGGGTGCAGCAGGTTGGCACGGTCGAGCTGGTAGAGCGCGGGAAACAGCTTGCGCAATGCCAGGTCGCCCAAGGCGCCAAACAGGGCAAAGGTGCAAGGTTCGACACTGATCGCAGCCATGATGTTGGTTCTTTTATTAAAGTTGAGCTAGGAATACCGCTTTCAAAGCGGGTTTTCAAGGCCTAATGTAGTAAAAACCACAACATTATCCACATCTATTACAACCCAGTGGTGTGACAATCTCACCGCCAGTAGGATACACAACACTGCAAAAAGCCTGCTGCCCCGCCAGCCGGCTGTCACCTAGAGCCGACCAAGGACACCCCATGGACCGCGTGCGTAACCTCCTGGAACAGATCCAGGGCCGCCTGGACGAGTTGAACAAGGCCGAACGCAAAGTCGCCGAAGTCATCCTGCTCAACCCGCAACAAGCCACCCGCTTCAGCATCGCCGCGCTGGCCCAGGCGGCCTCGGTCAGCGAACCGACCGTCAACCGCTTCTGCCGTTCGTTCGGC
Source organism: Pseudomonas sichuanensis (assembly GCF_003231305.1). Taxonomy (GTDB): domain Bacteria; phylum Pseudomonadota; class Gammaproteobacteria; order Pseudomonadales; family Pseudomonadaceae; genus Aquipseudomonas; species Aquipseudomonas sichuanensis. The sequence continues at coordinate 53,164 of NZ_QKVM01000013.1, read as the reverse complement.
GTCAACGGCTACCCCGAGCTCAAGCTGCAACTGGCGCAGAGCCTGGCCAGCGGCGCGGCCTACGTCAGCCGTGCGGTGGAGGCCGACGACGATCCGGCGGCCTACACCCAGAAAATCTTCGGCAGCGCCATCGCCTCGCTCGACAGCGCCTGCCAGCAACTCGACCCACAGCAGGTCAGCCGCGCCGTGGACATGATGATCCAGGCCCGGCAGATCCACTTCTTCGGCCTCGGCGCTTCCGCCCCGGTGGCCCTCGATGCGCAACACAAGTTCTTCCGCTTCAACCTTGCCGTGTCGGCCCATGCCGATGTGCTGATGCAGCGCATGCTGGCCTCGGTGGCCCATACCGGCGACCTGTTCGTGATCATCTCCTACACCGGGCGCACCCGTGAGCTGGTCGAGGTGGCGCGCGTGGCGCGGGAAAACGGCGCCTCGGTGCTCGGCCTGACCGCCGCCGGCTCGCCACTGGCCCAGGCCTGCAGCCTGAGCCTGCACATCCCGTTGCCGGAGGACACCGACATCTATATGCCGATGACCTCGCGGATCATCCAGCTCACCGTGCTCGACGTGCTCGCCACCGGCATGACCCTGCGCCGCGGCGTGGACTTCCAACCGCACCTGCGCAAGATCAAGGAAAGCCTCAACGCCAGCCGCTACCCGATCGAGGACGACGACCTCAACTGAGGCGGTGCGCCTGCAGCCGCAGGTGCGCACGTTCACCCGGCCGCAGGCTCAGGCCCTCGTCGCTGCCGCTGGCGGCCTCGACGCAGACGAAACCCTGGCACTCGCGCCCGCTCACGCCCATCAGCGGGCGGTTGCCTGGGTGCCAGACCACGGTGTCGTCGCTGTCACCGGTGTCGATGCACAGCTCGCGCTGCCAGGCCGGGTCCTGCAGCTGCACCTTGGGCGTGCCGGGGTAGACCTTCTGGCAACCGCCCTTGAGTTTCAACGCGCCGTCTTCGCGGCACGCCTGGCGGTTGAGGCGGTCGTAGCCTTCGATATCCTCAAGCCCAGACAGCGCTATCTTTGACACGTCACTGATCCGCCAGTAAGCCAGCAGCGCATGGCTCAACTGGCAGGGCTCGCTGTCCTGGTGCTCGGTGCTTAGGCTCAGTTCCATGCTGGCGCCCAGGCGCGCATGCAGGTCGACCTGCCAGTCGCACAGGTCCAGGCGCCACTTCAAGGTCACGCCCTCCTCGTCCTCGCGGCTGTCCACCAGCTTCCAGTCCAGCAGCCGCGCCCAGCCATGGGCCGGCCACAGGTCCTCGCTGGGGTGGCGGCCATACCAGGGCCAGCACACCGGCACGCCACCGCGGATGGCGCCAACCTGCGGCCACTGTTCGGCGCACCACAGCCAGGGCTTTTCACCGGTGGGCTGGAAATGCAGCAACTGCCCGCCCTGGCGGCTGAACATCGCCTGGCAGCGAGGGTGGTCGATGATCAGCACATCGCGCTGCTGGTAACGCTCCCACTCGAAGGTCGGCCTCGGCCGTTGCGAGGTGAAGAAGCGATGTAGCGGATGTTCTGCCATGGTTCCAAGCTCTTTTGTTGTTCGAGATAGCGCTGTCTCAGCCCGTACCCGCTAACCACTGCAGACCAGTGGTTAGCGGAGGGCCGAAAATGGATGGCGTAAATTTACAACAATTCGTCTCAGAATGACGACTGAATCTTCAACCCTGCGACCAGCGCGTTGTCCACCTCGTCCACCGCGCCCGGGCTCTTGATGTACTGCAGGTTCGGCCGCACGGTCAGCCAATTGGTGACATGGAAGCCGTAGTAGAGCTCGGCGTTGTACTCGGTGCGCTGCAGCGGCACGAAGCCTGGATTGTCGTAATCGGCGATGCCGGACTGGGCATTGAGCAGTTCGGCGCGCTTCTTCACGTCGTCGTTGACATGGATACGGGCCACGCCGAAGCCGATATCGTCCTTGGGCCGGGCGTCGAAGGCGCCTTTGTACACCAGGCCGACCTGCTGGTAGTTGTCGACCACGTTGGTGGCCTTGTCATGCACGGTGAAGTTGGCGAACAGGCTCAGGCCACGGCTGGCATCACTGGCGTGGGCCGTCACCTGCTGCTGCGCCACCACCCACCAGCCATGCTTGCTGGAGTGCGACTTGAAGTCCTGCCCGGTCAATGCCTGCGGGTTGCCGTTGATGTCGTCATACACATCGTCGGCCTTGGCGGTGCTGTAGTAGTAGCCCAGGCGGTACTCGCCCGGCAGGCCGTTGACCTTGGGCGACCACACCGCCTCCACCGGCAGGATCGCGCCCTTGGTGCCGCTGCCGCTGAGCTTGAAGCCGTTGCCGGTCTCCAGGTTCGAAGGGTTCTGCTCGTAGGCACCGACCTGGACGAAGAATTCCGGGGTGATGTTGTATTTCACCCGCAGCGCCCACTGGCTGACCGGCCAGTTGTACCAGATGCCCCCCACCCAGTTGCCCACCTGCGAGCCGCAGAACGCCAGGTTCTGGAAGTCGCAGGGGAAGCTGTTGAAGTCCTCGCCTTCGCCAAAGCGGCCGACTTTCACATCCAGCGCACCGTCGAAGTATTTCTGCTTGACCCACATCTGCGTCAGCCGCCAGGTCTGGCCGCGGCCCCAGACTTCCTGCACCGAGCTGAACTGCCCGGCGCGTGGGTCGCTGATGCGGTCGTTGGACAGGTTGCGGCCGCTGCGTTCGGTGATCGCCAGTTTGAACTCGGCATCGTGCCAGCCGAAGATCTTTTCCAGGTCCAGGTGCGCGCCGAGGGCGAACTGGTCGCTGTAGCGCGCGGTCTTGTCGTCGTTGTAGCCACCGTGCAGGTTGCCGGCCACCTCGCCGACGTAGTCGAGGGTGAAGTCATAGCCCTTTTCCAGCAGCTCGGTGCGGGTGCCGCCCCAGTCGCCGGTCATCCATTTCGATTCCGACGAGAAAGCCTCGGCAGCCTGGGCCCCGCTGCTGCCGACCATGGCCAGCAGTGCCAGCGAGCCCAATGTCCTGATGCGATTGCGCTGTTCCATCCCTTTGCGTCCTCTTTTCTTGTTATTAACAGAACGGTTTAACGGTCGAGCCCTTGCAGGCCGTGGGAGCGGGCTTGCCCCGCGATGGCGATTTCAGCCTGACCATCGCTATCGCGGGGCAAGCCCGCTCCCACATCAACGCCCCTTGAAGCGGGCCACGTTGTCTTTCACCGCGGTAGCGGCCAAGTCGAGCCGCTCGCCACTGGCGGCGTCGAACAGCAGCACCCGCGCCGGGTCGAACTGCAGGTTCAGGCTGTCGCCCACCTGGCACGCCACGTCCGGTGCCAGGCGGCAGCAGACCTTGGTCTGGTTGAGGGTGACAAACACCAGCAGGTCCGGCCCGGTGGGCTCGGTCACCTGCACTTCGGCGCGGATACCCGGCAACCCGTTGCCTTGCGCGGCCCCCAGCGAAATCTGCTCCGGGCGCACACCCAAGATGACCTCGCGCCCGTCCAGCGCATCGGCATCCACCCCCAGCGGCAGTTCGCAGCGCGCCTGGCCGCTGTCGAGCAGCGCCAGCACCCGGCCGTCCTGGCGGGTCAGGCGCACCGGGATGAAGTTCATCGGCGGCGAACCAATGAAGCTGGCGACGAACAGGTTGGCCGGATCGTTGTAGATCTGCTGCGGCGTGCCGAACTGCTGGATCAGGCCGTCCTTCATTACCGCCACCTTGTCGCCCAGGGTCATGGCCTCGATCTGGTCGTGGGTGACGTACACCGTGGTGGTCTTCAGACGCTGGTGCATCAACTTGATTTCGGTGCGCATCTCTACCCGCAGCTTGGCGTCGAGGTTCGACAGCGGCTCGTCGAACAGGTAGATCTTCGGCCGCCGTGCCAGCGCCCGGCCCATGGCCACGCGCTGCTGCTGGCCGCCGGAAAGCTGGCCGGGTTTGCGCCCGAGCAGATGCTCGATCTGCAGCAGCTTGGCGACCCGCGCCACTTCCTCGTCGATGGCCGCCTGGGGCAGCTTGCGGATCTTCAGGCCGAACGCGATGTTGTCGCGCACGTTCATGGTCGGGTACAGCGCGTAGGACTGGAACACCATGGCGATGTCGCGGTCCTTCGGGCTCATGCCGCTGACGTCTTCATCGTCGATCAGGATCGCCCCGCCACTGATGCTCTCGAGGCCGGCGATGCAGTTCATCAAGGTGGACTTGCCGCAGCCCGAGGGGCCGACCAGGATCAGGAACTCGCCGTCCTTGATCGCCAGCTGGATGTCCTTGAGCGTGTCCGGCAAACCGGCGCCGTAGGTCTTGTTCACGTTGCGAAGTTCGAGCGTTGCCATGACTTACCCCTTTACCGCGCCGGCGGTCAGCCCGCGCACGAAATACTTGCCCGCAATCACGTAGACCAGCAGCGTCGGCAGCCCGGCAATCATCGCCGCGGCCATGTCGACGTTGTATTCCTTGGCCCCGGTGCTGGTGTTGACCAGGTTGTTGAGGGCCACGGTGATCGGCTGCGAGTCGCCACTGGAGAACACCACGCCGAACAGGAAGTCGTTCCAGATCTGGGTGAACTGCCAGATCAGGCAGACCATGATGATCGGTGTCGACATCGGCAGGATGATCCGCCCGAAGATGGTGAAGAACCCGGCGCCATCCAGGCGCGCAGCCTTGACCAGGGCATCGGGGATGCTCACGTAGTAGTTGCGAAAGAACAGCGTGGTGAAGGCCAGCCCGTACACCACGTGCACCAGCACCAGGCCGCTGGTGGTGCTGGCCAGGCCGAGCTTGCCGAGGGTGAACGAGGCCGGCAGCAGCACGGTCTGGAACGGCAGGAAGCAACCGAACAGCAGCAAGCCGAAGAACAGCTGCGAGCCACGGAAGCGCCACATCGACAGCACGTAGCCGTTGAGCGCGCCGATGGTGGTGGAGATCAGCACCGCCGGCACGGTGATCAGCACCGAGTTGACGAAGTAGCCGTTGACCGTGGCCCAGGCCTTGGCCCAGCCGATGCCGGTGAACACCGCCGGCCAGCTCAGCAGGTTGCCGGTGCTGATGTCTTCAGGGGTCTTGAAGCTGGTCAACAGCATCACCACCAGCGGTACCAGGTACAGCAGCACGGCAAGCAGCAGCACGGCGTGGATGGCGATGCGGCTGAAGCTCAATGCGGGTTTGTCGAGGCGGCTACTCATGGCGTTTACCCCGCAGCTCCGAATACAGATAGGGGACGATGATCGCCAGGATGGCGCCGAGCATCAGGATCGCGCTGGCCGAGCCCATGCCCATCTGCCCGCGGCTGAAGGTGAAGGCGTACATGAACATCGCCGGCAGGTCGGAGGAGTAGCCGGGGCCGCCGGCGGTCATGGCCGCGACCAGGTCGAAGCTCTTGATGGCGATGTGCGCCAGGATCATCAGTGAACTGAAGAACACCGGGCGCAGGCTGGGCAGCACCACCGTCCAGTAGATGCGCGGCAGGCTGGCGCCATCCAGTTGCGCGGCGCGGATGATCGACTGGTCGACCCCGCGCAGGCCGGCAAGGAACATCGCCATGATGAAGCCCGAGGCCTGCCACACCGCAGCGATCACCAGGCAGTAGACCACCCGGTCCGGGTCGATCAGCCAGTCCAGGCGAAAGCCCTCCCACCCCCAGTCGCGCAGCAGCTTGTCCAGGCCCATGCCGGGGTTGAGCAGCCACTTCCAGGCGGTGCCGGTGACGATCATCGACAGCGCCATGGGGTAGAGATAGATCGTGCGGATGAAGCCTTCGCGGCGAATGCGCTGGTCCAGCAGCACGGCAAGGAACACGCCGATGGCCAGGGTGATGGCGATGAACAGGCCGCCGAACAGCAGCAGGTTCTTGCTCGCCACCCACCAGCGGTCGTTGTCGAACAGCCGTGCGTATTGCGCAAGCCCGGCCCACTTGTAGGTGGGTAGGAAGGTCGAGGTGGTGAACGAGAGGACGAAGGTCCACAGGATGTAGCCGTAGAACCCCACCAGGATGATGAACATGCTCGGCGCCAGTACCAGTTTCGGCAGCCAGCGCTGGAGCGCGTCCAGGGGTGAGGCCCGCAGGCGGGCGGTTGCTGTAGTCATGATCTGGATTCTCGATGTGCCGCATCGCGGGGCAAGCCCGCTCCCACGCAGGCAGCGCGCATCCGTGGGAGCGGGCTTGCCCCGCGATCTGGTTACTTGGCCGAGTTGATAGCAGCCGCCAGTTTCTTCGCCGCATCGGCCGGGTCGGCCTTGGGGTCGTTGATGTAGTTGGTCACCACATCGAAGAACGCCCCCTGCACGGCCAGCGTGGTGGCCATGTTGTGCGCCATGCTCGGCTGCAGGCCGCCACTCTTGGCGTCGGCCAGGAAGTCCTTGGCGGAGGTCTGGGCGCAGGCGTCGAAGCCGTACTTGCCCATGTCGGCGAGCATGTCGTTACGCACCGGGATCGAGCCCTTGTTGGTGCTGAACACCTTCTGGAAGTCCTCGCCAAGCACCTTGCGGGCAATGTCCTGCTGGCCCGCCGCGGTGCCTTCATCCTTCTGCTTGAACACCACCAGCGAATCGATGTTGTAGAGGAACGCCTTGTCGGTGCCGGGGAACGCTACGCACTGGTAATCCTTGCCGGCGGTTTTCTTGGCCAGGGTCCACTCGCTCTTGGCCCAGTCACCCATGATCTGCATGCCGGCCTTGCCGTTGATCACCTTGGCGGCTTCCAGGTTCCAGTCCTGGCCCTTGCCGTCGGGGTCCATGTAGGTGGCGACCTTCTTCAGTTCGGTCAGCGCCTTGACCATCTCGGGGCCGGTCAGGGCTTTTTCATCGAGATCGACCAGGGCCTTCTTGTAACCCTCCACGCCCATCACCGAGAGCACCACGCTCTCGAACACGGTACTGTCCTGCCACGGCTGGCCACCGTGGGCAAGCGGGATGAAACCGGCGGCCTTGAGCTTGTCGCCTGCCGCGTAGAATTCATCGAGGGTAGTCGGGGCCTTGTCGATCCCGGCCTTCTTGAACACCTCGGGGTTGATCCACAGCCAGTTGATGCGATGGATGTTCACCGGCACGGCCACGTACTCACCGTCGTACTTCACGGTGTCGGCGACTTTCTTGTCGAGCAGGCTGTCCCACTTCTCTTGCTTGGCCACGTCTTTCAATACATCGGCATCGAGCAATCCGGTGGACGCCCAATCCTGGATATCCGGCCCCTTGATCTGTGCCACGCCGGGCGGGTTGCCGGCCACTGCGCGGCTCTTGAGCACGGTCATGGCAGTGGCACCGCCGCCGCCGGCAACCGCGCCGTCCTTCCAGATGAAACCGTCTTTTTCGACCTGGGCCTTGAGCACATCCACGGCGGCTTTTTCACCGCCGGAAGTCCACCAATGGACAACCTCCACAGTGCCTTTGGCATCGGCGGCATGGGCACTGAGGGCGTACAGGGAAGCGAACGAGATCGCAGCGGCGAGACGAAGCGTCGAATGCATGGGAAATACCTTTCTTGTTGTTATGCGTGGCAAGACTGTCGCTTGCTTTGCAGTGAGTGTAGGGACCTTGCACCCGGCGCCAGGTAACGAACGGATGCGCGAATGTCAGCGTTTGGTTACAAAGCCAGCGCAGTGGCCAGGCTCGGCGCCAGCGGCAGGCGCGGCAGCAACAGGGCCTGCAGCGCGTGGTAGAGATCGGGCTTGCCACCCCAGATGCGCGCGCTGGGCTGGTTGGTCGGGTCCAGTTCGTGGTGCCAGCTGCCGTGTATGCGGTCGATGAAATGCGTGGCGATGAAGTCCCAGAAGCAGCGGTACCACTGCTCGTAATGCGGCTCGCCGGTGCGCCGCAGCAAAGCGGCGGCGGTGGCGCTGGCCTCGGCATGCACCCAGTGCAGGCGCTCGCGCACCAGCGGGCGGTCGCGCCAGTCCAGGGTGTAGACCATGCCCGGGGCGCCGTCGGCGTGCCAGGCATGGCGGCAGGCACTGTCGAACAGGCCCCTGGCAGCCGCCAACAAGGACTCGGGCGCAGGCAGTTGCGCCCGTTGCAGGGCCGCCTCCAGGTGCAGCAGCAGCCGTGCCCACTCGAAGGCATGGCCAGGCGTGGTGCCGTAGGGCCGGAAGCCGTCGGCGGGGTTGTCGCGGTTGTAGTCGGGCAGCACCTGCCAGTGCCCGTCGAAATGCTCGGTAACACGCAAACCGTCGTTGGTAGCCCGGGCAAGGATCAAGCGCTCGACCATTCGCAGGGCACGGTGCAGCCACAACGTGTCGCCGGTCACGTCGGCCAGGGCGAGAAACGCCTCGACGCCGTGCATGTTGCTGTTGGCACCACGGTAGGCTTCGGCCTGCTGCCAGTCGCGGGAGAACGACTCGCGCAGGGCGCCCTCCTCCTCGCACCAGAAGCGCTGCTCGATGACCTGGACCACAGCGTCCAGCAGTGCCTGGGCCTGGCTGACGCCCGCCACCACAGCCGAACTGCCGGCAAGGGCGACGAAGGCGTGCAGGTAAGCGGCCTTGCCGGTGTCGCCGTGGCCTTCGGGCTGTGCGTACCAGCCATCATGCTCCTGGTCGCGCAGCGGGCCTTGCAGGGCGGCGACGCCATGCTCGACCAGCTCGCGGCAACCTGGGACACCCAGGATATGTGCCAGGGCGAAGCTGTGGGTCATGCGCGCGGTGTTCATGGTCTCGGCCAGGGCGCAACGGGGCAGGCGGCCTTCGTCATCGAGGTTGCCGAAGCCCTGGGGCAGGCGAGCGGCCTTGGCGAAATCGAGCAGGCGCAGGGCCTCGGTGCCGAGCCAGGCGTGGTGTGCGGGGGAATCGAGCCAGCTACGGGTCATTGGCGTCTTCCTTGTTGTTGTCAGCCGATTCTAGCCAGCCGTCCTGGGTGGCATGTCACGAAGACTGGCTTGATTGTCACCGCATCGTTACATCGAGGCCCTTATCGCGGGGCAAGCCCACTCCCACGCCCACATGCGCGGCCTGCGTGGGAGCGGGCTTGCCCCGCGATTGCTGTCAATCAGGCGTACGCGGCAGGTACAAGGTCACCCGCAACCCACCCTCACGGAGATTCAACAGGCTCACCTCACCGCCATGGCTATGGGCGATATTGCGCGCAATCCCCAACCCCAACCCATAGCCCTGCTGCTGCCCGGCCAAACGGAAGTGCGGCTCGAACACCTGCTCCAAACGCTGCTCTGGCACCCCCGGCCCCTGATCGTCAACCTGCAATACAAAGCTCTCGGCACTGTCGATGATGCGCAGTTGCGCCCGTTCGCCGTACTTGATGGCGTTGTCGATCAGGTTGCCGATGCAACGGCGCAGGGCCAGCGACTTGCCCGGGTACGGCGCCAGCGCCCGGCCTTCGAGGGTGATGCGGCCGTCGCGCAGATAAGGCTCGGCCAGTAGTTCCAGCACCTGGTTGAGCTCGATCGGTTCGATGTTCTCGTGAATGTCGGTGTCCTTCACGCATTGCAGCGCCCCCTTGACCAGCAGCTCCAGCTCATCGAGGTCACGGCTGAACTTGGCCTGCAAGGCCTCGTCTTCCAGCAGCTCGACCCGCAGCCGCAGGCGGGTGATCGGCGTGCGCAGGTCGTGGGAGATGGCGCTGAACAATTGCGAGCGCTCGGTCAGGTAGCGGCTGATGCGCTCGCGCATGTTGTTGAAGGCCCGCCCCACTTCCACCACTTCACTGCCGCCGCCTTCGGCCACTGGTGCCACCTCGGCGCCCAGCGACAGCTCCCGGGCCGCCCGGGCCAGGCGCTTGAGCGGCCGGCTCTGCCAGTGCACCAGCAAGCCGATGAACAGCAGCAACAGGGCGGTGGTCAGGGCGATGAAACCGATCTGCTGGCGCGGCAGGCGTTCGGCTTCAAGGCTGGTGTAGGGCTCGGGCAGCAGCGAGGCGATATACAGCCATTCGCCCTCGCCCAGGCGGATCTGGGTAACCAGCACCGGCGGGTTGAGCGGTTCGAGGGTCAGCGAGTAATGCGCCCACGAGCGCGGCAGCTCATCGAGCTTCAGGCCACTGTTGAAGATGCGCAGGTCGTCGGGGCTGACGAATTCCACCGAGATGTCCATCTGCTGCCCGAGGCGTTCGTGCAGCACCTGCTGGAACACCTCGATCACCGCCTGCTTGCGCGGGGTGATGGGCAGCACCGGCATGTCCAGCGGCTTGACGTTGAGCGACACGAAAAAGCGCGTGCCGCCCATGCTGCGCAACTGGTCGAGCACCATGGGCCGGTAGGCCACCGGCAGCGAACGGAAGTAGCTGACGCTGGCGCTCATCGAGTGGGCCAGGCTGCTGGCGCTGGCCCGCAGGCCCTGCAGCTGGCTGGCGCGCAGCTGGGCGACCCAGATCACGCTGGAAAGCCCCTGGGCCAGTACCACCACCAGCAGGGTGAGCAGCAACATGCGCCCCAGCAGGGAGCGTGGCAGCAGGCGCCAGCGCCGCTCGCTAGGCCGGGCTGACATGGGCCGCCAGCAAGTAGCCGCTGCCACGCACGGTGCGGATCAGCCGGGGTGGTTTTTCGGTGTCACGCAGGCGCTGGCGCAAGCGGCTGACGCCCATGTCGACGATGCGGTCCAGGGGCATCGGCTCGCGCCCGCGGGTGGCATTGCCGATGGTATCGCGGTCGAGGATCTGCTGGGGGTGATCGAGGAACAGCTTGAGCAGGGCGAAGTCGGCGCCGGAGAGGATCACCTCTTCGCCATCGCGGTGGAACAGCCGGTGGCTGACCGTGTCCAGGCGCCAGTCGTCAAACGCCAGCACAGCGCTGGCCGGTGCGGCCTGACCGAAGTCGGCGCGGCGCAGCAGGGCCTTGATCCGCGCCTGCAGCTCACGCGGACTGAAGGGTTTGCCCAGGTAGTCGTCGGCGCCCAGCTCCAGGCCGATGACCCGGTCGGCCTCGTCGGAGCTGGCGGTGAGCATGATGATCGGTACCCGCGACAGCCGGGGGTGCTGGCGTACCCAGCGGCACAGGCTGAAGCCGTCTTCGTCGGGCAGCATCACGTCGAGGATCACCAGGTCGCAGGGGGTGGCGTCCAGTGCCCGGCGGAAGGATTGACCGTCGGGCTCGGCCTGCACCTGGAAACCGGCGCGACTCAGGTAGGTTTGCAGCAGTTCGCGAATGTCCTGGTCGTCGTCGACCATCAGGATCGATTTGCCGGCAGTGGTCATCATGGTCCGTCCTCTTGTATGCGCAGATCTTTGTGTCTGCTGTGAGGGCCAATCGCGGGGCAAGCCCGCTCCCACGATTCCTTGTGGGAGCGGGCTTGCCCCGCGATGACGCTCAATGATCCAACGCTTGCTGCAGCGCCACCCCCGCCCCCAGCAACCCGGAAAACTCCGCAGTCACCAGCCACACCGGCACCCCGGCGAAATACCCGCTCATGCAGCCCTTGTCGGCAAAACTCGCGGCAAAACCACTGCGCAGGAACAACTCGGCAAAACGCGGAATCACCCCGCCGACGATATAGACCCCGCCGCGCGCGCCCAAGGTGAGCACATTGTTGCCCGCCACCCGACCGAGGAACCGGCAGAACTGCTCCACCACCGCCAGCGCCCGTGGCTCGTTGGCCAGTGCCGCATCGGTGATCTGCGCCGGGGTCTTGTGCCTGGGCGTGTCGCCATCGAGCGCGCAGAGCGCCTGGTACAAACGCACCAGCCCGCCACCGCTGAGCACCGTCTCGGCACTGACATGGCCGATCTGGCGCTGAATCTCCTGGTGAATCGCCGCTTCGCGGGCATTGCCCACCGGCAGGTCGACATGCCCACCCTCGCCCGGCAGCGCCAGCCACTGCCCGCCGTGACGCACGAGGCTGCCAACGCCAAGCCCGGTGCCAGGGCCAATCACCAGCACTGGCCGAGTGGGGTCGGCCTGGCCCGCGCAGACTTCTCGATATTCGCCTTCGCGCAAACGGGTCATGCCCAGCGCCATGGCCGAGAAGTCGTTGATCAATTGCAGCCGCTCGACCTGCAGGGTCTGGCAGAACGCCCGGCGGCTCAGCCGCCAGTGATTGTTGGTAAAGCGAAACTCATCGCCATCCACCGGCCCGGCGACCGACAGGCACACCGCCTCCAGCCCGCCACGGGCGATGCCCTGTTCGCCCAGGTACGCCTCGATCGCCTGTTCGGGGCTGGTGTAGTCAGCGGTCGCGAGCACCTGGACCGCGTGCAGCTGGTTGTCGCGCCACAGGGCAAAACGTGCGTTGGTACCACCAATGTCGCCAACCAGCAGTTCTTTCACTTGAGAGTCTCCAGGCCAGAGGTGAAGGCACTGGCGCCCTTCTCTGCCGAGCTGAACGCCACACGCATGAAGCCGAACAGTTCGCGACCGCAGCCCAGGTCGTTGCCCTTGGGCGGTTCGGGCAGCTCGCGGCTGGCCAGTTCCTCGGCCGAGACCATGAGCCGCAACGTGCCTTCGACACCATCGACCCGCACGATATCACCATCGCGCACCCGCGCCAGCGGGCCACCGTCGAAGGCTTCCGGGCACACATGGATGGCCGCCGGGATCTTGCCCGAAGCGCCGGACATACGCCCGTCGGTGACCAGCGCCACCTTGAAGCCACGGTCCTGCAGCACGCCTAGGAACGGCGTCAGCTTGTGCAGTTCGGGCATGCCGTTGCAGCGCGGGCCCTGGAAGCGCACCACGGCCACGAAGTCGCATTCCAGCTCACCGGCCTTGAACACATCGGCCAGCGACTGCTGGTCGTGGAATACCCGCGCCGGGGCCTCCACCACCTGGTGTTCAGGGGCCACGGCGGAGACCTTCATCACGCCACGCCCCAGGTTGCCTTCCATTACCCGCAGGCCGCCCTCGGCGGAGAACGGCCGCGCCACCGGGCGCAGGATGCTCTCGTCGAGGCTCTGTTGCGGGCCTTCGCGCCAGACCAGCTGACCGTTGTCGAGGAACGGCTCCTGTGTGTAGCGACGCAGCCCCGGGCCGGCCACGGTGTTGACGTCCTCGTGCAGCAGCCCGGCATCGAGCAGCTCGCGGATGAGGAAGGCCATGCCGCCGGCGGCCTGGAAGTGGTTGATGTCGGCTTTGCCGTTGGGGTACACGTGGGACAAGGTCGGCACCACCTCGGACAGGTCGGCCATGTCCTGCCAGGTCAGCTGGATGCCGGCGGCCTGGGCAATGGCCGGGATGTGCAGGGTGTGGTTGGTCGAACCGCCGGTGGCGTGCAGCGCGACGATCGAGTTGACCAGCGCCTTCTCGTCGACGATTTCACCGATCGGCATGAAGCTGCCGCTGGCCTTGGTCATGCGCGTGACCTGGCGCGCCGCCTCGGCGGTGAGGGCATCGCGCAGCGGCGTGTAGGGGTTGACGAACGAGGCGCCGGGCAGGTGCATGCCCATCACTTCCATCACCAGCTGGTTGGTGTTGGCGGTGCCGTAGAAGGTACAGGTGCCTGGGCCGTGGTAGCTGTTCATTTCCGATTCGAGCAACTCTTCACGAGTGGCCTTGCCCTCGGCGTAGCGCTGGCGCACATCGGCCTTCTGCTTGTTGGAGATGCCAGAGACCATCGGCCCGCCGGGGACGAAAACGGTCGGCAGGTGGCCGAAGCGCAGCGCACCCATCATCAGCCCGGGGACGATCTTGTCGCAGATGCCCAGCATCAGGGCGGCATCGAACATGTTGTGGGACAGGGCGATGGCGGTGGACATGGCGATCACTTCGCGACTGGCGATGGCCAGCTCCATCCCCGGCTCGCCCTGGGTCACGCCGTCGCACATGGCCGGCACGCCACCGGCGAACTGGCCGACCGAGCCAACCTCGCGCAGGGCCTGCTTGATCTGCTCGGGGAAGTGCAGGTACGGCTGGTGCGCCGAGAGCATGTCGTTATATGACGAGACAATGGCCACGTTGGCGGCGTTCATCAGGCGCAAGGTCTGCTTGTCGTCGGCACCGCAACCGGCCACGCCATGGGCGAAGTTGGCGCATTGCAGGCTGGCGCGCATCGGTCCGTCACTGGCCGCGCCGCGGATAAGCTCAAGGTAGCGTTCACGGGTGGGACGGCTGCGTTCGATCAGCCGTGCGGTGACCTCAAGGATGCGCGGATGCATGTACTGGACTCCAGGCTAACGGTAAGGGCGGCTTCAATGGGCATTTTCCCTCCAAACGATTGCGGCCTAGGCTTGCAGTAAAGGTACCCGGCACTTTCGCGGAGCAGCCTGCCCGGCCACTCGTTGTAGATTTAACAAAATACTGCCACTAAAAAGGCTTGTTTTCTATCGCGCAGTGAATAATCTTGTAATTCCAATAACAAAACCGTTTCAGTGAAGCTGCATTTTTGCCACAGGCTTCACCCGACTGCCAGAGGTAACGCCATGACCCTACGCATCGCCATCAACGGATTCGGCCGCATCGGACGCAACGTCCTGCGCGCACTCTACACGCACGGCTACCGTCAGGACCTGCAGGTCGTCGCCATCAACGACCTGGGCGACAGCGCGATGAACGCCCACCTGCTCAAATACGACAGCGTTCACGGCCATTTCGATGCACAGGTCGAGGCAGACCACGAGAGCCTCACCGTCAATGGCGACCGGATTGCCGTCAGCGCCATCCGCAACCCCGCCGAGCTGCCCTGGAAAGCCCTGGCCATCGACGTGGTGTTCGAATGCACCGGGCTGTTCACCGAGCGCGCCAAGGCCGCCGCGCACCTGGCCGCCGGCGCCGGCAAGGTGATCATCAGCGCACCGGCCAAGGGCGCCGACGCCACCGTGGTGTACGGGGTCAACCACGATGTGCTGCGCGCCTCGCACCAGATCATTTCCAACGCCTCGTGCACCACCAACTGCCTGGCACCGGTGGCCCAGGTGCTGCACCGCGAGTTCGGCATCGAGCAGGGGCTGATGACCACCATCCACGCCTACACCAACGACCAGGTGCTCACCGACGTCTGCCACGCAGACCCGTACCGCGCGCGCTCCGCCACCCAGTCGATGATCCCGAGCAAGACCGGCGCCGCCGAAGCGGTGGGCCTGGTGCTGCCGGAGCTGGCCGGCAAGCTCACCGGCATGGCCGTGAGGGTGCCGGTGATCAACGTGTCGCTGGTCGACCTCACGGTCAACCTGCAGCGTGAAACCACGGCCGAAGAGGTCAACCAGCTGTTCCTCGAGGCCAGCCGCCATTCGCGGGTGCTGGGCTACAACGCGCTGCCGCTGGTGTCGTGCGACTTCAACCACAACCCGCTGTCGTCGATCTTCGACGCCAACCACACCCGCGCCAACGGCCGCATGCTCAAGGTGCTGGCCTGGTACGACAACGAGTGGGCGTTCTCCAACCGCATGCTGGACAACTGCCTGGCGCTGTTCAGTGCCAGGTAAGTACTTTGGCGGTGGGCGTGGGTGGTGGGTGTTGAGCGTGGGAGCGGGCTTGCCCCGCGATGAGGCCGGGACGACATGGCCCCCATCGCGGGGCAAGCCCGCTCCCACGCCCACCGCCCACCGCGTAAACCGCAATCTTTACCCGTTCGTGACATTTCAGCGCTTGACCTGCCATATGGATGATAAGCATTATCATTCACCCCACAGTGGCCAGGTTCCCCCGTGAGTCAATCCCGGTTCAATTCAGTCTTCCTCACCCAGCGCCTCAGCCTGCTGCGTACCTTGCAACGCATGGTCGGCAACCCCAGCACCGCCGAGGACCTGCTGCAGGAAACCTACCTGCGGGTCACCCGTGCCCTGGGCGAGCGGCCAATCGAGCACCTTGAGCCCTTCGTGTTCCAGACCGCGCGCAACCTCGCCCTGGACCACCTGCGCGCCCGCCGGGTACAGGCACGCACCCTGGTCGACGACGTGCCCGAGCAAGTGCTGCACAACGTCGCCGCGCCCGCCGGCAGCAGCGAGGATGCCGCCCACGCCGAGCAACTGCTCAAGCACCTGAGCACGAGCCTCGGCCAACTGACCGAGCGCCAGCAGCGCATCTTCATCCAGAGCCGCCTGCATGGCGCCAGCTACCTGGAGATCGCCGAGCAGTTGAACGTCTCGGCCAGTACCGTGCAGAAGGAACTGAAACTGATCATGGCCATCTGCATGGGCGTCGCCGCTCGGCATCAGTGACGCGACCACTCGCCGCGCACCTGCGCAAAGCCCTTGCCATGTGCCGGGCCTGCGCCGATCATGCGCAAAAAAGCCCCCGCAAGGATCCTTCGTGACCGATCAGCCCACCCCTCGCCCGACACCTGCCGAGCCTGATGCCCGCGCCCGTGCCCGCGAAGAGGCGATGGACTGGCTGATCCGCCTGCAGTGCGCCAATGACCAGGACACCCAGGCCTTCGAGCACTGGCTGGGCGCCGAGCCGGAAAACGCCGAAGCCTACGTCGAGGCCGAAGCGCTGTGGAACGGTGCGCCGCTGCGCCAGGCCGCCGAGCACTTGCAGCAACGCCAGCGCCGCTCCCTCGGCGGGCGCCTGCGCAGCCACTGGAAGCCGCTGGCCACCGCCGCCATGCTGCTGGTCGGGCTGTTCACCTTCGGCAACCTGCCTGTGCGCCTGCAGGCCGACCACCTCACCGTGGTCGGCGAGCGCCAGCGCCTGCAACTGGACGACGGCGCCAAGATTTTGCTCAACACCAACTCGGCCTTCGCCAGCGATGTGCGCGACGGGCGCCAGGTTGCCCGCTTGCTGCAGGGCGAAGCCTACTTCCAGGTCGCCGGCGGCAGCCAGCCGCCGCTGGAAGTGCAGGCCGGGCCGCTGCGCGCCAACGTGCGCGACACCGACTTCGCCGTGCGCTACCTGGATGGCGAAGCGCAGGTGCGCGTGCAGCGTGGCGACGTCGATCTGCAGGGGGCCCGCGACCAGCGCATCCGCCTGAGCGCTGGCGACAGCATCAGTGTCGGCCCCCAGGGCTTCGGCCAGCGCCAGCGCGCCGACCTGAACAAGGAGCTGGCCTGGGTCGAAGGCCGCCTGGTGTTCGAGAACTGCCCGCTGGGCCAGGTCATCGCCGAAGTGCAGCGCTACTACCCAGGCTGGATCATCAGCCGCAATGCGCAGCTGGAGCAGGTCGCGGTCACCGGCAACTACCGCCTCGACCAGCCCCTGCAAACCCTGCGCGCCCTCGCCCACATCACCTCGGCGCAGTTGCATGAATACCCCGCCGTGGTGATTCTCAACTGAGCCAACAAGTTTTTTTACGCGACCCCTGTAGGCAGCACGTCTCGTTATAGCCAATGCAACTGATTCTCGTTCGATAACGACAACAGTCCACGCCTATAACCCCCGCGCGACAGGGAGCGCTTTCGATGTCCACAGGTCCAACCCGCCCGTTCACCCCTTCCCGCCGCCATGGGCAGCTGTCCTTGCTGACCCTCGCCCTGCTCGCCAGCGGCGCCTGCAGCCTGCCGGCCCTGGCCGTGGAGCCTGCCCAGGCGAGCAGCCCGCGCATGGGTGACTACCGCTTCGCCATTGCCCAGCAGCCGCTGGTTTCGGCGATCAATGCGTTCAGCCAGGTCACTGGCTGGCAGGTCGGCTTCAACGCCGAGCTGGCCGAAGGCGTGGCCTCGCCAGGGGTGCAAGGCTCACTGGCCCCGGAAGCGGCGCTGCAACGCCTGCTGCACGGCACTGGCCTTTCCTATCGCAAGATCGACAACGCCAACGTGGTGCTCGAACGCCAGGCGGGCAGTGCCATCGCCCTGCAGCAGATGACCGTCAGCGCCACCCGTAGCGCCCAGGAAGTCAGCCAGGTGCCCAGCACCGTCAGCGTGCAGACCCGCGAGCAGCTGGACCGGCAGAACGTCAACGACATCAAGGACCTGGTGCGCTACGAGCCGGGCGTGTCGGTCGGCGGCGTTGGCCAGCGCAGCGGCCTGAACGGCTACAACATCCGCGGCATCGACGGTGAGCGCATCCTCACCCAGGTAGACGGCGTGTCGATCCCCGACAGCTTCTTCTACGGCCCCTACGCCCAGACCCAGCGCAACTACGTCGACCCGGAAATCGTCAAGCGCGTCGAGATCCTGCGCGGCCCGGCCTCGGTGTTGTACGGCAGCAACGCCATCGGCGGCGCGGTCAGCTACTTCACCCTCGACCCTGAAGACATCATCAAGCCCGGCAAGGATGTCGGCGCGCGCCTGAAGACCGGTTACAGCTCCGCCGACGAGAGCTGGCTGACGTCCGCCACCGTCGCCGGCCGCCACGCCGACTTCGACGGCCTGCTGCACCTGAGCCAGCGCAACGGCCACGAGACCGAGTCCTACGGCGAGCACGGCGGCAGCGGCCTGGCCCGCACCGAAGCCAACCCCGAGGATGTGCGCACCACCAACGTGTTGGCCAAACTGGGCTGGAACTACGCCGACGACGCCCGCCTGGGCCTGACCTACGAGCACTACAAGGACGACCGCGACCAGAACATCCTGAGTTCCGTGGGCGGGCCGTTCATTCCCGGTTTCGCTGCCTCGAACTCGTACCGCATGCGCCAGGGCAACGACACCGTCACCCGCGAGCGCTTCGGCATCAATCACGAATTCGGCCTCGACAGCCTGGTCGCCGACCACGTGAAGTGGAGCCTCAACTACCAGATCGCCAAGACCGACCAACGCACCGACGAGCTGTACTTCGCCGCCGGCCGCCAGGTGTTCCGCGACCGCCAGACCACCTACAAGGACCGCCAGTGGGTCCTTGACGCCCAGTTGGACAAAGCTTTCAGCATTGGCGCCACCGAGCACCTGCTGACCTATGGCACCACCCTCAAGCACGAGAAGATCAGCGGCATCCGCCAGGGCGTCGGCACCTGCCTGAACGTCGGCGGTTCCTGCACGGCCGTCGGCCAGAACAGCGCCCGCGATGGCCAGGTACCGGTCAGCGACTTCCCCGACCCGACCGTGAACACCTACAGCCTGTTCGCCCAGGACGAGATCCGCTGGAACAACTGGACCTTCCTGCCGGGTGCCCGCTACGACTACACCCGCATGGAGCCCAAATTCACCGACGAATTCCTGCGCGGCGTGCAGAGCACCAGCGTGACCGGTGCCGCCAGTGCCGACGACTCGGCCAAGAAGTGGCACCGCGTATCGCCCAAGCTGGGCGTCACCTACGCCTTCAACGACAACTACACCTGGTATGGCCAGTACGCCGAGGGCTTCCGCACCCCGACCGCCAAGGCCATGTACGGCCGCTTCGACAACCCGGGCCTGGGTTACAGCGTGCAGCCCAACCCCGACCTTGAGCCAGAAAAGAGCAAGAGCTACGAGACCGGCCTGCGCGGCAATTTCGACGCCGGCAACTTCGACGTGGCGGTGTTCTATAACAAGTACCGCGACTTCATCAACGAAGACGCCATCCTGTCGTCCAACCTGGGCGCCAAGTTCCAGGCCAACAACATCAAGCACGCCACCATCCGCGGCGCCGAGTTCAAGGGCCGCCTGAACCTCGACCACTTCGGTGCCGCGCAAGGCCTGTACACCCAGGGCTCGGTGGCCTATGCCCGTGGCCGCAACGACGACAACGGCCAGCCGCTGAACAGCGTCAACCCGCTCACCGCTGTGCTCGGCCTGGGCTACGAGCAGCAGAACTACGGCGGCTTGCTCAGCTGGACCCTGGTCAAGCAGAAGGATCGCGTCGACGACACCACCTTCTTCGCCCCCGACGGCACCAGCAAGCAGTTCCGCAGCCCCGGCTACGGCGTGCTGGACCTGACCGGCTTCTACAAGGTGAGCGAGGACGTCACCGTCAACGCCGGCCTGTACAACCTCACCGACAAGAAGTACTGGCAGTGGGATGACGTACGCGGCTACGACTCGATCGGCGAAGCCAGCGTGACCCAGCCGGCCAACCTCGACCGCCTGACCATGCCGGGGCGCAACTTCGCCATCAATGTGGTGTGGGATATCTGATTCGAAATCGGTGCAGCCCCTATCGCCGGCAAGCCGGCTCCCACAGACAAAGCGCCCAGCCCGAGGCGGGCGCTCACCTGTGGGAGCAACTGTCTTGCTCGCCATTCAAACAGCCTGAGTGCAGGTCTTGAGTTCGGCGCGGTCAGGTGGGAGCCGGCTTGCCGGCGATAGGGGCGACGCCACTTCTGCGTCCGACGAATGATTCAACTTCCCAGATGAGGTTTTTTTACTGTCGTGCGTCATCTGTTTCGTCTTATCACTAGACAACCCATTTCCCAAGGATGCCCCCGATGTCCACCTCCTCCGAGCGCGCCGCCCTGCGCTCCCAGCGCCTGAACCAGGTCACCCACGCCCCGCACACCGAGCTGGACGCCCTGGTCAAGTCGCACAAGCCGTTCGACAGCCGCGAGAGCTTCGCCCGCTTCGTGGTCGCCCAGTACCTGTTCCAGTCGGAACTGCAGGCCCTGTACAACGACCCGCAATTGATCGCCATCGTCCCCGACCTGGCGGCGCGCTGCCGCGCCGAACAGGCTCGCCTGGACCTTGCCGACCTCGACACCGAAGTGCCGGCCCCCATCGCCGGCGCCCTGCAGAACCCGAGCCTGGGTGAAGCGCTGGGCTGGATCTTCGTCTCCGAAGGCTCCAAACTGGGCGCCGCATTCCTGATCAAGCGCGCCGTGGCGCTGGAACTGTCCGACAGCTTCGGTGCCCGTCACCTGGGCGAGCCGGAAGGTGGCCGCGCCGAAGGCTGGAAGCAGTTCACCCGCATTCTCGACAGCCAGGCCCTGTCGCCCGAGGAAGACGCCGCCGCCGAACGTGGCGCGGTCGCCGCCTTCGAGCGCTTCACCGAGCTGCTCAAGCATGCCTACGCCACCGACGCCGCGCTGGCCTGACACGCTTCACCCGGCCGCCCGCGGGCGGCCGCACCGCTGTAGTGAGACCATGACCCGACTCGCCCGCTCCAAAGTGTCCCGGCTGCTCTACGCGATCCTGGCTTATGTCAGCCTAGGGATCGGCCTGGTTGCCATCGTCATCCCCGGCCTGCCCACCACCGAATTCATCCTGCTCGCCGCCTGGGCCGCCACCCGCAGTTCGCCGCGGCTGTCCGCCTGGCTGGAGAACCATCGGTTGTTCGGGCCGATCCTGTACAACTGGCGCAATGGCCGGGTGATCCAGCGTCGCGCCAAGGTCAGCGCGACCCTGAGCATGCTGCTGTGCGCGGGGCTGATGCTGACCTTTCTCGAACACCACTGGCCGGTCTACCTGGCCATCGCCGGCATGACCCTGGGCAACCTGTGGATCTGGTCGCGCCCGGAGCGGCCGACCACCCCAGGCTCCGTCGAACTGCAACGCTGAGGGGTTTGCACAGCGCTGGCGGATGTACTGCAATAGGTCCCAGCAAGGAGGACCCTGCATGCAGCCGTTGCTCGACACCATCGCCCAGTCCCTGAGCCTCGACCCCGCCGCTGCGCGCTGGCAAGGGGTCGGCGCACTGCCCTCGACCTTTGCCGTGAGCGAACTGGCCACCGCCAGCATTGCCGCCTGCGGCCTGGCCCTGGCCCAACTGCTGGAAAGCCAGACGGGCGCTTGCCCAGCGGTGCGGATCGACCGCCGCCTGGCCTCATTCTGGTTCGCCACCAGTCTGCGCCCCCACGGCTGGCAACTCCCGCCATTGTGGGACGCCATCGCCGGCGACTACCCAACCCGCGACGGCTGGATCCGTCTGCACACCAATGCCCCGCACCATCGTGCCGCAGCCTTGCAGGTGCTCGGCACCGACGCCGAGCACGCCAGCGTCGCCCGCGAGGTGGCCACATGGGAAGGCGATGCCCTTGAAGCCGCGGTGGTCGCAGCCGGTGGCTGCGCGGCGCGCATGCGCAGTTGGCCGCAATGGTGCGCCCATCCCCAGGGCCAGGCGGTCAACCGGCAACCGCTGATCCTGCGCCAGGCCTTCGCCGGGCCGACACGGGCCTGGCTGGGCAACCCAGCCAGGCCGTTGGCCGGGGTGAAGGTGCTCGACCTCACCCGCATCATCGCCGGCCCCGTTGCCACCCGCTTGCTGGCCGCGTTCGGCGCCGAGGTATTGCGCCTCGACCCACCCGGCTGGGACGAGCCTTCGCTGGCGGCGGAAGTCACCCTGGGCAAGCGCTGCGCGCGCCTGGATTTGCGGGCACAGGCTGATCGCCAGGTATTCGAGCGCCTGCTGAGCGAGGCCGATATCCTGGTCCACGGCTACCGCGCCGATGCGCTCGAACGGCTGGGAGTGGGTGCCGAACGTCGCCGCCAACTCAACCCCGGGCTCATCGATGTGGGCCTGAACGCCTATGGCTGGGATGGCCCCTGGCAGGACCGCCGCGGCTTCGACAGCCTGGTGCAGATGAGCACCGGCATCGCCCACGAAGGCATGCGCTGGCAACAAGCGGATCGGCCTGTGCCGCTGCCGGTGCAGGCGCTGGACCATGCCACTGGCTACCTGATGGCGGCGGAGGCGATCCGCGCGCTGACCGAGCGTTTAGGCAGCGGCCAGGGGTGCCAGGCGCGGCTGTCGCTGGCGCGTACCGCGGCACTGCTGGTCGAACGCGGAACGGTGGAAGAAGACTTGCCGCTGGCGACGGAGACAGCCGCGGATCTCGAGCCGCACATCGAGCACACACCATGGGGTGCGGCGCAGCGGATCAAAGGGCCGCTGCAGGTGGGCACGGCGGTGATGGGGTGGGCACGAGGGAGTTGCGAGCTGGGTTCGGCCACTACTCAGTGGTGACGCATCTTCTACCACTCAACGCGCATTCTCTGTGTAGGAGCAACTGTCTTGCTCAACTGCTAAAGCCAGCGCGATCCCTGTGGGAGCGGGCTTGCCCCGCGAACACGGGCGAAGCCCGTGCCACCCTGCACAGCCCTTTCGCGGCGCAAGGCCGCTCCTACAGAAGGCGCGTCATGCGCGTTTCACAGACTCAACAGCCCCGAATACAACGCATACGCCGCCAGCCCCGCGCCCGCCAGCACCCCCGCGAAGATCAGCTTTTCCCACGAGGTGAACAGCGCCTCCCCCTGCTCGCGCCTGGCCCGGGCAAACAGGATCACCCCCGGCGCGTACAGCAACGCAGACAGCAGCACGTACTTGAGCCCACCGGCATACAGCAGCCAGACCGCGTACAGCAAGGCGATCAGCGCCACCAGCAGGTCCTTGCGGCGTACGCTGGGCTGGCCTTGATAGCTGTCGCCGCGCAACGCCAGCAACACCGCATAGGCCGCCGACCAGAAGTACGGCACCAGGATCATCGATGACGCCAGGTAGATCAGGCTGGTGTAGGTCCCCGCCGAGAACAGCGTGATCAACAGGAAACCCTGGATCATCACGTTGGTCAGCCACAGCGCATTGGCCGGCACGTGGTTGGCGTTTTCCCGGGCAAGGAAGCGCGGCATGGTCTTGTCGCGGGCGGTGGCGAACAGGATCTCGGCGCACAGCAGCGCCCAGGACAACAACGCGCCTAGCAGCGACACCGCCAGCCCGATGCTGATCAGCAGCGCGCCCCACGGCCCGACGATGTGTTCCAGCACCGAGGCCAGCGACGGGTTCTGCAGCCCGGCCAGTTCCGGCTGGGTCATCACCCCCAGCGACAGCACGTTGACCAGCACCAGCAGCGCCAGCACCCCGAGAAAGCCCACCACCGTGGCCTTGCCCACGTCCGATCGGCGCTCGGCACGGCCGGAGTACACGCTGGCGCCCTCGATACCGATGAACACGAACACCGTCACCAGCATCATGTTGCGCACCTGTTCCAGCACGCTGCCGAACTTGGGGTTGCTCAAGCCCCAGATGTCGCGGGTGAAGATATCGGCACGAAAAGCGAACGCGGCAATCACGATGAACATCAGCAGCGGCACCACTTTCGCCACGGTGGTCACCTGGTTGATGAACGCCGCCTCCTTGATGCCGCGCAGTACCAGGAAATGCACCGCCCACAGCAGCAGCGAGGCGCAGCCGATGGCCAGCGGCGTATTGCCCTCACCGAACGCCGGGAAATAGAAACCCAAGGTGCTGAACAGCAACACGAAGTAGCCGACGTTACCCAGCCAGGCGCTGATCCAATAGCCCCAGGCGGACGAAAAGCCCATGTAGTTGCCGAAGCCGGCCTTGGCGTAGGCGTACACCCCCGAGTCCAGCTCCGGCTTGCGGTTTGCCAGGGTCTGGAACACGAAGGCCAGCGCCAGCATGCCCACCGCGGTGATGCTCCAGCCGATCAGCACGGCGCCGACGTCGGCGCGCGCCGCCATGTTCTGTGGCAGCGAGAAGATCCCGCCACCAATCATCGAGCCGACCACCAGCGCGATCAGGGCGCCTAGGCGCAGCTTCTGTCCCGGTTCGCTCATGGCGCTTCTCCCCTCTGGCCCGTGCGGCGCATGAAATTTCGATCTAACGCATATAAATGTTACAGCATATTTATATTAATGCAGGACATTAAAGCTAGTTCACTCATAACTCATTTGTCTAACTAAAAGCGCACGACGCGCAGGGTTTTATCGGACTTTCTCGCGCATGGCGCATGGCCATCACTCAATCTTGTGAAAAATTTGCGAAATATCCAGAAACGGCTAGCTTCATAGCGCAGGCAAAACGGAGCGTTTGCTCTAGATGGACACGGAGGTGCCAGTGCACAAGGCTTGCAGCAGAGCTGTCGGCATCCTCCAGGAGGTACATGAAGGGTCTTTTTAACCCTTCATGTCGGCATGAACTGATCTAAATCAGCTAATGACCCAGGCGTCAGATTTATTCTGAAGTCAACTTTCTCCTGGTACGGAGTCGTTAAATGTCTGATTCTCCCGCAAAACTAAAATTGGGTGCACTTGTTGCACTTGTCGTCGGCTCGATGATTGGCGGCGGGATCTTCTCGCTGCCGCAAAACATGGCCGCCAGCGCCGGCGTTGGAGCCGTGCTGATCGGCTGGGCCATCACCGCGGTGGGCATGCTCACCCTCGCCTTTGTGTTCCAGACCCTGGCCAACCGCAAACCTGATCTTGACGGCGGTGTTTACGCCTACGCCAAGGCCGGTTTCGGCGATTACATGGGTTTCTCGTCCGCCTGGGGCTACTGGATCAGCGCCTGGCTGGGCAACGTCGGCTACTTCGTGCTGCTGTTCAGCACCCTGGGGTATTTCTTCCCGATCTTCGGCGAAGGCAATACGCCGGCGGCGGTGATCGGTGCCTCGATCCTGCTGTGGGCCGTGCACTTCCTGGTGCTGCGCGGCATCAAGGAAGCGGCGTTCATCAACCTGGTCACCACCGTGGCCAAGGTCGTGCCGCTGGCGCTGTTCGCGCTGATCTGCCTGTTCGCCTTCCGGCTCGACATCTTCACCGCTGATATCTGGGCCGTCGGTACGCCGGAGCTGGGCAGCGTGATGAACCAGGTGCGCAACATGATGCTGGTCACCGTGTGGGTGTTCATCGGCATCGAGGGCGCGAGCATCTTCTCCTCCCGCGCCGAAAAACGCTCCGATGTGGGCAAGGCCACGGTCATCGGTTTCGTCACCGTGCTGCTGTTCCTGGTGCTGGTCAACGTGCTGTCGCTGGGGGTGATGACCCAGCCGGAACTGGCCAAGCTGCAGAACCCGTCCATGGCCGCCGTGCTTGAACATGTGGTCGGCCACTGGGGGGCGGTGCTGATCAGCGTCGGCCTGATCATCTCGCTGCTGGGGGCGCTGCTGTCGTGGGTGCTGCTGTGCGCCGAGATCATGTTCGCCGCCGCCAAGGACCACACCATGCCGGAGTTCCTGCGCCGCGAGAACGCCAACCAGGTGCCGGCCAACGCCCTGTGGCTGACCAACGCCATGGTGCAGATCTTCCTGGTGATCACGCTGTTCTCCAACAGCACCTACCTGTCGCTGATCTACCTCGCCACCTCGATGATCCTGGTGCCCTACCTGTGGTCGGCGGCCTACGCCTTCCTGCTGGCCTGGCGCAGCGAGACCTACGAGCAGGCCCTGGCCGAACGCAAGAAAGATCTGATCATCGGCGGCATCGCCCTGATCTACGCGATCTGGCTGCTGTATGCCGGCGGCGTGAAGTACCTGCTGCTCTCGGCCCTGCTGTACGCCCCTGGCGCCATCCTGTTCGCCAAGGCCAAGCGCGAAGTGGGCCAGCCGATTTTCACCAGCATCGAAAAACTCATCTTCGCCGCCGTGGTGGTGGGCGCCCTGGTGGCGGCCTACGGCTTGTACGACGGCTTCCTGACCCTTTGAACACCTGTCTTCGCTTTACTGGAGGAATGAACCATGTCCACTGAGAAACAGAAATACGGCGTCCACTCCGAAGCCGGCAAACTGCGCAAAGTGATGGTTTGCTCGCCAGGCCTGGCGCACAAGCGCCTGACCCCGAGCAACTGCGACGAGCTGCTGTTCGACGACGTGATCTGGGTCGACCAGGCCAAGCGCGACCACTTCGACTTCGTCACCAAGATGCGCGAGCGCGGCGTCGATGTGCTGGAAATGCACAACCTGCTGACCGACATCGTCCAGCAGCCCGATGCGCTGAAGTGGATCCTCGACCGCAAGATCACCTCCGACTCCGTCGGCGTCGGCCTCACCAACGAAGTGCGCAGTTGGCTCGAAAGCCTGGAGCCGCGCAAGCTGGCCGAGTTCCTGATCGGCGGCGTGGCCGGTGAAGACCTGCCTGACAGCGAAGGCGCCAGCGTGATCAAGATGTACCGCGACTACCTGGGCCACTCCAGCTTCCTGCTCGACCCGCTGCCCAACACCCAGTTCACCCGCGACACCACCTGCTGGATCTACGGCGGCGTGACGCTCAACCCGATGTACTGGCCGGCGCGACGCCAGGAAACCCTGCTGACCACCGCCATCTACAAATTCCACAAGGAATTCACCGGCGCCGACTTCCAGGTCTGGTACGGCGACCCCGACAAGGACCATGGCAAGGCCACCCTCGAAGGCGGCGACGTGATGCCGATCGGCAATGGCATCGTGCTCATCGGCATGGGCGAGCGCACCTCGCGCCAGGCCATCGGCCAACTGGCGCAGAACCTGTTCGCCAAGGGCGCGGTGGAAAAAGTCATCGTCGCCGGGCTGCCCAAGTCCCGCGCAGCCATGCACCTGGACACCGTGTTCAGCTTCTGCGACCGCGACCTGGTCACGGTCTTCCCGGAAGTGGTCAAGGAGATCGTGCCGTTCATCATTCGCCCGGACGAGAGCAAGCCTTACGGCATGGACGTGCGCCGCGAGAACAAGTCGTTCATCGAAGTGGTCGGCGAACAACTCGGGGTCAAGCTGCGCGTGGTCGAGACCGGCGGCAACAGCTTCGCCGCCGAGCGCGAACAGTGGGATGACGGCAACAACGTGGTGGCCATCGAGCCAGGCGTGGTCATCGGCTACGACCGCAACACCTACACCAACACCCTGCTGCGCAAGGCCGGTATCGAAGTCATCACCATCAGCGCCGGCGAGCTGGGCCGGGGCCGGGGCGGCGGCCACTGCATGACCTGCCCGATCGTACGTGACCCAATCGATTACTAACGCCCATTACCCCCGGCCGCCCTCACAAAGCGGCGGCCGGAGCGTTCACCAAACTCAAGGAGAAATGTCATGGCGTTCAACATCCATAACCGCAACCTGCTCAGCCTCGAGCACCACACCACCCGCGAGCTGCGCTACCTGCTGGACCTGTCCCGCGACCTCAAGCGCGCCAAGTACACCGGCACCGAGCAGCAGCACCTGAAGGGCAACAACATCGCCCTGATCTTCGAGAAGACCTCGACCCGCACCCGCTGCGCCTTCGAAGTCGCCGCCTACGACCAGGGCGCCAATGTCACCTACATCGACCCCAATTCCTCGCAGATCGGCCACAAGGAAAGCATGAAGGACACCGCCCGCGTGCTCGGGCGCATGTACGACGCCATCGAGTACCGTGGCTTCAAGCAGGAGATCGTCGAAGAGCTGGCCAAGTTCGCCGGCGTGCCGGTGTTCAACGGCCTGACCGACGAATACCACCCGACCCAGATGATCGCCGACGTGCTGACCATGCGCGAGAACAGCGACAAGCCGCTGCACGACATCAGCTACGCCTACCTGGGCGATGCCCGCAACAACATGGGCAACTCGCTGCTGCTGATCGGCGCCAAGCTCGGCATGGACGTGCGCATCGCCGCGCCCAAGGCGCTGTGGCCCCATGACGACCTGGTCGAGCGTTGCAAGAAATACGCAGAAGAGAGCGGTGCCCGCATCACCCTCACCGAAGACCCGAAAGCCGCGGTCAAAGGCGTGGACTTCGTTCACACCGACGTCTGGGTATCGATGGGCGAGCCGGTCGAAGCCTGGGGCGAACGCATCCAGCAACTGCTGCCCTACCAGGTGAACAAGGAGCTGATGAAGGCCACCGGCAACCCGCGCACCAAGTTCATGCACTGCCTGCCGGCATTCCACAACTCCGACACCAAGGTCGGCAAGCAGATCGCCGAACAGTACCCGCACCTGGCCAACGGCATCGAAGTGACCGATGACGTGTTCGAGTCGCCGGCGTGCATTGCCTTCGAGCAGGCGGAAAACCGCATGCACACGATCAAGGCGATCCTGGTGTCGACCCTGGCTGATCTGTAACGCCTTGTGGGAGCGGGCTTGCCCCCTAGTCTCTCTGAAGGACATTCCCCATGCGTATCGTTGTTGCATTGGGCGGCAACGCCCTGCTGCGCCGTGGCGAGCCGATGACCGCTGACAACCAGCGCGCCAATATCCGCACCGCCACCGAACAGATCGCCAAGATCCACCCCGGCAACGAACTGGTCATCGCCCACGGCAACGGCCCGCAGGTCGGCCTGCTGTCGCTGCAGGGCCTGTCGTACAAGCCGGATGAAGCCTACCCGCTGGATGTGCTCGGCGCCGAGACCGAGGGCATGATCGGCTACATGATCGAACAGGAGCTGGGCAACCTGCTGGCCTTCGAGGTGCCGTTCGCCACCCTGCTCACCCAGGTTGAAGTGGACGCCAATGACCCGGCCTTCAAGGACCCGACCAAGTTCATCGGCCCGGTGTATGCCAAGGAAGAAGCCGAGCGCCTGGCCAAAGAGAAAGGCTGGGTGGTCAAGCCCGACGGCGACAAGTACCGCCGCGTGGTGGCCAGCCCCAAACCCAAGCGCATCTTCGAGATCCGCCCGATCAAGTGGCTGCTGGAAAAGAGCAGCATCGTGATCTGCGCCGGTGGTGGCGGCATCCCCACCCTGTACGACGAAAACCGCAAGCTCAAGGGCGTCGAGGCGGTGATCGACAAGGACCTGTGCTCGGCACTGTTGGCCGAGCAATTGGAAGCCGACCTTCTGATCATCGCCACCGACGTCGATGCGGCCTACATTGACTACGGCAAGCCCACCCAGAAGGCGATTGCCCAGGCCCACCCCGACGAGCTCGAAAAGCTCGGCTTCGCCGCCGGTTCCATGGGGCCCAAGGTGCAGGCTGCCTGCGATTTCGCCCGGCATACCGGCAAGGTCGCGGTGATCAGCTCGCTGGAAAACATCGAGGACATCGTCAAAGGCACCGCCGGCACACGGGTTTCCACCGCCAAGCCGGGTATCAGCTACCGTTGAATGCAGTTGGCGGGCGCCCGCCGCCCGCCGTTTTCAACCTTCCGGAGGATTCCACCATGGCCCAGTACCAACCCGGTCACGTTCATATCGAGCGCACCGCGCTGAACACCAACGACCACAGCTACGACCTGAACATCAATTACGAAGTGGCCCAGGACCCCAAGGAAGGCAGAGGCATCGAGTTCCGCCTGCATGGCAGCATCGAGGGCAAGCCGGTCGACGAGAAGTTCTTCCTGGCCAAGGACCAGGTGCTGCCCAGCTTCCTCAGCGTCACCACGCGCAAGGCCCAGGCCTACCTGAAGCCGCCGAAGAAATTCGAGACCCTGGGCTCGCCGCACAAACTGTACGACGCCATGTTCGAAGACATTCGCGCGAAACTGGATGTGAAGTCGGGCGACCCGATCAAGCCTGAACACCTGGAATAATCGAATTCATCGCGGGGCAAGTCCGCTCCCAGGTTGTGGGAGCGGGCTTGCCCCGCGATAGGCTTCATACGATCACCAAGGCATACTGTCGCCCTCCCCCGGCCACAACTGCCCGCCCCATGCGCATCCACGTCAGCTTCATCGACCGCGTCGGCATCACCCAGGAAGTCCTGGCCCTGCTCGGTGCCCGCAACCTCAACCTCGATGCCGTGGAGATGGTCCCGCCGAACGTCTACATCGACGCCCCGACCCTCAGCCCCGCCGTGCTCGAAGAGCTGCACGACGCTCTGTTCGAGGTGCGCGGCGTGCAGTCGGTGGAAGTGGTCGACATCCTCCCCGGCCAACGCCGCCACCTGCAATTGGACGCTCTGCTCGCCGCCATGAGCGACCCGGTG
Source organism: Pseudomonas sichuanensis (assembly GCF_003231305.1). Classification (GTDB taxonomy): domain Bacteria; phylum Pseudomonadota; class Gammaproteobacteria; order Pseudomonadales; family Pseudomonadaceae; genus Aquipseudomonas; species Aquipseudomonas sichuanensis. The sequence continues at coordinate 23,023 of NZ_QKVM01000013.1, read as the reverse complement.
CTGGCCGTGGACAGCGCCGGCAAAGTGCTGCTGGCCAACCCGGCGCTGATCGCCTTGTGCGGGCGCGAGTCGGCCGGGCGCTCCCTGGCCGAGCTGTTCGGCGACCCCGACCTGCTCCAGGCCCTGCTGGACAACAATTTCCACCTGCCCATGCGCGAGATGCAGCTCAATGGCCAGAGCCTGCTGCTCGACGCCACCCCGATCACCAATGCCGGCGGGCTGCTCACCCTGTACCCGCCCAACCGCATGGGCGAGCGGCTGTCGGCGCTGCACCACGATCACGCCGAAGGCTTCGACGCCATGCTCGGCGACTCGCCGGCCATTCGCACCCTCAAGGCCCGCGCCCTGCGCGTGGCGGCCCTCGACGCACCCTTGCTGGTGCACGGCGAAACCGGCACCGGCAAAGAGCTGGTGGCCCGCGCCTGCCATGCCATCAGCAGCCGCCATGCCGCGCCCTTCCTGGCCCTCAACTGCGCCGCCCTGCCCGAGAGCCTGGCCGAGAGCGAGCTGTTCGGCTATGCCCCGGGCGCCTTCACCGGCGCCCAGCGCGGCGGCAAGCCAGGGCTGATGGAACTGGCCAACCAGGGCACGGTGTTCCTCGACGAGATCGGCGAGATGTCGCCCTACCTGCAGGCCAAGCTGCTGCGTTTTCTCAGCGATGGCAGCTTCCGCCGGGTCGGTGGCGACCGCGAAGTGAAGGTGGACGTGCGCATCATCAGCGCCACCCACCGCAACCTTGAGCAGATGGTCAGCGAGGGCACCTTCCGCGAAGACCTGTTCTATCGCCTCAACGTGCTCAACCTGCAAGTGCCGCCGCTGCGCGAGCGCGGCCAGGACATCCTGCTGCTGGCGCACTACTTCATGCAGCAGGCCTGCACCCAGATCCAGCGGCCCCAGTGCCGGCTGGCGCCTGCCACCCATGCGGCGCTGCTGGCCAACCCCTGGCCGGGCAATGTGCGCCAGTTGCAGAACGTGATCTTCCGCGCTGCGGCCATCTGCGAAAGCAACGTGGTGGATATCGGCGACCTGGACATCGCCGGTACCTCTGTGGCGCGCGGGCAGGACGGCGAAGTGGCGAGCCTGGACCAGGCCGTCGGCGATTTCGAGCGCGAGCTGCTGCAGCGCTTGTATGCCAGCTATCCCTCGACGCGGCAGTTGGCGGGGCGCTTGCAGACCTCACATACGGCGATAGCCCAGCGGTTGCGCAAGTACGGGATTCCAAGCAAGGCCTGATGCAGCTTCGCGGGGCAAGCCCGCTCCCACGCTGCCAGCTTTCGTCAAAATTCTTGGGCCACCGTTCCTCGGGTGCAGCCCATTGAGTGGGCGTGGGAGCGGGCTTGCCCCGCGACAGGCCGAGCCCAGCAGCAGGTCGTAATAAAATCATTACACCGTACCGAATTCGCTACACACCCATCTGAATGCGTGCGCACAAGGGTTTGATCCCACAGCGCTTTTGAATCCTCCCCTTCCTGTATCGATTTCATTCCACAAAAATGACAAATTGACTTCATTCTCCTGCTAATTAATTGATTTATAAGGATTTTTTGCGACTGGCCGCATTATTGCTAAGGGAATTCCAACCTTAAGAGCGCGGGTCTACCGCGCCCAACGCCCCTGCTTCCCGAGGAATTCCCATGAGCGAGTTGCGTTTCACCGAAGATCACGAATGGCTGCGCGTCGAAGCCGACGGCAGCGTCACCGTGGGCATCACCGCCTACGCCCAGAACGCCCTTGGCGATGTGGTCTACGTGCAACTGCCGGAACTGCAGCAGTACGACAAAGGCGCCGAAGCCTCCACCGTGGAATCGGTCAAGGCCGCCAGCGGCGTGTACATGCCCCTGAGCGGTGAAGTGGTCGCGGTCAACGACGGCCTGAACGACAGCCCCGAGCTGGTCAACGAAGACCCGCTGGGCGAAGGCTGGTTCTTCCGCTTCATCCCCGCCGACATGAACGAAGTGGCCGCCCTGCTCGACCAGGATGCCTACGACCGCCTGCTCAAAGCCAACGACGACGCCTGAGGAACTTGCCATGACCATCAACCTCGGCACCGCCAACGAATTCATCGCCCGTCACATCGGCCCACGCGCCGCTGACGAGCATGCCATGCTCGCCACCCTCGGTTTCGACTCGCTGGAGGCCATGAGCGCCGCGGTCATCCCCGACAGCATCAAGGGCACCAGCGTGCTGGGCAGCGAAGACGGCCAGAGCGAGGCCGATGCCCTCGCCGCCCTGAAAGCCATCGCCGCCAAGAACCAGTTGTTCAAGAACTACATCGGCCAGGGCTACTACAACACCCACACCCCGGCGCCGATCCTGCGCAACCTCCTGGAAAACCCGGCCTGGTACACCGCCTACACCCCCTACCAGCCAGAAATTTCCCAGGGCCGCCTGGAAGCGCTGCTGAACTTCCAGACCCTGATCAGCGACCTGACCGGCCTGCCGATCGCCAACGCCTCCCTGCTCGACGAAGCCACCGCCGCCGCCGAAGCCATGACCTTCTGCAAGCGCCTGTCGAAGAACAAGGCCAGCCATGCCTTCTTCGCCTCAAGGCACTGCCACCCGCAAACCCTCGACGTGCTGCGCACCCGCGCCGAACCGCTGGGTATCGAGGTGGTGGTGGGCGACGAGCGTGAACTGAGCGACGCCAGCGCCTACTTCGGCGCCCTGCTGCAGTACCCGGCCAGCAACGGTGACGTGTTCGACTACCGCGCCGTGGTGCAGCGGTTCCACGCCGCCGGCGCCCTGGTGGCCGTGGCCGCCGACCTGCTGGCCCTGACCCTGCTGACCCCGCCCGGTGAATTCGAGGCCGACGTGGCCATCGGCAGCGCCCAGCGCTTCGGCGTGCCGCTGGGCTTCGGCGGCCCGCACGCGGCCTACTTCGCCACCCGCGACGCGTTCAAACGCGACATGCCTGGCCGCCTGGTCGGCGTGTCGATCGACCGCTTCGGCAAGAGCGCCCTGCGCCTGGCCATGCAGACCCGCGAGCAGCACATCCGCCGCGAGAAAGCCACCAGCAACATCTGCACCGCCCAGGTACTGCTGGCCAACATTGCCAGCATGTACGCCGTGTACCACGGCCCGGCCGGCCTCAAGCGCATCGCCGAACGCACCCACGCGCTGACCGCGATCCTGGCCACCGGCCTGGTGAAACTGGGTGTGAAAGTGCTCACCAGCGAATTCTTCGACACCCTCACCCTGGCTACCGGCAGCAACACCGCCGGCCTGCATGACAAGGCCCGCGCCCAGGGCATCAACCTGCGCCAGATCGATGCCGCGCACCTGGGCCTGTCGCTGGACGAAACCACCAGCCAAGCCGATGTCGAAGCCCTGTGGCAACTGTTCGCCGACGGCCAGGCCGCCCCGGACTTTGCCACCCTGGCCCCGACCATCGTCGGGCGCCTGCCGACCGGCCTGCTGCGCCAGTCCGCGATCCTCGAGCACCCGGTGTTCAACCGCTACCACAGCGAAACCGAGCTGATGCGTTACCTGCGTCGCCTGGCCGACAAGGACCTGGCGCTGGACCGCACCATGATCCCGCTGGGCTCGTGCACCATGAAGCTCAACGCCGCCAGCGAGATGATCCCGGTGACCTGGGCCGAGTTCGGCAACCTGCACCCGTTCGCCCCGGCCGCGCAAAGCCAGGGCTACCTGCAGATGATCCGCGAGCTCGAAGCCATGCTCTGCGCGGCCACCGGCTACGACGCCGTATCGCTGCAGCCCAACGCCGGCTCGCAAGGCGAATACGCAGGCCTGCTGGCGATCCGCGCTTACCACCGCAGCCGTGGCGACAGCCATCGCGATATCTGCCTGATCCCGTCCTCGGCCCACGGCACCAACCCGGCCACTGCCCACATGGCCGGCATGCGTGTGGTGGTGACCGCCTGTGACGCCCGCGGCAACGTCGATATCGACGACCTGCGCGCCAAGGCCCTCGAGCACCGCGAACGCCTGGCCGCGATCATGATCACCTACCCGTCGACCCATGGCGTGTTCGAAGAGGCCATCGGCGAGATCTGCGCGATCATCCACGACAACGGCGGCCAGGTGTACATCGACGGCGCCAACATGAACGCCATGGTCGGCCTGTGCGCCCCGGGCAAGTTCGGCGGCGACGTGTCGCACCTGAACCTGCACAAGACCTTCTGCATCCCCCACGGCGGCGGCGGCCCGGGCGTCGGCCCGATCGGCGTCAAATCGCACCTGGCGCCGTTCCTGCCGGGCCACGCTACGCTTGAAAACACCGCTGGCGCGGTATGCGCCGCGCCGTTCGGCAGCGCGAGCATCCTGCCGATCACCTGGATGTACATTCGCATGATGGGTGGCGCCGGGCTCAAGCGCGCTTCGCAGATGGCGATCCTCAACGCCAACTACATCGCCCGTCGCCTGGAAGAGCACTATCCTGTGCTGTACACCGGCGGCAACGGCCTGGTGGCGCATGAGTGCATCCTCGACCTGCGCCCGCTCAAGGACACCAGCGGCATCAGCGTCGACGACGTGGCCAAGCGCCTGATCGACTTTGGCTTCCACGCCCCGACCATGTCGTTCCCGGTGGCGGGCACGCTGATGATCGAGCCGACCGAGAGCGAATCGAAAGAGGAACTGGACCGCTTCTGCAACGCCATGATCCAGATCCGCGAAGAGATCCGCGCCGTGGAGAACGGCAGCCTGGACAAGGACGACAACCCGCTGAAGAACGCCCCGCACACCGCGGCGGAGCTGGCCGGCGAGTGGACCCACGGCTACAGCCGCGAGCAGGCGGTCTACCCGCTGCCGAGCCTGGTGGAAAGCAAGTACTGGCCACCGGTCGGCCGCGTCGACAACGTGTTCGGCGACCGCAACCTGGTCTGCGCCTGCCCGTCGATCGAGAACTATCAGGACGTCTGATAGCCCTCGGGCCGACAGCGCGCCCTGTGGGAGCGGGTTCACCCGCGAATGCGATAGTGGTTTCACCGACGTATTCGCGGGTAAATCGCATCGGCGCACCGCCGCCCCCACAGGTTCACCGTCAACCTGTAGAGCCGGGAGGTCAGCATGTCCCTGAGCGTCTTCGACCTGTTCAAGATCGGCATCGGCCCCTCCAGCTCGCACACGGTCGGGCCGATGCGCGCCGCCGCGCGCTTTGCCGAAGGCCTGCGCCGTGACGGCCTGCTGGCCGGTACGGTCAGCGTCAAGGCCGAGCTGTACGGCTCGCTCGGCGCCACCGGCAAGGGCCACGGCAGCGACAAGGCCGTGCTGCTCGGGCTTGAAGGCGAACACCCGGACACCGTCGATACCGAAAGCATCCCCGCCCGCCTGAAGGCGATCCGTGACAGCGGCCACCTGCGCCTGCTTGGCGAGCATGAGATCGAGTTCGTCGAAAAACAGCACTTGGCGATGATCCGCAAGCCGCTGGCCTACCACCCCAACGGCATGATCTTCCGCGCCTTCGACGCGGCCGGGTTGCAGATCCGCAGCCGCGAGTACTACTCGGTGGGTGGCGGTTTCGTGGTCGATGAAGAGGCCGCCGGCCATGACCGCATCGTCGAGGACAGCACCGTGCTGCCCTACCCGTTCAAGACCGGCAAGCAGCTGCTCGGGCATTGCGCCGCGCAACAGTTTTCGTTCAGCCAGGTGATGCTGGCCAACGAAGCGGCATGGCGCCCCGAGGCCGAGACCCGCGCCGGGCTGTTGCGCATCTGGCAGGTGATGCAGGACTGCGTCGAGGCCGGTTGCCGCCACGAGGGCATCCTGCCGGGTGGGCTGAAGGTCAAGCGCCGCGCGCCGGCGCTGTACCGCCAGCTCAGCCAGCACCCGGAAGCCAGCCTGCGCGATGCCTTGTCGGTGCTCGACTGGGTCAACCTGTACGCCCTGGCGGTGAACGAGGAAAACGCCTACGGCGGGCGCGTGGTCACGGCGCCGACCAATGGCGCGGCCGGCATCGTGCCCGCGGTGCTGCACTACTACATGCGCTTCGTCCCCGGCGCCAACGAGGATGGGGTGGTGCGCTTTCTGCTCACCGCAGCGGCGATCGGCATTCTGTACAAGGAGAACGCGTCGATTTCCGGCGCCGAGGTGGGCTGCCAGGGCGAGGTCGGCGTGGCCTGCTCGATGGCCGCCGGGGCCTTGTGCGAGGTGATGGGGGGTACCCCGCAGCAGGTGGAGAACGCTGCCGAGATCGGCATGGAACACAACCTGGGCCTGACCTGCGACCCGATCGGCGGGCTGGTCCAGGTGCCCTGCATCGAGCGCAACGCCATGGGCTCGGTGAAGGCGATCAATGCGGTGCGCATGGCCCTGCGCGGCGACGGGCAACATTACGTCTCGCTCGACAAGGTCATCCGCACCATGCGCCAGACCGGCGCCGACATGAAAAGCAAATACAAGGAGACCGCCCGCGGCGGTCTGGCCGTCAACATCATCGAATGTTGACCCGAACAAAAACCAAGGAGTCACCGATGTCCGAAACACTGCTCAAGACCCCACTGCACGCCCTGCATCTCGAACTGGGCGCACGCATGGTGCCGTTCGCCGGCTATGACATGCCGGTGCAGTACCCGCTGGGGGTGCTCAAGGAGCACCTGCACACCCGCGAGCAGGCCGGCCTGTTCGACGTCTCGCACATGGGCCAGATCGTACTGCGCGGCAGCGATGCGGCCCGCGCGCTGGAAACCCTGGTGCCGGTGGACATCATCGACCTGCCGGTGGGCATGCAGCGCTATGCCATGTTCACCAACGAACAAGGCGGCATTCTTGACGACCTGATGGTCGCCAACCTCGGTGACGACACCCTGTTCCTGGTGGTCAACGCCGCCTGCAAGGACCAGGACCTGGCCCTCCTGCGCCAGCACATCGGCGCGCAGTGCCAGATCCAGCCGTTGTTCGAGGAGCGCGCGCTGCTGGCCCTGCAAGGCCCGGCGGCGGTCAAGGTGCTGGAGCGCCTGGCGCCGGAAGTGGCCGGCATGACCTTCATGCAGTTCCGCCCGGTCACCCTGCTGGGCAGTGACTGCTTCGTCAGCCGCTCGGGCTACACCGGTGAAGACGGCTACGAGATCTCGGTACCGGCGGCCGCCGCCGAAGCCTTGGCCCGTCGCCTGCTGGCCGAGCCAGAAGTACAGCCGATCGGCCTCGGTGCGCGCGACTCGCTGCGCCTGGAAGCCGGCCTGTGCCTGTACGGCCACGACATGAATACCGCCACCACGCCGATCGAGGCCAGCCTGCTGTGGGCGATCTCCAAGGTGCGCCGTGCCGACGGTGCACGCGCCGGTGGTTTCCCCGGCGCCGCAGCCGTGTTCGCCCAGCAGCAACAAGGCGTTGCCCGCAAGCGCGTAGGCCTGCTGCCGCAGGAACGCACCCCGGTACGCGAGGGCGCCGAAATTGTCGACGGCAGCGGCAAGATTGTCGGCCAGGTGTGCAGCGGTGGGTTTGGCCCGACGCTCGGCGCACCGGTGGCGATGGGCTATGTCGATACCGAACATGCAGCACTGGACACGGCACTGTTCGCGGTCGTGCGTGGCAAGCAAGTTGCCCTTAAAGTCAGCAAAATGCCTTTCGTGGCACAGCGTTACTACCGCGGTTGATTGAAGGGTTCGGGCAGGTTCGGCATATTCGTTTTCGAACCTGCCCAATAACTTCTGAACATAGCGCCAGGCCAGGCGCCACGCCGCTTCGGGCAAATCGCTCGAAGCTTCGGAAAAGCCTGATTTTCAGCCTGGCACAGGGCTTGTGTTTCGCTCGAGAGTTGGCGTAGAGTCACTGCACTGTGTTTGCATGGGTCGCAACAGTTCGTGACCTGGGCCAGTAGCCGCAATTTGCTACAACCCGTTCGACGTCTCTTACTTTCCTGCAACCCAGCCCAGTACTCTTTCACGTACATAACGTGTGAAAGAAACTGTCATCAAAATTTAAGTTTCATAGGAAATAAGACAATGGCTGAACGTCAGAGCGGTACCGTCAAGTGGTTCAATGACGAAAAAGGTTTCGGTTTCATCACCCCTGAAAGCGGTCCGGATCTGTTCGTACACTTCCGCGCCATCCAGGGCAACGGCTTCAAGAGCCTGAAGGAAGGCCAGAAAGTCACCTTCGTTGCCGTGCAAGGCCAGAAAGGCATGCAGGCTGACGAGGTTCAGGCAGAAGGCTGATCTTCTGCTTAAAAAAAGCCCCTGTGTTGACGCACAGGGGCTTTTTTGTGCCCGCAATTCCCTAGAATGGGCCTTTGCCATCTGGAGCCGTCGTGCATGTCCAAGCCTTTGCTCAACCCCCAGGGTGACTTCCCCCCCGTCGGCCTGGGCCGCCGACTGGCCGCGATGTTCTATGACTTCCTGCTGTGCACCGCCCTGCTGATCGTGACCGCCGGCGCCTACAAGATGATCCAGATGGCGATCATCGGCGAAACACGCATGCGCGAACTGACCGAGGCCGGCGCGCTGGATGGCGACCCACTGCTGTCGACCATCCTGCTGTTCGCCCTGTTCGGCTTCTTCGCCAAGTTCTGGACCCACGGCGGCCAGACCCTCGGCATGCAGGTATGGGGCCTGCGCGTACAGAACGCCGATGGCAGCGCCATCAGCCTGTGGCAGGCGCTGTTGCGTTTTGTGGTGTCGATCGCTTCATGGCTGTGCCTGGGGCTGGGCTTTATCTGGTCACTGTTCGACAAGCGCAAGCGCAGCTGGCACGACATCTACTCCGACACGCAGCTGGTGCGACTGCCAAAGCGTAAAAAGTGACTGTAAAAGTCACAGCGTGGGAGCGGCGCTTCGTGGGAGCGGGCTTGCCCCGCGATGGCGTTGCGAAGCCCATCGCGGGGCAAGTCGCAGCGGCGAACCGCCGCTCCCACGCCCCACACAGAGCAGCAATGAAAAAGCCGACCCAAGGGTCGGCTTTTTCATTGCTGTCACGCCATCAACCGGCTCGACGCAACATCCACACACCCGCCAGCGCACAGACCCCGGCCGGGATCAGTACCGCCAGCAGCGGCGGGAAGCCGAACACCTGGCTCGACGGGCCAAGCAGGTCGCCGGCGATGCGGAACACGAAGCCCACCAGCACACCGGTGAACACGCGCTGGCCGAGGGTGACCGAACGCAGCGGGCCGAAGATGAAGGAGATCGCCATCAGCACCAGCGCTGCCGTCACCGCCGGTTGCAGCACCTTGGTCCAGAAGGCCAGCCAGTAGCGGGCATTGTTCAGGCCCTGGTCGGAGAGGTAGTGGATGTAGTCCCACAGGCCGGTGATCGACAGCGACTCCGGCGCCAGCACCACGGTGTTGAGCAGCTCGGGGGTAACCGAAACATCCCACGGCTCCTGGGCGTTCTTCACCACTTCGGTGTGATCGCCACGGAAATAGGTGGTGCTCACATCGCTCAGCATCCAGCGGTTGTCGCTGTACTGGGCCTTGCGCGCAAAGCTCGAGGTGAGGATCTTGCGCTGGTCGTCGAAGCGGTAACGGGTGACACCCAGCAGCAGGCCGTTGGGCTGCACCGAGTTGATGTGCACGAACTCCTCGCCCTGGCGATGCCACATGCCGCGCTTGGAGCTTTGCGCCTCGCCGCCACCCTGGGCCAGCGAGCGATCGGCCTGGGCCTTGTTCTCGGTAGCGGGGGCGACGTATTCGCCGATCAGCACGCCCACCAGCATCAGCACCAGCATGGGCTTCATCACCGCCCAGACGATGCGGCCGATGGATACACCGGCGGCACGCATGATGGTCAGCTCGCTGCTGCTGGCCAGGCTGCCCAGGCCGATCAGGCAGCCGATCAGCGCCGCCATCGGCAACATGTCGTAGAGCCGGCGCGGCGCGGTCAGCAGCACGTAGCTGCTGGCGTCCAGCACGGTGTAGGTGTCGCTCAGGTCGCTCATTTCATCGATGAAGGCGAACAGCGACGCCAGCCCGAGGATGATGCCCAGCACGGCAAGAATGGCCAGCAGCACGCTCTGGCCGATGTAGCGGTCCAGTTTAACCACGGGCCACCTCCGCACGGCGTGCTGCACGCTTGAGGCGCAGCGGCTCCCAGTACATCAGCCCCAGGCCGATGAGCAGGAACAGGCCATGGACCCACCAGATACCCAGCGAAATGGGCAACTTGCCCTTCTCCAGGGCGCCACGCACGGAAATCAGCATCGTCAGATAGGCCATGTACAGAAGAATCGCCGGCAGCAGCTTGAGGAAGCGGCCCTGGCGTGGGTTGACGCGGGACAGCGGTACCGCCAGCAGGGTCACGACAAACACCAGCAGCGGCAGCGACAGACGCCACTGCAGTTCGGCGCGCTCGCGCGTACCGTCCTGGCCGAACAACTGGGAGGTCGGGATCGCTTCACGCTCGGTCACGTCCTCGGCGACTTCCGGCTTGGGCAGCAGCACACCGTAGGTGTCGTACTTGATCGCACGGTAGTCGGCCTGGCCGGGGTTGCCGTCATAGCGGTAGCCGTTCTCCAGCACCAGGTAGCGGTTGCCGTCGGCCTGCACTTCCTGGTGGCCCTTCTCGGCAACCAGCACCGAAGGCGCGCGGTCCTTGGTCTTGTCCTGGTTGAAGCGCTTCTCGGAGATGAACACCCCGGCCAGGTTGATACGGTCGTCGGACAGCTGCTCGGTGTAGGTCACCCGGGAGCCGTCACGCAAGGTCTGGAAACGGCCCGGCACCAGGGTGTCGAACTCGGTCAGCGCGTCCTGCTGGGCAATGATCTTCTGCACCTGGGCCACGCCAAGCGGCGCCAGGCTCAGGCTCAGCCAGGCTACCAGCAGGGCGACCAGCGCCGCCGGTGCCATGGTCATCGCCAGCAGGCGTTGCTGGCTCATGCCCGTGGCCGAGAGCACGGTCATCTCGCTTTCGAGATAGAGCCGGCCATAGGCGAGCAGGATGCCGAGGAACAGGCCCAGGGGCAGGATCAGTTGCAGGAAGCCCGGCAGGCGGTAGCCCATGATCAGGAACAGCACGCTCGGGTCGAGCACGCCCTGGGCGGCCTGGGCCAGGTACTTGATGAAGCGCCCGCTCATGATGATCACCAACAGCACGGCGCTGACGGCGCTCAAGGTCAGCAGGACCTCGCGGGACAGATAACGAAAGACGATCAAACCAGACACTCCTGGGTTGTCAGGGGCGGACAGCCATACGAACGATTCGCAACAGCCAGGACCAATGCCGGTTCGCCAAGGCGAACCTCCATGTAAAGTGCGCGCATTATCCTGTGATTGACGGCGCCTGTCACTTGGCCGCGCATGACAGAGCACATCGGGGTTGTCATGAAGGTTGCGCCAGGCTCAAACTGGCAGCTTTTCCGCTGGCCGGCAAAGGCCGCCAGCCCCGTATTCCGAGCGCCTGCGAAAGACAGCGCCCACTCACAGACCATTCGGGGATCCAGACATGGAACTGGTTGTAAAAAGCGTAGCCGCCGCATCCGTCAAGACCGCCACCCTGGTGGTGCCGGTGGGTGAAGGGCGCAAGCTCGGCAACATCGCCAAGGCCGTCGACCAGGCCACCGACGGCGCCATCAGCGCGCTGCTCAAGCGCGGCGACCTGGCCGGCAAGCCGGGCCAGACCCTGCTGCTGCACAGCCTGCCCGGCCTCAAGGCCGAGCGCGTGCTGCTGGTGGGCAGCGGCAAGGACGAGGCGCTGGGTGACCGCGCCTGGCGCAAGCTGGTCGCCAGTGTCGCCGGCGTGCTCAAAGGCCTCGGCGGTACCGATGCGGTGCTGGCCCTGGACGATATCGCCGTGACCGCCCGTGACGGCCACTACGGCAAATACCGCCTGCTGGCCGAAACCCTGCTCGATGGCACCTACGTGTTCGACCGCTTCAAGAGCCAGAAGGCCGAGCCGCGCGCACTGAAGAAAGTCACCCTGCTGGCCGACAAGGCCGGCCAGGGTGAAGTGGAGCGCGCCGTCAAGCACGCCACCGCCATCGCCAGCGGCATGACCTTCACCCGCGACCTGGGCAACCTGCCGCCGAACATCTGCCACCCAAGCTTCCTCGCCGAACAGGCCAAGGAGCTGGGCAAGGCGCACAAAGGCCTCAAGGTCGAAGTGCTGGACGAGAAGAAGATCAAGGACCTGGGCATGGGCGCGTTCTACGCCGTGGGCCAGGGCAGCGATCAACCACCGCGCCTGATCGTGATGAACTACCAGGGCGGCAAGAAAGCCGACAAACCTTACGTACTGGTCGGCAAGGGCATCACCTTCGACACCGGCGGCATCAGCCTCAAGCCAGGTGCCGGCATGGACGAGATGAAGTACGACATGTGCGGCGCCGCCAGCGTGTTCGGCACGCTCAAGGCCGTGCTCGAACTGCAGTTGCCGATCAACCTGGTGTGCCTGCTGGCGTGCGCCGAGAACATGCCGAGCGGCGGCGCCACCCGCCCGGGCGACATCGTGACCACCATGAGCGGCCAGACCGTCGAGATCCTCAACACCGACGCCGAAGGCCGCCTGGTGCTGTGCGACACCCTCACCTACGCCGAGCGCTTCAAGCCCCAGGCGGTGATCGACCTGGCCACCCTGACCGGCGCCTGCATCGTCGCCCTGGGCAGCCACACCTCGGGCCTGATGGGCAACAACGACGAGCTGATCGGCCAGTTGCTGGACGCCGGCAAGCGCGCCGACGACCGCGCCTGGCAGCTGCCGCTGTTCGACGAGTACCAGGAGCAGCTGGACAGCCCGTTCGCCGACATCGCCAACATCGGCGGCCCCAAGGCCGGCACCATCACCGCCGGTTGCTTCCTGTCGCGCTTCGCCAAGGCCTACCACTGGGCGCACCTGGACATCGCCGGCACCGCCTGGATCAGCGGCGGCAAGGACAAGGGCGCCTCGGGCCGCCCGGTGCCACTGCTGACCCAGTACCTGCTCGACCGCGCCGGCGCCTGATGGCGCACGGTCAATGGCGCCTGCTGGCGCCACTGACCGGCGATACGAACCATGAGCAAAGTCGACTTCTATATCCTGCCCACCGACTCGCTGTCGGCGCGCCTGGATTTTGCCTGCAAGCTGTGTGACAAGGCCTGGCGCCTCGGCCACCGGGTCTACCTGCACTGCCAGGACGAGGCGCAACGCACCGAACTGGACCTGCGCCTGTGGCAGTTCAAGGGCGAGGCATTCGTGCCCCACGACCACGCCGAACTGCACCCGGACGCCCGCGTGGCGCTGGGCGTCGGCAGCGATGCCGGCGAGCACCGTGACCTGCTGATCAACCTGGGCGGCGATGTGCCCGGGTTCGTCAAGCAGTTCGAGCGCGTCGCCGAAATCGTCGTCGAAGCACCGGCGATCCGCCAGGCCGCCCGAGAACGATTCCGTTTCTACCGCGAACAGGGCTATGCTCTGCAAGACCACCGCTTACAGCGACTCTGACGACGATGGACAAGCAGCTGAACTCCCTCACCCATTCCGCCCACCTGCTCGACGACCTCGAATCGATTCGCGAGCTGCTGGGTGACGCCAACCTGCAACCGCCGCTGCTGACCGAGACGGTCGAGCAGATTCCACTGTTGCTCGATGAGCCCGCCGGCGCTCCGCCGGTCGCCCAGGCGGCAGCCGCTGCGGCCGACGAAGAGGATGCCCAGACCCGCCGCCAGGACACCCTGCTGCACCTGGACGCCGAGCTGCGGGCCGCCGCCGCGCAGATCATGCAGGACGTGATCAACGACTACACCCCGCATATCGAGACCGAGATCAAGCGCCGCCTGGATGCGCGGCTGGAACGCCTGCTCAAGCGCTCCGAATAAGCTGGCCCTTTCAGCGCCTTCTTCGCGGGTAAACCCGCTCCCACAGGTACAGCGCTGTTCTTGAGAGCAGCACTGTACCTGTGGGAGCGGGTTTACCCGCGAAAAGCCTCACTCGGTGACTCGGTGCAATATCACTACACCGTGTCCCCTGCCGCCTCGCCGTTGTATACTTCCCGGCTTTCCTGAACAAATGCCATAGGGTCCCGCCGCGCATGGACAAGACCTACCAGCCGCACGCCATCGAAACTTCCTGGTACAACACCTGGGAGTCCGAGAACTATTTCGCCCCACAAGGTGCAGGCGAGTCCTACACCATCATGATCCCGCCGCCGAACGTCACCGGCAGCCTGCACATGGGTCATGGCTTCAACAACGCGATCATGGATGCCCTGATCCGCTTCCGCCGCATGCAGGGCCGCGACACCCTGTGGCAGCCAGGCACCGACCACGCCGGTATCGCCACCCAGATGCTCGTCGAGCGCCAGCTGGAAGCCAAAGGCCAGAACCGCCACGACCTGGGCCGCGACAAGTTCCTGGAGAAGGTCTGGGAGTGGAAGGATCAGTCCGGTGGCAACATCAGCCGCCAGATCCGCCGCCTGGGCTCTTCGGTGGACTGGAGCCGCGAGCGCTTCACCATGGACGACGGCCTGTCGGACGCGGTCAAGGAAGCCTTCGTGCGCCTGCATGAAGACGGCTTGATCTACCGCGGCAAGCGCCTGGTCAACTGGGACACCAAGCTGCACACGGCGATCTCCGACCTCGAAGTGGAAAACCACGACGAGAAAGGCCACCTGTGGAACCTGCGCTACCCGCTGGCCGACGGCGCCAAGACCGCCGAAGGCAAGGACTACCTGGTGGTCGCCACTACCCGTCCGGAAACCCTGCTGGGTGACGCCGCCGTGGCCGTCAACCCGAACGACGAGCGCTACCAGGCGCTGATCGGCAAGTTCGTCAAACTGCCGCTGGTCGGCCGCCTGATCCCGATCATCGCCGACGACTACTGCGACCCCGAGTTCGGCACCGGCTGCGTGAAGATCACCCCGGCCCACGACTTCAACGACTACGAAGTCGGCAAGCGCCACAACCTGCCGCTGCTGAACATCTTCGACAAGAACGCGATGGTGCTGGCCAGTGCCCAGGCGTTCAACCTCGACGGCAGCGTCAACGAGCAGATCGATACCAGCCTGCCCGCGCAGTACGCCACCCTCGACCGCTTTGTCGCGCGCAAACAGATCGTTGCCGACCTCGACGCCCAGGGCCTGCTGGTCAGCATCGACGATCACGCCCTGAAAGTGCCGAAGGGCGACCGTTCCGGCACCGTCATCGAGCCGTGGCTGACCGACCAGTGGTACGTATCCACCAAGCCGCTGGCCGAACCGGCCATCGCTGCAGTGGAAGACGGCCGTATCCAGTTCGTGCCGAAACAGTACGAGAACATGTACTTCTCCTGGATGCGTGACATCCAGGACTGGTGCATCAGCCGCCAGCTGTGGTGGGGCCACCGCATCCCGGCCTGGTACGACGAGGCCGGCCAGGTCTATGTCGGCCGCGACGAGGCCGAAGTGCGCGCCAAGCACAACCTGGGCAGCGATGTGCAACTGCGCCAGGACGACGACGTGCTCGACACCTGGTTCAGCTCGGGCCTGTGGACCTTCTCCACCCTGGGCTGGCCGGAACAGACCGAGTTCCTCAAGAAGTTCCACTCCACCGACGTGCTGGTCACCGGCTTCGACATCATTTTCTTCTGGGTCGCCCGGATGATCATGCTGACCATGCACCTGATCAAGAACGAAGACGGCACCCCGCAGGTACCGTTCAAGACCGTGTACGTGCACGGCCTGGTGCGTGATGGCCAGGGCCAGAAGATGTCCAAGTCCAAGGGCAACGTGCTTGACCCACTGGACATCGTCGACGGCATCACCCTCGACGCCCTGCTGGAAAAACGCACCAGCGGCATGATGCAGCCCAAGCTTGCCGAGAAGATCGCCAAGCAGACCAAGGCCGAGTTCCCCGAAGGTATCGCCAGCTACGGCACCGACGCCCTGCGCTTCACCTTCTGCTCGCTGGCCTCCACCGGCCGTGACATCAAGTTCGACATGGGCCGTGTCGAGGGCTACCGCAACTTCTGCAACAAGATCTGGAACGCCGCCCGCTACGTGCTGGACAAGGGCGAGGACTGCGGCCAGAACGGCGAGGCCTACGAGCTGTCGCTGGCCGACCGCTGGATCATCTCGCAGCTGCAGCGCACCGAAGCCGAAGTGACCCGCCAGCTCGAGCAGTTCCGCTTCGACCTGGCCAGCCAGGCGCTGTACGAGTTCATCTGGAACCAGTACTGCGACTGGTACCTGGAGCTGTCCAAGCCGGTGCTGTGGGACGAGAACGCCCCGGTCGAGCGCGCCCGCGGCACCCGTCGCACCCTGGTGCGCGTGCTGGAAGTGGCGCTGCGCCTGGCCCACCCGTTCATGCCGTTCATCACCGAAGAAATCTGGCAGCGCATCGCGCCGCTGGCTGGCATCGACGGCAAGACCATCATGCTGCAGCCATGGCCTGAAGCGAACGAGAGCCGCATCGACGCCGCCGCCGAAGGCGACATCGAATGGCTCAAGGAGCTGATGGTCGGCCTGCGCAACATCCGCGCCGAGATGAACATCGGCCCGGGCAAGCCGCTGCCGCTGTTCCTGAAGAACGCCAACGCCGACGACCAGCGCCGCCTGCAGGAGAACGAAGCCCTGCTGAAGAAACTGGCCAAGGTCGAGTCGTTCACCGTGCTGGGCGAACAGGACGAAGCACCGCTGTCGGCCACCGCGCTGGTGGGTGACCTGCAAGTGCTGGTACCGATGGCCGGCCTGATCGACAAGGACGCCGAGCTGGCACGCCTGAACAAGGAAATCCAGCGCCTGCAGGGCGAAGTCCAGCGCGTGGGCGGCAAGCTGTCCAACGCCGCCTTCGTCGACAAGGCCCCGCCTGCCGTGATCGAGAAAGAGCGCGCCAAGCTGGCCGAGTCGGAGCAGGCCCTGGCCAACTTCACCGAGCAGCATGCGCGGATCGCTGCGCTTTAAATCTCAGTGAAGCTATCGCGGGGCAAGCCCGCTCCCACGGGATCCACACCGGACTCGTGGGAGCGGGCTTGCCCCGCGATGCTTTACAGGACCGAAACCATGACCGACAAACCCACCCTGCACCCCCGCAACCGCCACCAGGGCCGCTACGACTTTCCGGCACTGATCAAGGCCCACCCGGACCTCGCCCGCTTCACCATCACCAACCCCTACGGCAAACCCAGCATCGACTTCGCCAACCCCGAAGCCGTGCGGGTGTTCAACCGTGCGCTGCTCAAGGCCCAGTACGGCATCCAGCACTGGGACATCCCGGCCGATTACCTGTGCCCGCCGATTCCGGGCCGCGCCGACTACATCCATGTGGCCGCCGACCTGTTGGCCGCGGACAACGCCGGCGAGGTGCCACGCGGCGCCCAGGTGCGCGTGCTGGACATCGGCGTGGGTGCCAACTGCATCTACCCGCTGCTCGGCCACAGCGACTACCGCTGGCGCTTCACCGGCTCCGACATCGACCCGATCGCCCTGGCCTCGGCCAAGGCCATCGTCCAGGCCAACCAGCTGGACAAGGCGATCGGCCTGCGCCTGCAAACCGAGCGCAGGCATATCCTCAGCGGCTTGTTGCAGGAGGGCGAACGCTTCGACCTGACCCTGTGCAACCCGCCCTTCCATGCCTCGCGCGAAGAAGCCACCCGCGGCAGCCAGCGTAAATGGAAGAACCTCGGCAAGCAGGACCCCAAGCGCAAGCTGCCGGTGCTGAACTTTGGCGGGCAGAACAACGAACTGTGGTGCGAAGGCGGCGAGATCCGTTTCGTCAGCCAACTGATCGGTGAAAGCGTGCAGTACGCAGCGCAAGTGCTGTGGTTCACCAGCCTGGTGTCCAAGGCCAGCAACCTGCCGGGCATTGAGGCGGCGCTGAAGAAGGCCGGCGTGAAGGCCTTGCAGATCGTCGAGATGGGCCAGGGGCAGAAGCAGAGCCGCATGGTCGCCTGGAGCTTCCACGACGACGAAGCGCGCAAGGGCTGGCTGGCCAGGCGCTGATCCTCCTGTGGGAGCCGGCTTGCCGGCGATCCAGGCGACGCGATGGATGGCACCGGCATTGCCGGTGATCGCCGGCAAGCCGGCTCCCACAGGGCGAAACCACAGGCACAAAAAAACCGCGCCCGGGCAAGCCGGGCGCGGTCTCGTCAACGCAGCAACAATTACTTGTTGATGGCGTCGTTCAGCGACTTGGCCGGAACGAACTTGACGACTTTCTTGGCAGCGATTTCGATGGCAGCGCCAGTCGAAGGGTTGCGGCCGGTACGGGCAGGACGCTCGGAGACTTTCAGCTTGCCGATGCCTGGCAGGGTGATTTCGGCGCCGTTTTCCAGTTGGTCGGCGACGATCTGGCCCAGTTGCTCCAGGGCGTTGCGCGCGGTGGTTTTTGGCGCGTCGATGGCTTCAGCGATATCGGCAATCAGTTGGTCTTTGGTCAGTGCCATGGTGGTGTTCCTTCCCTATCAAATCAGAGGTTGTGCAGCGTGCTTGGTCGGTGGTCGGGCCAGCCCGGGACAATCCAGAGGCCGCGTCGATCGCGTATGTAGATGCGCAAATCGGCGTTTGGTTCGACACCCCGCCGGCGCGCTGCCAGCAATGCGCCACTCAAGGGGCGCAAGACCGCGCAAAGCTACCACAGGAATCGATAAATATCCGCTGTCGACACTGATTTTGTGCAGGATTTTCGGGGGTTTAAGGAAAAAACGCACAAAAATGAACAAAAAACGAACAACCGCCATTTCTGCCAACATCTGGCCACTGCATCGCCCCCACCCTGAGGTAAACTGAGCGACTTTGCAGCGCGGCCTCGCCCCCGCTTACATCACAGAGAATTCCATGCCAATCCGTCATTGCATCGTTCACCTGATCGACAAGAAGCCCGATGGCAGCCCCGCTGTACTGCATGCCCGCGACAGCGAACTGGCGGCCTCCGATGCCATCGAAAACCTGCTGGCCGACCTCAACGACAGCTACAACGCCAAGCAAGGCAAAGCCTGGGGCCTGTTCCATGGCGAATCCGGCGCCTACCCGTTCAGCGGCTGGCTCAAGCAGTACCTGGAACAGGAAAAGGACTTCACCGGCTTCAGCCGCGTCGCCGTCGAGCACCTGCAGAAGCTGATGGAAGAATCCAACCTGTCCACCGGCGGCCACGTCTTGTTCGCCCACTATCAGCAGGGCATGACCGAGTACCTGGCGATTGCCCTGCTGCACCACAGCGAAGGCGTGGCGGTGAACGCCGAACTCGACGTGACGCCATCGCGCCACCTCGACCTTGGCCAACTGCACCTGGCGGCGCGGGTCAACCTGTCCGAGTGGAAGAACAACCAGAACTCCAAGCAGTACATCTCGTTCATCAAGGGCAAGAACGGCAAGAAAGTCTCGGATTACTTCCGTGACTTCATCGGCTGCCAGGAAGGCGTGGACGGCCCGGGCGAAACCCGCACCCTGCTCAAGGCCTTCAGCGACTTCGTCGAAAAGGAAGACCTGCCGGAGGAGTCCGCCCGGGAAAAGACCCAGACCCTGGTCGACTACGCCACCTCGCAGACCAAGATGGGCGAGCCGATGGGCCTCGAAGAGCTGTCCAGCCTGATCGACGAGGACCGCCCACAGGCCTTCTTCGATCACATCCGCAACAGTGACTACGGCCTGTCGCCGGAAATCCCCGCCGATAAGCGCACGCTCAATCAGTTCCGCCGTTTCACCGGGCGGGCCGAAGGGCTGTCGATCAGTTTCGAGTCGCACCTGCTGGGCTCGAAGATCGAGTATGACGAGGAAGCGGGGACGCTGGTGATCAAGGGGCTGCCGACGCAGTTGGTCGATCAGCTCAAGCGCCGCAAGGACTGAAGCGACCGGCCTGGCTGTGGGAGCAACTGTCTTTGCAGGAGCGGCCTTGTGTCACGAAAGGGCTGCACAGCAGCCCCGGCGATTTTTGTTGCGTAGCTGAAAACTGGGGCCGCTTCGCGACCCTTTCCGACCGGTCCGGCGCCCCGGCAAGGCCGCTCCTACAGTTGTCGTGCAATACAGGTGGGAGCGGGTTTACCCGCGAAGCAGGCAACACGGTGGATGGCGCCGGCCCCTGCCGGTGTTCGCGGGTAAACCCGCTCCCACAACAGATCAGTGCGTTGAGGTTTCGCACCAGGAGGCAACAAGCGCCTCCTTGGCCTTCTTGCGCAGCTTCTTCACCAGGCGTTCCTGGCGCAGCGCTTCGCCTTTGTCCGGCCACTGCTCCACGTACACCAGCGCCTGCGCCGGGCTGGTCTTGAAGTAGCGTGCGCCCTGCCCCTTCTGGTGCTTGATGAAACGCCGCTGCGGGTCATCGCTGATGCCGCAGTACAGCGAACCATTGGCCGCCCGCACCAGGTAGACGTACCAGGGTTTGCACTCGATGGTGGAAGGTGTCTCGCTCACGGCTCGGTTCGATACAGCTGAAGATGGCCGCCAGCTTACCCGCTCAGCGCGCCTGCTGGAACGCCCGCAGCCCTTTGAAGGCCTGCTGGCGAACCTTGTTCTGCAGCATCGGCGACCAGCCCAGCAACACCCCCGGCATGCCCAACGCCTGGCGCGACCAGCGCCACAGGTCAAAGCTGTCGTCGTGCTGGCAGATCAGCCCGTCGCGGATCACGAAGCGCGCCTGGATATCGTTGACCACCACCCGCCCGGTCTGGCTGAACAGGTAGGTCGCCACCCAGTGGGCCTCGCCGCCACGCTCATCGCTGCGAACGTTGTCGAAGGTCAGGGTGAAGTCCTTGGCGCGGCGGGTGAGCATCCGCCACATATCGCCGGCATCCTGGCCGCGCAGGGTGCCGAACACCGGATCGCTGAAGGCGATGTCGTCGCTGTAGCAGGCCACCATGGCCTCGGCATCCAGGCGCTGGAAGGCCTGGTAGAAACGGGTGATCAGGGCGCTGTTGGCATCGCTCATGGGGTGGTCCTGCGAAGATACGGAACCCGCACGATACTGCCTGGCTACCAGCAGCACCATGCCCATTCGCGCCGTGAATGATGATCGCGGGCAGCGTGGTCTACACCCGCTCGCTGCTGACCTGCACATGCAGGGCCCGCCCGGCGCCCAGCCCGAACGCGATAGCCCCTATCCCCAGCACTGCGAAGATCCAGCCCAACGCATCCCAGCCCCCGGTCAGGTCATGCACCAGGCCGACGGCAAAGGGCCCGGTGGACGCCAGGGTATACCCCACGCCTTGGGCCATGCTCGACAGGTTGGCAGCCACGTGCGCATCCTTCGAGCGCAACACGATCAGGGTCAAGGCCAGGGCAAAGGTGCCGCCCTGCCCCAGCCCCAGCAGCACCGCCCACCCCCACAGCCCGTCAATGGGCGCGTAGAGGCAGCCGAACAGGCCAGCCAGGGTCACCAGCATCACCACCACGATGGCCAGCCGCTGGTCCTTGCCACGGGTCGCCAGCCACGGCGCGCTCAGTGAGCTGATCAGTTGCACCAGCACCGAACCCGACAGCACCAGGCCTGCCTCGGTCGGGCTCAAGCCCCGGCCCACCAGGATCGAGGGCAGCCAGCCGAAGACGATATAGGCCAGCGACGACTGCAAGCCCATGTACAGCGTCACCTGCCAGGCCAGTGGATCACGCCACAGCCCACGCACCCGATAGGCCACCTTGTGCAGGCCATGGCCCTGGCGTGCCTGGGGCAGCCATACCAGCATCGCCAGCAGCGCCGGCAGCATCCAGAAACCCAGGCCCAGCGCCCAGCTGTCATCGAAGTGCTGGCTCAGCGGCACGGTTGCGCCGGCGGCCAGCGCCGCCCCCAGGCACAAGGCCATGGTGTAGACCCCGGTCAGGGTGCCGGCATGTTGTGGGAAGTCGCGCTTGACGATACCCGGCAGCAGCACTCCGATGATGCCGATGCTCGCCCCCGCCATCAGGCTGCCGAGGAACACTCCCGTTACGCCCAGGGCGCTGCGCACCAGGATGCCCAGGGCCAGGGTGAGGAGGATCCCGAGGATCACCCGCTCGCTGCCAAAGCGCCGTGCCAGGATCGGCGCCAGCGGTGCGAACAGCCCCAGGCAGAGCACCGGCAAGGTGGTCAGCAAGCCTGCCTGCGAGGCGTTGAGGCCCAGACTTTGCGAGACCTGGCCCAGTGCCGGTGCCATGCTCGACAGGGCCGGGCGCAGGTTCAGTGCCACCAGCACCAGGCCCAGCAACAGCAGCCAGGGCCGGCGCAGCAGCACCGGCTGTTGCTGCACGTGCTCGTCGTCAGCCTCGGCGTCGATCAGCAGTTCGTCGAGTTCCGCTTCGCGGGAAGTCGTGTCGCGGGTCATAGGTTCGGCCATGGCCGTCTCCCGTTCAGGATTCGATAAGGGTTCGGCTCAGGCGCTTGGCCAGTTCCGGGTCGCGTTGTGCGACGGCGTCGAGAATCTGCTCATGCAGGTCGAACACCGCCTGGCAACGGGGGACGGTGGTCATGTTGTGCTGCAGGGCGGCGGCCGCTACGCCGGAGAAGTAGCGGTAGAGTTCGCTGAGCGCCGGGTTGTGGGCGGCATCCACCAGGCGCTGGTGGAATTTGATGTCGCATTCGACGTAGGCGTCCACGTCACCCTGGAAGTGCGCCGCACTGTGCTGCAGGGCTTCGCGCAGTTCGTGCAGGTCCTGTTCGGTTCGGCGCAGTGCCGCCAGGCCGATGGCTTCGGCTTCGAGGATATGGCGGGTTTCGCGGGCGTGCTCGACGGTGCAATGGGCCATGGCCTGCACGGCTTGCAGGGGGTCCTGGGCGGTGCGCAGGTAGCTGCCGTCGCCCTGGCGAATCTCGACCAGGCCGCTGAAGGCCAGGACGCGCATGGCTTCGCGCACGGTGTTGCGGCTGATGCCGAGGTCGCTGGCCAGCTCGGGTTCGGTGGGCAGGCGCTGGCCTATCGACCAGGTGCCTTGGGCGATGCGGTCGCGGAGCTGGTCGACGGCTTGCTCGACCAGGGAGCGTTTGATCAGGAGGGTCACCTGGGTACGTCCAGTCATCGGATGAATTTTGGGGTGGTGGGACGATAGCGGGTTGGGGTGGGGGTGGCAAGGTTTGGGTTTGGGTTTGGGTTCGGGTTCGGGTTCGGGTTCGGGTTCGGGTTCGGGTTCGGGTTCGGGTTCGGGTTCGGGTTCGGGTTCGGGGCCTAGTGTGTGGGTTTTGATAGATGTATGCGCATTCAGCGGCGATGGCGACATTTAGTCACCTTTCCGCCCTTACGGCGGGTTACTTTGGTCTTGGCCAAAGTAACCAAAGCCGCCT
>NZ_QKVM01000129.1 GCF_003231305.1 Pseudomonas sichuanensis | reverse complement strand
CTTCGGTCTCGTACCCCTCCGCCGGCACCCATTCTGATTTCAATGCGCCGAAGAATCGCTCCATGGCAGCGTTGTCCCAGCATTGGCCTCGATGGCTCATGCTCTGGTTCAGGCTGTACTCTTCAAGTGCTGCTCTGAATTTATGGCTGGTGTACTGACAGCCCTGGTCTGAATGAAACATCACACCAGCAGGCTTGCCTCTGGACTCAGATGCCATGCGTAGCGCATCACAGGCCAGCCTGGCATCGGCAGTCATTGAGAACGCCCAGCCCACAACTCGGCGTGCGTACAAGTCGATTACTGCGGCCAAATACAGCCAACGTCTGCCAACCTGAATGTAAGTCACATCGCCACACCAAACCTCGTTGATCGTCGAGACCTTGAAGTTTCGCTTCAGCTGATTCTCTGCAATCAATGCTTCCGTACCCGATGACCGATAGCGGTGCGGCCTGCGCTGCTTGCACTTCAGGCCCGCTTCGCGCATCAGCGCGCGCACTTTGTATCGCCCGACTTCGTGGCCTTCACGACGCAGCTCCTGCACGAGTGTTCGTGAGCCTGAAGCATTTCGCGATGTCTTGAAATGGTCGATTACAAGCCGGCGCAGCGCATCTCTGCCAGGGTTTTCACGCCCTTGCCGCTTGCGCCACGCGTAGAAACTGCTGCGCTTGACCCCAAGCACGCGACAGCAGTCGACAACAGGGTACTGCTCACTCAGCTCGTTGATCAGCGAGAACGATCTTTGGAGTCCCGTAGCAGGAGAGCACTGGCCTTTTTTAGGATTTCGATGTCCCGATCCTTTTGACGGACCAGCGCCTCGAGCTCTTCAATTCGCTGTTGCTCCGGCGTGACCGCTTTGGCCCCAGCCGGCACCTTGCCCGCTCTTTCCTGGCGCACTTGTTCAACCCAGCGACGAAGCGCTGTGGGCCCAAGCCCAAGGGCTGCACAGACCTCAGGAACTGACTGGCCGCCGTCCAGTACCATTTCGGCAGCTTGGACTTTGTATTCTCTTGAATAGGATTTACGCACTGATTTTGCCTCCAATTGGGCGCCATCATAGCGCCCGATGAAGGTGTCCAAAATCATTAGGCCAGTTCA
>NZ_QKVM01000128.1 GCF_003231305.1 Pseudomonas sichuanensis | reverse complement strand
CACCGTAGCCCGCCGCGCTTGCGCCGCGGGCTGCGGTCGTTTTACCAGCCCATTCTCGCTACAGAGGGACAAGGATGTTTGCCGCCGCGAACCAGACCCACTTCAGCTTGCACATCGATGGCCTGGAGCATGATTTCCAGGTGCTCGCCTTCGACGGCACGGAAGCCATCAGCCAGGCCTACGCCATCGACCTGGAGCTGGTCAGCGAGCACCCCTCGCTGAACCTGGAAAACCTGCTGCACAAGCCTGCGTTCCTTCAGCTCGGCGACGACGGGCGGGGCCTGCATGGCCTGATCTACCGCGCCGCGCAAGGCGAGGCGGGCAAGCGCCTGACCCGCTACCAGGTCACCCTGCGTCCGCAGTTGGCCTACCTGGCCCACCGCATCAACCAGCGCATGTTCCAGCACATGAGCGTGCCGAAGATCATTGCCCAGGTGCTCGAAGAGCACGGCATTCTTGGCAACGCCTACCAATTCCAATTGGGCGCGACGTACCCCGAGCGCGAGTACTGCGTGCAGTACGACGAGTCCAACCTGCAGTTCATCCAGCGCCTGTGCGAAGAAGAGGGCATTCACTACCACTTCCGCCACAGCGCTGCCGGCCACCAACTGGTGTTCGGCGACGACCAGACCGTGTTCCGCAAGCTGGCCCCGGTGGCCTACCAGCAGGATGCCGGGCTGGTGGCCGATACGCCGATGATCAAGCGCTTCGGCCTGCGCGTGGAAACGCGCACCAGTAGCGTCACTCGCCGCGACTACGACTTCAAGAAGCCGCTGATCCAGCTCGAAGGCGAGTCGGTCAGCCACGCCGAGCCTGAGCTGGAAGACTACGACTACCCCGGGCGCTTTCTCGACCGCGCCCGTGGCAAGCACCTGGCCACCCGCGCCCTGGAACGCCACCGCAGCGACTTCCGCCTGGCCGAAGGGCACAGCGACCAGCCCTTGCTCGCCAGCGGGCACTTCCTGACCCTGGCCAGCCACCCCAATGCCGCCTGGAATGACCTCTGGCTGCTGCTTGAAGTGACCCACCAGGGCCGCCAGCCGCAGGTGCTGGAAGAAGCCATCACCAGCGATATCGACGCCAAGTACGATGGCTTCCAGCAGGGCTACCGCAACCTGTTCAGCGCCACCCCGTGGGACGCGGCCTATCGCCCGCCCCTGAACCACCCCAAGCCACGCATCCTCGGCACCCAGCGCGCCATCGTGAGCGG
>NZ_QKVM01000127.1 GCF_003231305.1 Pseudomonas sichuanensis | reverse complement strand
CGCATAACAGGCGCGTTATTCACATAGCTATAGACGTTCATCCCACCCTGCATCCCAATCGGGTCCCTGGACACATACCGCGCCATTTTCGGCTCGTAATAACGATAGCGGTTGTAGTTCAGCGCCGTTTCCGGGTCCTGGTACTGCCCCTGGAAGCGAATCGGGTTGCTCACCCCCTGCAATCTAGCTCGCTCCGTGCGTTCCTCGCGCACTTCCCCCCACGCCGTGTAATGCGCACTCCAGACTACGTTCCCCTGCACATCGGTGAGCTCTTGTGGCGTGCCCAGATGATCGCAGTGGTACCAGGCCATGGCATCGAAGGCCTGCGGTTTGACCTCGGTGTGCCACAGCGGGTCTTGGTCGAAATCGTATTCGCGCAGGCTCCAGTCTGGCTGCTTGTGCAGGCGGATCGGGCCGTTGCGCAGGGCCTGGGCGACCGGTACAAAACTGCCGGGCTCGTAAAGGTAATGTACGGTGCGGCCAGTGTCGCCCTCATCCCGTGGTGGAGAGCTTTCCCAGGCCAGGGTGTCGCCATCCCAGCCGAACAAGGTGAAGCCGCAGCCGAGATCACGCTGGCGCTTGGCGCGTTGCAACTGGTTCCAGCCAGTACCGGCTTCGGGGCGGTCCCAGAAGTGCGCCACCGAATGCTTATGCAGGCGTCGGCCCAGAGCGTCGTAGCTGTAGTCGACCTTGAGCTGGTCGTCGTTATAACGCACCAGCCGGTTGAACAGGTCCCAGGTGAAATGCGCCTGGACACCGTCGGCCAACCGATGGGTCAGGTTGCCGCGTTCGTCGTAGCGGTAATGGCTGCCGGCATAGGTGCGCAGCAGGTTGTCCATCAACTTCTTGTGCCTGGCGTCCTCTTCAAGCGGGCGGTTGAGTTGCTGGGTTTCATCCAGCAGGTTGCCCGCTGGGTCGAAGGTAAAGGTTTCGGCGCCCAGTCGGCTGTTGGCCTGCAGCAGGCGCCCAAGGGGATCGTATTGATACGCCAGCTGGCCACGACGGCTGTCATGGATGCCCGTCAATTGCCCGGCCGGGTCGTAGTGGTATTGCCGTTTGATCAGCACCGACTTGCCGTCGTGACTGCCTAGCCATTGCTCCTCAGGCCGTCCGGTCACGCTCCAGCGCTGTGTGTGCATCAGGTGGTTGCCTTGATGGCGCGTGATTTCGCGGTGCAGGTCATCGCGCTCGTAGGCGAGCATCTCGTGCTGATCGAGGGTCATCCCCAGCAGATGGCCGCTGCCGTAGGTCAGCCAGCTGACCTTGTGCCCGTCGGGGCGGATGGTT
>NZ_QKVM01000126.1 GCF_003231305.1 Pseudomonas sichuanensis | reverse complement strand
TTGGTTCTTCGCGGAGTCTGGGGGAAGAGCGAGTTGACAGTCAGGGAAGCAGGTAAATTGGCAGTCGCCAAACACACCCTTCACCTGTCCCTGCTGTCGCCGTGCATCCTATTGATCTTGCCGCTTTCTGGCCAGGCTACGACGCCGTTACCTGTCGCCCATCTACCGATAACACCCTCCTCATTGAGCTTGAACCTCAAGCCGGCTCTCTTCCTAAGTGCGGGCGTTGTGGCCAGTTCAGCCCGTTGATTCACGATCGCCGGATTCGTCTGGTGCGTGATCGTGATCTGTTCGATCAGCGCGTCCTGCTTCAACTACCAGTGCGCCGAGTCGATTGCCTGAGTTGTGGGCGGGTGACCGAGCGGATCGACTGGTTGGAGCCAGCATCTCGGCTGACCCAGCGGTTACGGATATGGCTCGAAAGCTTGCTGCGGCTGCTGCCGATCAGCCACGTCAGCCAGCTCACCGGCCTGCATTGGCACACCCTCAAAACGCTCGATAAACGACGCCTTCAAGCCGAGGTAGGCAACTTCGATTCAACCGGTGTCCGCCGCCTGGTGATGGACGAGTTCGCCCTGCACAAAGGGCATCGCTATGCCACGGTCATCATGGATGCCGAGCGAACGCGGGTATTGTGGGTCGGCCACGGCAACAGCCGCGAGGCGGTCCGCCCGTTCTTTGAATTGCTCGGCAAGCACTGCCAGCAGATAGAGGCGGTGGCCATGGACATGAACACGGCTTTTGATTTGGAGGTGAAGAAGCATTGCCCGCAAGCCGAAGTGGTGTACGACCTGTTTCACGTCGTCGCGCGCTACGGTCGGGATGTGATCGACCGTATCCGGGTTGACCAGGCCAACCTCCTGCGCGAAGACAAGCCGGCACGAAAGGCGGTCAAGCAAAGCCGCTGGCTGCTGCTGCGCAATCGCAACAACCTGAAGGACGGACAAGCCGTGCAGCTTCAAGAACTACTCGCGGCCAACCAGCCGCTGGCTACGGTCTATGTCCTCAAGGATGCGCTGAAGGATGTCTGGTTCGCCCCCAGCGTACGAGAGGGCTGGCGCCGCTGGCGAACCTGGTTGCGGCACGCCCGGGACAGCGGCCTCGCGCCGCTACAGCGCTTCGCTCGCAACCTGCGCAAATACGCCCGAGGCATCCTCGCCAGTGCCAACTTCCATATGCATACCAGCGTCCTTGAGGGCGTCAACAACCGCATCAAGGTGATCAAGCGTATGGCCTATGGTTTTCGGGACTCGGAATACTTTTTCCTGAAAATCAAGGCTGCCTTCCCCGGGAAAGCGCGATGAACCT
>NZ_QKVM01000125.1 GCF_003231305.1 Pseudomonas sichuanensis | reverse complement strand
ATTCAGCTGGCCAGACAGCGCCTTGCGCTCGGCGAAGAACTGCGGGCTGATCAGGTGCCGGTGCGCGATGAACTCGAGCTGGCGCAAGCTCTCGATGCCTTTGAGCGTGCCCGCCACCTACCTTGCCCGCGCGTGTCCTTCCCCCCATCGGCGCCCTTGCTAAAACAGCCACCTATTATGCGAACTTAATTTCTTCTGCAGCAGCCGGCGGTTACAAACCCATGATTATCATGCCGCATCAAAATCAACGAAAAATAACCACCAAGGCCATCCAGCCCAGACCAACAAACATACAATACATACCAAACTTCATTCGCCTCTTAAGATAAACCGGGAAGCGGCGACTATCTTCAACGTCCAACCAACCCTGACGAATGCCCAATGCAGGCCAAATCATACCCGCCGTCATTGCGCTCACGGTCATCATTCGAAACTTCAAAGTCAGCGCGCCTCCATTTTTTAATTATTCATGAAGACCGACACTGCGCCGAAGCGCTTCACACATAACTTCAAAGTGTCGCGTCCCCGCGATATGCGAATGAATCGCTAGCCCAGCAAAGCCCACCACGAAGGGTCCGAGGGACACGACCAACTTCAGTACCGCAGGCAATCCGCTCAGATCAATCACAAGCACCCCAACTCACTACCTCACCCGTCTTCACGCAACACCACAGACTACTGCAAGCCATCAAAGCCTTAACTGAACAATCACTTTTCAAGGTACAACCTTTACAAATGACACCAAGAGAAAAAGCATTCCCAACCCTATAAATAAACAGTAGCTACTCACTTTCATGCAGATTTTCAAATACTCAGGAAAATCTTGCCAGTCGTTAGCGTCCAACCATCCGCGGCGGAACCCATGTGATGGCCAAACCGCAGCAAGGCTCATAGCACTAACGATCAACATCCGAGACCGCAACCTCGTCGTTCCCCAAAGAACAAGCTCATCCTGCAGTCCACTGCTGCGCCCAAAGGCACGACACATGACGTGAAAGTGGCGTGAACCCGCAATATAGGCATTAACGACGAGCCCGACAACCAACAAAAGAAATGGAGTTATCAGCAACAGCAGCTTTACAGCAACAGAGCCCCCACTGAAATCAATCATATTCAGCATTATAAATAACCTCCCCCAACCACTCTCCCGAAGCCCCACCAAGTTTACTACCACCGAATGAACCCGCCCCAATAACGGCGATACCACATACCGCTTTACCCCAAACACCAAAGTTGCAGACCGCCTTTATAGCTAGGCCACCTGCAGCACTCCCCGCCATTCCTCCTGCCATGCCCCCCGTAAAACTACCTGTTTCAGTAAATCGGATTTTCTTGCACGCCTCAGTTTCTCCAGCTCTGCAAACATCCTGTACCTTCAAGTACGACGAAGTCGCCCCCACCCCCACCGCCACATGCCCGCCGTACTTCAGGTACTTGGTCATCTTCGCCACTTCATCCAGGTGCGTCGCATACCCAGGA
>NZ_QKVM01000124.1 GCF_003231305.1 Pseudomonas sichuanensis | reverse complement strand
TTCGCTACCAGTTGCATGTCCATGAACGGCGACTTGCCGGGCGCTGGGAAGTGTTGCTGCGGGTACATCGGGTCGTACCAATACAATGGCTTCTGTTCCGCTGTTGCTGCGGGTGCTTGTGCAGGTTGCCCAGGATGCCCCAGCCAATAGCCTGTCCCGGTGCCAATGGCCAGGGCGAGTGCTGTGATCAAACCGATAGACCTGTTGTTCATGCACGCACCTCTCCATATACGAAGTGCAGGCGAGCGGCGGTCGCCGCTAGCTGCCCTTGCAGGTCGATATCCTGTAACCGTGCCTCGATGCGCTGACGCCGCGCTGTGACTACCTCTTCCAGCGCCGACTTGCCTGCCCGGTAGTCGGCCAAGGCCAGGCTGACGCGTTGTTCGGCCAGCGGCAGCAAGGTTTCGCGGCTGCGCGTCACCGCCCTTTGCAGGCGTTGGTATTCCGCCAGGTCAGCTTCGAGCTGCGCGGTGTGTTCACGCAGTGCCGCTTCCTGTTCGTCCTCCAGTTGCCGCACCTGGGCCTGGCGAGCGGCGATCATCGGGTCCTGCCGCGACCCGCTGAACAGCGGTAACTGGAAACTGACCTGCAGGCTGACCATGTTGCTGAATTCAGGCCCGCGGCGTTGGTAGTCAACCTGCCAGCCCCAATCTGACTTTTTCTCGGCGATGGCCTGCTGCACCTGAGCTTGGGCTTCACGGGTCATGGCCCCGTAGGCGGCCAACTCCGGATGGGCGTGTAGGGTGTGCAGGTAGTCAGGTGCGCGTACCGGCCACTGCGGAAACGTCGGCGCTTGTAATGCGTCGGCATCCTGTCCGATCCAGCGTTTAAGTGCGGCGCGGGCCTGGGTGGCTTGGGTCAGTAGTTGGTCCTTCTGCTCTTCCAGCTGCGCGGCCTCCTGGCCCGGGGCCAGGGCGTCGGCGGAAGCGCCGCCCCCTGCGGCCAGGCGTGCGCGTACCGCTGCTGCCAGCAGACGGTTTTCGTTGAACAGGTTGTCGAACTGCTGCAGTTTGCGTTGCAGGGTGTACGCGGTAATCCAAGCTTGTGCCGTGGCTGCACGCACTTTCAGACGCTCGAACAGCGCTTCGGCATCCGCCCGCTCGACCGTGGCCTGAGCGGTTTCGACCCGCGCTTTTCGTTTGTCGCGGTTGGGCACCTCCTGAGAAAGGCCGACCACCTGCATGGTCATGAAGTCTCGGTTGGTACTCCATCGATCGCTGCCATCCACGGGCAGGTTCTGCACACCGAGATTCAATCGTGGATCTGGCAATTCACCCGCAGGCACAACTGAGTGACGTGCTGCGGAAGCCTGTTCTTGGCGTGCTTGAAGCGAAGGTGCGTTGCGCTCGGCGAGTTGCAGCGCATCGTCCAGCGTGAGCGAATTCGCCTGCGCGGATAGCACCGGCAGCAGGAGTGTCAGGGCGGCAGCAAGCATCCGCCCTGAATGGGAACATAGGGGAGTCATGAAGATGATTCCTCGAAAAAACCAGCGCA
>NZ_QKVM01000123.1 GCF_003231305.1 Pseudomonas sichuanensis | reverse complement strand
GTAGTCGGAGCGATCACGAAGCAGCAGGGTGAACTTCACCAACTCCTCCATTACGTCGACGACACGGTCGTAGTACGAAGAGGGTTTCATGCGACCCGCCTCGTCAAATTCCAGGTAGGCCTTCGGCACGGACGACTGGTTAGGGATGGTGAACATGCGCATCCAGCGGCCGAGGACGCGCAGCTGGTTGACCACGTTGAACGACTGCGAGCCGCCGCAGACCTGCATCACCGCGAGGGTTTTGCCTTGAGTGGGGCGCACGGCGCCCATGCTCAGTGGAATCCAGTCGATCTGCGACTTGAACACGCCGGTCATTGCACCGTGGCGTTCCGGCGAGCACCAGACCATGCCTTCGGACCACAGCACCAGATCGCGCAGCTCCTTGACCATGGGGTGGTCATCGGGCACGTCATCCGCCAGTGGCAGCCCGGTCGGATTGAAGATCCGCGTCTCGGCACCGAAGTGCTCTAGCAGGCGTGCCGCTTCTTCCGTCAGCAGGCGGCTGAACGAGCGTTCGCGGGTCGATCCGTACAGCAGCAGAATGCGAGGCTTGTGGGTGGACTTTGGCTCGACTGCCAACTTGTCTGCTGTCGGCAGGTCGACCAGATCGTTGTCGATATTGGGGATGTGGTGTTCGGTCATGATTTACTCCTGAGACAGGGCGCCAGATGGCTGATCGAACCAGCGGCGCTTGAGCCACAAGGCCACGCCCACCAGGGAGATCAGTACCGGCACTTCCACCAAGGGCCCGATGACGGTGGCAAATGCGACCGGCGAGGCAAGACCGAAGGTGGCGATGGCCACGGCAATGGCCAGTTCAAAGTTGTTGCTCGCTGCGGTGAACGCCAGCGCAGTGGTACGTGGGTAGTCAGCTTCCAGCAGCTTGCCCATCCAGAAGCTGATGAAGAACATCACCACAAAGTAGATGGTCAGCGGGATAGCGATGCGCAGCACATCCAGCGGCAGTTGCAGCACCATGTCGCCTTTCAGGCTGAACATGGCGACGATGGTCAGCAGCAGTGCCACGAGGGTCAGCGGGCTGATCTTCGGGATGAAGCGCTCCTGGTACCAGGTCTCGCCCTTGCTGCTGATCAGAATCTTGCGGGTCAGGAAACCAGCCAGGAACGGGATGCCCAGGTAGATCAGCACCGATTGAGCGATATCGAGGAAGCTGGTCTCAATGACGCTACCTTCAAGGCCAAACAGCGGCGGCAACAGGCCCAGGAAGATCCAGGCGTACACGCTGAAGAACAGGATCTGGAAAATGCTGTTGAAGGCGACCAGACCGGCCACGTACTGGTTGTTGCCACCGGCGATCTGGTTCCACACCAGCACCATGGCGATGCAGCGTGCCAGGCCGATGAGGATCAGGCCGGTCATGTACTCAGGCTTGTCGGAAAGGAAGACAACGGCTAGCCCGAACATCAGGACCGGGCCGATCACCCAGTTCTGGATCAGCGACAGGGCAAGGATGCGCTTGTCCTTGAAGACTTGCGGCAACTCCTCGTATTTCACCTTCGCCAGAGGTGGGTACATCATGACGATGAGGCCAATGGCGATGGGGATGTTTGTCGAGCCTACCGACAGGCTATTCAGCCACGCAGGCAATCCCTGGAACAGGC
>NZ_QKVM01000122.1 GCF_003231305.1 Pseudomonas sichuanensis | reverse complement strand
TTGGTCTGGGCAGCCTGTTCCAGGGATTGCCTGCGTGGCTGAATAGCCTGTCGGTAGGCTCGACAAACATCCCCATCGCGATTGGCCTCATCGTCATGATGTACCCGCCGCTGGCGAAGGTGAAATACGAGGAACTGCCTCAGGTTTTCAAGGACAAGCGCATCCTCGTGCTGTCGCTGGTCCAGAACTGGGTAATCGGCCCGGTACTGATGTTCGGGCTGGCAGTAGTGTTCCTTTCCGACAAGCCTGAGTACATGACTGGCCTGATCCTCATCGGCTTGGCGCGCTGCATCGCCATGGTGCTGGTGTGGAACCAGATCGCCGGTGGCAACAACCAGTACGTGGCGGGCCTGGTCGCCTTCAACAGCATTTTCCAGATCCTGTTCTTCAGCGTGTACGCCTGGATCTTCCTTGGCCTGCT
Source organism: Pseudomonas sichuanensis (assembly GCF_003231305.1). Lineage (GTDB taxonomy): Bacteria > Pseudomonadota > Gammaproteobacteria > Pseudomonadales > Pseudomonadaceae > Aquipseudomonas > Aquipseudomonas sichuanensis. Next base: position 1,213 of record NZ_QKVM01000122.1, on the reverse strand, counting down.
GCCACCTCTGTTTGGCCTTGAGGGTAGCGTCATCGAGACCAGCTTCCTCGACATCGCCCAATCGGTACTGATCTACCTGGGCATCCCGTTCCTGGCCGGCTTCCTGACCCGCAAGATTCTGATCAGCAGCAAGGGCGAGACCTGGTACCAGGAGCGCTTCATTCCGAGGATCAGCCCGCTGACGCTCTTGGCGTTGCTGCTGACCATCGTGGCCATGTTCAGCCTGAAAGGCGACATGGTGCTGCAACTGCCGCTGGATGTGCTGCGCATCGCTATCCCGCTGACTATCTACTTCGTGGTGATGTTCTTCATCAGCTTCTGGATGGGCAAGCTGCTGGAAGCTGACTACCCACGTACCACTGCTCTGGCGTTCACCGCAGCGAGTAACAATTTTGAACTGGCCATTGCCGTGGCCATCGCCACCTTCGGTCTTGCCTCGCCGGTCGCGTTTGCCACCGTCATCGGGCCCTTGGTGGAAGTGCCGGTACTGATCTCCCTGGTGGGCGTGGCCTTGTGGCTCAAGCGCCGCTGGTTCGATCAGCCATCTGGCGCCTTGTCTCAGGAGTAAATCATGACCGAACACCACATCCCCAACATCGACAACGATCTGGTCGAACTGCCGACAGCAGACAAGCTGGCAGTCGAGCAAAAGTCCACCCATAAGCCTCGCATCCTGCTGCTGTACGGATCGACCCGCGAACGCTCCTTCAGCCGCCTGCTGACGGAAGAAGCTGCACGCCTGCTGGAACACTTCGGTGCCGAGACGCGGATATTCAATCCGACCGGGCTGCCGCTGGCGGATGACGTGCCCGATGACCACCCCATGGTCAAGGAGCTGCGCGACCTGGTGCTGTGGTCGGAAGGCATGGTCTGGTGCTCGCCAGAACGCCACGGCGCAATGACTGGCGTGTTCAAATCGCAGATCGACTGGATTCCACTGAGCATGGGCGCCGTGCGCCCGACCCAAGGCAAAACCCTTGCGGTGATGCAGGTCTGCGGTGGCTCGCAGTCGTTCAACGTGGTCAACCAGCTGCGCGTCCTCGGCCGCTGGATGCGCATGTTCACCATCCCTAACCAGTCGTCCGTGCCGAAGGCCTACCTGGAATTCGACGAGGCGGGTCGCATGAAACCCTCTTCGTACTACGACCGTGTCGTCGACGTGATGGAGGAGCTGGTGAAGTTCACCCTGCTGCTTCGTGATCGCTCCGACTAT
>NZ_QKVM01000120.1 GCF_003231305.1 Pseudomonas sichuanensis | reverse complement strand
CCTTGGCGCCGCACTGCGGCTGACCTTGAACTGCAGGGGCTTGGAGTGCTGGTTCTGGCGAAGGGACGTCATGATGGTTTCCCCTGTGGCTCGACGGTGTAGGTCACGCTGAACACGCCATCCTTGATGAGCGCAATCGACGGTGCTTCCTCGACCCGACGATCTCGGGTGGGAGTAACGCGCGGGGGGCTGCCGGGGCTGGGTACCGTGGTGCTGGTCAGCCACAGCCCTTTGATCCATTCGACGTTCATGCCGTTGTCCTCGGTCGAGTTCAGCCCTGCTTGTGTGTTGCCCCAACCTGCATGGCGCGGCCAAGCGCCTCGGGCTTGGCCAGGTACGACACCTTGCCGTCGAGCAGATGCCTTACGCTGCTGTTGTCACCGCCCCCTGTCGGCTGGCCCCAGGCGATCACGCGGCTGTCGGCCGTGAGGGCGGCGAAGCCTTGGCTGTTGGCATACAAGGCGACGACGTTGTTGAGCTGGCTGGCTTCTGCGGACAAGGTTCCGCCTGCGGTGGCAGGGCCCCAGGCCACCACCTGGCCGGTTTTGCGCAGGGCGGCGAAGGCATAGATAGAGCCGGCAACCTGGATGATGTCGTCCAGCGCAGCTATTGCGGGAGGCACTACGCCACCGGAGCCCTCGTCCCCCCCCCCAGGCGACGACATGGCCATTGCCGCGCAATGCGGCGAACGAATACCTGGTGGACACCACATGAACGATGTCCGTCAAGCCGCCGATGATACCGTCCAGCGTGCCACCATGGCTGGCGTTGCCCCAGGCCACCACCCGCCCGGTGGCGCGGCGTGCCGTGAAGGCCTGGGCATTGGCGCAACTGAGCTCGACGATATCGGTGAGCGCGGCAATCTCACCAGGTACCTGACCACCGGCGAGCGCGCTGCCCCAGGCCACCAGCCGTCCATTGCCACGCAAGGCGGCAAAGGCATAGTGGGTGCCGAGTACTTCCTTGATATCCCGGAATCCCCCTATCTCGCTGGGCACGCTGCCGCCGTTGGCGGAATCGCCCCAGGCCACCACCTCGCCGGTCTGGCGGATCGCGGCGAAGGCGGTGTCGGTTGCTGCCAGGCTGCGCAGGTCGGTGAGCACCTTGATCGGACCCGGTACGGTCGCACCGGCTGTCGCCGTGCCCCAGGCCACCACCGCGCCTTGGTCGTTGATTGCCGCGAACGCGCTACTGTTGCCGCAAACCTGGGTATAGGTGCGCGGCGGCACTGGGCTGGTGCCTCCCAGTGGCGCATTGCCCCACGCCACCACTTGGCCGCTGTGGGTGCGTCCGGCGAAGGCCGACCCCGTGCAGCTGACCTCGTTGATGTCGGTCATGTTGATGATGTTCGACGGTATGCTGCCGCCACGGCTCGGGTTGCCCCAACCGATCATGTCGCCGCTGTCACGATGAGCGACGAAGGCGGCTATACCGGGGAAAAAGGGGTATATGCCATTGCCGATCAGGTTGGGGGTATTGAGGGTGACCAGGTCATCGGCGGTCCGCACCCGCAGCAAACGGCCCGAGTCGGTGTCGCGCCAGGTGGTGCTCGGTGCGCTCCAGCCGATATCGCCGGCGTACTGCCATTGGGCGGCCAAAGGCTTGCCGGTATTGGCGTCGAGGGCACTGAGCAGTCGCCAGTTGCTCGAGGCACGATAGGACCCACGTGACCAACGCGCCCCCATGACGCGCAACGAGCCGGTTACCAGGTCGCTTTTGACATCGTAGGCCGCGGTTGCCGAGGGGCCTTCCGTGCCTCCCGCCTTGCGCTCGATGCTGTAGGCCAGCTGCACGTTGGCGCCATCGTTGGCCTGGACCAAGGCATGGGGGGCAATGAGATCGAGCTGC